>NZ_JBWKWW010000016.1:0-23660 GCF_059422425.1 Pseudomonas sp. GW821-FHT01E05
CTCTGAGGTTGCCCGTTTTGTTTATGGTGCCATCTGCGCCCGCAATCGCCGTCCGATGACGTCCATTAAATCGCAGCCGTCGCGCAGCGGGATAGCGAGGACCCGGGCGAAGGAGTCGATCGTTCCCACGCTCTGCGTGGGAATGCCTCACTGGACGCTCCGCGTCCGCGTTGGCAGTGACGCAGAGCGTCACGGGCTGCATTCCTTTGCGGCGCGTGGGAACGATCATTGGCAGATCTGACCCCCAGTAATCAAAAAACGGGCGCCTCTGAGGTTGCCCGTTTTGTTTATGGTGCCATCTGCGCCCGTAGTCGCCGTCCGATGACGTCCATCAGATCGCAGCCGTCGCGTAGCGGGATAGCGAGGACCCGGGCCAAGGAGTAGATCGTTCCCACGCTCTGCGTGGGAATGCCTCACTGGACGCTCCGCGTCCGCTTCGGCAGTGACGCAGAGCGTCACGGGCTGCATTCCCACGCAGAGCGTGGGAACGATTATTGGCAGACCTGACACCCAGTAATCAAAAAACGGGCGCCTCTGAGGTTGCCCGTTTTGTTTATGGTGCCATCTGCGCCCGTAGTCGCCGTCCGATGACGTCCAGCAGATCGCAGCCGTCGCGTAGCGGGATAGCGAGGACTCGGGCGAAGTCGTGCAGGACCACGGTGTCGGAGTGGATCTCTTCGCGCATGGCGAGGTTTTCCAGGAGTTGGGTCACGGCGCGGATGCGGTAGTCAGCGGTTTCGTGCAGCACGTCGAGGGGCGCTTCGGTGTCGATCAATAGGGCGTGGAAGTCGTTGTCGACTCCGGTGATTGGCATGTATCGATTCATGGGTAAAACTCCATCCAGAATTGAAGAGAGCTACCGCTCAATCGTCGCCAAACGAAAGGGTGGCAGCTGTACGCAGGTTGGCGAACCGGGGATGGTAACCGGCAGACCCGAAAGTCTCCCGCGCACAGCCGCCATAAAGCAGCCTTGCGGGTGCAAAAACGCCTGCAAGCAAGCAGAGAGCTTTTGCATATCATCCTCTGGGTCGCCAAACCCGGTCGCCATATGGGCGACCGGCGGACTATAAGCTTCATCCTCCGGGCCGTGCAAGGCGTTGACGTGGCGGGATTTCCGAGGCGGGTGCAGGACGTGCGGTGCTGGCCCGAAAAACATCGCAGCCTGCGGCAGGACCTACAGCGGAGCGCGGTCAATTGTGGCGAGCAAGCTCCCACGCCACATAGACCGCTCGCGCGCCCCTCCCTGGTCTAAATGTTCGAAAATTTTCCTTTTGGCGTCCTTCGATCAGTATTTTCAATCGAAGCTGGCTGGCTGCGCCTGTGTTTATGCGCTACCATTTTCGAAAGCGAACACAAATGTTCGAATTCAAATACCAAGAGACCCCTGAGGCCAGCCGATGCCCACTTCTACCTTGCCCATGCCTCCTCTTGCCGATGTCTACGATATCGCCGTCATCGGCGGTGGAATTAACGGCGTGGGGATTGCAGCTGATGCCGCCGGTCGCGATCTGTCGGTGTTCCTTTGCGAAAAGGACGACCTGGCCAGCCACACTTCGTCCGCCAGCAGCAAGCTGATTCACGGCGGCCTGCGCTACCTCGAACATTACGAATTCCGCCTGGTGCGCGAAGCCCTGGCCGAGCGCGAAGTGCTGCTGGCCAAGGCCCCGCACATCGTCAAGCAGATGCGTTTCGTATTGCCGCACCGCCCGCATCTGCGTCCAGCCTGGATGATCCGTGCCGGCCTGTTCCTTTATGACCACCTGGGCAAGCGGGAAAAACTCGCCGGTTCCAAAAGCCTGAAGTTTGGCCCTGATAGCCCGCTGAAAAGCGAAATCACCAAAGGCTTCGAATACTCCGATTGCTGGGTCGATGACGCCCGCCTGGTCGTCCTGAATGCCATGGCCGCCCGCGAAAAAGGCGCCCACGTTTACACCCGGACTCGCTGTGTCAGCGCCCGTCGCAGCGAAAGCCTGTGGCACCTGCAGCTGGAACGCGCCGATGGCAGCCTGTTCTCGATCCGCGCCAAGGCGCTGGTAAACGCCGCCGGCCCGTGGGTCGCCAAGTTCATCCGCGATGACCTGAAGATGGAATCGCCGTACGGAATTCGCTTGATCCAGGGCAGCCACCTGATCGTACCAAAGCTGTATGAAGGCGAACACGCGCACATTCTGCAAAACGAAGATCAGCGCATCGTCTTCACCATTCCATACCTCAACCACTTCACTCTGATTGGCACCACCGACCGCGAATACACAGGTGATCCGGCCAAAGTGGCGATCACCGAAGGTGAAACCGACTACCTGCTCAAAGTGGTCAACGCCCACTTCAAGAGGCAAGTCAGCCGCGACGACATCCTGCACAGCTATTCCGGCGTTCGTCCGCTGTGCAACGACGAATCCGACAACCCCTCGGCCGTCACCCGCGACTACACCCTGGCGCTGTCGGGCAGTACTGAACAAGCGCCGCTGTTGTCGGTGTTCGGCGGCAAGCTGACCACCTACCGCAAACTGGCCGAGTCGGCGATGGCCCAACTGGCACCGTATTTCAAAGACATCAAGCCAGACTGGACCGCCCATGCCCCCCTGCCGGGCGGCGAGGACATGACCACACCGCAGGCGCTGAGCTCGTTGATCCGCGACCAGTACGACTGGCTGCCGATTGAAATTTCCCGCCGCTGGGCCACCGCCTACGGCAGCCGCACCTGGCGATTGCTGGAAGGCGCGAAGAGTATGAGCGACATGGGTGAACACATCGGTGGCGGCCTCTACTCTCGCGAAGTCGATTACCTGTGCAGCGAAGAATGGGCCGTGAGCGCTCAGGACATTCTTTGGCGCCGCAGCAAGCTGGGGCTGTTCACCACCAAGGCAGAGCAGCAGCAATTGCAGCAGTATCTGGACAAGGTCAAACAGAACCGCAGCAAAATCGAAGCGGCCTGATCGCTTTTCATAGCCGCTATAAAATCATTCCCACGCTCTGCGTGGGAATGCCTGACCGGACGCTCCGCGTCCGCTCTTGTGACGCAGAGCGTCACTGGATGCGTTACCACGCTGAGCGTGGGAACGATCAAAACGCCCCTGAACCGAAAGGTTCAGGGGCGTTCTCATAGCCGCTTTAAGATCGTTCCCACGCTCTGAGTGGGAATGCCTGACCGGACGCTCCGCGTCCGTTCTTGTGACGCAGAGCGTCACTGGATGCGTTACCACGCTGAGCGTGGGAACGATCAAAAACAGGCCAATCAATCATTCGGTTTTCCGAACGCGCCTTATGGCCTGATTCGGTTTGCCGGATTTTTCATCCGGAAAATCATCGTCTTAAATAAATAATAATCTTTAAAATCAACAGCTTGACTAATTAAAACCAGTCTGGCACGAGTCATGCTCTACACTCTTGGACGAATGCCTGATGTGCCCACACTTCAGAAGCCCTCAAGGTATTTGCAGTACAGAAAGGCCGATGAACTGGCTTCATAAAAAAAACAATGTCGAGGAAAATTTGATGCGTATCGTTCCCCATCTTCTGGGCGCAGCTATCGCTGTTGCTCTGATTAGCACTCCAGTTTTCGCAGCCGAACTCACCGGCACACTGAAGAAAATCAAAGAATCCGGCACCATCACCCTTGGACATCGCGACGCTTCCATTCCGTTTTCCTACATCGCAGACGCTTCCGGCAAACCGGTCGGCTACTCCCACGATATTCAGCTGAAAATCGTCGAAGCCATCAAAAAAGACCTGGACATGCCGAACCTCAACGTCAAGTACAACCTGGTCACCTCGCAAACCCGTATCCCGCTGGTGCAGAACGGCACCGTGGACGTGGAATGCGGCTCCACCACCAACAACCTCGAACGTCAGCAGCAAGTTGACTTCTCCGTCGGCATCTTCGAAATCGGTACCAAGCTGCTGGTGAAAAAAGACTCGCCGTACAAAGACTTCCCCGACCTCAAAGGCAAGAACGTCGTGACCACCGCTGGCACCACGTCCGAGCGTATCCTCAAGTCGATGAACGCCGACAAGCAGATGGGTATGAACGTTATCTCCGCCAAAGACCACGGCGAGTCCTTCCAGATGCTGGAAACGGGCCGTGCCGTTGCTTTCATGATGGACGACGCCTTGCTGGCAGGTGAAATGGCCAAGGCCAAGAAGCCGACCGACTGGGTCGTGACCGGTACTCCACAGTCCTTTGAAGTCTACGGCTGCATGGTCCGCAAGGGCGACGCGCCATTCAAGAAAGCTGTCGACGACGCCATCGTTGCGACCTACAAGTCCGGCGAAATCAATAAGATCTACGAAAAGTGGTTCATGCAGCCAATCCCGCCGAAGAACCTGAACCTGATGTTCCCGATGAGCGAAGAGCTCAAGACCCTGATCGCCAATCCGACCGACAAAGCGGCTGACGAAAAGAAATCCTGATTTCTGACTAACCTTATCTCCTGAGAGGGCCACTGCCCTTTCAGGGGGTTGTCACTCCCTGCTGGCATTTTTGGAAACACTCGAACCGGTGATTGTCGAGCCGCTCGTGTGTGCCTGACCGTCAAGGTCGGGCGGGAATGGATCTTCCCCTGGCGGGCACTTGTACATCGATCGAATCCGAGGGGAGACCCTAATGAATTACAACTGGGACTGGGGCGTGTTCTTCAAGTCCACTGGCGTGGGCAGCGAGACCTATCTCGACTGGTACCTCACCGGTTTGGGCTGGACCATCGCCATCGCCATCGTGGCCTGGATCATCGCCCTGCTGCTGGGCTCGATTCTGGGCGTCATGCGCACCGTACCGAATCGTGTCGTGTCGGGCATCGCGACCTGCTACGTGGAACTCTTCCGTAACGTGCCGCTGCTGGTTCAGCTGTTTATCTGGTACTTCCTGGTACCGGATCTACTGCCGCAAAACCTGCAGGACTGGTACAAGCAGGACCTGAACCCGACCACCTCCGCCTTCCTCAGCGTCGTCGTCTGCCTGGGCCTGTTCACCACTGCTCGCGTTTGCGAACAAGTGCGTACCGGTATCCAGGCGCTGCCGCGTGGCCAGGAATCAGCCGCCCGTGCCATGGGTTTCAAGCTGCCACAGGTCTACTGGAATGTGCTGCTGCCCCAGGCCTACCGGATCATCATTCCGCCGCTCACCTCGGAATTTCTCAACGTCTTCAAGAACACGTCCGTGGCCTCGCTGATCGGACTGATGGAGCTGCTCGCGCAGACCAAACAGACCGCCGAGTTCTCCGCCAACCTGTTCGAAGCCTTCACCCTGGCGACCCTGATCTACTTCACGCTGAACATGAGCCTGATGCTGCTGATGCGCATGGTCGAGAAGAAAGTCGCTGTGCCCGGCCTGATTTCCGTGGGGGGTAAATAATGGACTTCAGTGGAATCGTACAGGCCACACCGGGCCTGTGGAACGGCATGGTGATGACCCTCAAGCTGATGGCCCTGGGCGTCAGCGGCGGGATCATCCTCGGCACAATCCTGGCGCTGATGCGCCTGTCCCACAGTAAACTGCTGTCGAACATTGCCGGCGCCTACGTTAACTACTTCCGCTCGATCCCGCTGCTGCTGGTCATCACCTGGTTCTACCTGGCGGTGCCGTTCGTACTGCGCTGGATCACCGGTGAAGACACCCCGATCGGCGCATTCGCCTCGTGCATCGTGGCCTTCATGATGTTCGAAGCGGCCTACTTCTGCGAAATCGTCCGGGCTGGCGTGCAGTCGATTCCCAAGGGCCAGATGGGCGCTGCCCAAGCCTTGGGCATGACGTATGGCCAGATGATGCGTTTGATCATTCTGCCGCAAGCGTTCCGCAAGATGACCCCGCTGCTGCTGCAACAGAGCATCATCCTGTTTCAGGACACCTCGCTGGTCTACGCGGTCGGTCTGGTGGATTTCCTCAATGCTTCGCGCGCCAGTGGCGACATCATCGGCCGCTCCAATGAGTTCCTGGTCTTCGCAGGTCTGGTGTATTTTATAATCAGCTTTGCCGCCTCGCAGCTGGTCAAGCGTCTACAAAAAAGGTTTGCCGTATGATCTCTATCAAGAACGTCAACAAGTGGTATGGCGACTTCCAGGTACTGACTGACTGCAGCACCGAGGTCAAAAAAGGCGAAGTGATCGTGGTGTGCGGGCCGTCCGGCTCCGGCAAATCCACCCTGATCAAATGCGTCAATGCCTTGGAGCCGTTCCAGAAAGGCGATGTGGTGGTCGATGGCACGTCCATCGCCGACCCGAAGACCGACCTGCCGAAACTGCGCTCGCGCGTTGGCATGGTGTTCCAGCATTTCGAACTGTTCCCGCACCTGACTATCACCGAAAACCTGACCATCGCACAGATCAAGGTGTTGGGTCGCAGCAAGGAAGAAGCCACCAAAAAAGGCCTGCAACTGCTTGAGCGCGTCGGCCTCTCCGCCCACGCCCACAAGCACCCGGGCCAACTCTCCGGTGGTCAGCAACAGCGTGTGGCGATTGCCCGTGCGCTGGCGATGGACCCGATCGTCATGCTGTTCGACGAACCGACCTCGGCGCTCGACCCGGAAATGGTCAACGAAGTACTCGACGTGATGGTGCAACTGGCTCACGAAGGCATGACCATGATGTGCGTGACCCACGAAATGGGCTTCGCCCGTAAAGTGGCGGACCGGGTGATCTTCATGGACCAGGGCCAGATCATCGAAGACTGCCGCAAAGAAGAGTTCTTCGGTGACATCAACGCCCGCTCCGACCGCGCCCAGCACTTCCTAGAGAAGATTCTGCAGCACTGATCTTCGAGGCATACGCGACCCCCTGTAGGAGCGAGCTTGCTCGCGATGAACGCCAACGATAACCGGGGTGACTGATACCCCGCCGCTACGCGGCTATCGCGAGCAAGCTCGCTCCTACATCTGGTTGACCCAAGGCATCTGTGATGAAATGCGACCCAACTCTCTATCGCGCCGCGCCGCCATCACTCGCCGTGAAACCCCGCCTGATTCGCCAGCTGTTCCTGCCACCGCTGGTCATCCTGTTGATGATCGGTCTGGGTTACATCGGCTTCTGGACCAGCGAGCACTACGGGATTCGCACCCTCAGCGAGAACGGCGAGCGTCAGTTGGAACTGCACGCCCGCGCCGTCGAAAGCGAGATCAGCAAATACACCTACCTGCCCAGCCTGCTGGAACTCGAATCCAGTGTCTCACTGCTGCTGGCCGAGCCATCCCCCGAACACCGGCAGATGGTCAATGATTACCTCGAAGGCCTGAACCGGCGCAGCCGCAGTCGGGCCATTTACGTGATGGACACCACTGGCCGCGTACTGGCCACCAGTAACTGGCGCGATGTCGACAGTTACCTGGGCGAAGACCTGTCCTTCCGCGCCTACTTCCAGAACGCCGTGCGCGGTCAGCCGGGACGCTTCTACGGCATCGGCAGCACCAACGGCGAACCCGGCTACTACCTGGCCCACGGCCTGGAACGGCAAGGCAAGATCATCGGTGTCGCGGTGGTCAAAGTGCGCCTGGAAGCTATGGAGGAGCGCTGGCAGCGGGCGCGCCTGGAAGCCTTCGTCAGTGATGAAAACGGCATCATCATCCTCTCCAGCGACCCGGCGCGACGGCTCAGGGCAGTCCGCCCTCTCAGTGATGAAACCAAGGAACGCCTGGCGCGCAGCCTGCAGTATTACTGGTTCCCGCTCAACGAACTGCAACCGCTGGCCCGCGAACGCCTGGCCGAAGGCGTGGAAAAACTGACTTTCCCCGCCAACACCGAACTGGAGTCGGATGAAAAGGACATCAGCTACCTGTCGCAGACTCGTCCGTTGAGCGATACGCCGTGGAACTTCACCCTGCTGACGCCCCTGCAAGACCTGCGACGCGAAGCCATCAACCAGGGGATTCTGGTGGCCGTGGCATTTGCCCTGTTAGCGTTTTTGCTGATTGCCTGGAACGAACGACGCAAGGTCATCGCCACCCGCCTCGCTGCCCGTGAAGCCTTGCAGGAAGCCAACAACCAGCTGGAGCGCAAGATCGCCGAACGCACGGCCGACCTGCGTGCCAGCAACGAACGCCTCAAGGGCCAGATACGCGAACGGCGACAAGCCGAAGAAACCTTGCGTCGCGCCCAGGATGAACTGGTGCAAGCCGGAAAGCTGGCAGCCATCGGCCAGATGTCCACCAGCATCGCCCACGAGTTGAACCAGCCGCTGGCAGCCCTGCGCACCCTCTCGGGCAATACCGTGCGCTTCCTGGAGCGCGGTGCGCTGGACACTGCCAGTGCCAACCTCAAAACCATCAACGAGCTGATCGACCGCATGGGCCGCATCACCGCGAGCTTGCGCTCCTTCGCCCGTCGCGGCGATGACCAGGGCCAGGCCAGCCTCGGTAAAGCCGTCGACGCGGCCTTGCAGTTACTGGGCAGCCGCCTGGAAAACAGCGAGCTGCAACTGCACCGCTGTTTCAGCGATGTACAGGTGCAAATCGATCAAACCCGTCTGGAACAGATTCTGGTCAACCTGATCGGCAACGCCCTGGACGCCATGCAGGCGCAGCCGTTGCCCGAATTATGGCTGGAAGGTGAAACCGTCGACGGCAAATACCGTCTGCGGGTACGCGATAACGGCCACGGTATCGACGCCGAGACGCGCAAGCATTTGTTCGAACCTTTCTTCACCACCAAACCTGGCGAACAGGGACTGGGTCTCGGCCTGACCCTGTCGGCGAGCCTGGCCGCTGCCACTGGCGGCAATCTGGGCGTCGAACACCCGGCCAGCGGTGGTACCGCCTTCGTCCTCAGTTTACCGTTGGTAAGCCCTACTCAAGCCGAGCCGCTATGAACACCGACCTTACCGTGCTGATCGTCGAAGACGACCCCCATGTCCTGCTCGGCTGCCAGCAAGCCCTGACCCTGGAAGATATTCCCTGCATTGGCGTCGGCAGTGCCGAGGAAGCCCTGGCGCAAGTCGGCGACAATTTCGCCGGGATCGTCATCAGCGATATTCGCCTGCCAGGCATCGATGGCCTGGAACTGCTGACCCGCCTCAAGGCCCGCGATCGCAGCCTGCCGGTCGTGCTGATCACCGGCCATGGCGATATCTCCATGGCGGTCGGCGCGATGCAAAAAGGCGCCTATGACTTCATGGAGAAACCCTTCTCCCCTGAGCGTCTGGTGGACGTGGCCCGGCGTGCGCTGGAACAGCGCAGCCTGGCTCGGGAAGTCTGGTCACTGCGTCGACAGCTGGCCGAACGCGACTCACTGGAAGGCCGGATCATCGGGCGTTCGCCGGCCATGCAAAATCTGCGCGAGCTGATCGCCAACGTTGCCGACACCTCGGCCAATGTGCTGATCGAAGGCGAGACCGGCACTGGCAAGGAACTGGTCGCGCGCTGCCTGCATGACTTCAGTCGCCGTCAGTCCCGGCAGTTTGTTGCGCTGAACTGCGGCGGCCTGCCGGAGAACCTGTTCGAAAGCGAAATCTTCGGCCACGAAGCCAACGCCTTCACCGGCGCCGGCAAACGGCGGATCGGTAAAATCGAACATGCCCACGAAGGCACGCTGTTTCTCGACGAAGTGGAAAGCATGCCGCTGAACCTGCAGATCAAACTGCTGCGGGTATTGCAGGAGCGCACCCTGGAACGTCTCGGCTCGAACCAGAGCGTCGCCGTCGACTGCCGGGTGATTGCCGCGACCAAGTCAGATCTGGATGAATTGAGCAAGGCCAGCCAGTTTCGCAGCGACCTGTATTACCGCTTGAACGTGGTGACCCTGGAACTGCCGCCGCTGCGCGAACGCCGTGAAGACATCCTGCAACTGTTCGAACACTTCCTGCAGCAATCGTCCCTGCGCTTTGACCGCACTGCGCCAGAGCTGGACAACCAGACCCTGTCGAACCTGATGAGTCATGACTGGCCGGGCAACGTGCGTGAGTTACGTAACGTTGCCGAACGTTTTGCCCTCGGCCTGCCGGCGTTCAAAAAATCCGGCGGCAGCGTCAGTCAAGGCCTGGGTTTTGCCGAGGCGGTCGAGGCCTTCGAGCGTAACCTGCTCAACGATGCCTTGCAGCGTAGCGGCGGCAACCTGACCCAGGCCAGCCTGGAACTGGGCATGGCCAAGACCACGTTGTTCGACAAGGTCAAGAAATACGGCTTGAGCCACTAACCCTACACCTGCGAGAACACTGTGGATTTATTGTTGAAGGCGACATTGGGCGCCGCCGTGGTGCTTATTCTGGCGGCACTGGCGAAAACCAAAAACTATTACATCGCAGGGCTGGTGCCACTGTTTCCGACCTTTGCGCTGATCGCCCACTACATCGTCGGCAAAGGTCGCTCAGTGGACGACCTGAAGACCACCATCGTGTTCGGCATGTGGTCGATCATTCCCTACTTCATTTATCTGGCCACCTTGTATGTGATGGTCGATCGTTTGCGCCTGGAGTTGTCGTTGGCCGTTGCAGCCGTCGCGTGGCTGATGGCGGCGACGGTGGTGGTGAGTGTTTGGGTTCGGTTTCACGCCTGATAACGCTTGGCGAGCAATCGAGCGTCGACCGGTTGCTGCTACAGGTTTTCTAATGACCTGCACCCTGGACCGGCCCTCGCATTTACCCTCAAACCCATGTTCGGCCTGCATTCATGATTAATGAAGCCGAAGACAGTTGCTGCTACGAGAGCGCCGCCACCTTCAGAATCTATAACTGATCGCCACTTGCGCTTCGCCCTGATTCGCGTCGCCCTTTTCTTTAACGATGCTGCTCTGCGCCGCTGAGCCCGTGAGATGAATCCAGCTGGCACTGGTCAGCAGCGACCAATGCTGCGCCAGAGGAAAATCCAGGCTTTGGGTCAACGCCAGGTTCTGCAAACCGCCACTGGCGTTGTATTCGCGGATGCCCGAGGCCTGCGCCTCTTGGGCGCTGACCCCAAAGAAGGTCTGGGTCTGCCGGCCATCGGCGAAGTGCGCGGTCAGGTTGCTGCTGCCGATAATCCCCATACCCAGTGGATAGCCAAGCTCCCCACCCACGCGTCCGAGCAGCCCGCCCTGCCCGCCGTTGCCACCCACTGCCTGCCCGACCTGGGCAAACACGCGCCAGAAATCTTGCGGACTGTACTGGATGAACCCGCCCACCTCTGCCATATCCGGCACATTGCGCAGCCCTTGTATCGAGCCATTGGCGCTACGTCCCGGCAGGTAATTGATAAACGGACCGGCCCTGAAACCGGAGGCTTTGAAAGCACTCCAGGTCAATCCATCGTCAGTGCTGAGGCTGACATTCCCCCAGTCCAGATCGAGATACGGCACCGGAGCCGTTTCATAACGACTACCACTAGGGTCATGGGGTTGATAACTGATGCCCAGCCCTGCCTCACCGGTAATGCCGTCAGCCTGAGCGCTGACCGAAAAGCCGCCAAGACATAACAGGCAGGCCAATAAAGCAGTGAAAACCCTGAACATGGAACGATTCCTTATCTATACATGCGTGCATCAATCCCCAGAGCGGCATCGTCGCGCAAGCACTCATGTTTTTTGTAGAGACCTACAAAAATTGTAGCTTCAAGCTTGCCGGTTACCGGCCAAAGCCCGCCAGCCATGGGCCAGGGTCACTTGGCACAGTCCCTGCTCTATCCCCGGCAAGCGCAACAGCGCGCCCCTGGCAAATAGGTAATGCAGATGATTGACTGGCATATCGTGTGTGATTTCGACGGGACCATATCCCGCACCGACGCGATCGACAACATACTTGAACGCTTCGCCGACCCGATCTGGGAAAGCATCGAGCAGGAATGGCTGGACGGTCACATCGGCTCGCGCGAATGTCTGAGCCGCCAACTAGCGCTGGTCAAGGCCACGCCTGCCGAGCTGCTGGCGTATTTCGACACGATCGAAATCGACCCTGACTTCCCGGACTTCGTCGACCACGTGATCGGCCTCGGCGCGTCCATCGAAGTGGTCAGCGACGGCATTGAGCAAGGCATCGCACGGATTCTGGCGCGCAACTACGTCAGCCTGTTGCCAATCCTGGCCAACCGTCTGCGCCAGGTCGACCACAACAGCTGGCGCATCGACTTCCCGTATTCGAGCGACGCCTGCCGCGCCGCCTCCGGCAATTGCAAATGCAAATCCACCCCCAGCAGCAAACGCGTGCTGGTGATCGGTGACGGCCAGTCCGACATGTGCGTGGCCTCCAGCGCCGACTTCGTTTTCGCCAAGGATCGTCTGGCCGAACACTGCGAGCGCAACGGCATTGCCTACGCCCGCTTCGACAGCTTCGCCGAACTGCCTGCATTGCTGGCCAAACTGCCAGCGGCCAGCGCCGCCAACGCCAGCGCCTTCACACTTGAACACTCTTCCGAAACACAGGAACTCTTCCATCATGTCTGATATTCGAATCGCGACCGCAGAAGACCAGATTCTTCTGGAAAAAGAAGCCAAGTACTGCTCCTACGGCGACACCGTTCACTACATCGAACCGCCACGCATCTTCAGCCGTTGCGAAGGTTCCTACGTGTGGGACACCAGCGACCAGGCCTACCTCGACCTGCAAATGTGGTACTCGGCGGTCAACTTCGGTTACGCCAACCCGCGCCTGAACAACGCCCTGAAACAACAGATCGACACCCTGCCGCAGATCGCCAGCCAATACCTGCACAAAGGCAAGATCGAGCTGTCGGAAATGATCGCGGTCGATGCCAAGAACAAGTTTGGCCTGGACGGTCGCGTGCACTTCAACGTCGGCGGTTCGCAGTCCATCGAGGACTCGCTCAAAGTCGTGCGTAACGCCAGCAACGGCAAGAGCCTGATGTTCGCCTTCGAAGGCGGCTACCACGGCCGTACCCTGGGTGCATCGTCGATCACCTCGAGCTTCCGCTACCGTCGCCGCTACGGTCACTTCGGCGAGCGCGCCAACTTCATCCCGTTCCCGTACCACTTCCGTGGTCCTAAAGGCATGACCAAGGAAGAATACGGCAGCCACTGCGTGCAGCAGTTCGCCCGTCTGTTCGAAACCGAATACAACGGCGTCTGGGACCCGAAAACCGGCCAGTGCGAATACGCAGCCTTCTACGTCGAGCCGATCCAGGGCACCGGCGGCTACGTGATCCCGCCGATGAACTTCTACAGCGAGCTCAAGCAAGTGCTGGATCAGCACGGCATCCTGATGGTGGTCGACGAGATCCAGATGGGTTTCTGGCGCACCGGCAAGCTGTGGTCGATCGAGCACTTCGACGTCAAACCGGACGTGATCGTCTTCGGTAAGGCACTGACCAACGGCCTCAACCCACTGGGCGGCATCTGGGCTCGCGAAGAGCTGATCAACCCGAAGGTTTTCCCGCCAGGTTCGACTCACTCCACCTTCGCCTCCAACCCGCTGGGTACGGCGGTGGGCCTGGAAATGTTCAAGATGACCAGCGAAGTCGACTACGGCGCGATGGTCATGGCCAAGGGCAAATACTTCCTGGACGGTCTGCAGGACCTGCAGAAGCGCTACCCGATCATCGGCGACGTCGACGGCCTGGGCCTGGCACTGCGCTGCGAAATCTGCGGTCCGGACGGCTTCACTCCGGACAAGGCCACCCTGGACTTCATGGTTGAGGAAGGCATGAAGGGCGACATCGAAATCGACGGCAAGCGTCTGGGCCTGATTCTCGATGTGGGCGGCTACTACAAGAACGTCATCACCCTGGCCCCGTCGCTGGAAATCAGCTACGAGGAAATCGATCTGGGTATTGCTCTGCTCGACCGCCTGCTTGCCCGAGCCATGAAACGATGAATCCCGCTGTTTCAAAAGACGAGATCGATCTCGGCGAAGGTAGCGCCGGTTTCGTTCTCGGCAGTGGTGAGGTCGCGGTGTTGTTGATCCACGGCCTGACCGGCACCCCGACGGAGTTGCGTCGGGTTGCCATCGGCCTGGCCAAATCGGGTTGCACGGTATACGTGCCAACCCTGGCCGGGCACTGCGGTGACAACGCCGACCTGCAAGCCACTGGCTGGCAGGACTGGTACGAAGGTGTACGCAAGACGTTCGTGGGCATACGCCAGCGGCACGAAAAGGTGTTCGTCGGTGGTCTGTCCATGGGCGCGGTCATGTCCATGTACGTCGCCTCCGAGCATCCGGGGCAGGTCAGCGGCCTGCTGATGTACTCAACCACCCTGCGCTACGACGGCTGGAGCATCCACAAGCTGGCGTTCCTGACCCCCTTGTTGATGAAGATTCCGTTCGGCGTGCACATCTGCAGCTTCGAAGAGAAGCCGCCCTATGGCATCAAGAACGAGCGTCTACGAGCGATCGTCGAACGTCAGATGAAAGACGGCGAAAGCAGCAATGCCGGGCTGTTGACCATGGAAGGCGTCACCGTGCGCGAATTGCACCGGATGAATGCCGTGGTCAAGAAGCGCATGCCGTCGATCAAAACACCGGCCCTGGTGCTGCACTCCATAGAGGACGATATCACCAGCCGCTGGAACGCCGATTATGTCGAACGCAATCTCGGCGGCCCGGTCACCAAGGTCCTGCTGGATAACTGCTATCACATGATCACGGTCGACCTGGAGTACCGCCGCGTTGTGGATCTGAGTGCGGATTTTGTCCAACAGCTTTCCATGAAACCGACCGAGCGCGAAGAGTATCGGCAGCTGGCGTAACTTAAGGAAAAGACGTGATCACCGCCCAAGCCTTCTCGACCATCCAGGCCATCGAGCGCAGTGCCTGGAATGATTGCTTTCCGGATGCTCTGGAGGGTTGGGATTATTACGCTGCCGTAGAGAATGCCGGAATAGAGGACTTTCAGTGGCGCTACCTGGCCCTGTACGAGGGCTCGACGCTACTGGCCGTGGCGCCAGCGTTCATGACCAGGTATCGACTCGGCACTAGAGTTCAAGGGGTGGGCAAGCGTTTCACCGAACGCCTGGAACAACTATGGCCGGGCATTCTGCAATTGCGCCTCTATGTCATCGGCTCGCCTGTGGCCGAGCGGTGCAATGCCGGGACCGCCAGCCATGTTGCAGCGCATCGACGTCAAGCCTTGCTGGAGCAATTACTCAGCTCGGCCCGCCGCGATGCCGATAGTTTCGGTATCGGCCTGCTGGCCGTGAAAGATGCACCCAGTCACGATGAGCAATGGGCCGCCAGTTGCCTTGCGGCAGGTTTTCAAGCGATGCCAAGCCTTCCGACAGCGCTTCTACCGGTGCCATACGGCTCGATCGACGCGTACCTGGGATCTCTGGGCAAATCCACCCGCAAGGACCTGCGGCGCAAGCTTCGCGCCCCCGGGCCACGGATCGAATGGCGGCGCTCCATTGACGACGTTCTGCCGAGCATAATGCAGTTGTACGAAGCGACACTGGCGCGCAGCGATCAGCAGATCGAGCGGTTACCGGCGCGCTACTTCACTGGCATCCTCAAACAACTCGAAGATCGTGCGGCCTGTGTGCTGTATTGGGTCGACGAGCAGTTAGTGGCGTTCAACCTGATACTGATTGACCAGCAACGCCTGATCGACAAGCTTTTCGCCCACGACATCGAATCCAGTCGTGAGCACAACCTGTATTTGCGTAGTTGGCTGGCCAATGTCGGCTACTGTATTCAACACAATATCCCACTGTATGAGTGCGGCCAGGCTGCTTATGCCAATAAGCTGCGGCTTGGCTGTGAGTTTCAGGGCAACATGCTGTTCTTCCGCCATCGCAACTGGCTGCTCAACACAATGCTGAAACTGGTGAAACCGTTTGTCCGACCGGATCGATCCGACCCCGCCATGGCTGCTGCGATAAGCGAAACCTGATGACCAGAAAAAACCGCCGTACCTCACGCCCCTTTGCCATTTCACGCTGGAGCGTCCAGCGCAAACTGGTCCTGGCGTTCTGGCTGGTCAGCGTGGTACCGACGATGATCGCTGCCGAACTCGCGGCGACGACCCTGTCAGAGATTTTCGATAGCAACGTGCGGATCTGGTTGCAGGAGTCGACCAAGATCGTCAAGGACGAAATAGGAGAAATCCTGCGAAGCAATGCGCGGGTCGCCCAACTGTTCCTTCGCTATACCAGACCGCCGTCTTCGCGCTCAGCGGCCAAACATGACAAATTGACGGTAGATATTGCCGACGCCATGGGTATCGACGTAGTCGCACTGATCCGCGAGAGCGATCACAAAGTGGTATTTTCCACCGTTCCCGATGAGATCACCGCGCAACTCAGCACCGAGCCCAATGCGGTATTGCAAACACTCAAAGTAAATGGCGACCTCTTTGGCGCGGTGGTCTCTGTTTTCCACACCAATCAGGACGGCGCAGACTACCAACTGCTGGTCGCCAGCTATCTGGACAGCAGCTTCCTGAACAGTGTGGCGGACGTTCACTCCCTTGACCTGCGCTTGTACCTGTCCAACGCCAACGGGTTCTCCGAGATATTCTCGACCCAACGCTTCGAGGATCACCCCTCTCAAGTACCGAGCAACATCGAGGCGAACATACGCCAAACCAAACTACCCAGCGAACAGTTCACCAGCCGCGTCAGTGGACTTTACTGGCCGATTCTCAACGACCACGGCGAACTGCAGGGTGTTATCTTCAGCGGGTTGCTACGCCACACCAGCCTGGTCGGGCTGGTCAATCAAAGTAACCTTTTCATCCTGATTTTCGTGATTGCGAGCGCCCTGTCACTGGGTGCTGGCTGGCTGGTATCACAGCGTCTGACCCGACCGCTACGCGGCCTCTCCGAGGGGGTTCGGGCAGTAACCGCTGGCGATTATCGCCAACGGTTAGCCGTCACTGGCAGCGACGAACTGGCCGAACTGAGCAGTACCTTCAACCACATGACCGAACGCCTCGGAGAACTTCACCATCTGGAAGCGCAGCTGCGCCGCCGTGATCGCCTGCACGCCCTTGGCGAAGTGGCGATGGGCCTGGCCCATGAAATTCGCAACCCGCTGGGTATCATCAAGACCGCGACCCAGTTATTGCACCGCCGCGCGGACCTGCCCGAGACCGACAAACGTCATCTGGAATATGTGGTCAGCGAAGTCAGCCGGATCAACGACCTGATCACCGAGTTTCTCGACTTTGCCAAACCCAGCGCACCGATACGCTCGACCCTGCTGGCCCGGCCGTTGGTGGAAGATCTGATCGGTTTCTGCGCGCCGGAACTGGCGACCCATAACATCGATGCACGGATCGACGATCAGGTACCCGGCGCGACCGTCTACGCCGATGCACGGCAACTCAAACAGGCCTGCCTGAACCTGATCCTCAACGCCATCGACGCCATGCCCGCAGGCGGTCGTTTGACCCTGGGCATTGCCACAGACAAGGAAGAGACAATCATCAGTGTTGCCGATACCGGCCAAGGCATCGAACCGGATATGATCGAACGTATTTTCACCCCGTTTGTGACCACCAAGGCCACCGGCACCGGCCTGGGCCTGGCAAAAGTCTTCTCGATCATGGAAAACCACGACGGCCGTATCGAATGCGTCAGCGAAAAAGATGCCGGCTCCACCTTCAGCCTGTACATTCCGGCCAACGGCGAAGACAGCGGTGAGGACAACGATGACGCATAATATTCTGGTGGTCGACGACGAGCCCAAGCTCTGTGACCTGTTGTCTTCAGCCCTGAACCAGAACGGCATTCAAGTGTTCACCGCTGGCAATGGCCTGCACGCCCTGGCTGTGCTTGAACAGGAGGACATCGACCTGGTGATCAGCGACTGGCGCATGCCTGGCATGGACGGGCCGCAGTTGCTGGCGGAAATCAAAGTACGCTTTCCGCAACTGCCAGTGATCGTCATGACCGCTTACAGCACGGTAAAAAACGCCGTGCAGTCGATGCGCAATGGCGCCTTCGACTACATCGCCAAACCGTTCGACATCGACGAACTGGACATCACCGTCAGCAAAGCCTTGCAGTTTCGCGACATCCTCAAAGACAACCAGCGCATGCGCGCCGAGCTCGACGAACACCAGCAGATCGACAGCCTGGTGGGTAACAGCTCGACCTTTCGCCGAGTACTGCAAGCAGTGGACTCTGTGCGAGAAAGCAACGCTACGATCCTGCTGACCGGTGAAAGCGGTACCGGCAAGGAAATGGTTGCCCGGGCCATCCATAAACACGGCAACCGTGCCGACAGACCCTTTGTCGCGGTCAACTGCGCGGCCATCCCGGAAGGCCTGCTGGAAAGCGAAATGTTCGGCCATCGCAAAGGTGCCTTTACCGGCGCCGTGACCGATCGCGTGGGGCGCTTCATGCAGGCCGACAAGGGCACGCTGTTCCTCGATGAAGTTGGCGACATGCCCCTGGCCTTGCAAGCGAAAATCCTGCGGGCCTTGCAGGAGCGCGTGATCGAGCCGGTGGGCGACCCGCGCGAGCGCAAGGTCGATGTGCGGGTCATCGCCGCCACCAACAAAAACCTGCTGGAAGCGGTGGCCAATAAAGAGTTTCGCGAAGACCTCTACTACCGTCTGAACGTGTTCCCTATCCCGCTGCCCGCCCTGCGCGAACGGGTCGAAGATATCGCGCCGCTGGCCCGCCATTTCGCCCACACCCTGGGTGCCACCGCTGGCAAACGCATCACCGGCTTCAGCCCGCGCGCGCTGCAGGTCATGACCAATTACGCCTGGCCGGGGAATATCCGCGAACTGCAAAACTGCGTGGAGCGCGCGACCATCGTTGCCTGCGGCAGCATCATTGAAGACAGCGATCTGCCGGCCTATCTGTTCGCCTCACAACCCTCCAGCAGCGGCGCCAGCGCGATTCTCAGCGAAGGTACCGGCGTGCCTGAGGATCTGGACGCAGCGCTGGCCGAAGTGGAAAAGAACTACATCCTCGCCGCCCTGCAACAGAGCAACGGCGTACAGGCCGCCGCTGCGCAGCTGATCGGCATCTCCGAGCGCAGTTTCTGGTACCGGTTGAAGAAGCTCGGGATTCATGTGGACAAGATTGTGCGCTGAGCAACATTCCGCGCCTGTCGCGATAACTTGATCGTTCCTGCGCTCCTGCGTGGGAATGCCTCTCTGGACGCTCTGCGTCCGCTTTTGTGACGCAGAGCGTCACGGGCTGCATTCCCACGCAGAGCGTGGGAACGATCAGCAGTCTCTGGGTTACAACAGGTTCGGCGTCAGCACCGGATCAATCTGTGCCCAATGCGATGTATCTTCGCGATGGCTCTGCAAATACGGCAACACCGCCGCCAGCAGCGGCGCCTTGAACGCCTCCTGAAAGCGATGAGCCAACCCGGGAATCAGCTTCAACTGACTGCCCTGGATATGCGCCGCCAAATGCACGCCATGCATCACCGGCAGCAACGGGTCGGCGGTGCCGTGCACCACCAGCGTCGGCACCCGCAGCTGATTGAGCAATGCCACCCGGCTTGGTTCAGCCAGGATCGCCATGATCTGGCGCTTCACGCCTTCGGGGTTGAACGCCCGGTCATACGACACCGCGGCCTGATGCAGCAGCGCCTGCCGGTCATCCGCCACCTGCGGGCTGCCCAGTGCCGCCAGTAAATCCGCCTGTTGCTCGAGCGCCACTTCGCGGTTCGGCGCGCTGCGCCGAGAGAGCAACTGCACCAACGCCGCGCTCGGCGCCGGCAAGCCTTCGGCACCGGAACTGGTCATGATCAGGGTCAGGCTTTCCACCCGTTGCGGCGCCATCGCCGCCATATGCTGGGCAATCATCCCGCCCATGCTCGCACCCAGCACGTGGAACTGCTGCACATGCAAGGCATCCATCAGGCCCAACGCATCGTCAGCCATGTCCGTGAGCGTATACGGCGCCGACACCGGTAAACCGAGTTTGTAGCGCAACACTTCAAAGGCCAGGTTGGCGCTGGCGGGTGGCTCGCGCCAGGTAGAGAGCCCGACATCGCGATTGTCGTAGCGGATCACCCGAAAGCCCTGCTGACACAGCGCGACGACCACCTCGTCCGGCCAATGAATCAACTGCCCGCCCAGCCCCATCACCAGCAGCAACGCCGGATCCGAGGCACGGCCAATGCTCTGATAGGCCAGATTGACCTGATTGAGCTCGACCTGTTGGGTCGGTACGTTGACATCGCACCGTGACGCCGCAAAAGCCGGCAGGCCGAACACCAGTGCGACCAGAAAAAATGCCGACTTTAAAAAAAATGCACGCATGAAAAACACCGAAACGCAGAAACCCAGTAGAGCGCGAGTCTGATGAACTTTGATCAAGCGCGCTGCCACAGTTACGTGACAGTTTGATGAAGATTGCCGAGCGGTTGCTAATATCAGAGGAGCTGATCGTTCCCACGCTCTGCGTGGGAATGCAGCCCGTGACGCTCCGCGTCACAAGAGCTGACGTAGAGCGTCTATTGAGGCATTCCCACGCGGGAGCGTGGGAACGACCAAACAAAAAGGCTTTTACGCCAACTGACTCCTCAACTGCCGCGCCGCCGCGACCATGTTCACCAGTGCCGCTTCAGTTTCCGGCCAGGCGCGGGTTTTCAGGCCGCAGTCGGGGTTGATCCACAGTCGTTCGGCGGGGATGCGTTTGACCGCTTCGCTCATCAGTTTGATCATCTCGGCAGTGTCCGGCACCCGTGGCGAGTGGATATCGTAGACGCCCGGACCGATATCGTTCGGGTAGTCGAACGCCTCGAACGCGTCCAGCAGTTCCATGTCCGAGCGCGAAGTCTCAATGGTGATCACGTCGGCATCCATGGCTGCGATGGACTGGATCACGTCGTTGAATTCGCTGTAGCACATGTGGGTGTGGATCTGGGTCTGGTCCTGAACCCCCGAAGCTGTGAGACGGAAGGCCTCCACTGCCCAATCCAGATACTCCTGCCATTGCGCACGACGTAACGGCAGGCCTTCACGGAAGGCGGCTTCGTCGATCTGGACAATTTTGATTCCGGCCTTTTCCAGATCGACCACTTCATCACGCAGGGCCAGTGCCAATTGCTGCGCCTGGACTTTGCGCGATACATCTTCGCGCGGGAAGGACCACATCAGCATGGTCACCGGCCCTGTCAGCATGCCCTTCATGACGTTGTCGGTCAGGCTCTGGGCGTACTGAATCCAGTCCACGGTCATGGCATTCGGGCGGTTCAGGTCGCCGTAGATGATTGCCGGTTTCACGCAACGCGAACCGTAGCTCTGGACCCAGCCGAAGCGGGTGAATAGGTAACCGTCGAGTTGCTCGGCGAAGTACTCGACCATGTCGTTGCGCTCGGCTTCACCGTGGACCAGCACATCGAGACCCAGGCGTTCCTGGACTTGCACGGCGTGACGGATCTCGCTACGCATGGCGTCGGTGTAGTCATTGGCGGACAGCTTGCCTTGCCTGAACGCCTGACGCGCCAGACGAATCGAGGCGGTCTGCGGGAACGAGCCAATAGTGGTGGTCGGGAACGCCGGCAGGTTCAGACGAGCACGTTGCACCTCGATGCGCTGGGCGAACGGCGATTGGCGCTGGCTGTCAGCCGCGCTGATGGCGGCGATACAGGCCTGAACCTCTGCCTTGTGAATGCGCGGCGACCGGGCACGGCTGGCCTGTACGGCGCGGCTCTCAGCCAGCGCGGTTTGCACCGCAGGGGCTTGCGGATCGTTCAAGGCATCGCGCAGCACAGAGATTTCGCCACACTTCTGCACGGCGAAAGCCAGCCAGCTTTTCAGTTCGGCATCCAGTTTGTCTTCGCGGCCCAGGTCAACCGGGCTGTGCAGCAGCGAGCAGGAACCGGCCACCCAGAGGTTGTCGCCGAATCGCTGCTGGGCAGCTTGCAGTTGCTCCAGCGCCTGTTCCAGCTCGCAGCGCCAGACGTTGCGACCATTGACCAGGCCCACCGAAAGGACTTTGTAAGTCGGCAGGCGGTCGAGTACCGCCGCCAACTGTTCCGGAGCGCGCACCGCATCGATGTGCAGGCCATCCACTGGCAGGCCGACGGCCAGCCCGAGGTTGTCTTCCAGACCGCTGAAGTAGGTCGCCACAAGTTTTTTCAGCGGTGAATATTGCAGGATGTGGTAGGCGCGCTCGAAGGCGTTTTTCCATTCCTGGGGCAGGTCGAGGGTCAGGATCGGCTCGTCGATCTGCACCCACTCCACGCCTTGGGCCGCAAGCCGACCGAGGATTTCACCGTAGATCGGCAGCAAACGCTCCAACAGGTCGAGTTTGTCGAAGTCGTTGCCTTTGGCCTTGCCCAGCCACAAGTAGGTCAGCGGACCGATGATCACAGGTTTGATCTTGTGCCCCAGCGCCAGCGCTTCATCGACTTCTTCGAACAGCTGCTCCCAGCTCAGTTTGAACCGCTGGTCAGCGCTGAATTCCGGGACCAGGTAGTGGTAATTGGTATCGAACCACTTGGTCAATTCCTGAGCGTATTGCGCGTTGGCATGCTCCCCGCCGCAGCAGGAGGCAGTGGCGCCACGAGCCATGGCGAACAGCGTATCGAGGGTCGGCAGGCCACGGGCATCCTTGACGCTGTCGAATCGCTCGGGGATCACCCCGAAGGTCAGCGAGTGGCTCAGCACCTGGTCGTACCAGGCGAAGTCGCCAACTGGTAGCAAGTCGATACCCGCATCCTTTTGCAGTTGCCAGTGTCTGGCCCGCAGTTCACGGCCAATGGCTTGCAACGCACTCTGCTCGAGGTCGCCCTTCCAATAGGATTCAAGGGCTTTTTTCAGTTCGCGGTCAGCGCCGATGCGCGGGAAACCAAGATTGTGGGCCAGGGCCATGACGGCATTCCTCCATAAAAGATGGCTCTATTGTCGACAGCCAAGGCAACATGAGACAAACTCAATCTTTTCGTATTGATCACAAGTTTTCCTCATGGAGGCCTCAGTGCTGGAAATCCGTCACCTGAAGACCCTGCACGCCTTGCGCGAAGCAGACAGCCTGGTTGAAGCCGCCGAGCGCTTGCACCTGACCCAGTCCGCGTTGTCCCACCAGTTCAAAGAGCTGGAGGAGCGCATGGGTATGCAACTGTTCGTGCGTAAGACCAAGCCGGTGCGTTTCACCAGCGCCGGGCTGCGCCTGTTGCAGCTGGCCGATGCCACTTTGCCGCTGCTGCGCGGTGCCGAACGGGATATCGCCCGGTTGGCCGGTGGCACTGCCGGACGTTTGCACATGGCCATCGAATGCCACAGCTGCTTCCAGTGGCTGATGCCGACCATCGACCAGTTCCGCGATGCCTGGCCGGAGGTTGAGCTGGACCTGGCTTCAGGTTTCTCTTTCGCTCCCCTGCCCGCCCTGGCCCGTGGCGACCTGGATTTGGTGGTGACGTCCGACCCGTTGGAGCTGGCGGGCATTACTTATGTGCCGTTATTCACCTACGAAGCAATGCTCGCCGTGGCCAACCAGCATCGGCTGGCGAACAAGCCGTACATCGTGGCGGAAGATTTACTCAGTGAAACCTTGATCACCTACCCGGTGGAAAGGGACCGGCTGGACATCTTCACCCGTTTCCTGGAGCCGGCGGATATCGAACCGGCACAGGTGCGCACCTCGGAGCTGACGGTGATGATGATGCAGTTGGTGGCCAGCGGCCGTGGCGTGTGCGGCATGCCCCACTGGGCTCTGCATGAGTACAGCTCACGGGGTTATGTGAAGGCTAAGCGGTTAGGCGAAAAAGGGTTGTTTGCGACGCTGTATGCGGGCATTCGCGCCGACATGCTGGACGCGCCGTACATGCGCGACTTCTTGCTGACGGCCAAAGACACCTCATTCTCGACCCTGGATGGAGTGAGTGCGGTGCGCTAAAGAGC
>NZ_JBWKWW010000016.1:23753-110965 GCF_059422425.1 Pseudomonas sp. GW821-FHT01E05
AAAGAGCTGCGCGCAACCCCACGCAGATCGTTCCCACGCTCTGCGTGGGAATGCAGCCCGTGACGCTCTGCGTCACCGCAGAAGCGGACGCGGAGCGTCCATTGAGGCATTCCCACGCGGAGCGTGGGAACGATCATACGTAGCTACACCCCCAACTCCCCTTGCTGACGGCCAAAGACACCTCATTCTCGACCCTGGATGGAGTGAGTGCGGTGCGCTAAAGAGCTGCGCGCAACCCCACGCAGATCGTTCCCACGCTCTGCGTGGGAATGCAGCCCGTGACGCTCTGCGTCACCGCAGAAACGGACGCGGAGCGTCCATTGAGGCATTCCCACGCGGAGCGTGGGAACGATCATACGTAGTTACACCCCCAACTCCCGCCACATATGGATCTTGTCGAAGTACTCCACACCCACCCTCACCGCCAACGGCTCGAGCCCGAACTGCACGAAACCGCAGCGTTGGTACAGGGTTAACGCCGCGTCATTGCCGGCGGTGACGGTCAGTTGAATCAGTTTCAACCCTTCACGCGCTCGCGCCTCGGCGAGTGCGGCTTGTACCAATTGGTAGCCCAACCCGATATGACGAGACGCAGCGGATACATACATGCCAAACAGCGTGGCCTTGTGCCGGGCTTTTTCCTGCGGTTCGAAGGCCAGACCGACGATGCCCACCAGGTTGTCGCCTTCAAACGCGCCGAGCACCAGATCCAGATCGCTGGTCAGGCGCGACTCCCACCAGGCCAATGGCATTGTGGCGCGCTCGGCGACGCTGGAGGTAAACGCCTCGGGATGCAGACCGTAGGCTTCAAGCATCAACGCCCGATACTGCACGGCGTGTCGTTGGTTCAGGCGTTGGATGCTCATGGCGCGTTCAAACCGGCAATGAAAAATGGCTCATGTGGATTATCAGGCAGTCCGACGTTGTTCGAGCATCAAACGCACCGCGAGCGCGGCCAGCACAAAGCCCATGAAGTAGCGCTGCACCGCCAGCCACAGCGGGTTGTGGGCGAACCACGCTGCAATTCCGGAGGCAAACAATGCGATCAGCAAGTTGACTAAAAAGCTCACGCTGATCTGGGTCAGGCCGAGAATGATGCTCTGGCTGAACACCGAGCCGTGCTCGGGGTTGATGAACTGCGGAAACACCGACAGGTAGAACACCGCGATTTTCGGGTTCAGGGCACTGGTGAGAAAGCCCATCAAGATCAGTTTTCTTGAGGAATCCGGCGACAGTTGCTGGGCCTCGAACGGCGAGCGCGCTCCCGGTTTGAGTGCCTGCCAGGCCAGCCACAGCAGGTACAGCGCGCCAGCCCATTTCAGCACTTCATAGGCCATCGGCACGGCGAGAAACACCGCCGTCAAACCTGCCGCAGCCGCGAACAGGTGCACGAAGAATCCCGCCACCACCCCCAGCAATGAAGTCACGCCGGCCTTGCGGCCCTGGCAGATCGAACGGGAAATCAGGTAGATCATGTTCGGCCCTGGCGTGAGCACCATCAGCAGTGCGGCAGCGGCGAACAGCAATAAGTCTTGAGTGGGAATCATGGAGCAGTCCTTTGTCCGTTGAAGATCAGGCTGGGGTCGTTTGTGATGCCCGATAAAACGGCAAGATCAGGTCCCGTGTCAATGGCGCCAACACCAGACCGCCGTCGGTGGCCGGATCGATCCAGACCACCTCTTCGATCTCCGCTGCCGCAGTCACATCAGAGGCGATGTTCAACTGGAAAAGTTCGGCTTCCACCACAGAACCCGGCTCGTTGGCGGCTGGAGCGCAGAACTTGCCCAGGTAACGGGCTGCCGTCGTATCGATACGCAATCCGAGTTCTTCTGCAAGCTCACGCGCCAGCGCCGCCACCGGTTGTTCATGAACTTCGATCTTGCCGCCCGGCTGCATGAACGCCTGAGTGCCGCGCTTGCGTACCAGCAGGGTTCGACCGTCTGGACCAATCAACAGCGCCGCGGCAATGCGGATGATGGAGGAAAATGTTGCGGATGATGGAAGAGTCATGGGTGAGAAATGGCCTTGGACGCAAAGGCGCAAGGATCCCATGAGTTTCAGTTTGTCGGCAATTGAGGAGCCGGGTATCGCAGTCGTTCGAACTTCGAGCGGGTCATGACAGCCAGTCCGTTCCCCAAAAGGGAGAGAGCTGGGTTTCGAGACAGGCAACGATTTCCCGCCCCCACACAACCTCGCTTCACCTCAAACAACGTCTAACCAACCTGCTGCAACCCCCCCACCTCCTCCGGCACTTTGACAAAAATGCTGTATTTGCCCCCCTCCATGGCTTCGAAGGCGATCAGTTTCGCCACCAGCGGCCCATTGAGCTGCTTGCCGGCATTGAGCAGGAGCATGCCATTGTCGGCATTGAGGTTGCGTGCCAGCACCATGCCGGGCGCCAGTTCACGGGTGCTCAGCACTTTGACCGAAGGATCACCGACAGTGACATCGCTCAGGTACGCTGCGCAGACTTGAACGAAATCTTCCACCAGCTCCGGATCGTAAAGCTTGCCGGCGTAGTTGCGGATGAATACCAGTGCTTCATCACTGTTCATCTGCCGCTCGAGGATCAGCCCGCGCTGCAACTCGATAAAGTCCACCGCCAGTTTCAGCAGCCGCGAACCGAAAGGAATCGCCTCGCCCTTGAGGTGATCGGGGAAACCGCTGCCGTCCCAACGCTCCTGATGGTGAAGAATCAAGCGGGCCGCATCCTTCATCGGGTCCAGAGTCATCAACAGCGACTCACTCTGTTTCGGATACCCCCGGTAACGCTCACGCTCGGTGTGGCGCAGCAAGTCGGCGGGGGCCGTCATCATGCTGTCGCTCCAGCTCAACTTACCGATGTTGTAGAGGGCCGCGGCCATGGTCAGGTCGCGACTGGTGGCCTCATCCAGCCCATGGGATTTGCAGTAGACGCGCACCAGTTCGATGATCTGCCGGTTGGTTTGCTTGGCCTTCGGTAAACGCAGATTGGCCAACAGCGAGAACACTTCGGTACCCGTGACATAGCTGTGTTTGAGCTCTTCGTAGGCCAGGTCGAGCATGTCCGCCGTTTGCTGCAGTTCAGCAGTGCGTGCAGCGACACGCTTTTCCAGCGTCGTGTTGAGCGACTTCAATTGCTCGTTCTGCTCCCAGGTCAACTGCACCAGGCGCAGCCGTTCGCGCTCGGAATGCTGATGGGCCAGGGATTGGCGCAAGGTCAACAGCATTTCCTCATCGTTCCAGGGTTTGCTGATGTACCGATGGATCTGCCCTTCGTTGATCGCTTTGATGATCATCGTCAGATCCGCATAACCGGTCAGCAAAATGCGCATGGTCGAAGGGTGACGCCGATGAATTTCCATCAGCAAGGTGGCGCCATCCATATTGGGCATGCGCGCATCGGTCATCACCAGATCGATCGGTTGCTGCCCCATGACCTCCAGGGCCTGAGCGCCACTATTGGCCAATACCACGTCGTAAGGCTGGCTGCGCAGCAGACGGCGCAGGCTGTTGAGGATCGACTCTTCATCATCGACCAGCAGAACCTTGGGTCTGTAGGCCGAAGCCATCGCAGATTGCTCATCCATGGCAGTACCTCAATTCAACACTGGGACGTTCATTCTTTGGGCAAATGAAAGGTAAACATCGGCTATTGCGTGGGTTTGAGCTAAAGGCTAGACGATTTTCAGCTAATTCGATGGCAATTTGAGCTCAAGCGCCCGGCGAACCCAAAGGAGCCGGACTATGCTCATGAAAATAGGATCCAATATCTGCTCCCGCATAAGTCCGCGACAGGAAGGGATGCCATATGAATTCAACGCGCACAATGGCCGTATTCCTTGGTGTATTCCAATGAAGGCGTTGCAGGAGCCGGTAAACCGACGAATCCTGATCGTCGATGATACCGCATCGATCCATCAGGACTTTTACAAGATCCTCAGCCCGCAAGCGCTTGATGAGGACGCACTGAACAGCGTCGAAGAGGCACTGTTCGGCTCCCCGGTGGCCGCTTCCCTCCAGAGCTTTTTGCTCGATTCGGCGTTTCAAGGCCTCGAAGCCCTGAACAAGGTGGAGTCGGCGCTGGCCAACGACTTGCCGTACGCCATGGCCTTCATCGATATGCGCATGCCGCCCGGTTGGGATGGGCTGGAAACCATCGAGCGACTCTGGCAAGCCGACCCCAGGCTGCAAATCGCACTCTGCACCGCGTATTCCGACTACTCGTGGGAGGACATCACCGAGCGTCTTGACTTGGGTGACCGGCTGCTGATCCTGAAAAAACCCTTCGATGCCATCGAAATTCGCCAGATGGCCAGTGCACTGACGGTCAAATGGCAGATGACCGAAAACGCCTCAATGAAAATGAACCTGCTGGAACAGGCAGTCGAGGAGCGCACCCGGGAACTGTCCGACGCCAATATCATTGTGCAGAACAGTCCGACCATCCTTTATCGCCTGCGCGGTGAGCCGTCGTTCCCGCTGATGTATATCTCCCACAACATCACCAAGTTCGGTCACGTCGCGGCCCAACTGGTCGCGTCGGCGAATTGGGCCAAGGAGCTGATTCACGTCGACGATCAGGAGAAAGTCGACGCCGCCATGGCCCGGGTGCTGGACCGCCACGCCGCAGGCGCATCCATCGAGTTCCGCATGCGCACCGGCGGCGGTGCCTGGCGCTGGGTCGAAAACCGCTATATCCCGGTGCGCGATAACGAAGGTCGGTTGCTGGAAGTCGAAGGCATCATCATCGACATCACCGAGCGCAAGGTGGCCGAAGAGAAGATCTTCCTGCTGGCGCGTACCGACGGGCTGACCGGTCTGGTCAACCGCGCCACACTGATCGAGCGCCTGCACCAGGCCTTTGCCGCGGCCCGACGCGGCGCTGCACCCTTTGCGATGTTCTATCTGGATCTGGATCACTTCAAGCGGATCAACGACACCCTCGGCCACCCGGTGGGTGATCTATTGCTGCAAGAAGTCTCCAGGCGCATCAAGGCCTGTGTACGAGAAAACGATGTAGTGGCGCGCCTGGGCGGCGACGAGTTCGCGATATTGCAGCTGGACGTGGGCGACCCGACCCATTCTGCGGCCCTGGCGGCGAAGGTCCGTGATGCGCTGGTTCTGCCCCACTCGCTGGATGGCAACGACGTGCGGGTGTCGGTCAGCATCGGTATCAGCACCTACACACCAGACAGCGCGAGCGCCGATAACTTGCTGATCCAGGCCGATATGGCGCTGTACCGTTCAAAGGAGGAGGGCCGCAACCAGTACCACTTCCACTCAGAGGAGATCAATCAGGAGGTGGTCGACCGGATTACCCTGGCCAATGACTTGAAAACGGCCATCGAACAAGGCGAGCTCGAACTGCACTATTTGCCTGAAGTCGATCTGAGTTCGGGAAAAATCCTCGGTATGGAAGCCCAGGTGCGCTGGAACCACCCCGAGCGCGGGCTGCTGGAGGCCGATGTATTCCTCCCGGCGGCGGAAAAAACCGGGACCATCATTGCCCTTGGGCATTGGCTTCTGGATCAGGCCTGCCAGCAAATGCGCCAATGGCGCGACCAGGGCATGGCGCCACCAGTGATTGCGATCAAGCTCTCTCTGGCCCAGCTCAAGAGCGGCCCGGACCTGATCTATGACGTCCTGCGGACCACCGCCCGCTGGACCCTGTGCCCTTGGGATCTGCGGTTCGACGTCACCGAAGCGACCCTGGCCCAGACCAAATGGACCCACAATGATGTGCTGCCGCGCCTGCGAGAGCTAGGAGTGAAAATCGCCATCGACGATTTCGGCACCGAATATTCCTCGTTCGACTACCTCAAGACGTACCAGGTCAACCACCTGAAGATTGCCCAGGCGTTTATCGACAACGCCACGCGGGATCCGGCCAGCGCGACGACCCTGCGTGCCATCATCAATTTCGCCCGCGAAGTCGGCATCGGCATCATCGCCGAAGGGGTGGAAACCCAAGAGCAACGAACCTCCCTGATCTCTACCGGCTCGCCGATGAATGCTCAGGGTTACTACTTCAGTAAAGCGGTCAGCAGCCAGCAGGCCGCGCAACTGTTGATGAACGGCAGCATCGTGCCGACGCCCCCTGCCGACGCCGCAACCCTTGCGGTCGAAGACTCGCACCGACCACCGGAGGCCGCGAGATGAAGCCATCGTTAGCCATTACCAACCGGCGCATTCTGATCATTGACGACACACCGTCGATCCATGAGGACTTTCGCAAGATCCTCAGTCCTGTACCTGCGGGTGAACAGCCCCTGGCCGGCACCGAAGAGACCCTGTTCGGCACTGCTCAGCCTGTACGCCCGACCTTCGAGGTCGACTCGGCCTATCGGGGCCAGGAAGCTCTGGAGCTGGTCACGCGCGCCTTGGCCGAGGGCCGGCCTTACGCCATGGCGTTCACCGACATGCGCATGCCAACCGGCTGGGACGGACTGGAAACCATCGAACATCTATGGAAGACCGACCCTAACCTGCAGATCGCGCTGTGCACCGCCCACTCCGACTATTCCTGGGAAGCCATGGCCGAGCGCCTGGAGTTCAGCGACCAGTTACTGGTACTGAAAAAACCCTTCGACAGCCTGGTAATACGCCAGATGGCCAGTGCGCTGACCTGGAAATGGCAGATGGCTCAGGATGCGGCGCTAAAAATGCTCAGCCTGGAGCGAACCATCGAAGACCGCGTCCATGAGCTGTTGAAAGTCTCTCATCTGTTGCAGTACGACGTGCTCACCGAACTGCCCAACAGCACCCTGCTCGGTGACCGGCTGACCCAATCCCTGGCGCTCTCCAGGCGCCATGACAAGCAACTGGCGGTGATGTTCCTGGGCCTGGATCGCTTCAAGCGTATCAACAACGCCCTTGGGCATCCGATTGGCGATGAAATGCTCAAACGGGTTGCCGGCAGCCTGGCAGCGACCGTGCGTGAGTCCGATTCGGTATTTCGCTACGGTTCCGACGAGTTCGTGGTGATCCTCGCCGATGTCCATCATCCCCAGCAGACCAAAGGCATCGCCGAGAAACTCTTGAGCGCTGTGAGTACCCCTCAGCACATTGCCGGTCATGACCTGAGCGTGACCGCCAGCCTGGGTATCAGCATTTATCCCGAAGATGGCTTCGATGCCCTGGTGCTGATCAAGAAAGCCGAAACCGCCATGCGCAACATCAAGGAAAACGCGCCTAACGATTTCGGATTTTTCATCGACGACATGAATCAGCGCGCCCGTGAACAGCAAAGTATCGAGTCCGGCATCCGCCTGGCCCTGGAACGCAAGGAGTTCGTCCTGCACTACCAGCCCAAACTCGACCTCAGATCCGGCAAAGTGGTGGGCGCCGAAGCGCTGATTCGCTGGTTCAAACCCGGGCACGGCTGGGTCTACCCATCGGACTTCATTTCGGTTGCCGAAGACAGCGGCCTGATTGTCCCGCTGAGCAAATGGGTGTTGGCCGAGGCCTGCCGTCAAGCCTGCACCTGGCAGGCGGCCGGGCTGCCGCCGATCAGCATCTCGGTGAACGTTTCCGCCATCGATTTTCGTCAGCGCGGTTATGTCGACGGCATAGTGCAGATACTCGAACAAACCGGTCTCGATCCGACGCTGCTCGAACTTGAGATCACCGAAAGCGTACTGATGCAAAACGTCGACGCCACCGTGGCAACCCTGCGGTCCATCAAGGCGCTGGGAGTCCGGCTGGCCATCGATGATTTCGGCACCGGTTACTCGAGTCTGAGTTATCTGCGGCGCTTTCCCATCGATGTCTTGAAAATAGACCAGTCCTTCGTTCGCGGCCTGAGCAACGACAGCAATGACGCAGCGCTGGTCAGCGCCATCATCAGCCTGGGCAAAAGCCTCAACCTGAACATCATCGCCGAAGGTGTGGAAACCCTTGAGCAACTGGACTTCCTCAAGACCCATCACTGTGAGGAAGGTCAGGGCTATTACTTCAGCAAAGCGGTAGAACCTCTGGCGTTTGCCCAGTTGCTCAAGGCCGATGCGCAACCTGCACCACCGGACGAATAGATCAACGCTTTGCCCCTTCAGGTTTAACGACACTCAGGTACCCGGCCAAGGAATCATCAGATGTCGCCATACCGTCCCAACCTGATCGGCGCCCTGTTGATTGGGGTTTGCCTGACAGCCAGTGCCGAACCACTCGACGAGCCGCTAAAACCACTGCCGCCGGTCCCTCACCAGGATCCCCAACGCGTAGAGCTGGGCCGCCGGCTGTTCAACGAAACACGGTTATCGGTCAATAACAGCCTGTCCTGTGCCAGCTGTCATCACCTGGAAAAAGGCGGTGCCGATGACAAGCCGTTTTCCCTCGGCTTCGACGGCAAGCCGTTGGCGGTCAACACCCCTAGCGTGTTGAATGCCAGCCTGAATTTCAGACAGTTCTGGAACGGTCGGGCCGATACCCTGGAAGCGCAGGCCCACAGCGTCGTGCAAAGCCCCACCGAAATGGGCAGCAACTGGAAGAACGTGGTCGAAACACTTTCCGCCGACCCGGCCTACCACTCGACCTTCAGTGCGGCTTACCCCGACGGCGTGACAGTCGCTAATGTGCAGAATGCTCTGGTGACCTACGAACGCACCCTGTTGAGCAGCCGCTCTCGCTTCGACCAATACCTGCTGGGCAACACCGACATTCTGACCCTCGATGAAAAGTACGGTTACCAGCGTTTCAAGGATTACGGCTGCATCGCCTGCCATCAGGGCGTAAACATTGGCGGCAACATGTTCCAGAAGTTCGGTGTGATGGGCGACTACTTCCAGGCCCGGGGCAACCCGACCGAGTCCGATCTGGGACGTTACCTGGTGACCAAGGATGAAGAGGACCGCAATGTCTTCAAGGTTCCCAGTCTGCGTAATGTCGCGGTTACCGCCCCGTACTTTCACGACGCGTCGGCCAGGACACTCGAAGACGCGGTGGACGTGATGTTCAAGTACCAGCTGGGGCGCGTCCCTTCCGAGCAGGACAAGACCTTGATCATCAAATTCCTCAAAACCCTGACCGGTGAATGGGAAGGCAAGCCGTTATGAAAATGTCCCGCAGCCTCAGCCTGGTGTTGCTCACTGGTATGTCCCTGCTGCTCGCCTCGATTCTGCTGTTCCTGTACCTCAAGTCCAGCTCCGATCAAACCACGACCTATACCGAATCACGGGATCTGATCGCACAGATAAAACAGTTGAACGCGCAGTGGGAAACCGAGGTGCTCAAGGCCAGAGTCGCCATCACCCACAACTACGATCCACTGGTTTCGCCGCTGACCGAAATGACCCGCCTTTGGGACAGGTTCGACCTGATGGAGTCCAGCCATGGCCGCAATGACTCAGTGTTATGGCAAGCCAGTCATGACGCCTACCTGAACGCGATCAAGGAAAAAACCCGGCTGGTGGAGCGGTTCAAATCGCACAACGCCGTGTTGCGTAACTCCCTGGCGTTTCTGCCGACCGCCGAGGACGATATTCAGGGCCAGCTCGCCCGCTTCCCGGACAGTGACAAGCTGCGGCTGCAAAACTTTGCCACCGACACCTATGACCTGTTGCTCAGCAGCCTTGAATTCGCCCAGGTCACCTCCGATGACAAAGCTGCCGATATCCAGGTCGGCCTGAACAAACTGTCGGTGGACCGGGAGCGTCTACCGGTGGAGTTCCACGGTGCAGTGGAAATTCTGGGCAACCACATCGCGCTGATCCTGCGCGAACAGCCGGTGGTCAACTCCTTGCTGGATAAAATCGCCGCGATCCCTGTGGCTGAGCGCCTGGATGACATCACCAACCTGCTCAACAAAGACGAGCAACAGAACGACATCAGCGACCGCAAATACCACTTCTACATGCTGCTGTTCTCGACCCTGCTGGTCGTCTTGCTGCTGTACCTGGCGATTCGGCTGTTGCGTAGTTTCGCGGTGATCAATCGCGTCAACAAGGACCTGCAATCGGCCAACGAGGAGCTCGAACAACGGGTAGAAAAGCGCACACGTGAGCTCAAAGACACCCAGAGCGAATTACTGCATACGGCGCGCCAGGCCGGAATGGCGGAGATTGCGACCAATGTGCTGCATAACGTCGGTAATGTGCTCAACAGCGTGAATATCTCTGCTGACCTGGTCACCCGCAAACTGCGCACCAGCAAGGCGCTCGGGTTGGGCAAGGCCATGCATTTGATCAACGAACACTCGCACGACCTCGGCGAATTCATCACCCGGGACGAAAAAGGCAAGCTGCTGCCGGGATACCTGAACCAGTTGGTCGACGCCATCGCCATCGAGCAAAAAAGCATCACCGACGAATTGACCCAGTTGAGCAAAAGCGTCGATCACATCAAAGACATCGTCTCGACTCAACAGTCCTACGCCGGTGCCTCCAGCCTGGTGGAACCGCTGCAGGTCAGTGACCTGCTCGAAGACGCCCTGCGCATGAACTCCGGCGCCCTGACCCGGCACCATGTAACGGTGATCAAGGACTACAGCGATGTGCCACAGGTGATGGGCGATAAACACCGGCTGCTGTTGATTCTGATCAACCTGATCAGCAACGCCAAATATGCGATGTCCGACCTCAGTGACCGGCCTCGGCAAATGACCCTGGGGGTGAGGGTCGTCAACGATGAAACGTTGCAGGTCAGCGTCAAGGATGAAGGTGAGGGGATCGCGCCCGAAAACATGACACGGATCTTTGCCCACGGTTTCACCACCCGCAAGGAGGGTCACGGCTTCGGCCTGCACAGCTGCGCCCTGGCTGCCATCGAGATGAACGGCCACCTCACCGCCCATAGCGACGGGCCGGGCAAGGGTGCGCTGTTCACCTTGCAAATCCCTTTGAAAACCGTAGCAGGTCAAGCATGAACAACCTGTCGAACCGACGCATCCTGCTGATCGATGACACACCTTCGATCCATGAGGACTTTCGCAAGATCCTCAGCCCGCAGGCGCAGCAAAACGCCGATCTGGAGCTGATGGAAGCCGCGCTGTTCGGCAGCGAGGTCAAGCGCTCGAGCACCGCGTTCGAACTGGATTCGGCCTATGGAGGTCAGGAAGGTCTGAGCAAACTCTGTGAAGCCTTGAAAAACAATCGGCCTTACTCACTGGCCTTCGTCGATATGCGCATGCCCGAGGGCTGGGATGGTGCGCAAACCATCGAACATTTGTGGAAAGAAGATCCGCGCCTGCAAGTGGTGGTCTGCACCGCCTATTCCGACTATTCCTGGGAGGAACTGCTCGACCGGCTGCTGGCCCACGACCGGCTGTTGATCCTGAAAAAGCCCTTCGACAATATCGAAGTTCAGCAGATGGCCAATACCCTCACCACCAAATGGGAAATGACCGAGCGAGCGCAGATGCAGATGAGCCATCTGGAACAGATGGTCGAGCAATGGACTCAGCAATTCAAAATGGCCAGCGACGCCCTGCAACGGGAAACCGATGAGCGTAAACAACTGGAAGACCAGTTGGTGCAATCGGAGAAACTGGCCTCCCTTGGCCAAATGGCGGCCGGCGTCGCCCATGAAATCAACAACCCCATCGGATTCATTTCCTCCAACCTCGGCACGCTGAGCGGCTACTTCAACCATTTGCAGGAAATGCTCGACGCTTATCGCAGTGCCGAAGAAGCCATCGGTTCAAACGAGCGTCTTGAACGCCTGAAAAGCCTGCGTGAGCGGATCGAACTGGACTTCCTCATGGAAGACATTCCATTGCTGATCAAGGAGTCCAAGGAAGGTATTGGCCGGGTTGGACAAATCGTCAAAGACTTGAAGGACTTCTCCCGGGTGGACGCCAGCCAGCAGTGGCAGTGGGCAAATCTGCAGCATGGCATCGACTCGACCCTGAACATCGTCGCCAACGAACTCAAGTACAAGGCCGACGTGATCAAGGAGTATCAAGATCTCCCCGAGATCGAATGCCTGCCATCACAGATCAATCAGGTGATCATGAACCTGATCGTCAACGCCGCTCAGTCCATGGGGCCTGAACGGGGCACGATCACGCTGCGCAACGGCATTGAAGGGGAATCCGTCTGGCTGGAGGTCGCCGATACTGGCTCAGGCATTGCGCCGGAGAGTTTGCAGAAAATCTTCGATCCTTTCTTCACCACCAAACCGATAGGACAAGGGACCGGGCTAGGCCTGTCACTGTCCTACGGTATTGTGAAAAAGCATCGCGGGGATATTTCAGTGCGCAGTGAAGTCGGTGTGGGGACAACGTTTCGGGTTCAATTGCCGGTCCGACAGATGCTTTTGAACGATTGAATGAATCGTTCAAAAGCATCGCGGTGTATCAGACAGCTTACGCCGCTTCCTGGAAATCCATCTCCGGTGGCTGGCGACGGAAACCGCCGGTGAGCACCCCCAGATACACGAAACCAATCGCCAGCCAACTCCCCCCCAGATAAATCGCCAGATGATCGAGACTGACCATCAGCCACAAGTCCGCCACCAGCCCGATCAACGGAAAAATCAGAAACAGCAGCAACTCGCGCGGGCCGCGTTTGTCGCCACCGATCCAGTAGTGAAAGATCACCGACAGATTCACCAGACTGAACGCCAGAAACGCACCGAAGTTGATGAATGAGGTGGAGGTCGTCACGTCCAGTTTCAATGCCAGCAAAGCCACCACGGCACAGAGCAGGATGCTGTTGACCGGTGTGTCGAAGCGCTCATGCAAGGCGCCGAAAAAGGATTTGGGCAATACACCGTCACGCCCCATGGCGAACAGCAGACGCGAACCGCTGGCCTGCGCCGCCAGGCCCGAAGCGAACTGGCCGACGATCAGACCGATCAGAAAGATCGAAACGAACAGATCACCGCCAACGTTGCGGGCAATCTCATAGGCCGCCGAGTCGGCGTTGTCGAACTGAAACGACGGATGTGCGATCTGCACGAAGTACGACACGCCGACAAAAATCAGCCCGCCGATAAGAGTGATCAACATGATCGCCCGGGGGATGGTGCGACGAGGCTCACGGGTTTCTTCAGTGAGCGTGCTGACCGCATCGAAACCGAGGAACGAGTAACAGGCGATAGCCGCCCCGCTCATGACCAGCGGCATCTGCATGTCGCCGCTGAAGAACGGTGCAACCGTCCACAACGGTTTGCTGGCGTCACCACCGATGTAATGGATGCACAGCGCGACGAATGCCACCAACACCAGAAACTGCACCACCATCAGCAAGGCGTTGATACCGTTGGCCAGTTTCAGGCCGACGATGTTGATCGCACTGGTGATCCCAATGAACGCCAACACCCAGATCCACTGCGGCACCGCCGGGAATGCCGAGCTCAGGTATGCCGCACCGATCAACCAGATTGCCATCGGCAGGAACAGGTAATCGAGCAACACCGCCCAGCCAGCGATGAAACCGAGTTTTGGGCTGATGGCTTTGCGCACATAGCTGTAAGCGGACCCCGCAACCGGGAACGCTGCAGCCATTCGCCCGTAGCTCATGGCGGTAAAGAACATCGCCACCAGCGCCGCCAGATACGCGGCCGGGACCATGCCGGCGGTGGATTGCGCGAGAATGCCAAAGGTGCCGAGAACGATGATCGGCGTCATATAAGCGATGCCAAACAGCACCACCGACCCTAACGACAGGGTGCGTTGCAAACGAGCCATGAGCGACTACTCCGATTTATTAGATTTATGGCAGAGCCGAGTTCGGCGAAAACAGCAGGTGTTGCTTGTTGTTATTGATCGTTCCCACGCTCCGCGTGGTAACGCCTCTAAGGACGCTCCGCGTCCGCTTCTGTGACGCGGAGCGTCACGGGCTGCATTCCCACGCAGAGCGTGGGAACGATCTATGCCGCAGGAATCATCAACTCCCGCAGCCCATCAGCATGCTCAATCACCTCACCAGGCAACCTGAGCCGCTGGTCATCCAGGTACCGATAATCGCGCCGCGCTGCCGCCAGCCGACTCACATCCAGCTCAACAGCGAATGTCCCTTCTTCCCGTCCAGCCTCGAACAACAGGCTGCCGAACGGATCCACCAGCGCACTGCCACCGGCAAACAGCAGCCCGCCATCACCCTCTTCCACCCGGTTGACCATCAGCGCAAACGCCTGGTTTTCCTGGGCGCGAGCCATGATCGCGGTGCGGTGGGTCAGACCGTAGGGGTCCATGTTGCCGTTGGTGACAATCAGCAGCTCAGCCCCCAGCTGCGCCAACGCACGGGCGGTTTCCGGGAATTCGATGTCGTAGCAGATCAGTAAGCCCACCCGCACACCGTTCCACTGGCAGGTCGCGTAACGATCACCGGCACTGAACACCCCTCGATCCGAGGCCCAGAGGTGGGTCTTGCGGTACTTCAGGGCGATGCCTTCAGGCGTGATCAGCAAGGTGGTGTTGTAGAAATTCCCGTGATCGTTCTCCGCGACGCCGATCACCACGGCGATATTGCGCTCACGCGCGGCCTGCAGCACGGCAGTGACGGTCGGACCGTCCAGCGGCTCGGCGATCCGGGCCACGGTCTCGGCAGACGGGAAGCCCATCAAGTGGGTTTCCGGGAACACAATCAACTGCGTATCGACGGCGCAGGCAGCAATCGCCACCAAGGCTCGCTCAAGGTTGTAAGCTGTGCCGTTGTCACGGCCCGCCAATTGGGCTAATTCGACCTTCATGGGTTTTCCTTGTTCTATTCGCCGGACTGGCAGAATGTTGCCCGGCCACTGGATCTGCGTTCAGTATGCGCAGCTGCAAGCAGCCGGGGGAATTACGCGGCTGGGGTAACCCGATAGGGGTAGACATATGACGCTCACGCTTGAAGACATCGCCTGGCACCGCTCGGTCGGGCAAATGATCGATACCCTCGACAAACCCAACTTCTGGACGCAACTGGTGCGCCTGCTCGATCAGTACGTGGCCTTCGACAGCTGGGTCGCGCTGCTTTTCAGCAATGCTCAGCGCCCGCAAGTGTTCGCCGAATGCCCGGGCGAGGACGGCAGCCCCGATCAATTGTTTCAGGATTACCTCAAGGGCCTGTACCTGCTCGACCCGTTCTACATCGCCAGCCGCGAGCAATCCCAAACGGGTCTCTATCGCCTGGCCGAAGTCGCGCCAGAGCACTTCGAACTGACCGAGTATTACCAGCGCTACTTTCGTCTGAATGTGGTGGCCGATGAAATCCAGTTCAATTGCCAGCTCGATGGCGACCGGACGTTGTGCCTGTCGCTGGGCTCCCGGCAATGCTTCAGCCCCGAGCAGATCGCCCTGTTGTCGCTGATCCAGCCCTGGGTGCTTGGCCTGTTGCGCCAGCGCTTACCCTATGAAATCAACGAAGTGCTGGTGGCACCACAAACCGCGCCACAGGGCGACTGGCGGATTCAGCTGGAAGCTTCGGTGCAGCAGCTCAAGGGCGCGCAACTGACAGCCCGCGAGCTGGATGTCGGGCGTTTGATGCTCAGCGGCTGCTCAAGCAAGGAAATCGCCCGCAAACTGGAAATCTCCGTCGAAACGGTGAAGGTCCATAAGAAACACATGTACAGCAAGCTGGGGATCAAGTCCCAGTCCGAGCTGTTCTCGATATTTCTCCAGGCGCAGAGTGCCTGACACTGTAGGAGCAGCCGGTCGACGCTCGATTGCTCGCGATGGACGTTAACGATAACGCATGCTTTCTGAATAAACGCGTCGCCCTTGAGTCCATCGTCGGAACGCCGCCCGGAGCAAGCTCGCTCCTACAAGGGGGCGATTGACAGTCACGTCAGCGCCCGCTTCCAAGGATAAAAAGACGGGCTTCGACCTCCCCGCCCTTGATCGTCAACGTCTGTTTCCACTCCATTGGAAATGTCACGACATCTTCGGGCTGGGGTTTTCCCGTCACCCACCAGACTCTGCTGGCACTCAGTTTCAACGCGGAAACATCGTTGAAAAAAATCCAGTCCAGACGTTGGGGGATGAGCACCCATCCACCGTAATTGTAAGGTCCTCGGGACTCACCGGATGACGATCTGGAAACGTACAGCCTCGGCTGGATGCCCGTAGTGTTGTAGTACATGAACGGTAAATACCAGTACAAACCGTCGACCACGATCTCGTCATCTGGACGAGCCTGGCGATTGATACCGGCCGCCACAGTGTCCAGCCTGGCCACTTTGCGAACGGATGTCCCGTTCAGCCCATCCGTTTGCTCATAGACAATCAGCAGCCCCTGTATTTCCCCCATGACAAAAACAACCATGGCAATAAACGCGATGACCGCTCGTCGTTCGGCCAATGCATCCAGCGCAACCGCTGCGATGAGGGGCAATCCGACGGCCGCAAACACCAGGTACCTGGCGACAAACACTGGAACGACCAAGGACATCAGAAAGACAATGAGTACCGGCACAAAAAAATAACCGACCAGCAACAGACTGAACCTTCGATCGTTGCGATCCTTCAGGACCACCATTGCCGCCGCCAAAACGACTAACGCTGACAGGACTATTGCCCACAACACCGAGCCATCCGCAGCATCCTTCATCACGGTGAATTGCGCTACAGCGCCCAACAATGTCTGCCAGGTGACAGGCGGTATCCATCCGAGCCCGCCGATATGTAGCAGTTGATCAATGAAATGGGGCAGCCACGGTAAATAGAGCAAGGCAATTGCACCATTAGCCAGTCCCCATGCCCGGGCGGGTAGCGCCGTGCCACGACCAGCGATTTGCCCCCTCCACCAGTAAAGCCAATGAACCAATGCGCAAAGAGCCGCGAAGTAATTCGTATAAAACGCGGACGTCATCAGCAACACGTAAATAACCGGATAACGTATGTGCTGCGGTGTTTTGACCCAACACACAAAAGCCACGGTTGCGCCCATGAGCCAAAAACCCACCATCGTGTACATTCGAACTTCCTGGCTGTAGCGAACCGAGATCGGCAGCAACGCCAGCAGCAAGGCTGCCATCCAGGTTGCTCTGCGGGTTGCAACCAGACTCATCAGTTTCATGCAGAGCAACAGCGTTCCCACATCGACCAGCGCACTCAGACCTCGTACAGACACGACGCTGTTTCCAAACAATCTCATCCAGTAATGCAGCAGGAGATAATAGAGAGGTGGATGAACGTCCCGCGCAGTATTGAACCAGATCAGCTTGGGAGACTTTTCGCTTAGCAGCAGGCTGTACGCTTCGTCATACCAGATGACCGGCACGCTAATACCGTGGAAGCGCACAATCAACGCGAGTGTGACTATAGCGACCAGGCCAAGGCCGTCGACGAACAGCTGCCGAGGGTTTGCTTGATCAACGGAATAAAGTCTCATCGCGTTAAACAATCCTTTTCAGAAAGGCTCGTTCATTTGACGCACTATTGCGCCTAGCGCTATTTACATATGAACTTTTCGATTCATGGTGGTTCTTTCATGACAATGAAACCATAGTCGCCCACCAGGTAGATGTTATAGAACTTGCTATCCACCACCGCTGGATAGCCTCTATAACCTACCCGCGTCGCATTTCGCCGTTCTCCTTCGGTGACCACATTAGTGATGCCTACCCTGGGCAAATTTTCGGACAACATGAAAAAGTCCACATTTAAAACATAAGCCAGCACCGGCATCAACTCAAAAGAGCCTGTCGCACCCGACAGCCAGTGATCGGAATAAGTAACCGACATATATATTCGTTTGGCTTCTCGCAGGCGCTGATTGGACGCGATGTCATGTTCGAGCGAAAACAGTGCACTGGTGGCGAATTCTTTCTGCACATTCAGAACGCGTCCATACGCATAGGACAGAGAAAGCATGCTTAGCAGAGGTACCGCCAGCAGAACGCTCAGTCGCGGATCAATAACCTCCAGCAACAGATGACTCAAATAAAACAAAAACACCAGCAACACGGCAAAGCCCATCAAGGTTCTTGCGCCCTCATTGAAATCCCTGAAAACCAGCGTGGCACCCGGAACAAGCAACAGCAGAACAGGCAGGGTCAGGAGACAGATCAAACTCAGTATTATTTTTTTCAGAACATTCTCTTTCCGTTTAACTATGGTGAACCCGACCCGTATTGTCCCGGCTCCGGCACAAAGCAGCACAGCCCAAAGCAACCAGAAATTCCCTCCATGAAAAAGCAGAGCAACTTTGTTTGCCAGGACACCGAGACTGCTTTCAACCTGGAGAAATCCATTCATACTCCATTCCAGCAGTGGCAAGCGTTCCTGAATAATAAATGGATAAGCTACCACGTAATAAACAACCCCGCCCACCATCAACTGTGCAATTTTCCACTTAACCAACGAACATAACGAACCCCATGACACTTCGTCATTGACAGCCCTGATCAGTTCGACACAGCAAAGTCCCAGAAATACATTAATACTCAACTGATAAAGCCCTATCCCCGTTGCTATCAGTATGCCGGGCACCACAACTTGCAGCACCGCAGACTTCGCCCGAAAGGTCATCGCATAAATAATGGCGACCAGACTTAACGTCATGGCAGGTCCATCGTATTGATAAGACAGGTTCTGCAGGAAAAACGGGTTATACCAAAGGGGTAACAGCACAAAGCAACATGAAACGGTGATTTTTTTGTAGTAGTGCATCGTCAGGCTCGTCAAGGCGTGGGCCATTGCGAACGTTGCAATTAAAAGTGGTAATGGGAAAATATTTGGCGCGCCCGACGAAAACGTCAACGCATTGTAAAACAGATCAGCCCATAACCGCCCCTGACCTGCCCAGGCTGTTCCGGCAGCCAATGACCGCCAGTTATCGTCAATATAATAGTAATCCGTCAGAACCAGAGGAAATATGTAAATGAAAGCGCTGATCAAAAAAAACACCTGTACTTCACGCCCATCCAGTTTCTTGTCCAAAAAACTGACCACACTCATTTCAGCGCTCCTTTCTCAGCCCTGAACTTCACTGGATTTTTTATAGCCCGGGCCTGTTTTTGCCGCCTATGACATCCTTCACCACGTATCTGGGCCGATGCTTGGCTTCAATATAAATTCTGCCGACATACTCACCGAGTATGCCGATACCAATAAGCTGCACACCGCCCAGAAACAGAATAGCGGTCATCAACGAAGGGTAGCCAGGCACACTGTTACCAAAGAAAATTTTATCCAGCACCATATAAATCGCGTAAAGGATCGCAAACAAGGAAATCCCGGTACCGATATAAGTCCACAACCGCAACGGCACAGTACTGAAAGAAGTAATACCCTCCAGCGCCAGGTTCCACAGTTTCCAACCGTTGAACTTGCTCGTTCCCGCCACTCGCTCGGCCCGCTCATACTCGATGACCACGGTATTGAATCCCGCCCACGACAGGACGCCCTTCATGAATAGCTGGTGTTCCGGAAGCGTGCGGATCACATTCACGACCTTGCGGTCCATCAGCCGGAAATCACCCACGTTTTCTTCGATCCTGGTGTAGGCGATCCTGTTTAGCAGGTGGTAAAACAGTGCCGCGCTATGCCGTTTCAGATAACCGTCGGCGGCGCGACCATGACGTTTGGCGAGAACCACATCGGCCCCGTTCTTCCACTCCTGGATCAACTGAGGAATTACATTGATCGGGTCCTGCAGATCGACATCCATCGGAATCACAGCGTCCCCTGTGGCGTACTCAAGCCCGGCAAACAACGCCGGCTCCTTGCCAAAGTTGCGCGAGAAATTGATGACCAACACATTGTCATCGGCCAACGCGAGGGCTTTGGCCTGCTCGGCGGTCTGGTCCGAACTGCCGTCGTTTACAAAAACGATCTCGACCTCGCACTCATCGAGCGACAATTGCTGGCGGACAGCGTTATAAAACAGGTTAATCGCCTGTTCCTCATTGAACACTGGAACGATCAGCGAAACTTTCACGTCTCACGCTCCTGGAAAACGAAGAATTTCGAGTAAAAGAAACCGCACACCAGACTGATGGCGGAAAAGACAACCAGGGTGATCAACCCCGGCAGCTGTAATCGGTCCCCCGCATAACCCACGCCAAGACTCAACACGCCCATAAACCCGACAAACAGCAGATAGCGCGAAGCAGTGGCTTTTAGTTTGAAGGTGTATCGCGCATTGGCATAAAAGGAAAATGAAACTGCCACACAAAAGGCCGCGAGGTTACTTGGCGCCTGACGAAAGCCCATGAGCGCGTGTAGAACAAAAAACGTCGACCAGTGAATCAACGTATTAAGAAGACCGACTGAGACGAATCTGTAAAAGCCGTGAAACACAGGCTTTACATCCATGGCCATGGCGTTTATTTCCGATTAACCTGCTGGCACCTGTTCCATTGACTTGAGTGGTCAATCCACGACTCACCGAACGACACCTTCCTGCTCCAGGAGATATGACGTACGCACCGTTCTTTGCGAACACTGCTGCGGCTTTCAGACAAGAGCGGTCTGTACTCCACGCTAGGCACCCTGTGCCCACTTGTCTACTTTCAGACCCGCAATTAGACCAGTGGACAAAACGCCATTCTACCGACTCGTTTTAATTAACAGATCACTGACAGCCCCCTGCGTTCCTGCGTCTGAGACATCCAGTAATACCCATCCTTTGCAATTGCCGGCGAACCACGCCACCCTGCGCGCCGCCTATGTGCGGCACGCAATCTTTTGTTTTGTCCGCCACTCCTTGCTTAATATTCGCTCAAGAGCCCGCTGTGATGCTTAACGGACGCGACCCTCGCATAGATTTCTTTCGCGGCCTGGCGCTGATCTTCATTTTCTGGGATCACGTGCCGCAAAGTCCGCTTGCCCATTTCACCGTGCGCAATTTCGGTTTCAGCGACGCGGCGGAAATCTTCGTGTTTCTGGCAGGTTATGCAGCGGTACTGGCCTACGGCAGGATCGTCCAGCGCGATGGTTATCTGATCGCCGGTGTGAAGATCCTGCGACGCGCCTGGGTGCTGTACGTGGTGCATATCTTCCTGCTGGCGCTGCTGATGGGCATCGTATTTTTCGCCAACAGCCATGTGCAAACCCGCGATCTGGTGCAGGAAATGGGTCTCCAGTATTTCCTGAGCAATCCGCAGCAAGCATTGGTCGATGAGCTGTTGCTGCGCTTCAAACCGAACCTGATGGACCCGCTGCCGCTGTACATCCTGTTGTTGCTCGGCTTGCCGCTGGTTTTGCCAATGCTGTTGCACAAGGCTGAATACGTGGTGCTGCTATCGGTGGCAGTGTATCTGCTGGCGCCGTGGTTCCAGTGGAACCTGGCGGCTACGGACGGCGGCGTGTGGTTCTTCAATCCGATGGCCTGGCAACTGCTGTTTATCCTCGGCGGTGCAGCGGCAATTCACGGGCAGCGGCCAGCCATGCCGCAAAACCGTTCCTTGCCTCGCCAGCCGTTGTTTGTCGCAGCGGCGATCTATCTGCTGATCACCGGGTTGATCGCACTCTCGTGGAAATGGCCGACCGTGCATGACGCCTTCATGCCAAAAATGCTCGGTGAATGGCTCTACCCGATCAGCAAGACCAACCTTTCGCCGACGCGTCTGCTGCACTTCCTGGCCCTCGCCTACGTCACCGCAAAGCTGTTGCCAAGCAGCGGCTGGACACAAAACTGGTTGGCGCAGCAAAGCTGCCGCATGGGTCGTTATTCGCTGGAGGTATTTTGTTTCGGCGTGCTGCTCGCGCCGCTGGCGGACATGCTCAACTCCCTGGCCGGAGATACCTTGGCGATGCAGGTATTCAGTGCCGTGCTGGGGGTGGGATTGATGGCCGTGCTGGCGGCGTGGCTGGATTTGAACAAGCGCTTGAACCGCCCGGTACCGGTCGTAGCGGCTTAACGTCAAAAGATCTTGAAAAACAAAAAGCCCCGATCACTCGGCCGGGGCTTTTGCTTTTCTCAATCTACCAATTACGACGCCGAACGCACCGCACCCTGCAGCGCATTGGCCGGTTGCAGCTTGAACACGTAGAACAGCACCGTCAGCAGCACCAGAAACGCCGGGCCGACATACAGGGCGATGCGAGTATCCGGGAAGTAAGCCATCAGGCCCACCACCAGCACCAGGAACGCCAGCGCCAGGTACGAACTTACCGGGTACAGCCACATGCGGTATTTGAGTCCCGCACGTTCAGCCGGGCTCAGGCCTTTACGGAACTTGAGCTGTGCCAGCAGGATCATCACCCAGGTCCAGATTGCGCCGAAGGTGGCAATCGCGGTAACCCAGACGAAGACCTTCTCAGGCACCAGATAGTTGAGTAACACGCCCAGCAGCAAAGCACCGATCGACAGCAGCAACGCGCGACGTGGCACACCGTTGCTCGTCTTGGCAAAGACTGCCGGGGCCTGGCCATTCTGGGCCAGGCTGTAGAGCATGCGACCGGTGCTGAAGATGCCGCCGTTGCAGGAGGACAGCGCCGCAGTGATCACCACGAAGTTGATGATACCGGCAGCAGTCTTGATCCCCAGACGCTCAAAGGTCATCACAAACGGGCTGCCTTGAGTGCCGATTTCATTCCACGGGTAAATCGACAGGATCACCAACAGCGCGCCGACGTAGAACAGCAGGATGCGCCAGAACACCGAGCCGATTGCATTCGGAATAGTCTTCTGCGGGTTCTTCGCTTCACCGGCGGTCAGGCCGATCATCTCGACGCCCAGGTAGGCGAACATCACCATTTGCAGGGACATCAACACACCCTGGATGCCGTTAGGCATGAAACCGCCATGGTTCCACAAGTTGGAAATCCCCAGCGCCACGCCGTCGTTGCCGAAACCGAAAGCAATCACACCGATGCCGCCGACGACCATCGCGATGATCGTGACGATTTTGATCAGAGCAAACCAGAACTCGAATTCACCGAAGGCCTTGACCGCGATCAGGTTGATCGAGCCCATGCTCACCAACGCCGCCAACGCCCAGATCCAGCGCGGCACATCGGGGAACCAGATGCCCATGTAAACGGCGACCGCTGTGATTTCCGCGACGCAGGTCACCAGCCACAGGAACCAGTAATTCCAGCCAGTGAGAAAACCCGCCAACGGGCCAAGGTAGTCTTGAGCGTAGCGGCTGAAAGAGCCGGCTACCGGGTTATGCACGGCCATCTCACCGAGGGCGCGCATGATCACCAGAATCGCCAGGCCGCCGATGATGTAGGACAGCATGATCGCCGGGCCGGCCATTTCGATAGCCTTGGCCGAACCCAGGAACAAACCGACACCGATACAGGCGCCAAGCGCCATCAAGCGAATATGCCGTTCACCGAGTTCGCGTTTGAGCGGGCCGCCCTGAGCGGTCTCGCCGTGGGGCAGATGATTGCCAACTGGCATGGGTACAACCTCGTCTTGTTATTGGATATGAACCACTGGTATACGAAATACCGACCGATAAGCCTGTACTTCCTGATACCGGGCCAACTTCGTGGGTTGGCACGTCTTGCAGGCAAATCCTGCAAGATCAGCGGGCGTGCAGTATAAAAAGCTCTTATCAGGGCTTTTCACTATATAAACGACTGGATTCAGCGAGAACTCGCGGTATAAGCCGCTTGAACGGAGGGGGCATTACCTGGGTTTCGGGCCTCATCGCGTCTGCAAAACGGCATCGAGTATTGCACAGAAATGGTGCATCGCAATGCCCCCTACCTACGCCGTATTTACCTGAGCGATGGCTCTATTCAGATGCTTCCAGGGGCATGACCTATCAAGCCAAGTGCTACCCCCTGTGGTGAGTGATCGTCTCAAAGCACATTCTCCTTCACATATTTTTCACCAGTTCCAACCACCGTCTAAGCTTCAAACAAGTCCGATAAATCTGCGTGAATGGATCAGTCGACTATGGGCGCTTTGTGGCAATCCGATTCGAGTAAAACTATGGAGCCAACTGACCGCGTGGATGAAGCGCCTATACAGAAAAGACCTCGTCGCCGCCGGCACTGGTGGCGGCTGTTGTGGTTGTTACTGCTGATTACCTTGATTGTTCTGGGCTTCGCCGCCACCAAGGAGATGCGAACCTCGAAAGTGCAGGCGCGCGAGTTCAGCAAATTCGCCTCGTCGCTGAGTTACTCCATCGAGCCCGGCGCCAGCGATTCGATTTTCTATCCGGGCGCCGGCCCGTTCGACAAACGCCTGGGCTACAGCTCCCTGGGTGAATTCTTGCCGCGGCTGCTCAAGCGCAACTATATGATCCAGTCGCAGACCCGTTTTTCCCCGGCGTTATTCGGTTACAGCGAAAAAGGCTTCTTTGTGCCGTATGCGGAGAAAATCCAGGCCGGGCTGTCGATAACCGATTGCCGCGCTGCGCCGCTGTACCAGTACAACTATCCGCAGCAGCTCTATTCAAGCTTTTCGGCGATTCCACCGCTGGTGATAAACAGCCTGCTGTTTATCGAAAACCGCGATCTGCTCGATCCCCAACAGCCATTGGCCAATCCGGCGGTGGACTGGCCGCGTTTTGGCAAAGCGGCGTGGTCACAAGTGGCGAAACTGCTTCATTTACCCGGCCAGACTGCTGGCGGCAGTACTCTGGCCACGCAACTCGAGAAGTATCGGCACTCTCCGGACGGTCTGACCGTTTCCGGCAGCGAGAAAATCCGGCAAATGATCTCCGCCAGCGTGCGCGCCTATCAGGATGGCCCGCAAACTCTTGAGGCACGGCAAAACATCGTCCGCGACTACCTCAACAGCGTGCCGCTGTCAGCGGTGCCTGGCCATGGTGAAGTGCATGGCATGGCCGAGGGCCTGCGGGTCTGGTATGGCGCGGACTTCAATCAGGTCAACCAGGACCTGGCCAGCAACGCGAGCGATCCGAAGAGTCTGGCGAAAAAAGGTCTGGCCTTGCGTGAGGTATTGTCGCTGATGATCGCCCAGCGCCGACCTTCGCATTACTTGGCCAAGGGTCGCAATGAACTGGCGGACCTCACCGACAGCCATATCCGCCTGCTCGCGCAAAACGGCGTGATAGATGATCAGTTGTCGGCCGCAGCCCTGGCCAGCAAGGTGACTTACCGCGATTGGCAGACACAACCGACCATCCAGCCGATTGAATCCAACAAGGGCATCAGCGTTGCCCGCAGTCGTCTGGCGGCCATGCTCAACCGTCCGTTGTATGACCTGGACCGCCTTGACCTGTCCGCCACGAGCACCTTGCAGAACGAACTGCAAACCAAGGCCACCGCGTACCTCAAGCATCTGGCCGACCCGGCGTACGCCGCACAACTGGGCCTGTTTGGCGAACACCTGCTGACGCCCACCAGCACCACGCAAGTGCGCTACAGCTTCACCCTGTTCGAACGCACCCCCGACGGTTCGCGGGTCCGGGTACAGACCGACAGCACCGATCAACCGTTCGATATCAACGAAGGCAGCAAGCTGGAGCTGGGCTCCACCGCCAAGCTGCGGGTACTGACCACTTACCTGCAAATCATCTCCGAACTGCACGACCGTTATGGAGAGAAAACCCCGGCAGAGCTGAAAAATACCGAAGTCGCCGACCAGGACCGGATCACCCGCTGGGCTGTCGACTACATGATCCAGAACACCGACCGCAGCCTGCCAAAAATGCTCTCCGCGGCCCTCGATCGCACATACTCGGCGAGCCCCGGCGAGGCCTTTTTCACCGGCGGCGGGCTACACACGTTCCACAACTTCCGCAGCGAAGACAACGGTCGCAGCCCGACCCTGCGCGATGCCATACGCGAGTCGATCAACCTGCCGTTCATTCGCTTGATGCGCGACCTGGTGCGCTACAGCACCTACTCGAGCCCCAATAGCAGCGCCCTATTGCTCAAGGACGACGGTGACCCACGGCGTCAGGAGTATCTGGCCCAATTCGCCGACCGCGAGGGCACTGCGTTCCTGTTGCGCTTCTGGAAGAAATACCAGAAAAAGGACACCCAGGCCCGCCTCGAGACCTTCCTGGACGGCATGCACCCGACACCGATCCGCCTCGCAGCGGTACACCGCTACCTGCTGCCGGAGGCCAGTCAGGAGAGCTTCAACCGCTTCGTGCGCTCGCATTTGAAAACCGCCAAGAGCATCGACAAAGACAAAAAGGTCACCGAGAAACTCACTGACGAGCGCCTGGCAAAGCTCTATCGAAGCTACGGCCCCGGTACCTATGACCTGCCGGATCAGGGCTTCATTGCCAAAGTTCACCCTCTGGACTTGTGGCTGATGGGGTATTTGCTGAACAACCCTGACGCCAAGTTCAGCCAGATCGTGAAAGCCAGTGAATTCGAACGTCAGGAAGTCTATAGCTGGCTGTTCAAGAGCAAACACAAGAGCGCTCGCGACAGTCGGATCCGCACCATGCTGGAGATAGAGGCGTTCCTCGATATCCATCAGCGCTGGCAGAAAGTCGGCTACCCATTCGATCACCTGGTACCGTCACTGGCCACGGCCATCGGCAGCTCCGGCGATCGCCCGGCGGCTCTGGCAGAGCTGATCGGCACCATCCTCAACGATGGCGTGCGTATGCCGACCCTGCGCATCGACAGCCTGCACTTCGCCGCCGGCACGCCCTACGAAACCTGGCTGATCAATGACCCGGACAAAGGTAAGCGCGTGATGCCTTCGGAAGTGGCGACGGCGATGCGCGAAGTGTTGTCGCAAGTGGTGGATGCCGGCACCGCGAAACGGGTCGCCGGCACTTTCAAACTGCCTAATGGCACACCACTGGCCATGGGTGGCAAGACCGGCACTGGCGACAACCGCATTGAAGCCTTCGGCCCCGGTGGGCGAGTTCTGAGCTCCAAGTCGATCAACCGCACCGCGACCTTTGTGTTCTACATCGGTGAGCATCACTTTGGCACGTTGACCGCGTTCGTTCCGGGCGCCTCGGCCCAAGCCTACAAATTCACCTCCGCGTTGCCAGTGCAAGTGCTCAAAGGTATGGCGCCGATTCTCACGCCTTACCTGCTGCCAGGTGGCAACACGTTATGCAAAGGAACGGTGGCAGGACGTTGAGGCCGGGTTGATCCGGCCCCAACCTTGCGCGTGAAAAACACAACATCAGCCGGCGCGGATCTTGCTGATCGACCGTATCGCCTCGTAAACGCCGCATCGCTGCAACGGTGAACGGCAGTTTTACTCCAGCCTCGCCCTGAACTCTGAAACAGCCAAGCGGCTGCAATCGATGCCTCGCCCAAGCAATATGGCACCCCGAGCAATTCGTGAATCCGACCAATGAAGTACCCGATCGAGGGCCCACAGGTTTTGCGCGCAAGTCTGTCGAGATCCCTCAGTCAGAAGAAGAGCCCCACGCCCCCTCACATGCACTCAAAAAACACCACCGGTCTTGTCTTCTTGCTTTCTCTATAAGATATATCTTAAGTTGTATCTAAATCCGAAGAGAACGGGAAAATGAGAGAGCATCATCCCCATCGAGAGCATGTTGACGGCCGCGACGGCTTCGCCCCCGGGCGTTTACGCGGTAGTCGTGGGCCGCGGGTCTTCGCCCCCGGTGATCTGAAATTATTGTTGCTGGCGCTGATCGCCGAACAGCCGTGCCACGGCTACGATCTGATCCGCCAGATCGAAGTCATGTTCGAGGGCGCCTACAGCCCAAGCCCGGGCGTGATTTACCCGACGCTGACCTTCCTGGAAGAAAGCGAACTGATTCTGGGTGACGCCGAAGGCGGGAAAAAACGCTACAGCGTGACCGACGCCGGTCGTCTTTCTTTAAGCGAGCAAGCGATTGCCCTGGATGGCGTGCGCATGCGCATTGATGTCAGCAAACGCTCATTGCGCGGGCATGACCGTCCGGCGGAGATCCACGAAGCCGTGCACAACCTGCGCCATGCCCTGCATATGCATCACGGGCGCTGGAGCCCGGAAGAAATCCTGCGTGTTCGCGACCTGCTGAACAACACCGCCAAGGCCATCGTCGACGTCCCGGCCGTTCAATCTGCACCGGAGAAAGCCGAATGACTGCAGTTAATGTGCAAACGATTAATGTGCAAACGATTCACCGTGTCAGCCATGAGATCAAACGTCGTCGCCTGGAAGTGCTGCGAGTAGTCGACCTGACGCCACGCATGCGCCGGATCACGCTGGGTGGGCCGCAGCTGGCCGGGTTTGTCAGCCTGGGCACCGATGATCATGTAAAGCTGCTATTCCCCCAGACGGCCGCCGAACAGGCAGCGCTGGAAACCCTGGTGCTCGGCGCTGGCAAAGATGGCGGCCCAATGCCTGCCATGCGCGACTACACGCCACGACGCTATGACCTGGAAACCCTTGAACTGGACATCGACTTTGTCCTGCACGGCGACGGCCCTGCGTCGACCTGGGCCGAGCAGGCCAAGCCCGGCCAGTACCTGCATATCGGTGGGCCGCGCGGTTCGATGGTTGTACCGGACATCTTCGACAGCTATCTGCTGATCGGCGACGAAACCGCCCTGCCCGCCATCGCCCGCCGCCTTGAAGGCCTGAGTGCCAATCGTCGCGCGCTGGTGGTCGTTGAAGTGGAAAACGCTGCCGAACAGCAAACACTGGACAGCGCCGCGCAGGTCGAGGTGATCTGGGTGCTGCGCCAGGGCGGTCAACAGGATCTGTTGAGCACCGTGCAGCAACTGCAAATGCCGACCGGCGAGCTCTATGCCTGGGTGGCGACTGAAACCAAGGTGTCCCGACAGATTCGCCGGGTGCTGCTCGATGAACACCGGCTCAATGAAGCGTTCGTCAAGGCCGTCGGGTATTGGCGATTGGAGGGCAGTGACGAAGAGTGACTCCGAAAGGATCTGTTGTAGCAACTGCCGCCAGGCTGCGTTCGGCCACGAAGTGGTCGTAATCCAGACGACTCAATCTTCACGTCGAAACGCAGCATGGTTTTTAACGACTGCTGCGCTCGAACGCGACTGCGAAGCGAACACAGCCTTCGGTAGCGGCTACAGGACTTGCATCGCTTAACGTCTCCCCCGCCACCGATCCACCCCAACCAGCACCAGCGAAACCAGCACAAACCCCATCCATATCCCACCGGCATTGATGAACACCTGTGGGTAACCCAACCGGTCAACATCGATAAAGGGATATTGGTACAACCCCAGCGAATGCCCGCGCAGCAGGGCGTAGGCGAAATACACCAGCGGGTAGATTGCCCACCCTGCGATGTGCTTGAGACGCAATGTCCCTTTCGGTACACACCACCACCAATACAGGATGAACAACAAGGGCATCACGTCATGCAGCAACTCGTCAGCCAGCAGTTGCCAGCCTTGCGGATGCCAGAGATGGCGCAGCAACAGGCTGTAAGCCAGATTGACCACCGCAATGCTTACCGCGATCCCGCTGCTGACCCACGGCTGAAGAAAGAAATCCCGTCCCTTCGACACTCGCGTACTCAGCGCGTAGGTCAGTACCACTGCGACCAGCGTGTTGTTGAGTACTGTAAAGAAACTGAAGAAGTTCACCAGCCCGCCCAGCAGGCTGGCCTCAGCCGTCCAGCGAGAGTAAAGGATCAGATACTGCTGAATGGCTAGTCCCGACCAGCCCAACACTGCGGCAACCGCTATAAAACCACGCATCCGGCGTGAAGGCTGAGATTGTCCGTTGTGCATCCATTTTCCCTAGATTGGGCGTTTTGTGCGCTGCAATTTTACGTACAAGGCTTCAACTTTCTCACGCGCCCATGGAGTTTTGCGCAGGAAGGTCAGGCTCGACTTGATGCTCGGATCGCTCTTGAAGCAGCGAATATCAATGCGCTCGGCCAGCCCCGACCATCCGTAGTGTTCAACCAGTGCGGTGAGAATCTGTTCCAGGGTCACGCCGTGCAGCGGGTTGTTGTTCGGTGCAGTCATGCCAGGCCTTTGAACGAAGAAAGAAAAGGAAGCCGCGCACCTTAGCCGAGGGCATCGTCGGGTGGAAGGGCTCTATGCGCTAGAAAGTGAACTGTAGGTGAAATGGAAAAGATCGGCGCCCGAACCCTATGCGCAGGTCGGGGGCCTACGAACAAAACCCGTCATATCTTGATCGCGGCAACGGTCTCAAGTTCAAAGGCAGCCGCGTCCAGGGGGCGATCCTGCCGATAGAGCGGGTCTGGACACCAACGATCAATGGCCTGCCGGGGATATCGCGCGGGTTACTACTACAGTAATGCCAAGGCCACTGACGTTTATAAAGACCGCAACGACCAGCCTGCTGCGTTGAATGGCCAAGCCTATCGCAGCAGTTCGAGTAAACACAGGGTCTGGCTGGGTGTGCAGCAGCTCATCAACCAGGCCCGCGCCTGATCCTCATCTACAGTAAACATGCGTGGGAATACCCTTAACGTCACGGAGAACCACACAATGAGCACTGACGGTCCTTTCAGTCCAAGCCGCCTGCCGCCGAGCCTGCTCGGTATCCTGCTGCTGCTAATGGGCTTGGCCTTGTTGGCCGGAGGGATCAAGCTGAGCATGCTCGGCGGCTCGCTGTATTACCTGCTGGCCGGTATCGGCCTGGTCGTGACCGGTTTTTTGCTGCTCGCTGCACGCCGTGCCGCTCTGAGCCTGTACGCACTGGTGCTGTTCGCCAGTACGGTGTGGGCATTGTGGGAAGTCGGCCTGGACTGGTGGCAACTGGTGCCACGTCTGGCGCTGTTGTTTGCCTTCGGTATCGTTCTGCTGCTGCCGTGGTTGCGCCGTCCGTTGCAGAGCGGCCAAAACGCGACGATGGGTACCAGCGCGCTGAGCATGGCCGTGGTCCTCGCCGGCGCTACGGCGCTGGCCAGCCAGTACACCAACCCAGGTGAAATCAAGGGCCAGCTGGAGCGCGATGCGGTACCCGGCATGACCAACACCGCCCCGGCCATGCCCGACGGTGACTGGAATTCCTATGGTCGCAGCGCTCATGGCGACCGTTACTCGCCGCTGACGCAGATCACTGTGCAAAACGTCAGTAAGCTGGTGCCGGCCTGGACCTATCGCACCGGTGACCTCCCAGGGCCTGGCGATCCAGGTGAAACCACCGCCGAAAACACCCCGCTGAAAGTCAACGGCATGCTCTATGTCTGCACGCCCCACAGCCGGGTGATCGCGCTGGACCCGGACACCGGCAAGGAAATCTGGCGCTTCGATCCGAAGTTGAGCACGCAGAATGCGGCGAATTTCAAAGGTTGGGCACACATGACCTGCCGTGGCGTGTCATACCACGATGACGCGGCCTACGCCGCCACTGCCACTAAGAAAATCCCGGCCAAGCCAGCGACCAAGCCAGCGACCAGGAAGCCAGCTGCAACGCCAACTGCCATTCCAGTCGCTGCGATTGTCGCCAACGTGTGCCCGCGTCGCATATTCCTGCCGACCGCCGACACGCGTCTGATCGCCCTGAACGCCGACACCGGCAAGATGTGCGAAGACTTCGGCGACAAGGGTCAAGTCGACCTGCGCGCCAACATCGGCACCTTCGCCCCTGGCGGCTACTACTCCACCTCGCCACCGGCGGTGACCAGGAACCTGGTGGTCATTGGCGGCCACGTCACCGACAACGTCTCCACCGATGAGCCAAGCGGCGTGATCCGCGCGTTCGACGTGCACACCGGTCGCCTGGTGTGGAACTGGGACAGCGGCAATCCGGAAAACACCACCCCGATTATTGAAGGCCAGACCTACACCCGCAACTCACCGAACATGTGGTCCATGTTCAGCGTCGACGAAAAACTCGGCATGCTTTACCTGCCGATGGGCAACCAGACACCCGACCAGTGGGGCGGTGGTCGCACCCCTGAATCGGAAAAATACAGCGCGGGCCTGACCGCACTCGACATCGACACCGGCCACGTACGCTGGACCTTCCAGTTCACTCACCATGACCTGTGGGACATGGACGTCGGTGGTCAACCTACGCTCGTGGACATGAAAACCACTGACGGTGTAAAAAAGGCGGTCCTCGCGTCGACCAAGCAAGGCAGCATCTACGTGCTGGATCGCAGCACCGGCAGACCGATTGTCCCGATCAATGAAGTGCCGGTTCCGCAAGGCGCGGTAGCTAGCGACCATACCTCCCCGACTCAGCCCAGGTCCGACCTGAACTTCATGCCGCCGCCCCTCAAAGAGCGCGATATGTGGGGCGTGACGCCATTCGATCAGATGCTCTGCCGGATCACTTTCAAATCCATGCGTTATGACGGCCCGTTCACCCCGCCATCGCTGCAAGGTTCGGTCATCTATCCCGGCAACTTCGGTGTGTTCGACTGGGGCGGTTTGTCTATCGACCCGGTGCGGCAAATCGCCTTCGTGAACCCTAGCTACATGGCGTTCAAATCCAGGTTGATCCCGGCTGCGCAAATCGCCGCCCAAGGCCCACGCAAAAGCGAAACCCAAGGCGTCCAGCCGAACAAAGGCGCGCCATATGGCGTGATCCTCGAAGCGCTGCTGTCGCCGATGGGCTTGCCTTGCCAGGCTCCGGCCTGGGGTTATGTGGCCGCAGTGGACTTGACCACGCAAAAAACCATCTGGAAACACAAAAACGGCACCGTACGTGACAGCTCGCCGATTCCGATCCCTCTGAGCATGGGCGTGCCAAGTCTGGGCGGGACCTTCACCACCGCAGGAGGCGTTGCCTTCCTCAGCGGCACCCTCGACCAGTACCTGCGTGCCTACGACGTTAAAAACGGCAAGCAGCTGTGGGAAGGTCGCCTGCCAGCAGGTGCCCAAACCACCCCGATGACCTACACCGGTAAAGATGGCAAGCAATACGTGCTGGTCATGGCTGGCGGTCACGGCTCGCTGGGCACCAAACAGGGCGACTACGTCCTGGCGTTCAAACTGCCGGATTAAGCCTTGGCGGCAGTAAAGGAAGGGCGGCTACCGAGAAGTGGTCGTCTTTTTTCCGGGGGATGGCTAAAGATCACGGCCTGCGGTGAACCTGTCTGCCACCTGCAGCCTTGCATGAAATATCTGCCAACAACCGCTCCCCATTGAAACCACCGCTCACCTGCCCCATCTATCTTCCATACCCAATTGTGCAGGTGCCCCCATGAGCGACCAGCAAGAATTCCCGGAAAACCCGAGCGACTACGCCGATCCAGAAAACGCCGAACACCACGCCACGGGCACCGGTCTGGCCCTCCCCGGGCAGAATCTGCCGGACAAGGTCTACATCATCCCGATCCATAATCGGCCGTTCTTCCCCGCGCAAGTGTTGCCGGTGATCGTCAACGAAGAGCCCTGGGCCGAAACCCTGGACCTGGTCAGCAAATCCGATCATCACTCCCTGGCCCTGTTCTACATGGACACCCCCCAGGAAGATCCTCGGCATTTCGACACCTCGAGCCTGCCGCTCTACGGCACCCTGGTGAAGGTCCATCACGCCAGCCGCGAGGGCGGCAAACTGCAATTCGTCGCCCAAGGCCTGACTCGCGTGCGCATTCGCACCTGGCTCAAACACCATCGCCCACCGTATCTGGTGGAAGTCGAATACCCGCACCAACCGAGCGATCCGACCGACGAGGTCAAGGCTTACGGCATGGCGCTGATCAACGCGATCAAGGAACTGCTGCCGCTCAACCCGCTGTACAGCGAAGAGTTGAAGAACTACCTCAACCGCTTTAGCCCCAACGATCCGTCACCGTTGACCGACTTCGCCGCGGCACTGACCTCGGCCACCGGCAACGAGCTGCAAGAAGTGCTCGACTGCGTGCCGATGCTCAAGCGCATGGAAAAAGTCTTGCCGATGCTGCGCAAGGAAGTCGAAGTCGCGCGGTTGCAGAAAGAAATCTCTGCCGAAGTGAACCGCAAGATCGGCGAGCACCAACGTGAGTTTTTCCTCAAGGAACAGCTCAAGGTCATCCAGCAGGAGCTAGGTCTTACGAAGGACGACCGCAGCGCCGATATTGAACAATTCGAGCAGCGGCTGGTGGGCAAAGTCCTGCCGCCTCAAGCGCAAAAGCGTGTCGAAGAGGAAATGAGCAAGCTGTCGATCCTCGAAACCGGCTCGCCGGAATACGCAGTGACCCGCAACTATCTGGAGTGGGCAACCGCAGTGCCGTGGGGCGTGTATGGCGAGGACAAACTCGACCTCAAATACGCACGCAAAGTGCTTGATCAACACCACGCCGGGCTCGGCGACATCAAGACCAGGATCCTCGAATTCCTCGCGGTGGGCGCCTACAAAGGCGAGATCAGCGGTTCCATCGTGCTGCTGGTGGGGCCGCCGGGTGTGGGCAAGACCAGCGTCGGCAAATCCATCGCCGAATCCCTCGGGCGGCCGTTCTATCGCTTCAGTGTCGGCGGCATGCGCGATGAGGCGGAGATCAAAGGCCACCGCCGGACCTACATCGGTGCCCTGCCGGGCAAGCTGGTGCAGGCACTTAAAGAAGTCGAAGTGATGAACCCGGTGATCATGCTCGACGAGATCGACAAGATGGGCCAGAGCTACCAGGGCGACCCGGCCTCGGCACTGCTGGAAACCCTCGATCCGGAACAGAACGTAGAGTTTCTCGACCACTACCTGGACCTGCGTCTGGACCTGTCGAAAGTGCTGTTCGTCTGCACGGCCAACACCCTGGATTCGATTCCCGGTCCGCTGCTTGACCGCATGGAAGTGATCCGCCTGTCGGGCTATATCACCGAAGAAAAGATCGCCATCGCCAAGCGCCACCTGTGGCCAAAACAGCTGGAAAAGGCCGGTGTATCCAAAGGCAGTCTGTCCATCAGCGACGGCGCCCTGCGTGCGGTGATCGACGGTTATGCACGCGAGGCCGGGGTGCGGCAGTTGGAAAAGCAACTGGGCAAACTGGTGCGCAAATCGGTGATGAAGCTGATCGACGATCCGAATGCGCTGATCAAGATCGGCAACAAGGACCTGGAAGCCTCCCTCGGCATGCCGGTGTTTCGCAATGAGCAAGTGCTCAGTGGCACCGGGGTGATCACCGGGCTGGCGTGGACCAGCATGGGCGGCGCGACCCTGCCGATTGAAGCAACGCGGATTCACACGCTTAATCGCGGCTTCAAACTCACCGGGCAACTGGGTGACGTGATGAAGGAGTCAGCCGAGATCGCCTATAGCTACATCAGCTCCCACCTCAAGCAGTTCGGCGGTGATGCGAAGTTCTTCGACGAAGCCTTTGTCCATCTGCATGTACCCGAAGGTGCCACACCGAAAGACGGCCCAAGCGCCGGGGTAACCATGGCCAGCGCACTGCTGTCACTGGCACGCAACCAGCCACCGAAAAAAGGTGTGGCCATGACCGGCGAACTGACCCTGACCGGCCATGTACTGCCGATCGGCGGCGTGCGCGAGAAAGTCATCGCCGCACGACGACAGAAGATCCACGAACTGATCCTGCCGGAACCCAACCGCGGAAACTTCGAAGAGCTGCCGGAATATCTGAAGGAAGGGATTACCGTGCACTTTGCCAAGCGCTTTGCGGATGTGGCAAAGGTGTTGTTCTGATAGAGCTGCGGTGCCTAGGCTGACGCTATCGCGAGCAAGCTCGCTCCTACATGGATTGCGTTAACCCTGTAGGAGCAGCCGGTCGACGCTCGATTGCTCGCGATGACGTCATAACTGCCGATGATGAACCGTCGCCCGTCCCGCTCGTCACACTTTGTCTTATCTTCGGTTATGCTCGCCGTTCGTCGTGTATGACCGGAGTTTTCTGACCCATGTCCCCCACCCGCCTGCTGCTCCCCCTCAGCCTCGCCCTGCTCGCCGCCTGCGCCAGTCAACCCAGGCAGAATGTCACTGTGGATAAACAGAGCGAGTGCCCTGTGCAGTTGAAGACCGGGCAGAACCTGATCCTGACCCTGCCGAGCAATCCGACCACTGGCTATCGCTGGGCGATTCAGGACTCGGCTGGGGGCGTGCTGCGCAGCCTCAGCCCCGAGGTCTATAGCAACCCGCAAGACACAGGGCTGGTAGGCAGCGGCGGGCAGTCGACCTGGCGTTTTCAGAGCTTCGCGGCCGGTAACGGACGCTTGCGTCTGACTTATTCACAGCCATGGGCGCCGGAGGTGCCGGCGGTGGAAACCTTCGACTGCCCGATTTTGGTTAACTGATCATGGGCTGGCTGATTCTTGCACTGATGGGCGCGGTGACATTCATCTACGGGCTGAGCGTTCATGCCGAACTGCTGTGCCTGGTGGTCAAGCCGTTGCCGGTGCTGGCGTTACTCGGCTGGTTGCACGATGCACCACCGCGCGACTATCGACGCTGGATCAGCCTGGGCCTGCTGTTTTCCCTACTCGGCGATGTGCTGCTGGCATGGCCGGCAGACTTGTTTGTATTCGGCCTCGGGGCGTTTTTGATCGCGCACCTGGCCTATCTGAAAGCGTATTTGAGTGACTGCCGTCGGCTGGCGCTGTTGCCGCTGTTACTGGCTTTCGGTGTCGGGGCGCTGTTGCTGGGAGTCCTGATATCCCATGGCCTTGGCCCGTTGCTGATTCCGGTGATTGTTTACGGCCTGGCCATCAGCGCCATGCTATGGAGGGCGCTGGCACGCTTGGGCAGCACGGCGCCCAAGCGTTCGGCTTTGCTCGCGGCCGCCGGTGCCGTCGCGTTTGTGTTCTCCGACAGTGTGATTGGCATCAGCCGCTTTGTGGTGGCCTTCGAGGCCGCGCCGTACCTGATCATCCTCAGTTACTGGCTGGGGCAATGGGGGATTGCGGCGTCGGCGTTTGCGCAGCCTCGCCACGAGCAGGTTTAGATTAGATCGTTCCCACGCTCCCGCGTGGGAATGCAGCCCGTGACGCTGCGCGTCACAGAAGCGGACGCAGAGCGTCCAGTGAGGCATTCCCACGCAGAGCGTGGGAACGATCAGCGTGGGAGCGTGGGAACGATCATTGTGTGAACCCCGCGCTTTATCAGACAGAACGCGCATCCCCTCGTTAACCCGGCTAAAATGCCGGCCTTTTCCACCTACACCGCTGGAACCGCCGTGAGCAAAGAATCCGATCGCCTTTTCGCCCAGCCCCTGCCTCAGGTGCCGGACTTCGCCTTCAATGAGGACGTGGTGCGGGTGTTCCCGGACATGATCAAGCGTTCTGTGCCGGGTTATCCGACCATTGTCGAGAACCTGGGCGTGCTGGCAGCACAGTTCGCCCAGCCCAACAGCGTGCTGTACGACCTGGGTTCCTCCCTCGGTGCAGTGACCCAAGCCTTGCGCCGTCACGTGCGCACCGACGGTTGCCGGGTGATCGCAGTGGATAACTCGGCGGCGATGGTCGAGCGCTGCCGCGAATACCTGAACGGGCAGGACTCGATGTTCCAGGAGCTGCTGCCGGTAGAAGTGATCGAGGGCGATATCCTCGCGCTGCAGTTCCAACCGGCCTCGGTGGTGGCGCTGAACTTCACTCTGCAATTCATTGCCCCTGAACAGCGCCTGGCGCTGTTGAGCCGTATTCGCCAGTCCTTGTTGCCGGGCGGCGCGCTGATTCTCTCGGAGAAGCTGCGCTTCGTTGACGCCCAGGAGCATGCACTGCTCACCGACCTGCATATCGCCTTCAAACGCGCCAACGGCTACAGCGAACTGGAAATTGCCCAGAAGCGCAGTGCCATTGAAAACGTAATGAAACCCGACAGCCTCGAAGAACACCGCGAACGCCTGCTGGCGGCCGGGTTCTCGAAAGTCGTGCCGTGGTTCCAGTGTCTTAACTTTGCCTCGTTGATTGCCTTGCCATGATTGATCTGTCTCCTCTCGCCCGCCGTCTGGCCGGCACCCCGTTGGCCGAATGGGCCAACGGCCTGCAAGCGCAACTGGACACCAAAATGCAAAAGGGTCACGGCGACCTGGAGCGCTGGCAGAGTGCGCTGGATGCACTGCCGAAGATTATGCCGAGCCAGGTCGACTTACTGGACGGCTTGACCCTCGACACCGACTGCGACGACGAAACCCGCGCGCAGATGCGCACCGCGCTGATGGGCCTGTGCCCGTGGCGCAAGGGGCCGTTCGACCTGTTTGGTGTACATGTCGACACAGAATGGCGCTCTGACTGGAAATGGTCACGGGTCGCCCCGCATCTGGACCTCAAGGGCAAACGGGTGCTGGATGTCGGCTGCGGCAACGGCTACTACATGTGGCGCATGCTCGGCGCCGGCGCCGACAGCGTGATCGGCGTCGATCCGAACTGGCTGTTCTTCTGTCAGTTTCAAGCGGTACAGCGTTATCTGTCAGAACCGTCGGCGTGGCATCTGCCGTTTCCCTTTGAAGACCTGCCAGCGAATCTGGAAGGCTTCGACATGGTGTTTTCCATGGGGGTGTTCTACCACCGGCGCTCGCCGATCGAGCATTTGCTGGCGCTCAAGGATTGCCTGGTAAAAGGTGGTGAGCTGGTGCTGGAGACCTTGGTGGTGGAAGGCGATGTTCATCAAGTGCTGGTACCGGAAGACCGCTACGCGCAGATGCGCAATGTCTGGTTCCTGCCGTCGGTGCCGGCACTGATGCTATGGCTGCGCCGCGCCGGGTTCAGCGATGTGCGCTGCGTGGATGTCAGTGTGACCAGTGTCGAGGAACAACGCGGGACTGAGTGGATGAAGTACCAGTCGCTGAGTGACTTCCTTGATCCCGATGATCACAGCAAAACCATTGAAGGTCTTCCAGCGCCGATGCGTGCGGTGATTGTGGCCCGCAAATAGGAATTATGGAGATCTAATGTGGGAGCGGGCTTGCTCGCGATAGCATCACTGCGGTCGTTCAGATACACCGCGGTGCCTGCATCGCGAGCAAGCCCGCTCCCACACTCGATCCTCGCTGTTTTAAAGAGTGCATTCCTGAGTTAGTCCGCCGGTTTCGCCCTGCGCGCCTTGAAAAACTCGCTCAGGACCGTGCCGCATTCTTCGGCCAGGACCCCACCTTCGAACAACACCCGATGGTTGAGGAAGTCCTGGCTGAAGAACTGCCCCTGGCTTTGCACAATCCCCGCCTTGGGCTCCAGCGCCCCGTACACCACCCGCGCAATTCGCGAATGCACGATCAAACCGGCGCACATGCTGCACGGCTCCAGCGTCACGTACAGCGTGCTGCCCGGCAGACGGTAATTGCTCGCAGCCTGCGCTGCAGCACGGATCGCGACCATCTCGGCGTGTGCGCTGGGGTCGCTGCCGCTGATCGGGCAATTGAAGCCGCGACCGATGATTTCACCATCCTGCACCAGCACCGCGCCCACTGGCACTTCACCCAGCGCGGCGCCTTCGGCGGCCAGGGCCAGGGCTTCGCGCATGAAGTCCTGATCACGGCTGCGATCAATGATTTTCGGTTGACGCATCTGGCGCATCAGGAGACCTCGATGGCGGCCATCAGACCGGTTTCCATATGGTCGATCACATGGCAGTGGAACATCCACACACCCGGATTATCCGCCACCAGCGCGACACGGGCGCGCTCGTTTTTACCCAGCAGGTAGGTGTCAGTGAAGTACGGAATGATCGTCTTGCGGTTCGAGGAAATGACCTTGAAGCTCATGCCGTGCAAATGGACCGGGTGCTGATACTGAGTCATGTTTTTCAATTCGAAAATGTAGCTTTTGCCCTTCTTGAGCGTGGCAATCGGGCGGTCGGCGCAGGTCCTGTCGGTGATGTCCCAGGCCTTGCCGTTGATCTGCCACAGACTCGGCGGTTTGCCATTGTCCACGTTCACCGAGACTGAGCCAACCCACTCGAAGTTGAAGTTGAGTTTCTCGGCGTTGGCAATGTCCGGCTCGGAGATCGGATTGGCCGGCAGCGCCGGTGGCCATTGGGTCGGGGCATCAGTGTTGGCCACCGAACGGAAAGTGCCGATACGTACCGGCCCGTTGCGCAGGGAGAGCTCTTCGCCGGCTGGCGGTGCCTTGATCGCCAGGCAGATACGCATGCCAGGTCCCAGCCAGTATTCCTTGCCCAGCGGTCGAGGCTCGATGGGGTTGCCGTCCAGCGCGTAGATCTGCGCTTCGACGCCGGGAATGTTGATCCGATAGGTCAGGGTGTTGTCGAGGTTGAGCAAACGCACCCGCGTGACCTGCCCGGCCGGGAGGTCGACCACCGCCTGCGATACGCCGTTGATGGTCGCCAGCCGGCCGGCCGTCCCGCCACGTGCAGCTTCGCGGGGAACGCTGAAGGCAACGAACGCGCCCTCTTCGTCGACGTGCCAGCTCTTCAGGCTCAGGGTCCGCTCGTACTTGAAACCGGTGGGTTCACGCTCTTCGACGATCAACGGCCCGACCAGCCCGCGGCCCAGCTCCTTGCTGCTGTTCACGTGCGGGTGATACCAGAAGCTGCCGGCGTCCGGCGCACGGAATTTGTAATCGAAATATTCGCCGGGCAAGACCGGCAATTGCGAGACGTAGGGTACGCCGTCCATCTCCAGCGGCAGGCGAATACCATGCCAATGAATGGTGGTGGCGACCGGCAAATGGTTGATGAAGCGCACCCGCAGCCACTCGCCCTGGCGCACTCGCAACTCGGTACCCGGCGCCGAGGGGCCAAAGGCCCAGGCTTCGGTTTTGTGCCCGGCAACCAGTTCGACGTCCAGGGGGGCGGCGATCAGCTCGTAGTCGTGGCCTGCATCGGCGTCAGCCATCTTCCCCAGCCAATAGCGCGACGCGCCACCAGCCCCGACGCCAACCACTACAAGACCGGCCAGACCACCGAGTATCTGTCGACGGGAAAAGGACATGAATTCAACTACCTCACGTATCAGCAGCGGGCCTGAGCCCGCAAAAAGGCGAATACGATACACCTGCAGATGAGAAACAGTAAGGGTGGCGTGGTGACTGGCCGCAGGGGCCCCGTAGCAGCTGCCGAGCCCGCGAGGCTGCGTTCGGCTGCGCAGCAGTCGCAATCCGGCACATGCGGCGTATATGAAAGATCGCAGTGGATGGTCTTGCGACCGCTTCGCGCTCGAACGCAGCCTCGCGGGCTCGGCAGCTGCTACAGGAGCTTGGTCAATTCGACTGCGGGTTTAGCCCGATCAAATGCACCACCCCACCCGCCAACACCATCACCGCCGGGACACCGGCCGCACGCAAGGCCACCGGGTCCATTTGCGTGTCATCGTGCAGCTCCACCCGCACCCGCGTCAGGGCAATTCGTTGCCGGGATTTGAGGTTATTGGCACCACCCAATGCGGCCACGACTTCTGGCTCCAACAATGAAGAGCTTTGCGGATCAATAACAACCTTGGGCTGATCCACCACCAGATCCGGTGTCAGGGCTTTCCAGAACGCCCGCTGCAATTTCTCGAACATATTCAGTTCTCCAGAACCAATGAGGTGACGACTGCCGTCTGTTGATGCCAGTGCAAGGCTTCACGCACCTGCTCGGCGCTTTCCAGGCTCAAGACCCGTTGAGCAATGGCCTGGCATTCCCTCAGGTCCACTTCGCGGATTGTCGCTTTGATCGCCGGAATCAACGGCACACTGACCGACAGTTCATCCACCCCCAGCCCCAGTAACAGCGGCACCGCCAGGGTCTCGGAGGCCAGTGCGCCGCACACCCCGACCCACTTGCCGTGGGCGTGAGCGGCTTTCACGGTGTTGGCGATCAGGCGCAGCACTGCCGGATGGAGACTGTCGGCCTGGCTGGCCAGCCGCGGATGATCACGGTCCATGGCCAGGGTGTATTGGGTCAGGTCATTGGTGCCGATGGAGAAGAAGTCCACTTCGGGAGCGAACAGATCGGCCATCAACGCCGCGGCTGGAACTTCGATCATGATGCCGAGCTTGGGCAATGCCTTGAGCCCCAGTGTCAGCGCTTCCTCTTCGAGCATCTGCCGGGCCTGGCGCAGCTCGGACAGCTGGGTGACCATCGGCAGCATGATGTGCAAACGGGCCAGCCCGGCGCAGGTCAGGATCGCTCTGAACTGCTCACGCAACAGCTCGGGACGCTCCAGGCACAGGCGAATCCCGCGCATGCCCAGGAACGGATTGGCCTCATTCTCCATCGGCACGTAGGCCAGCGGTTTGTCGCCGCCAACGTCCAGGGTGCGCACCACCAGATTGCGCTCCGTCCCCAACGCGCGGGCGATGGCACTGTAGGTGACCGCTTGTTCATCATGGCTTGGTGCACTGTTGCGCTCCAGATAGAGAAACTCCGAACGCAGCAGACCGACACCCTCACCGCCCAGCGTCACCGCCTGCTCAACCTCTGGCAGCGAAGCGACGTTGGCCGTCACCTCGAAGTGATGACCGTCACGGGTACAGGCTGCCAGTGAAGCCTGTTCGAGTTCGCGCTGACGCCGTAGCTGTTGCTGCTGACGTTTGGTCTGTAACTGTTCGATAGCCGACAGATCCGGGTCCAGGTGCAGCTCGCCCTTGTCGGCATCGAGCAAGACTTGAGTGCCGCTGGCAAGCTGCAGCACTTGCGCCGGTAACCCGCACAAGGCCGGCAGGCCAAAGGCCCGGGCGAGAATCGCCACATGACTGGTGGCGCCGCCGCCCACGGTGACAAAGCCCAGCACCTTGCCGGTATCAAGGCCTGCGGTCTGCGAAGGCGTCAGTTGTTCGGCGATCAGGATCGCCTGCTCCGGCAAGACCCAGGCGTTGTCCTGCACACCGAGAATCAGTTTGAGCACCCGCTGGCCAACGTCCGCCAGGTCCAGAGCGCGCTCGGCCAGTAATGGACTGCCCAGGCTTTTGAACAGCTGCGAAGTCGTCTCGGTCGAACTGCGCCAGGCGAACGCGGCGCTTTTCCCTTCAGCGATCAAGGCGTGGGCCTGCTCCAGCAAGCCTGGGTCTTCCAGCAATTCCTGATGCGCCTTGAAAATCTCCGCTTGCGCACTGCCTGTCGCGTTGTCGCGCAAGCGTTGCAATGCTTGCGCAGACTGGAGCAATGCACGCTCCAGATGCCTGCGCTCTTCGGCTTGATCCGAGCCTGCCTCAACCACTTCAAGGGTCTGCTCCGCCACTTGGACTACCTGCCCGAACGCCGAGCCCGGCGAGGCACAGACGCCACGCAACAGCTTCGCCGAAGACGCTTCAACCAGCGTAACCGGCTCACTCATCGCCACCGCAACGACCGTTTCACCACAACCCGCCGCCAGCAACTCGGCCAGGGTCTTGATCGCCAGCTCGGCATCCTCGCCCGCCGCACTGACCTGCAAGGTATCGCCCTGCGCAGTCTGCAACGCCATGATCGCCACCAGGGATTTGGCGTTGGCACTGGCCTGTTGTTTATGCAGACAAATGCTCGCCGAAAACCCCTTCGCCGCCTGAGCAAATACCGCCGCAGGACGTGCATGCAAACCGTTCAGGTTGGGCAGGGTCAGCGGTTTGGAGAACAGCGCTTCGCCCTCTTGCGCCACCACAGCATCCGAGGCCTGATCGCCCGGACTCAGACGCAACAACGGCTGACCGCTCTCGACCAAACCCCTGTCCGACGTCAGTGCCGTAAAGGGCTCAGCGCTGACCACCAGCATCAAGGTCAGCAGGCTGCGGGCATGCAAGCCAACGTAGTCGGCGTCGAACACGATCAATGCCTGCCCGGCCTCAACCCGCTGGCCCTCTTCCACCAACCGTTTGAAACCCTTGCCGGCAAGGTTCACCGTGTCCAGACCAATGTGCATCAACACCTGCACACCGCTATCGTCGGTGATGCTGACCGCATGGCCACTCTGTTGCATATTGCTGATCACCCCGGCCAGCGGCGCGCAGAGGGTTTGCGACGTCGGATCGATGCACAGGCCGTCACCAATCAGACGGCTGGAAAACACCGGGTCCGGCACTTGATCGAGCGGCATCAGCACCCCGGACAAGGGCGCTAGCAGTTGCAAATGTTGGGTTGTGGCCATGACTTCACCTGCTGTTTTGTTCTTTTAAGTGCTGATGGAGCACGCGCCCCGACAGCATCGCTTATTTCCACCAGTACTCGACCTGCAAACCGACATTCGAGCCATGCAACGCCGTACCAAAAGCGCCGGTATCGGACAACGCCGAACCCGCCGCCAATTCGTTCGCCGCGCGTTTGGCTGCTTCGTTCCAGCTGGCATAGGTGTAATACAGGCGCACTTCCGGGCGCGCCCAGAAATCCGGGCCCTTGGGCGACCAGGTCGGGGCGAAGGTGAACTTGCTCAATTTACGCGTGCCGCCGGGGGCCTCGACCTGATCGTGACCGAGTTCGGTGACCAGTTTGAACTGTTCGGTGATGGCATAGGCCGGACGAATGCCGAGGGAAATCCAGTTCTGATCGTTGCCGTCCGGGCGAATGTCTTTCTGATAGACCGCTTCGACCTGGCCACCGAAGCGCGGTGTCACTTGCCAGTCGAAGAATTCCACCACACGGTAGCTCTTGTTGCTGTCGTCGAGGCCGACATTGCCGGTATAGCCCAACCCGGTGCCAGGACCTTCGCCGTACTGGAATGCCAGTTTGTTCTTGCCGCCCAAAAAGTCTTTCTGCACATGCTGGGTGGTAATCGCCCAGCCACTGTGAGCGTCACGACTGCCCGGTTTGTCGATGTAGCTCAGGCCGAACTCCAGCTCACCACCGGGGTTGGTCTTGAACCCGGCGACGTTGAAGTCGTGCCGGCTGATGTAGTCCTTCTGGAACAGGTTGTCCTTGCGCGAGAAGGCGTAGCTGTACTTCAGATCGCCGATCAGTACGTCCTCGACCCCACCGCCCGTGGCGCTCTGGTTCCAGTAGTAGAAGTCGGAAATATGGATGTCATTACGCTTGTAGTAACGCCGACCGGCCCACAACGAACCGCCGTTCAGGCTGGGCATCTTCGACCACTGGGCGTACATCTGCGGCATGCGCACCGAGCCATTGTCGCCCTCGAACGTCAGGCTGCGATCGTATTGGTTAAACAGCGACGCCATGCCATCGACGCTGAGCACCGAGCCGTCGTCGAGGGTAAACAAGTCCTGACGCAACTCCAGCTCAGCGTACTGCTCGCATTCGTTGCCGAGCCGGTATTTCGACTGCGCGCCGGGCAATTGAAAGCACGACTGCGAACTGCTGTTGACCGAGGTCCCCACGCCGCTGCGCAAGTAACCGGCGAACTCCAGGGCCTGGGCCGAGAACGGCAATGCCAGGCACACGCACGATGCTGCAAGGCTGCGATTTATGGTTGTTTTCATGAGCCACCCCATTATTTTTATTGTGTTTGCTCTGCAAAAGCGGCGCGCAACACTCCCCCGCTCGGCGCTCTGCGAGTTGTTTGAAACAGTGCTTGTCAGTGGTCGGTCAGATACAGGACGAACGACTCGTAAGGCCGCAAGAAGAGCTGTCGGCTGCGCGTTGGGCAGTCGCCATAGTTACTGATCACCAGGCGCTGCCCCATCCCGTCAGTGATCACCCCTTCCGGCAAATCAACTTCGCAGGCCGCGGCATAGAAGTTGTTCACCACCAGCAAGCGTTCACCGTCACCTTCGCGCAGGTAGGCCCAGACCTGGGTGTGGTCGGCCAGGAGCTGGCGATACACGCCGTCCTGAATCAGCGACTCGGTGCGGCGCAAAGCGATCAGTTGGCGGTAGTGATGCAGCACCGACGCCGGGTCGTCGAACTGCTGTTCGACGTTGATCAGCGCCGCATTTTCCGGCACGCCGATCCAGGGTTCGGCAGTGCTGAAACCGGCGTGGGCTTGAGCGTTCCATTGCATCGGCGTGCGGCTGTTGTCCCGGGACTTCTGCATGATCGCCGCCATGTTTTCAGCCTCGGATTCACCGGCCTCACGCTTGAGGCGATAGATGTTCAGCGTCTCGACATCGCGGTACTGGTCAATGTGATCAAAACCCGGATTGGTCATGCCCAGCTCTTCACCCTGGTACACAAAAGGCGTGCCCTGAAGGAAGTGCAGCGCGGTGCCGAGCATCTTCGCCGAGACCACTCGGTGTTCACCGTCATCACCAAAACGCGAGACCACCCGCGGTTGATCGTGGTTACACCAGAACAGTGCATTCCAGCCACCGCCGGCCTGCATGCCGGTCTGCCAATCGGAGAGGATGCGTTTGAGATCGAGGAAATCGAAATCGGCGCGTATCCATTTCTGCTGGTTCGGGTAATCGACTTTCAAATGGTGAAAGTTGAAGGTCATCGACAACTCGTTCGAGTCGGGACACGAATAACGAATGCAGTGTTCGAGGCTGGTGGAGGACATCTCACCAACATTGATCAGGTCGCTACCTTCGAAGACTTCGCGGTGCATTTCCTGCAAATAGTCGTGGACGTTCGGGCCATCGGTATAGAAGCGCCGACCGTCACTGTTGTCCTCGGGAAAGTCCGCCGGTTTCGAGATCAGATTGATCACGTCCAGACGGAACCCGCCGACGCCCTTGTCACGCCAGAAGCGCATCATTTTGAACACTTCAGCACGCACCTGCGGGTTGTCCCAGTTCAGATCCGCCTGGGTGTGGTCGAACAGATGCAGATAGTACTGACCAGTTTGTGCCTCGTATTCCCAGGCCGAACCGCCGAACTTGGATTCCCAGTTGTTCGGCTGATCGCGCCAGATATAAAAGTCGCGGTACGGATTATCGAGACTGCTGCGGGCCTGCTGGAACCACGTGTGTTCGATGGAGGTGTGGTTGACCACGATATCGAGCATCAACTTGATACCGCGTTTGCCCGCCTTGGCAATCAACAGCTCACAGTCAGTCATGGTCCCGTAGCTCGGGTCGATGGCGTAGTAGTCGCTGATGTCGTAACCGTTGTCGCGCTGTGGCGAACGCAGGAACGGCGTGATCCACAGGCAGTCGACGCCCAACCATTTCAGGTAATCGAGCTTGGCGACCACACCGAGCAAATCGCCCGTAGCGTTGCCTGCGTGGCTGTGAAAACTCTTCGGGTAGATCTGGTAGATCACCGAACGCTGCCAGTTCTGCATTGCGTATTCCTTCAATTGGTTTTGTACTGGCCCTGAGGGCCTCATCGCGAGCATCGGAACGCCGCCCGGCCCGCTCCCACATTGGAATGCGGTCAACTGTGGGAGCGAGCTTGCTCGCGATAGCGATCCATCAGGCGACTCGATACCCAGGCCGGACGATCTTCATGCTCAACCCACAGGTCAAAACGAACGGCACCACCATCGCGATCACCATGCCGATCACAAACATCGGAATGAATTGCGGAATGATCGAAATGAACCCTGGTAGCCCGCCGACGCCAATCGCCGAGGCCTGGACCTTGTTCAGGGAAAGAAAGATGCCGCCCAGCGCCGAACCGGTCAGGGCGGCGTAGAACGGAAATTTGTAGCGCAGGTTGACGCCGAACATCGCCGGCTCAGTGATACCGAAGTAGGCGGAAATCGCCGAGGTCGAGGCCATGCTCCGATCCCGCGCATTACGGCTCATGTAGAACACCGCCAGCGCCGAACTGCCCTGGGCCAGGTTGGACATGACGATCATCGGCCAGATGAAGGTGCCGCCCTGGGTCGAGATCAACTGCAGGTCCACGGCGAGGAACATATGGTGCATGCCAGTGATCACCAGCGGTGCATAGAGCAGACCGAAAATCGCCCCGCCGACCATCGGCGCCAGATCGAACAGGGTGACCACGCCTTCGGTGATGAGGATCCCCAGATGCCGCGTGACCGGGCCAATCACGGCCAGCGCCAACACGCCAGTCACCACGATGGTGGTGATCGGCACGACAAGCAGCTGAATAGCGTTCGGGATACGCGCTCGCAGCCATTTTTCGAGGGTGCTCATCACCCACGCCGCCAGCAGAATCGGCAGGATCTGCCCCTGGTAACCGACTTTCTCGATCTGGAACCAACCGAAGATGTCGAAGTACGGCAGGCTCTGACCGTCCAGCCCCGCTACCGCCTTGCCATAGTTCCAGGCATTGAGCAGATCGGGGTGCACCAGCATCAGGCCCAGGACGATGCCGAGGATCTCGCTGCCACCAAAACGCTTGGCCGCCGACCAGCCCACCAGCGCCGGCAGGAACACGAACGAGGTGTTGGCCATCAGATTGATCAGGCTCCACACGCCGTCCAGCGTCGGGTAAGCCTCAAGCAGGGTCTTGCCCTCGATGAACATGCCCTTGGCACCGATCAGGTTGTTCACCCCCATCAGCAGGCCGGCAATGATCAGTGCCGGGAGAATCGGCATGAACACATCGGAGAACACTCGCACCAGCCGCTGCATGGCGTTGGTCTTGTCAGCACCCTTCTGTTTCACATCCGCGATGGTCGACGCCGCAAGACCGGTCTGCTGACGCAGGGCCGCGTAAACCTTTTCCACTTCGCCGGGACCGATGACGACCTGAAACAGGCCACCGGTAAAGAACGAGCCTTTGACCAGATCGATCTGGTTCAGCGTCGCGCTGTCGACCCGACTCGGGTCTTTGAGCGCCAGCCGCAGTCGGGTGACACAGTGCGCAGCTTGTTCGAGGTTGTCTGCACCACCGAGGCTCTGAAGGATCTCGCTGGCGATATTCGGATAATCGTGGCTCATGCTTTTTCTTCCACTTGGATTCTTGTTATTGGAGAGCGCTATTGGCAGCACGCCGAAGTGAAAAGTACTCGTCTGTACGAGTTAAAGCAACAACTCGTACAGACGAGTTACAATTTGTTTATCCTGAACCCGACCAGCGGTGAGTTTTCCTGTGCGATCCATCTACATGGACAAACCCCAACTCTGCCCTTAAGGTTCCAGACCTTGAGCGCAGCGGGCACAGAGCCATCCCATGAGTAAATACAACCAGATCTACACCGATCTGCTTGCCAGCATCAGCACCGAACGTCTGGAACGTGGCACGCGGCTGCCCTCTGAAACCGAATTGATGGACAGCTACCAGGCCAGTCGCGGCACTGTGCGCAAGGCCATAGAGCAACTTCAGGAACGCGGCTTCGCCCAGAAAATCCACGGCAAAGGCACCTTTGTTCTGTCGCCCAACCCGATCGAATTCCAATTGGGCGGAATTGTCAGTTTCCAGGAAACCTACCCGCGGCTGGGCAACGACGTCAGCACCGAGGTGGTCGAGTTCAGCCAGTTCCCCCTCGAAGGCGCCCTGCTCGAACACATCCAGGCGCAAGAAGGCAGCCTGATCACCCGTATCAAGCGCATACGCCGAATCGACGGCAAGCGTGTGATCCTCGACATCAACCACTTTGTCGCCGATGTGATCCCAGGCCTGAATCGCGAGATCGCCGAGCACTCGATCTACGCCTTCATCGAGCAAACCCTGCAACTGCAAATCAGCTATGCCCAGCGGACCATCGAAGCGGTACCGCGCAGCAAGGATGACCAACAACACCTGGATCTTGAGGGCCAGAGCCATGTCATCGTGGTCAGCAACCAGACCTTTCTGCAGGACGGTCGTCAGTTCGAGTACACCGAATCACGGCATACGCTGGACAAGTTCTACTTCTCGGACGTTGCGCGGCGCTGAGAGGAGTGCGTCAAACCAGCGCCTGCCACTCGGCGCTCAGGGCCACAACCCGGCGTGACTCCTTGACGAGATTGACGCTTTGCGCGATCCGGGCGACGTCGATCACCGGTTGTTCGAGGCTGTAGCCGCCCTTTGCATCCAGCCAGCTCAATACCTCAGCCAGGTGCCAGACGGATGTCTTGCCCTCATGAACGGCCAACGGGAAGCTGTTGGAATGGGTCAGCATCAGTTTGCGCATGTTCTGCCGCGAAACGCCGACGATGTCGGCAATATCCGTCAGACCGACGAAGTCCGGTGCCACCTCCACCAGACGAGCGTCAGGAATGATGCGCTTGACGTCCATCAGTGCGCTCAACAGCGCCGTTTCCGCAGTCGCGGCCTCACGGGTGAACGCCAAGGCCAACCGGCCCGGCAATCCGATACCGACCAACGCATCATCGCAGCCTGCCGCGTATAGACGTTCGACCAACTGGTCGGGATCGCAATCGCACTCCGCGAGCTGATACTTGAGGGTGAAAATGTAGTCCATTGATTTACTCCTTGAGTCGAGGTGCTGATTTCCCGTCAATCACCTGCTGCGTCGTACAGTTATCAACCACCCGCCGTAGCGCCCTCGCGTGATTGAACGAGTTTCTCGGTGTGCTGCACACGCTGGTAATACAGAACTCACCACAGCGGCAAAGGTCATGTCTGAAAGGGCAGTAGATCTTTCCCCAAGCGTGACTGCCACCGACTTCTATCCGCCAGCCTTGTTCTTCGGCATGACGCAGGGCCATTTCGATTTCTTTTTCAGGGTGAGATGCACGAGCCATCCATAGCCTCCAGTCTCGTCAAGAACTGCAAGGTTGTCAAATGACAACCAGCCAAAAATCCACCGCCCCTTTCCCGAAACTTGAGCTGCCAAGGCCGCTCGGACAGGGCTGGAAGATTATCTGGAGAGCGTACAGACGAGACTGATAGCAGGCTTGGCCTATGTCTTTCAGAGTATTGCGAAGGGTTTTTACAGCAGCTGAAACGCCAGCGGCGATCGACACCAAGGTGCCGATCGCCGCTGTTTAAACGCGCAGATTACAGGCCGGCGAGCCGGTCTGGATCATTCCCACTCGATGGTCGCAGGCGGCTTGCTCGACACGTCGTAAGTGACGCGGGAGATGCCTTCGATTTCATTGATGATCCGGCCGCTGACGGTTTCCAGCAGCTCGTAAGGCAGGTGCGCCCAACGTGCGGTCATGAAGTCGATGGTTTCTACTGCACGCAGGGCCACGACCCAGGCGTAACGACGGCCGTCGCCGACCACGCCTACCGATTTCACCGGCTGGAACACTACGAAGGCCTGGCTGACTTTGTGGTACCAGTCGGCCTTGCGCAGCTCTTCGATGAAGATATGGTCCGCGCGACGCAGCAGGTCGGCGTATTCCTTCTTCACTTCACCCAGGATCCGCACGCCCAGGCCCGGGCCCGGGAACGGGTGACGGTAGACCATGTCGTACGGCAGGCCGAGTTCCAGGCCCAGACGACGGACTTCGTCCTTGAACAGCTCGCGCAGGGGTTCAACCAGCTTGAGGTTCATTTCGTCCGGCAGGCCACCCACGTTGTGGTGCGACTTGATCACGTGAGCCTTGCCGCTTTTCGCGCCAGCCGACTCGATCACGTCCGGGTAGATGGTGCCCTGGGCCAGGTACTTGATGTTGTCCAGCTTGTTGGACTGGGCATCGAACACGTCAATGAACGTACGGCCGATGATCTTGCGTTTCTTCTCAGGGTCCGACTCGCCGGCCAGGTTGTTCAGGAACTGGTCTTCAGCGTTGGCGCGAATCACTTTGACGCCCATGTTCTCGGCGAACATGGCCATCACTTGCTCACCTTCGTGCAGACGCAGCAGGCCGTTGTCGACGAAAACGCAGGTCAGTTGGTTGCCAATGGCTTTGTGCAACAGCGCGGCAACCACCGAGGAATCCACACCGCCGGACAGGCCGAGCAGCACGTTGTCGGTGCCAACCTGGGCACGGATTTGCGCGATGGCGTCATCAGCGATGTGCGACGGCGTCCACAGGGCTTCGCAGCCGCAGATGTCGAGGATGAAACGCGAAAGGATGCGACCGCCCTGCTTGGTGTGGGTCACTTCCGGGTGGAACTGCACGCCGTAGTAGCCGCGGGTGTCGTCGGCCATGCCGGCGATCGGGCAGCTTGGGGTGCTGGCCAGAATGTGGAAGCCTTTCGGGATTTCGGTAACTTTGTCGCCGTGGCTCATCCACACATCGAGACCGAAGACGCCATCGGCATCGACATGGTCTTCGATGCCGTCCAGGACGCGGCTCTTGCCGACTACGTCGACACGGGCGTAACCGAACTCACGCAGCTCGGAACCTTCAACACGGCCGCCCAGTTGCTCGGCCATGGTCTGCATGCCGTAGCAGATACCGAAAACCGGTACGCCGAGATCCCAGACCGCTTGCGGCGCGCGTGGGCTGTCGGCTTCGTGCACGGACTCCGGGCCGCCGGCGAGGATGATCCCGCGCGGCGCGAATTCGCGGATCGCTTCGTCGTCCATGTCGAACGGATGCAGCTCGCAGTAAACGCCGATTTCACGCACGCGGCGGGCGATCAGCTGGGTGTACTGGGAACCGAAGTCGAGGATCAGGATGCGGTGAGCGTGAATGTCGAGGGCCATGATTCAGTCTCGTCTAAGTAATTCAAAAACAGTCTTGATTCAGAAACAACTCGGGGCTGAAAACAGCCCCGGTTACTTAACGTTTTGCTGGAAGCATCAACCTACGCGGTAGTTTGGCGCTTCTTTGGTGATCTGCACGTCGTGGACATGCGATTCAGCCATGCCGGCGCCGGTGATGCGCACGAACTCTGGCTTGGTACGCATCTCTTCGATGTTGGCGCTACCGGTATAACCCATCGAAGAACGCAGGCCGCCCATCAGCTGGTGGATGATGGCGCTCAGGGTGCCCTTGTACGGAACACGCCCTTCGATGCCTTCCGGAACCAGCTTCTCGGCACCCGCGGAGGAGTCCTGGAAGTAACGGTCGGAGGAGCCTTGAGCCTGGGACATGGCGCCCAGCGAACCCATGCCACGGTATGCCTTGTACGAACGGCCCTGGAACAGTTCGATCTCGCCTGGAGCTTCTTCGGTACCGGCGAACATCGAGCCCATCATCACGCAGGAAGCACCGGCAACGATGGCCTTGGACAGGTCACCGGAGAAACGGATGCCGCCGTCGGCGATCAGAGGGACGCCAGTGCCTTCAAGGGCAGCGGCGACGTTGGCGATGGCGCTGATTTGCGGCACACCAACACCGGCAACGATACGCGTGGTGCAGATCGAGCCAGGGCCGATACCGACCTTGACCGCGTCAGCGCCGGCTTCGGCCAGGGCCTTGGCAGCAGCGCCGGTGGCAATGTTGCCGCCGATCACCTGGACTTCAGGGAAGTTCTCTTTGACCCAGCGAACGCGGTCGATCACGCCTTTGGAGTGACCGTGGGCGGTGTCGACCACCACCACGTCAACGCCGGCAGCAACCAGTGCCGCGACGCGATCGCCGGTGTCTTTACCGGTACCGACCGCAGCGCCGACACGCAGACGACCCTGGTCGTCCTTGCTGGCCAGCGGGTAGGCCTTGGCTTTTTCGATGTCTTTGACGGTCATCATGCCTTTGAGGGCAAACTTGTCGTCGACGATCAGGACTTTTTCCAGGCGGTGCTTGTGCAGCAGCTCGCGGACTTCGTTCTTGTTGGCGCCTTCGCGAACGGTGACCAGACGCTCTTTCGGCGTCATGACTTCACGAACGGTAGCTTCCAGACGGGTTTCGAAACGCACGTCACGGGAGGTGACGATGCCGACCAGGTCGCCATCGTGCAGCACCGGAACGCCGGAAATGTTGTGCATGCGGGTCAGTTCGAACAGATCACGTACCGTGGCGTCAGCCTCGATGGTGATCGGGTCCTTGACCACGCCGGCTTCGAACTTCTTGACCTTGCGCACTTCGGCAGCTTGCTGCTCGACGGTCATGTTCTTGTGAATGATGCCGATGCCGCCTTCCTGAGCCATGGCAATTGCCAGACGGGCTTCAGTGACGGTGTCCATAGCGGCGGAAACCAGTGGAATATTCAGCTCGATGCCACGGGTAAGACGGGTTTTGAGACTGACTTCGTTAGGAAGAACCTCGGAATAACCGGGCACTAAGAGAATGTCGTCGAAGGTCAGAGCTTCTTGGCTGATACGCAGCATCGCGGGGGCTCCCGAGCGGGAAAATGGAAGCGCGCCATTATACTCAGACACCCCCTTCGGCTCAATGTAAAACTCTGCCTATTATCGGCGGGGTGATGGGAGGGTCATTTGAAGACCGCAGCCTCTGCATCGCGAGCAAGCTTCACTCCTGCAGGAGCGACTTTGTTCTAACCTGGTTAAAGCTCGACCTTGACCCAGGTCACCGGCTGATCAAGCCATTCGGCAAACTCATCGAGAAAGCTCTGTTTGAATCCCGCTTCGGCCCAGTTATTAAAGATGAAGCCCAGATTGGAAAAACCGCATTCCTGCAAAAACAGAAAGCCGTTGATGTCGTCTTCATGGCCACATTCCGGGCAGGTGAAGTTATCCGTGCGTCCGGGCATCCAGTCTTCCAGGCTGTCGAACAGGGCTTCACCCACTTCTTTTCGGCACTCAGCGCAGCCAGCTTCTTCGAGAAAGCCTTTGGCCGGTGTATAGATGCAGCGCTTGGTGATGATCTCCAGACCATTCACCGGCTCACCGAAAGGTAACGCCTCAGGGTGCAGCACCACGCTGCAAGCCCCCGGCGCAATCGCATGGGCCATGCGGTTGCCCGTACGACCGCAGGTGGTCAGTTCTTCTTCGATGATGTTCTTGCGCACCAGCCAACGCACGATCGCCCGCGCTCGGGGTTCGTGCACCGGCAGTGTGGAAATTTTCGGGACGATGATGCTTTGGGAGTTCATGGTGGGGCCTGAAGCGTTGAATGAGATTTTTGCGTTGTCCGGTCAGCCGTCTCGCCGGCGAGTCTCCTGCATGAATCGATAAATCTGCAGGAGCAAGGCTTGCCCGCGAATGGATCTGGCGGCCGGCAGCTTAATCCCTGACACCATCAGGTCAAGTACTCAGATAACGAGTGATCAAGGCAATGCCGCTGGCCAGTACCAGCCAGGTCACCAGCCGCACAAAGGCGTCCCGGGACAGCTTCATGGTCAATCGGCGACCGATCAACAGCCCCAGCGCCATTGCTGGCAGTAAACACAGAGCCAACAACAGTAAGGGTAGTTCGGCATACACACCCGCGAGCGTAAACAGACTCAAACGCACCACCGTGCTGCAACTGATCAGCGCACTCTGGGTCGCCCGCGCGGCATCCTTCGGCAAACGGCTGTTCAAATAGATCGCATATAAAAAGCCGCCACTGCCAAACAACGCACCAAACAACCCGCCCACCGTGCCCATCGGGATCGACCACCCGGCAGCAAGCTGGGCGGGACGGATTTTCACCGACAGGCTGTAGATCGCATAAGCACTGATAAACAGCCCCATGAGCAGCAACAACACGTCGGCTTTGAGATTGAGCAGAAAAATCACCCCCAAGGTGCAACCCACGGCCATGCACGGCAGCAGCCTCAGTAACTCAGGCTTGATCACATTGCGTCGTGAAGGCAACAAATTGCCAAACGCCGCGACAAAATCCAGCAACACCAGCAGCGGCACAATCTTCGACAGCGGCATGAACAGAATCAATATCGGTCCCGCCACTAGCGCCGTGCCGAAGCCGGCGATGCCGAACACGATATAGGCCAGGGCTATGCCCAGCTCGATCACCAGCCATTCCACCGCGCCGAACGGCCATTGATTTAACAGTGCGACAACACTCATTGGTACGACTTCCCTGATCCTTTTCAGGATGACTTGTAGCAGCAGGCTGCGCCAGCTGCTACGCAGGATCGCGCGATCCCATAGAGTCGTGGAGATTGACCGCCGAATGCCTTTATCATGCGCCCCATGATTAAAGACCCCTTTGCAAGACTCGGCCTCGACCGCGAAGTCCTGACTGTCAGCCAACTCAACGGCCGGGCACGGGTGTTGCTGGAAGATGTGTTCAGCAACATCTGGGTCGAAGGCGAAATCTCCAACCTCGCCCGCCCGGCCTCCGGTCACGTGTATTTCACCCTCAAGGACAGCGGTGCCCAGGTGCGTTGTGCACTGTTCCGGCAGAATGCCGCGCGGGTTCGTCAGGCGTTGAAAGACGGCCTGGCCGTCAAGGTGCGCGGCAAGGTTTCGTTGTTCGAAGGCCGTGGCGACTATCAACTGATTCTCGACACCGTGGAGCCTGCCGGCGATGGCGCGCTGCGTCTGGCCTTCGATGCACTGAAGGAAAAACTCAGTGCCGAAGGCCTGTTCAGCGCCGAACGAAAAGTGCCGCTGCCTGCCCATCCACAACGCATCGGTATCATCAGCTCACCAACCGGCGCGGTGATACGCGACATCATCAGCGTGTTCCGCCGCCGTGCCCCGCAAGTCCGGCTGACCCTGATCCCGACTGCCGTGCAGGGCCGTGAAGCCACGGCGCAGATCGTCCGCGCCCTGCAGCTGGCCGACGCCCGCGGCTTCGACGCGCTGATCCTGGCGCGCGGCGGCGGTTCGCTGGAAGACCTTTGGTGTTTCAACGAAGAAGCCGTCGCCCGTGCGGTGGATGCCTGCGTGACACCCATTGTCAGCGCCGTGGGCCATGAAACCGATGTGTCGATCAGCGACTTCGTCGCCGACATCCGTGCGCCGACGCCTTCCGCCGCCGCTGAATTGCTGGCACCGGATTCCAGCGATCTACAACGCCGGGTCGAAAGCCTGCACCGCCGCCTGGTGATGCGTATTCGCGATCGGCTGATGCGCGACCGCCTGCGCCTGGAAGGCATGGCGCGTCGCTTGCGTCATCCCGGCGAACGCCTGCGCCAGCAAGCGCAACGTCTGGATGACCTGGACATGCGCATGCGCCGCGCTTTCGAGCGCAGCCTCAATATCCGTCGCGAGCGGCTGATCCGCCTGGAAACCCGCCTCGCCGGGCAGCATCCCGGTCGGCAGTTGGCCATGCTGCGCCAACGCCTCGAAAGCCTCGCCGAACGCTTGCCGCGTGCGATGCGCGAAGGTTTGAAGACCCGTCGCCTGCAACTGCAAAGCCAGATGCAAACGCTGCATGTGGTCAGCCCGCTGGCGACCCTCAGCCGTGGTTACAGCATATTGCTGGACGAGCGCGGCCAGGCCATTCGCAGCGCCGCACAGACCCACACTGGTCAGCGCCTGAAGGCCAGGCTCGGCGAAGGTGAATTGCAGGTGCGCGTCGAAGACAATCACCTGACGCCTGTCACCCTTTCTTTACTGGATTGATCCATGCTGCGTTTTCTTGGCTCCCTGCTGTTACTTTGCTTGTCTTTCAACGCCCATGCCGACAGTTACATCACCCGTCTGCTGAACAAACCGGTGCCCGGTGGCGTCGCAGTCGTCGATCTCGGTCCTTCGGCTCAAGTGCCAAAAGCCAGCTATCAGGACAAACCGTTGCTGGTGATCAAGGAACAGAACAACTGGCTGGCGATTGTTGGCGTGCCTTTGACGGCCAAACCGGGCAGCCAGCAGATCAGCGCGGGCGGCCGCAGCCTGAGTTTCACCGTCGGCAACAAGCACTACCCGGAACAGCGCATCACCCTGAAAAACCAGCGGCAGGTCAATCCAAACCCGGCGGATCTGAAACGCATCGACGCTGAATTGGCCGAACAGATTCGCGCCTACCGCAGCTTCAGTCCGAACACACCGAGCAACCTGTTACTGGACAAACCGGTCGATGGCCCGCTTTCCAGCAAGTTTGGTGTGCGCCGTTTCTTCAACGGCGAGGAACGCAATCCCCACGCCGGGCTGGACTTCGCCGTGCCCGCTGGCACACCGATCAAAACTCCGGCCGCCGGCAAGGTGATCCTGATCGGCAACTATTTCTTCAATGGCAATACAGTGTTCGTTGACCACGGCCAGGGCTTTATCAGCATGTTCTGCCATATGTCTAAAATCGACGTGAAGGTAGGCCAGCAACTGGCCCGCAGTAGCGTGGTTGGCAAAGTCGGCTCCACCGGCCGGGCGACTGGACCACATATGCATTGGAACGTAAGTTTGAATGACACCCGGGTTGATCCGGCGATCTTTATCGGTGCCTTCCAGCCGTAATCGCCGCCGATTCAGGGATCGTTCCCACGCAGAGCGCAGGAACGATCATTGCTGACCTTTTAACATCAACGCAATTAATCCAACAACAAGAACAATTTAGCGCCACAAAATCTCGAAACACGCTTTAAAAACAGAAATTATCTCAATTTTTTTCACCAGCTTGCCATCCTTCACCCCAATGGTTAGGGTTGAAGGCATGAAAACCTCTCACACCCTCATTCAGCGTCGTCAACACCGCAGCCTCTGCCTCGTCAGTGCACGACTGCCAGGGTGAATCGCGGTGCCTCGTCCCCTGCTTCATCCATAGAAAATTTGATTCAACGGCAGGCCGCCTCTTTTCGGCCAACTCAATAAGGATTTCCTGATGACCATGCTCAAAGACCCGTCTTCGAAATACCGCGCGTTCCCTACCATCAACTTGCCGGACCGCACCTGGCCATCGAAAACCATCACCGCCGCGCCGATCTGGTGCAGCTCCGACTTGCGCGACGGCAACCAGTCGTTGATCGAGCCGATGGACGCGGTCAAGAAGCTGCGCTTCTGGAAAACCCTGGTCGCCGTTGGCGTGAAGGAAATCGAAGCCTCCTTCCCTGCCGCTTCGCAAACCGATTTCGACTTCGTACGGACCCTGATCGAAGGCAACCACATCCCGGACGACACCACCATCCAGGTGCTGACCCAAGGCCGTGAAGACCTGATCGAGCGCACGTTCGAATCCCTGCGCGGCGCGAAAAAAGCCATCGTTCACTTGTACAACGCCACCAGCCCATCCTTCCGCAAGATTGTCTTCAATCAGGACAAGGAAGGGATCAAGGCAATCGCCGTGAATGCCGCCAAGCTGTTCGTCAAATACGCAGCCCGGCAGCCGGAAACCCAGTGGACCTTCGAATACTCGCCAGAGACCTTCAGCGCCACCGAGCTGGAGTTCTCCAAGGAAGTCTGCGACGCCGTGATCGAGGTCTGGAACCCGACGCCTGAAAACAAGGTGATCCTCAACCTGCCAGCCACCGTCGAATGCGCGACCCCGAACATCTATGCCGACCAGATCGAGTGGTTCGGTCGTCACATCCACCGCCGTGACAGCGTGGTGATCAGCCTGCACACCCACAACGACCGTGGCACTGGCGTTGCCGCCACCGAGCTGGGTCTGATGGCTGGTGCCGATCGCGTCGAAGGCTGCCTGTTCGGCAACGGTGAGCGTACCGGTAACGTCGACCTGGTGACCGTGGCGTTGAACCTCTACACCCAGGGCGTCGATCCCGAGCTGGACTTTTCCGACATCGACGGCGTGCGCAAAGTCGTTGAAGAGTGCAACCAGATCCCCGTGCACCCGCGTCACCCGTATGTCGGCGACCTGGTTCACACCGCATTCTCCGGCTCGCACCAGGACGCTATCCGCAAAGGCTTCACTCAACAAAAACCGGACACCCTCTGGGAAGTGCCGTACTTGCCGATCGACCCGGCCGACATCGGTCGCAGCTACGAGGCGGTGATCCGCGTCAACAGCCAGTCGGGCAAAGGCGGTATCGCTTACTTGCTGGAACAGGAATACGGGATCAACTTGCCGCGTCGCATGCAGATCGAGTTCAGCCAGGTGGTACAGCGTGAAACCGACCGCCTGGGCCTTGAAATGACTGCCCAGCAGATCCATGCCTTGCTCCACAGCGAGTACTTGCAGGCCAACCTGCCTTACGCGCTGGTCAGCCATCGTTTGCAGGAAGAGAACGGCCACAGCACAGTCGAGATCGAGGTTCACTGCGACGGAGAAACCCAACATTGGCGCGGTAAGGGTAATGGCGCCCTGGAAGCCCTGGTGGCCGGTCTGCCGATCGCCGTGGAGATCATGGACTACAACGAACACGCTATCGGCGCGGGCACCAATGCCAAGGCTGCGGCCTACATTGAACTGCGCGTGAACGGCGAACGTGCAGTACACGGTGTGGGCATCGATGAAAACATCACCACTGCCAGCTTCAAGGCCCTGTTCAGCGCGCTGAACCGCTCCCTGAGCCAGACACCAGCCCAAGAAGCAGCGTAACCAGTTGAAATACAAAAGGCCCCGGGGTTAACACCTCGGGGCCTTTTTGTTGGGCTGATCGTTCCCACGCAGAACGTGGGAACGATCTAGAAGCGCCTATGTGAGCTGAAAGGTATCCGCATCCAGGTTAGCCGGAAACCGCGTCCGGTAAGCCGCCAGCTCGGCAGCGTTCAGGCAGACCTGAAACACCCCATCCGCCTCCCCGGCGCTGAGCAGGGTTTCGCCCTGGAAATCCAGCACCTGGCTGTCGCCGGTATAGGCGAAGCCTTTGCCATCGGTGCCAATCCGATTCACCGCCGCCACGTAGCAGAGGTTTTCGATGGCGCGCGCCGGCAACAGGCGGTTCCAGTGCTGACGCCGGGCGCCAGGCCAGTTGGCGGTGTACAGCAGCAAATCGGTGTCCTGAGCATCGCGGCTCCACACCGGGAAGCGCAGGTCATAGCAAATCAGCGGACGCACCCGCCAGCCTTTGAGCTCGAACTGCACCTGACGCTCGCCCGGCGTGAAGTGGTTGTGTTCCCCGGCCATACGGAACAAGTGGCGCTTGTCGTAATGCCAGACTTCACCGTCGGGACGCGCCCACAGCAAGCGATTGCGATGGCTGCCATCGGCGGCCTGGACAATCACGCTACCGGTGATCACCGCATCCAGCTTTTTTGCCTGGCTACGCAGCCACTTGCTGGTGGGGCCGTTTTCCGGCTCGGCCAGGGCTTCGGACGCCATGGAAAAGCCAGTGGTGAACATTTCCGGCAGAATGATCAGGTCCGCGCCCCGGGCTTGTTCGAGCAGTTGCTCGAAATGCTCGAGGTTCGCCTGACGGTCATGCCAGGCCAGCGTTGTCTGAATCAGCGCTATGTTCAGATTTGGTAGTGCACTCAGATCACGCATAGTTTTTCCGCAGCCTGGCGCAGCGTCTCCTCGCGCTTGGCAAAACACAGACGTACCAGACGCTGCCCTTGCGGTGGGTTCTGGTAGAACACCGAGATCGGAATCGTCGCCACACCGTGCTCACGAGTCATCCATAGCGCCATATCGACGTCATTAAGGTCAGGGCGAATCCGCGAATAGTCCACCAACTGGAAATAGGTCCCGGCGACCCGAGTGAAACTGAACCGCGAAGGTGTCAGCAAGTCGCAGAACAGATCACGCTTGGCCTGATAGAAGCCCGGCAGTTCTTCGACATGCTCAGGGTGTTCGGCCATGTAATCGGCCAAGGCATATTGCAACGGCGTGACGCCGCAGAAACTGACGTACTGGTGCACCTTGCGCAGCTCAGCGGTCAAGGCGGGCGGGGCCACCACGTAGCCAGTTTTCCAGCCTGTGACGTGGTAAGTCTTGCCGAAGGAACTCACTACAAAGGCCCGCTGATACAGCTCTTCATGGGCCAGCACGCTGACGTGAGGCACACCGTCGAACACCAGATGCTCGTAGACCTCATCGCTGATCACATAAATATCGCGATCGCGGATCAGCGCCGCCAACTGGTCCAGCTCGGCGCGAGTAATCAGTGCGCCACTTGGGTTGTGCGGAGAGTTGAGGATGATCATCCGCGTACGTGGACTCAGCGCTTCGCCAAGCTTCTGCCAGTCGATGGCGAAGTCATCCAGGCCCAACTGAACGTGTACGCAACGACCGCCAGCCAGTTCCACCGACGGTTCATAACTGTCGTAGCACGGGTCGAAAACGATGACTTCGTCGCCGCTGCGGATCACCGCTTGAATGGCACAGAAAATCGCCTGAGTCGCGCCGGGAGTGATGGTCACTTCGCTGTCGGCGTCCACCGTGCAGCCATAGCTGCGGGCGATCTTGGCCGCGACTTGCTGGCGCAGCGCCGGCAGGCCGGTCATGGGTGAATACTGGTTGTGGCCACTGGCGATATGCCGGCCTACGGCATCACGCAGGGCCTGCGGGCCGTCGAAATCGGGAAAACCCTGGGACAGATTGAGCGCGCCGGTTTCTACCGCGAGCTGTGACATGCGAGTAAAGATGGTGGTGCCGACATTCGGCAGCTTACTGGTGATCATGGGTAATTCCCTGCTGAACACCCGGCTCTACGGCGGCACGGGAGAGCCCGAGGATAGCCCAAACAGCAGGTATGAAAAAGGGCGCCATGGGCGCCCTTTTTCCGATGCAGCAATTGATCGTTCCCACGCTCTGCGTGGGAATGCCGCCATGGACGCTCCGCGTCCAGGTGACGCGGAGCGTCACGAGATGCATTCCCACGCGGGAGCATGGGAACGATCATTTCACATAGCCCAGTCAGCGTTTGTCTTTACGCTTCTTCTCGGCTTTCTTGTGGTGAGTCATCAAACGACGCTTCTTGTTGACCTGGCGGTCGGTAAGCGTGTTCTTGTTGCCTTCGTACGGGTTCTCGCCACCTTTGAACTCGATCCGGATCGGCGTACCGACCAGTTTCAAGACACGGCGGTAAGTGTTTTCCAGATAACGGACGTAGGACTTCGGAACGCGCTCGACCTGGTTACCGTGGATCACGATGATCGGCGGGTTGGCTCCGCCCAAGTGGGCATAACGCAGTTTGATCCGACGGTTGTTGACCATCGGTGGCGCGTGTTCACCCACCGCATCTTCAAGAATCTGAGTCAGACGGTTGGTCGGCCAGCGGGTAACCGCGGACTTGAACGAGTTCTGCACCGACTGATAGAGGTTGCCCACGCCAGTGCCGTGCAAGGCCGAGATGAAGTGAATGTCGGCGAAGTCTACGAAGAACAACCGGCGTTGCAGCTCGATCTTCACGAACTCGCGTTCGCTCGGCTCCATGCCATCCCACTTGTTCAGTGCGATAACCAGCGCACGACCCGCTTCCAGCACGAAGCCCAGCAGGTTGAGGTCGTGGTCGACCACCCCTTCGCGGGCGTCCATGACGAAAACCACCACGTTGGCGTCTTTGATCGCCTGCAGGGTTTTCACCACGGAGAACTTTTCGACTTCCTCGTGGATCTTGCCGCGCTTGCGCACACCCGCGGTGTCGATCAGCGTGTACTTCTCTTCGTTACGCTCGAAGGGAATATAGATACTGTCGCGCGTGGTGCCGGGCTCGTCATAAACGATAACCCGGTCTTCACCGAGCATACGGTTGACCAACGTCGACTTGCCGACGTTCGGACGACCGATGATGGCGATCTTGATACCGTCTTTTTCGCTCGGACCTGGAATGCGCTTGGCTTCCTGACCTTCCTCGACGATTTCAGCTTCGCCCTCTTCCGGCTCTTCCTCATCTTTGGGGAATTCGCGCAGGCAGATTTCCAGCATCTGAGTGATGCCGCGGCCGTGAGCACCGGCGATCGGGATCGCGTCGCCCATGCCCAACGGGCTGAACTCGGCGCGGGCCAGCTCAGGATCGATGTTGTCGACCTTGTTGGCGACCACGTAGGAACGCTTGTTACGCTTGCGCAGGTGCTCGCCAATCATTTGGTCAGCAGCAGTGAAACCTGCGCGGGCGTCTACCAGGAACAGGACGACATCGGCTTCTTCAATGGCCAGCAGCGACTGCTCGGCCATTTTTTCGTCCATGCCATGCTCGTCACCGGAAATACCACCGGTGTCGACCAGAATGTAGGAGCGCCCTTGCCACTTTGCCTCACCGTATTGGCGATCACGGGTCAGACCGGACAGGTCGCCGACAATGGCGTCACGGGTCCTGGTCAGGCGGTTGAACAAGGTGGACTTGCCGACGTTCGGTCGGCCCACCAGGGCGATTACGGGAACCATGCGGCTCTCCACTTCGTTATTTCAGAAAATACAAAAGCCGCTGCTAGGCAGCGGCTGGTGCTCGTGTAGGAGCGAACTTGTTCGCGAAGAACGTCACAACACCGCGTATATCCAGACTGTACGCGTTATCGTTGACGTCCTTCGCGAGCGAGCTCGCTCCTACCTATAGGTCCAGCATAGTTCTTACTTGATGGTCAGGGCTTCCAGCTTGCCACTGTTGCCATACACATAAATCGTGTCGCCCACCACCAGCGGACGAGCACGCAGGCCGTCGCTGTCGATGCGTTCACGGCCGACGAAACGGCCATCCACCTGGCTCAGCAGGTGCAGGTAGCCTTCCATGTCACCGACTGCAACGTAGCTGGAGAACACTTCCGGTGCCGACAGTTGACGGCGGGCCAGCGAGTCGTTGCTCCACAATGCAGTGGTGGAGCGCTCGTCGACACCTTCAACGGTACCCGAAGACAGGCTCACGTAAACGCTGCCAAAGCCTTGAGCGACGCCTGCATAGCTGGAAGCATCACGCTGCCAGAGCGGACGACCGCTTTCCAGGTCCAGAGCCGCAACGCGACCTTGATAGCTGGCCACATACAGGGTGCCACCGGACAACAGCAGGCCTCCGTCGATGTCGACCACACGTTCGAGCTCCGAACGTCCTTGCGGAATCGCGATGCGTTGCTCCCAGACCGGCACGCCGTTGCGAATATCAAGAGCAACGACTTTACCCGTCGACAAGCCGGCAATCGCCAGGCGGTTGGTGACGATCGGCGCACTGGTGCCACGCAGGGTCAGGACCGCCGGGGTACTGTCGTAGAGCCAGCGCTGATTACCGGTAGCAGCGTCGAGGCCGATCAGACGGTCATCCTGAGTCTGGACCACAACCACATCACCGTTGGTGGCAGGCGGTGCGAGGACTTCACTGGTCACGCGAGCGCGCCATTTCTCTTCACCGGTGCTGGAATCCAGCGCTACCACCTGGCCTTTCAGCGTACCGATCAGGACCAGACCGTAACCAACGCCAACGGCGCCGGAAACACGCAGATCAAGATTTTTCTTCCATTTGACGTCGCCATTGCTTCGATCCAGCGCCATCACCACGCCAGTTACATCGCCAGCATAGAGGGTGTCGCCGTCGATAGCCGGCACCAACATGTTGTAGGTATCGCCCTGGCCATTACCGATCGAACGGCTCCACTGCTTTTGCAGAACAACTTCTTCTTTGAAGTTGACCAGTTCAGCCGGTGGCAGTTCTTTTTTGCTGTTGCTGCTGCAACCCGCGGCCAGAATGGCCAGAGCCAGCAATGCTGCATGTTTCCAACGGATCACGTCACGCATCCCCTTTGGCCAGGTCGTCCAGCTTGATTTGTAAGCCATCGACCGCTGCTTCATCAGACAGCGCAGCCTTGGCCTTTTGATACGCAGCATGGGCTTCGTCGGTACGACCCAATTGGACCAGCAGGTCACCCTTGAGCTCTTCACGAGTGGCCAGGAATGCCTTGTCAGCATCGCCTTCGAGCAGCTTCAGCGCTTCGTCAGGCTTGTTCTGTGCTGCCAGCACCTGAGCCAGACGCTGACGCGCGATTTCGCCCAGGGCCGGGTTGGCCGGTTTGTCGGCGACGGCTTTGAGCTCGCTCGCCGCGTCGTCCAGCTTGCCGGTATCGACCGCGACTTTCGCCACGAACAGGCTGCCGTATTGCGCGTAGGCAGTGCCCGCGAACTCGCTGTTGAGCTTGCCGGCCAGATCCGCAACACGGGCCGCATCCGGCTTGCCATCAGGGGTCAGCGTGGTTTCCAGCAATTGCTGGTAGAGCATCGAGGCACCTTGCGACTGGTTGCTCTGATACTTATGAAACGCCTGCCAGCCGAACACGATGACCAGCGCCAACAGGCCGCCGGTCACTAGAGGTTTGCCGTTACGCTGCCACCAGTCTTTGAATTCCGCCAGATGTTCGTCTTCGGTACTCGACACCCCAATACTCCTTATTCGCTAAATCGGCTGTTTGACAGCTTCAACCCTGCACGACGCAGGTGGCCAGGTGAGCGGCAAGCTCATCCCAGGCAATGCTTTGTTGTTCGCCCTGGCCACGCAAGGGTTTGAAACCGACCACTTGCTGGGCCATTTCGTCGTCACCGAGGATCAATGCATACAGCGCACCGCTCTTGTCGGCCTTCTTGAACTGGCTTTTGAAGCTACCGGCGCCGGCGTTGATCTGCAGACGCAGGTTTGGCAATTGATCACGTACCCGCTCGCTCAATGCCAGCGCTGCGAGTTCAGCAGCTTCACCGAAGGCGCAAAGGTAGACATCAACCTGACGGGAGATTTCTTCCGGGATCTGCTCCAGGGTTTCGAGCAGCAGCACCAGACGCTCGATGCCCATGGCGAAACCAACGCCCGGGGTCGGCTTGCCGCCCATCTGCTCGACCAGACCGTCGTAACGGCCGCCCGCGCAGACAGTGCCCTGGGCACCGAGCTTGTCGGTGACCCATTCGAATACGGTTTTGCTGTAGTAATCCAGCCCGCGCACCAGCTTCGGGTTGATCACATAAGGAATGCCGGCAGCGTCCAGACGCGCCTTCAGGCCCTCGAAGTGAGTGAGGGACTCTTCGTCGAGGTAGTCAGCCATCTTCGGTGCATCGAGCAGTGCCGCCTGGGTATCGGCGTTCTTGGTATCCAGCACTCGCAGCGGATTGGTTTTCAGACGGCGCTGGCTGTCTTCGTCCAGCTGGTCCAGACGTGCCGTCAGGTACTCGACCAGTGCTTCGCGGTAACAACCGCGAGATTCGCTGGTGCCCAGGCTGTTGAGTTCGAGCTTGACCGCGTCACGGATGCCCAGCTCGCCCCACAGGCGCCAGGTCAGCACGATCAGTTCGGCGTCGATATCCGGACCATCAAGGTTGAAGACCTCGCAACCAATCTGGTGGAACTGGCGATAACGGCCTTTCTGCGGACGCTCGTGGCGGAACATCGGGCCGATGTACCAGAGTTTCTGCACCTGGCCACCGCCGGTGATGCCGTGCTCAAGCACAGCACGCACGCAGGCCGCTGTGCCTTCAGGGCGCAGGGTCAGAGAGTCGCCGTTGCGGTCGTCGAAGGTGTACATCTCTTTTTCGACGATGTCGGTCACTTCACCGATGGAGCGCTTGAACAGCTCGGTGAATTCAACGATCGGCATGCGGATCTGCTTGTAACCGTAGTTATCCAGCAGACGCGAGACGGTACCTTCGAAATGACGCCACAGGGGGGTCTGCTCGGGCAGGATGTCGTTCATGCCACGAATGGCTTGCAGAGACTTGCTCACTATAAATCCTTAAATTCGTTCGATCAGCCGCGGGCGATCAGCGCCGCGTCGGCTTCGACCTTTTCGGCCGCCTTCTGGCGGATCAGCCGTTCCAGCTCATCCACCAGATTGTCATTCGTCAATTTCTGCGCCGGCTTGCCGTCGATATAGATCAGGTTCGGTGTACCACCGGTCAGGCCGATGTGAGCCTCTTTGGCTTCGCCCGGACCGTTCACTACACAACCGATGACCGCAACATCCAGTGGCACCAGCAAGTCTTCAAGGCGCACTTCCAGTTCATTCATGGTTTTCACCACATCGAAGTTCTGCCGCGAACAGCTTGGGCAGGCGATGAAGTTGATACCACGGGACCGCAGGTGCAGGGATTTGAGAATGTCGTAGCCGACTTTCACTTCCTCTACCGGGTCGGCCGCCAACGAGATGCGAATAGTATCGCCAATCCCGTCGGCCAGCAGCATACCGAGGCCCACGGCAGATTTCACTGTGCCTGAACGCAAACCACCGGCTTCGGTGATACCCAGGTGCAGGGGTTGAATGATTTCCTTGGCCAGCAGGCGATAAGCTTCGACGGCCATGAACACATCGGAGGCTTTTACGCTGACTTTGAAATCCTTGTAGTTCAAGCGCTCGAGGTGCTCGACATGACGCAATGCAGACTCGACCAGCGCAGCAGGGGTCGGTTCGCCGTATTTCTTTTGCAGGTCTTTTTCCAGCGAGCCGGCGTTGACGCCGATACGGATCGGGATCCCGCGATCACGGGCGGCATCGACCACGGCACGCACACGGTCTTCACGACCAATGTTGCCCGGGTTGATTCGCAGGCAGTCGACACCGAGTTCGGCCACGCGCAGTGCAATCTTGTAGTCGAAGTGGATATCGGCGACCAAAGGCACTTTGACCAGTTGCTTGATCCGGCCAAAGGCTTCGGCGGCGTCCATATCCGGCACGGAAATGCGCACGATATCGACGCCGGCAGCTTCCAGGCGATTGATCTGGGCTACTGTCGCTGCGACATCATTGGTGTCACTGTTGGTCATGCTCTGCACCGCGATGGGCGCATCGCCGCCCACGGGTACGGAGCCAACCCAGATTTTGCGGGACTCGCGACGTTTGATTGGAGATTCGCCGTGCATGACTTATTGACCTAACTTCAGGCGAGCAGTCTCGCCACTGGTGAACGGAGCGATATCGACCGCCTGGCCGTTGTAGCTGACCTGCGCCCCACGGGCATAGCCCAGACGCACGGAAAACGGTGGTTTACCGCTGACCTCGGCGGTCGAGCCTTTGCGCTTGAGACCGCTCAACAGCACTTTGCCGGTGCCGTCGGTAACCTGAGCCCAGCAATCGGAGGTAAATTGCAGCCGAACCTGACCGGTACCAGCAACTGGCGCCGTCGCGGCAGCCGCAGGCGCTGCAGGAACTACCGGTTTAGTCACAGGCGCAGCAGGAGCTGGCGTCGCAACAACCGGAACAGGTGCGGTGTGAGTTGCAGCGGTCGGTACGCTTGGCGCTACGACGACTGGAGCGCCTGGAGTCGGTGCAGCCGCATTGGCCTGGACTTCAGCCGGCGGCTGGCCCTCAGGCAAAGCGAGACTGGTCGAAGCTTCGGTTTGAGCTTCGACTACCGCTTGATCTTCCGGCTCGTCGAGCGGGTGAATCTGCGTGGTGCCATCGGCCCCTTCGACTTCGACGTGTTCCGGGGTGATTGCAATCAGGTCCTTGGTGCGCAAGGAGGTCTGATCCTGCCACCAGACAAAGCCGCCGCCGATTACGGCAATCAGCAACAGCAGGCTGACGATACGCAAAATGGTGTGGGAAACCCGTACAGGTTCTTCGATGCGACCCAGGCTGTGCACGCTGCTGCCTTGGGCGTCGGTACCGGAGTATTGGTCGAATTGCTGGACCAATACGGCCTGGTCCATGCCCAGCAACTTGGCGTAGGCACGAATATAGCCACGGGCAAAGGTATGCCCTGGCAACTTGTCGAAAGCACCCGTTTCCAGATTGCTCAATGAGCCTACGGTAAGGTTGAGCTTCAGAGCCACTTCCGCCAGCGACCAACCATTGCTTTCGCGGGCCTGACGCAAGGTCTCACCAGGGTTTACGCGAGTCGCTGCTACAACTTCGGGATGCGCCGCTTTCATCATTGCTCCGACAGGTATTGCTGATATTCCGGCGTACCGGGATAGAGTCGTTTTAATTGCAGGCCTGCACTTGCGGCCTTGTCGCGATCTTCGAACACTTTTGCCAGCCGAACGCCGAGCAATAGACTACGTGCATTTTGCTCAGCCAGCAGGCTAAAACGATCGTAGTAACCACGCGCGGGCACATAATGCCTGTCTTCGAATGACAACTCAGCCATTTCCAGCAATGCGCGGGGTTGTTGGCGGTTCAAACGCAGGGCTTTTTCCAGTTGCTGCCTGGCCAGATCACGCTGACCGAGCATTGAAGCAGTCATACCCAGGTTCTCGAAAACCCGCGAGCGCTCAGGATAAAGCGTATCGGCAGCGGCTTGTTCGAAGCGCTGGTAAGCGTCTTCATAACGCTTTTCTTCAAATAGAAAGCTGCCGTAATTGTTCAGGATACGCGCATCACCGGGACGCGAGGACAATGCCTTGCGAAAATGCTGGTCAGCGAGTTCAGGCTCCATCTCGGCCTGGAACACCAGCCCCAGGGCCGCATTCGCATCGGCGTCCGAGCCATCCAGATCCAGGGCTTTCTTCAACGGAGCTTTCGCTCGCTCGGTCATCCCCTGCTGCAGATACCCAAGACCCAGCTGCACGTATGCCGCACGCGCCTCGTCCCGCCCCTTGCTCGTTTTCATCGGACTGAAATCACCCGATGAAACACAACCAGCCGACAGACTGGCGAAAAGCACAAGCAGCGCGACGCGCAGAGACATAGAGATCCTCTCTTAAGTACGATTCGTAGCGCTTTGCGGCATATCAGACTCAGCGTTCAACTCACGCACAGCGATATAACGCTCGCTACGACGGGTGCGATCCAGCACCTGTCCTACCAACTGGCCACACGCGGCGTCGATGTCTTCGCCACGGGTGGTACGCACGGTGACATTGAAGCCAGCGTGATGAAGTTGATCCTGGAAACGACGGATGGCGTTGTTGCTCGGCCGCTCGTAACCGGAATGGGGGAACGGGTTGAACGGGATCAGGTTGATCTTGCAAGGCGTGTCCTTGAGCAACTCGATCATTTCAACCGCATGCTCGACCTTGTCATTGATGTCCTTGAGCAAGGTGTACTCGATGGTAAGCACGCGCTTTTCGCCCAGGGACGACATGTAGCGGCGGCAGGACTCGAGGAGCATTTTCAGCGGATACTTCTTGTTGATTGGTACCAACTGGTTACGCAGCGCATCGTTCGGTGCGTGCAGGGACAACGCCAGGGAAACGTCGATGTGCTTGGACAGCTCATCGATCATCGGCACCACGCCCGAGGTCGACAGGGTCACACGGCGCTTGGAGATGCCGTAACCCAGGTCGTCCATCATCAGGTGCATGGCGGCAACGACGTTGTCGAAGTTCAGCAGCGGCTCACCCATGCCCATCATCACCACGTTGGTGATGGCACGGTCGGCGGTTGCCGGGATGCTGCCGAACGATTTATTGGCAATCCACACCTGGCCGATGACTTCGGCGGCGGTGAGGTTGCTGTTGAAACCTTGCTTGCCGGTGGAGCAGAAACTGCAATCCAGGGCACAGCCTGCCTGGGACGAAACGCACAGAGTGCCGCGTTTGCCCTGGGGAATGTACACGGTCTCGACGCAGCTGCCGGACGCCACGCGCACCACCCACTTACGGGTGCCGTCGCTGGAGATGTCCTCGCTGACCACTTCGGGGCCGCGAACTTCGGCAATAGCCTTGAGCTTGTCGCGCAAGGCCTTGCTGACGTTCGTCATGGCGTCGAAATCATCGACGCCAAGGTGGTGAATCCACTTCATTACCTGACCGGCACGGAAACGCTTCTCCCCGATTGAGTCGAAGAATTTTTCCATTTCCAGCTGAGTCAGACCCAGCAGGTTAGTTTTTGCAGTCGATGTAGTCATGGATTCACCTTCACTCATAAGCCAATGCTTAGCGAGTGGTTACTTCAGTAGCTGCGAAAAAGTACGAGATTTCGCGAGCGGCAGCGGCTTCGGAGTCCGAACCGTGCACAGCGTTGGCGTCGATGGAATCAGCGAAGTCAGCGCGGATGGTGCCGGCAGCAGCTTCTTTAGGGTTGGTAGCGCCCATCAGCTCACGGTTCAGAGCGATAGCGTTTTCGCCTTCCAGAACCTGAACGACAACCGGACCGGAGATCATGAAAGCAACCAGGTCGTTGAAGAAACCACGAGCGCTGTGCTCAGCGTAGAAGCCTTCAGCTTCAGCTTTGGACAGTTGCTTCAGTTTCGAAGCTACAACGCGCAGGCCAGCTTTTTCGAAACGAGTGGTGATCTCGCCGATAACGTTTTTTGCAACTGCGTCAGGCTTGATGATGGAGAAAGTACGTTGAACAGCCATGGTGTAACTCCAGAAACGGTAATTTGCGAAAAATTAAACCCGCGAATTATACGCGGGTTTAGAGGGATTGCCTAACTGCGTAGGGTGCGTTCAGTCTGCTTCTTCGATCCAGGCAGCTTGAATGGCCTCGAGCACTTTCTCGCCGCCATGCTTGGGATCGTCACTGAAATCCGGTAATTCCAGAACCCAGCGATGCAGATCGACGAAGTTGACCGAAAGCGGATCAACATCCGGCTTGCTCTCAGCCAGCTGGATCGCGATTTCCAGTACATCAACCCATTTAAGACTCATGACGGTTCCTTGAATCAGTGCGGCGCTTCGGCTGCATGGTTAAGCGAGTATTTCGGAATTTCGACAGTCAGGTCTTCAGTCCCGACGATTGCCTGGCAGGTCAGACGCGACTGCGCTTCCAGACCCCAGGCCCGATCAAGATAGTCCTCTTCCAGCTCATCGGCCTCTTCCAGCGAGTCAAAACCTTCGCGGATGATGCAGTGACAGGTGGTGCAGGCACAGACGCCGCCGCAGGCGCTCTCGATCTCGATATGGTTGTCATGGGCCACTTCGAGGATGGACTGACCGGTCTCAGCCTCTACAACCAAACCGTCCGGGCAATGCTCGGCGTGTGGCAGAAAAATGATCTGCGGCATCAGTTATTCCTCGATTTCATTCAGGTTGCGCCCCGCCAGAGCGGCTTTCACCGTCGAGTCCAGGCGGCGGGCAGCAAAGGCATCGGTCACTTGCGACAGACGCTTGGTCTGCTGCTCGATGGCATAGCCATCGGTGCCTTGCATCAATTCAGTCAATTCTTGCATCTGCAATTCGATAACCATGCGCTCTTCGGCATCGAGCAGGCGCTCGCCGTCGACATCGAGGGCGCCCTGCACCGCTTCGATCAGGCGCTGGGCATCGACTTGCTGCTCACGCAGCACCCGGGCGACCTTATCGTCGTTGGCGTACTGGAACGAATCCTTGAGCATCCGGGCGATTTCGCCGTCGGTCAGGCCGTAGGACGGCTTGACCTGGATACTGGCTTCAACGCCAGAACCCAATTCACGGGCCGCAACGCTGAGCAAGCCGTCGGCATCGACCTGGAAGGTCACACGAATTTTCGCTGCGCCAGCGACCATGGCCGGAATGCCGCGCAATTCAAAACGCGCCAGGGAGCGGCAATCGCTGATCAGCTCGCGCTCACCCTGCAACACATGAATCATCATGGCCGACTGGCCATCTTTGTACGTCGTGAAGTCCTGAGCCCGCGCGACAGGGATGGTGGTGTTGCGTGGAATCACCTTCTCCATCAACCCGCCCATGGTTTCCAGCCCCAGGGACAGCGGAATCACGTCAAGCAGCAACAGTTCGTCGCCATCACGCTTGTTGCCGGCCAGGGTATCGGCCTGGATCGCGGCGCCAATGGCCACTACTTGATCCGGATCGATCTCGGTCAACGGCTGACGAGCAAACATCTCGGCCACCGCATCACGAATACGCGGAACACGGGTAGAACCACCGACCATGACCACGGCCTGAACATCTTCCAGCTCAATACCCGAATCGCGAACAGCGCGTCGGCAAGCTTTCAGGCTTTGCGCAACCATCGGCTCGATCAGCGCATCGAACGCCTGACGGCTCAATTCGGCACGCCAGTCGCCGTAGACGATTTCGACCGAATCAGATTCCGTCAGCTTTTCCTTGGCGGCACAAGCGGTTTGCAACAGGTTGCGCTGAGCACCTGGATCGAGGTCGGCGGACAAGCCGGCCTGCCCGATAATCCAGCCGGCGATCGCGTGATCGAAGTCATCGCCACCCAGGGCGCTGTCGCCGCCAGTGGCCAGCACTTCGAAAACACCGCCAGTCAGACGCAATATCGAAATATCGAAGGTACCGCCGCCCAGGTCATAGATCGCAACAACGCCTTCGGCGTGCTGATCCAGACCATAAGCCACCGCCGCAGCGGTAGGCTCGTTGAGCAGACGCAGGACATTCAGACCGGCCAGTTTGGCCGCATCCTTGGTTGCCTGACGCTGGGCATCGTCGAAATAGGCCGGAACGGTAATCACCGCGCCCACCAGCTCGCCGCCCAGAGCCAATTCGGCACGCTGACGCAGCACCTTGAGGATATCGGCGGAGACTTCGACCGGGCTTTTCGGCCCTTGCACCGTGTCGATGAACGGCATATGCGATTCGCCATCGACAAAGCGGTACGGCAATTGTTCGCCCAACAGCTTGACGTCGGACAGACCACGACCCATCAAGCGCTTGACCGACAACACGGTATTGAACGGGTCACTTGCAGCAGCCAGTTTGGCCGCCATGCCCACTTCAATGCGATCGGCGTGATAGCGAACGGCAGACGGCATTATGACCTGCCCGTCAGCGTCGGCCAGAGGTTCGGAAAGACCACTGCGCAATGCAGCGACCAGCGAATTGGTAGTGCCCAAGTCGATACCCACAGCCAGACGACGCTGGTGCGGTTGGGGACTTTGGCCGGGTTCGGCGATCTGCAGTAGGGCCATGCTTATCTGGACTTATCTGTATATCAGGCGTGCGACCGAGGCGGCACTGGGTTAATCGTCGAGGCGCTCTTCTAACTGGCGCACTTCGTAGGTGAGCTTGTCGAGGAATTGCATGCGCCGCATCAGGCGTTCGGCCTGTTCACGCTGCACTGCAACATTCCAGCAAGCCGCGAAGCTTTCGTTCAGTTCATCCTGAGCAACTTTCAAGCGACGCTTGAATACCGCAATCCCGGCCAGATCGGCACTGTCTTGCAGATCTTCGAGCTCTTCGCGCCATTGCATCTGCTGCAGAAGAAACTCGGGATCATGCACCGTGACCTCCAGCGGTAGCTCACGACCACCCATGGCGAGCAGGTATCGCGCGCGTTTCGGGGGATTCTTGAGCGTCTGGTAAGCCTCATTGAGGCTCGCGGATTGCTCTAGCGCCAGCCGTTGCTCACGCTCGGAAGCGTCAGCGAAGCGGTCCGGATGAACGCCGCGCGCCAACTCACGGTAGCGCGTAGCCAACTGGTCGAGATCCAGACGGAAACTCGGCTGCAGTTCAAATAAAGCGAAATGACAAAGAGTACCCACGACCAGCCTCAGATGTTGAAGCTTTCGCCGCAGCCACATTCACCGCGCACGTTGGGGTTATTGAACTTGAAGCCTTCGTTCAATCCTTCCTTGACGAAATCGAGCTCGGTGCCATCCAGGTAAACCAGGCTTTTCGCGTCGATGATCACTTTAACGCCGTGACTTTCGAATACCTGATCTTCGGCGTCCGCCTTATCGACAAACTCCAGCACATAGGCAAGGCCGGAACAGCCCGTGGTGCGAACACCCAGACGAATCCCATCACCCTTGCCGCGCCCTTCAAGGGAGCGTCGTACGTGTTGAGCAGCCGCTTCTGTCATGCTGATAGCCATCGGGACTCCTTACTTGATACCAGGATCTTTGAAAACTGATCCCCGGAAAAAACTCAGATCAAGCCTTTCTTCTGCTTGTAATCGCGAACGGCAGCCTTGATGGCGTCTTCAGCGAGTACGGAGCAGTGAATTTTTACCGGCGGCAAGGCCAGCTCTTCAGCCAGCTGAGTGTTCTTGATGGTCTCTGCTTCGTCCAGAGTCTTGCCTTTCATCCACTCGGTCGCCAGGGAGCTTGAGGCAATGGCCGAACCGCAACCATAAGTCTTGAACTTGGCGTCTTCGATGATGCCTTGTTCGTTGACCTTGATTTGCAGGCGCATTACGTCGCCGCATGCTGGAGCGCCAACCATGCCGGTGCCGACATCAGGATCTTCTGCGTCCATCTTGCCGACGTTGCGCGGGTTTTCGTAGTGGTCGATGACCTTTTCGCTGTAAGCCATGATTCTTAATCCTCACTCATCAGAGAGTCGCTCTTGAGGCTCTGTAAAAACGCGGTATTCGACATTTTTACAGAGCCCGTTTGCGGCGACTTATATTCAGTGTGCCGCCCACTCGATTTTCGAAATGTCGACGCCATCTTTGTACATGTCCCACAGCGGCGACAGAGCGCGCAACTTGGTAACGGCCTCGCAAACTTTCTTCGCGGCGTAGTCGATTTCTTCTTCGGTGGTGAAACGGCCGAAGGTGAAACGGATCGAGCTGTGCGCCAGTTCGTCGTTGCGGCCCAGGGCGCGCAGAACGTACGAAGGCTCGAGGGACGCCGAGGTGCAGGCCGAACCGGAGGAAACTGCCAGATCCTTGAGTGCCATGATCAGCGACTCGCCTTCAACGTAGTTGAAGCTCAGGTTCAGGTTGTGCGGTACACGGGAAGTCATGCTGCCATTGATGTACAGCTCTTCCAGCTCTTCGACCTGCTTGAAGAAACGGTCGCTCAGGGCTTTGATTCGTACGTTTTCGGCAGCCATGTCTTCCTTGGCTACGCGGAACGCTTCGCCCATGCCAACAATCTGGTGCGTCGCCAGAGTGCCGGAACGCATGCCACGCTCGTGACCGCCGCCGTGCATGGTCGCTTCGATGCGAACACGCGGCTTGCGGCTCACGTACAGTGCGCCAATGCCTTTAGGGCCGTAGGTTTTGTGGGCAGAGAAGGACATCAGGTCGACTTTAAGCTTCGACAGGTCGATCTCGACCTTGCCGGTGGACTGCGCAGCGTCGACGTGGAACAGGATCCCTTTGGAACGGGTCAGTTCGCCGATGGCTGCGATGTCGTTGATGGTGCCAATTTCGTTGTTCACGTGCATGACCGACACCAGGATGGTGTCCTCACGCAGTGCAGCTTCAACCATTTCCGGAGTCACCAGGCCATCTTCACGAGGCTCGATGTAGGTCACTTCGAAACCTTCACGCTCCAGTTGGCGCATGGTGTCGAGGACAGCCTTGTGTTCGATCTTGGTGGTGATCAGGTGCTTGCCTTTAGTGGCATAGAAATGCGCGACACCCTTGATTGCCAGGTTGTCGGACTCGGTGGCACCGGAGGTCCAGACGATTTCACGTGGGTCGGCGTTGACCAGGTCTGCGACCTGACGACGAGCGTTTTCCACGGACTCCTCGGCTTTCCAGCCGAATACGTGGGAACGGGACGCCGGGTTACCGAAGTTTCCGTCGACCAGCAGGCATTCACTCATCTTTTGTGCGACACGCGGATCAACCGGGGTGGTCGCAGAGTAATCAAGGTAAATCGGCAATTTCATGGACTATCTCCTAAATCAGGCTGGCTGGCGTGCCGCTAGCTCTTTGGCTGTCATTCGACGGCGGACGCTTCAATCTTGTCCAGACGTGACGCCTTGCCATTACAGCGGCGCTGGTCCTGACGCTGGGCTACTTCTTGCACCTCACGGCGAGTCACAAGGTCAGCCAAGCTGATACCGCTCAGAAATTCATGGATCTGCAGGCTCAGATCGCACCACAAGTGGTGGGTCAGACAGGTGTCGCCGGAATGGCAATCGCCCTGCCCCTGGCAACGGGTTGCATCGACCGATTCGTTCACCGCATCGATCACCTGAGCGACCTGGATCCCCTGCATGTCGCGGGACAGCTGATAGCCACCACCGGGACCACGAACACTGGACACCAGATTGCTACGGCGCAATTTGGCGAAGAGTTGCTCGAGGTAGGACAAGGAGATGCCTTGGCGCTCGGAGATATCGGCCAGGGACACCGGCCCGTTTTGCGCGTGCAACGCCAGGTCAAGCATGGCGGTTACGGCGTATCGGCCTTTTGTAGTCAGTCTCATGGACAGGTACCGCGGAGGTTCGGAATGGAGGCGAGTATGCAATTCCCGAGTATTCAAGTCAACTATAAGACCTAGTGAATTACTCGGGTTTACCCGCAAAAATAGCGCGCGAATGATAGCAAAGTCCGCAGCATAATGGCACGCCAGCGACACGCGACATTTACGTGTAGCAGCTGGCGAAGCCTGCGTTCGAGCGCGAAGCGGTCGCAAAACCTGTATGCGAATTCTTCCGGATACACTGCGTCAACCGAATCACGACCACTTCGCGGCCGAACGCAGGCTTCGCCAGCTGCTACAGAAAACCATGCGCTCAACTGGCCTTGCTTTCATCCTTGTTTTTTACACAGGCGAAGTCTTCTTCGCGCAGTTCGGGCAAGTCTTTGGCGCAGTAATTACTGCCCAGATCCTTGAGCGCACCACACATGCCTTCGAGACGACCGTCTACGGCCTGCAGGTGGTCGAGCAACTGACCAATGGCCCGCGCAATCGGGTCCGGCATGTCTTCGCTGACGCCATAAGCATCGAAGCCGAGTTTTTCCGCCATCGCCTTGCGCTTGGCTTCCTGCTCGTCATCGGACTTCATGATGATCCGCCCCGGTATGCCGACCACCGTTGCACCGGCCGGCACTGCCTTGGTCACCACCGCATTGGAACCAACCTTGGCCCCGGCACCGACCGTGAACGGCCCGAGAACCTTGGCGCCCGCCCCTACCACTACGCCGTCTTCCAGCGTCGGGTGGCGCTTGCCTTTATTCCAGCTGGTGCCGCCGAGGGTCACACCCTGGTAAAGCGTGACGTCATTGCCGATCTCGGCGGTTTCGCCGATCACAATGCCCATGCCGTGGTCGATAAAGAAGCGCCGACCGACCCTGGCCCCCGGATGGATCTCGATCCCGGTCAACCAGCGACCGAAGTTCGACACTACTCGCGCCAGCCACTTCCAGCCCATCCCCCACAACGCCGATGCCAGGCGGTGAATCCAGATCGCATGCATACCGGGATAGCAGGTCAGCACCTCAAACGCATTACGCGCCGCCGGGTCACGGTGGAAAACGCTCTGGATATCTTCACGCAAACGCTCGAACATCATTAATCCTTCCGCTTAAGAAGCTCACCACGGGCCGCTTTTTGGGTTTCCGTGAGGATGCCACGCAAAATATTCATTTCCGCCCGACTGACCGAGCTTCGTCCGTACAACCGACGCAGGCGCGCCATCAAGTGTCGCGGTTTTTCAGGATCGAGAAACTCAATGGCCACCAGGGTCTGCTCCAGGTGCTCATAGAATCGCTCCAACTCATCCATGGTCGCCAACTCGCCACTCTTGGTCGACGCCACTTCTTCCTTCTCGAGCTTGCTCGGCTGGCCTTGCGCCGCCAGCCAGGACATGCGTACTTCATAGCTCAGCACCTGCACCGCCGCCCCCAGGTTCAGCGAGCTGAACTCAGGGTCCGATGGGATATGCACGTGATAATGACATCGCTGCAGCTCTTCGTTGGTCAGGCCGGAATCCTCACGACCGAACACCAGAGCAATCTCGGCGCCCTGCGCCGCTTCTTCGACCACCTTCACACCAGACTCACGCGGATCGAGCAGCGGCCAGGGAATGCGGCGATCACGGGCGCTGGTGCCGAACACCAGATTGCAGCCGACCAAGGCCTCTTCCAAGGTGGTGACGACTTGCGCATTTTCAAGGATGTCCCCGGCACCCGAGGCCCGCGCATCAGCCTCGTGGTGCGGGAACAAGCGCGGTTCGACCAGCACCAGCCGCGACAGCCCCATGTTCTTCATGGCACGCGCAGCCCCTCCGATGTTCCCCGGATGGCTGGTATTGACCAGGACGACACGAATGTTCTGCAGCAAGGGAGGCGCTCTCTGACAGGGAAATGGGGAGCAAATCTTACAGAGCATCAGAGTGTCCCGCCTCAAAAATAACTGTTCACTTTTGACGGCGCTAAATGTCGGCATGCTGCGTTGCCGCTTCTCCCCATAGCAAGCCATGAGTCGGCGTGGCGCCTTGCCTGCCAACATTGACCACTCGTCAAAATATGAACGTATTTCCGAGGCGGGACACACCGTTAAGCTATGAAAGCGAACGTCGACCTTCATCTGTAGAAAGTTTCTGATAGAATGCCCGGCTTTCTTTAACAACCTTAGGTGACACATCCATGCAGCCCATGCTGAATATCGCGCTGCGCGCCGCCCGCAGCGCCAGTGAATTGATTTTCCGCTCCATCGAGCGCCTGGATACCATCAAGGTCGACGAAAAAGACGCCAAGGACTACGTGTCCGAAGTGGATCGCGCTGCCGAGCAGAAGATCATCGACGCGTTGCGCAAGGCTTACCCGACTCACGCCATCCTCGGCGAAGAGACCGGTATGCACGCCGGTAGCGGCGAAGGTGAAGAATACCTGTGGATCATCGACCCACTGGACGGCACCACCAACTTCCTGCGCGGTGTTCCGCACTTCGCTGTCAGCATCGCCTGCAAATACCGTGGCCGCCTGGAACACGCAGTGGTTCTGGACCCGGTTCGCCAGGAAGAATTCACCGCCAGCCGTGGTCGCGGCGCTCAGCTCAACGGTCGTCGCCTGCGTGTCAGCGGTCGCACCAGCCTTGAAGGCGCCCTGCTGGGCACGGGCTTCCCGTTCCGTGATGACCAGATGGACAACCTCGACAACTACCTGGGCATGTTCCGCAGCCTGGTTGGCCAGACCGCCGGCATTCGCCGCGCCGGTGCCGCCAGCCTCGACCTGGCCTACGTTGCCGCCGGTCGCTACGACGCGTTCTGGGAGTCAGGCCTGTCCGAGTGGGACATGGCTGCGGGCGCCCTGCTGATCCAGGAAGCTGGCGGCCTGGTGAGCGACTTCACCGGCGGTCACGACTTCCTTGAAAAAGGCCACGTTGTTGCCGGCAACACCAAATGCTTCAAGGCTGTACTGACGGCCATCCAGCCGCACCTGCCGGCTTCGCTGAAACGCTAAGCATCAGGCACAAAAAAAGCACCCTTCGGGGTGCTTTTTTTTTGAGCCCGACAATCAACTCATCACTGAGCTGGCTGGTTCTGACCGAGAATCAGCTGGCCGTCTTTGTTGACCGGAATCTGGTTGCCTGGATCACGATCCATACGCACCTTGCCTTCCTTGCCATTCAACGAATACCTCACGTCATAACCCACGACCTTGTCGCTGATGTCATTGACCGTGTTGCAGCGGGTCTGAGTCGTGGTGTAGGTGTCCTTGTTCTGCATGTTTTCCTGGACCTTGTTGCCGGCATAACCGCCGCCAACTGCACCTGCGACGGTTGCGAGCTTCCTGCCATTACCGCCACCCACCATGTTGCCCAACAAACCACCGCCGACAGCACCGATCACCGTCCCCAGGATCTGGTGTTGATCCTTCACTGGTGCCTGCCGGGTCACGGCGACATCCCTGCAAACCTCACGTGGAGTCTTGATCTGTTGTTTGACCGGCTCAACAGCCAGCACTTGCGCATACTCAGGGCCGCTTTTAACCAGCTTATAGGTGGCAACAGCACCCCCGGCAGTAACACCGACAGCACCCAGTACCGCACCCACCAGTAACGACTTGTTCATCATGAACCTCCTGACCATCACAAGCGGGACATGCCCGCGCTTCTCCTAGCCTTGGAGCACAAAAAAAGGCGCGAGTTCAATACTCGCGCCTTTTTGGATGGAGCCAGAGAGACAATTACCCTTATGGGCGGTCGTCGATTTCCTTCTCGGTATTAGCCGGAGGAATCAAATCCTCGGTGCTCAGGCTCAGCCAGATCAGCACCACGTTGGCGATGTAGATCGACGAGTAGGTACCCGCCAGAACACCGATAAACAGGGCGATGGAGAAGCCGAACAGGTTGTCGCCACCAAAGAACAGCAAAGCGGTGATCGCCAGCAAGGTGGAGATCGACGTGGCCATGGTCCGCAGCAGGGTTTGCGTGGTCGAGATGTTGATGTTCTCGATCAGGCTGGCCTTGCGCAGCACACGGAAGTTCTCACGAACCCGGTCGAATACCACGATGGTGTCGTTGAGCGAGTAACCGATGATCGCCAGTACTGCCGCCAAAACCGTCAGGTCGAAGGTGACCTGGAAGAACGAGAGTATACCCACGGTCACGATCACGTCGTGGATCAGCGAGACAATGGCACCGACCGCGAACTTCCACTGAAAGCGGAAAGCCAGGTAGATCAGGATACCGCCCAGCGCCATCAGCATGCCGAGGCCGCCCTGGTCGCGCAGTTCTTCACCGACCTGCGGGCCGACGAACTCGACACGCTTGACCTGAGCCGGGTTGTCGCCGCCGACTTTCTGCAGCGCTTCAGCCACCTGGTGACCCAGTTGCGGGTCTTCGCCAGGCATGCGCACCAGCAGATCGGTGGTTGCACCGAAGTTCTGCACGATGGCTTCGTGATAACCGGCTGTAACCAGTTGCTCACGCACCTTGGTGACATCGGCCGGACGCTCGTAGGTCAGCTCGATGAGCGTACCGCCGGTGAAGTCCAGGCCCCAGTTCATGCCCTTATGAAAGACACTGAACATTGCCAGTGCGGTAAGGAACAATGTGACGCCGAACGCAAAGTTGCGAACGCCCATGAAGTTGATTGTACGTAACATGGCAGCCCCTTAAATCCACAACTTCTTGAAGTCACGACCGCCGAAGATCAGGTTGACCATCGCGCGGGTCACCATGATGGCCGTGAACATCGAGGTAAAGATCCCGAGGGACATGGTCACGGCGAAACCCTTGACCGGGCCGGTGCCCATGGCAAAGAGAATCCCGCCCACCAACAAGGTTGTCAGGTTGGCGTCGAGAATCGCGGTGAATGCCCGGCCGAAGCCTTCGTTGATTGCCCGTTGTACGGTCATGCCGGCCGCGATCTCTTCACGTATCCGCGAGAAGATCAGAACGTTGGCGTCGACCGCCATACCCATGGTCAATACAATACCGGCGATGCCCGGCAGGGTCAGCGTTGCCCCCAGCAGCGACATCAAGGCCAGCAGCATCACCATGTTCACCGCCAGTGCGACCGTGGCAATGACGCCGAAGAAGCGGTAGATAGCCATGATGAACAGCGAAACGAACAGCATGCCCCACAGGGATGCATCGATACCTTTGGTGATGTTGTCAGCACCCAGGCTCGGACCGATAGTGCGTTCTTCAGCGAAGTACATCGGCGCCGCCAGACCACCGGCACGCAGCAACAGTGCCAGCTCGGAAGACTCGCCCTGACCGTTCAGGCCAGTGATGCGGAACTGCGCACCCAGTGGCGACTGGATGGTCGCCAGGCTGATGATCTTCTTCTCTTCTTTAAACGTCTGAACCGGCACGTCTTTCTCGACGCCGTTGACCACTTGCTTGACGTAAGTGGTGACCGGACGCTGTTCGATGAAGATCACCGCCATGCTGCGACCGACGTTGCTGCGAGTCGCACGACTCATCAGCTCGCCGCCGTGGCCATCCAGACGGATGTTCACTTCTGGTGTGCCGTGCTCGCCGAAGCCCGCCTTGGCGTCAGTCACCTGGTCACCCGTGATGATCAGGCCACGCTCGATCAGCGCTGGAGGACGCTTGCCTTCACGGAACTCGAACTCCTCGGAAGTGGCTTTCGAAGCGCCAGGCTCAGCCGCCAGACGGAACTCAAGGTTGGCCGTCTTGCCGAGGATTCGCTTGGCTTCGGCAGTATCCTGCACGCCCGGCAGCTCAACCACGATACGGTTAGGCCCCTGGCGCTGAACGATAGGCTCGGCAACACCCAGCTCGTTGACCCGGTTACGTACCGTGGTCAAGTTCTGCTTGATGGAGTATTCACGGATTTCCGCCAGCTTGGCCGGGGTCATCGCCAGACGCAGCACCGGCTGACCATTGAGGTCGGCTGGAACAATGTCGAAATCTTTGAAATTCTTGCGAACCAGTGCACGGGCCTCTTCGCGGGAAGCATCATCACTGAAGCCCAGCTGAATGGCACCGCCGAGTTGCGGCAGACTGCGATAGCGCACACGCTCTTTACGCAGCAGGCTCTTGACGTCGCCTTCGTAGACTTTCAGGCGTGCATCGAGGGCTTTTTCCATGTCCACTTCCAGCAGGAAGTGCACACCACCAGACAAGTCAAGACCCAGCTTCATCGGGTGCGCGCCAAGGCTGCGCAGCCATTTTGGCGTGGTCTGTGCCAGGTTCAGTGCAACGACATAGTCATCACCCAACGCCTTGCGCACGATGTCTTTGGCTGGAAGCTGATCTTCCTGCCTGTTCAGACGCAACAGGCCGCCCTTGCCGTTCGCGGCCAGAGAGGAGGCCTTTACAGTGATCCCGGCATCGGCAAGCGCTTTGCTTACGCGATCCAGATCGGCCTGATTGACCTGCAGCGCAGTACTTGCGCCACTGACCTGAATGGCCGGATCGTCAGGATATAAATTGGGAGCGGAATAAATAGAGCCGATCGCCAGCACCGCCAGGATCAGTATGTATTTCCACAGAGGGTATTTGTTCAGCATCACGCCGCCCGCTTATGACGCGGGGCGCCTTGCGCGCCCCGTCGATTGGTAAAAGATGAAACTTAGATCGCTTTCAGCGTGCCTTTTGGCAGCGTGGCAGCGATAGCGCCTTTCTGGAACTTCAACTCTACCGAGTCGGAAACTTCGAGAACAACGAAATCATCAGCTACTTTGGTGATCTTGCCGGCGATACCGCCAGAGGTCACAACTTCGTCACCTTTTTGCAAGTTACCGAGCAGGTTCTTCTGCTCTTTGGCGCGCTTGGCCTGTGGACGCCAGATCATCAGATAGAAGATGACCAGGAAGCCGACCAGGAAAATCCACTCAAAACCGCCGCCCATCGGGCCAGCAGCGGCAGGTGCACCAGCATCCGCGAAAGCGGCAGGGATCAAAAAGCTCATACAGCACTCCAGTTGCAAAAATTGATCTTAAAACCGTCAAATATCGGCTTCGCTCGTCCATGCTGCGTTGAAAGCAGGCTCAGAATGCTCATTTACTGACGTAAACTCCGCTTTTTCGCCGGCTTTCGCCTTGTCTGAACTTCGACTGCCTAAATATTGAACAGGTTTTCGGGTCAGAAAACTTAGTCCAGAGGCGGAACAGGTAACCCGCGTTTGGCATAGAAGGCATCAACAAAGGCGGCCAATGTACCCTGTTGAATAGACTCGCGCAAACCAGCCATAAGCACCTGGTAATGGCGCAAATTGTGGATCGTATTCAACATGCTACCCAGCATTTCGCCGCACTTGTCCAGATGATGCAGGTAAGCGCGGGAGAAGTTCTGGCAGGTATAGCAATCACAGGTCGGATCCAGCGGCGAATCATCATGACGATGGAACGCATTGCGGATCTTCAGCACGCCAGTATCAATGAACAGATGCCCATTGCGGGCATTGCGGGTTGGCATCACGCAATCGAACATGTCCACACCGCGGCGCACACCCTCAACCAGATCTTCCGGTTTGCCAACACCCATAAGGTAACGAGGTTTGTCTGCGGGCATCAGGCCTGGCAGGTAATCCAGCACCTTGATCATTTCGTGCTTGGGCTCGCCCACCGACAAACCGCCAATGGCCAGGCCATCGAAGCCGATCTTGTCCAGGCCTTCCAGGGAGCGCATGCGCAGGTCCTGGTGCATACCGCCCTGAACGATACCGAACAGTGCAGCGGTATTGTCGGCATGGGCATTCTTCGAACGCTGAGCCCAGCGCAACGACAGCTCCATGGACACCCGAGCAACGTCTTCATCGGCCGGATACGGCGTGCATTCGTCGAAAATCATCACGATGTCCGAGCCCAGATCGCGCTGAACCTGCATCGACTCTTCCGGACCCATGAACACTTTCGCGCCATCGACCGGCGAGGCGAAGGTCACGCCCTCCTCCTTGATCTTGCGCATGGCGCCCAGGCTGAACACCTGGAAACCACCGGAGTCGGTCAGAATCGGGCCTTTCCACTGCATGAAGTCATGCAGGTCGCCGTGCTTCTTGATCACTTCAGTGCCAGGGCGCAGCCACAGGTGAAAAGTGTTGCCAAGGATGATTTCAGCACCGGTAGCGGAGATATCCCGCGGCAGCATGCCCTTGACCGTGCCGTAAGTGCCGACCGGCATGAACGCTGGGGTTTCAACGGTACCGCGGGGAAAGGTCAGACGACCACGACGAGCCTTGCCATCAGTGGCGAGCAACTCAAAAGACATACGACTCATGCTTGATCCTCAGGGGCCAAACCCTTGGGGGCAGTTGGCGCAGGGTTACGGGTAATGAACATCGCATCACCGTAGCTGAAAAAGCGGTACCCATGTTCGACGGCCGCTGCATAGGCAGCCATGGTTTCGGGATAACCGGCGAACGCCGAAACCAGCATCAACAATGTGGATTCGGGCAAATGGAAGTTGGTCACCAGGGCATCGACCACATGGAACGGCCGGCCCGGGTAGATAAAGATATCGGTGTCGCCACTGAACGGCTTGAGCACACCATCGCGGGCAGCACTTTCCAGCGAACGCACGCTGGTGGTGCCAACCGCAATCACCCGCCCGCCACGGGCACGGCAAGCGGCGACTGCGTCTACCACATCCTGGCCGACTTCCAGCCATTCTTTGTGCATGTGGTGATCTTCGATACGCTCCACGCGCACCGGCTGAAAGGTCCCGGCACCGACGTGCAGGGTCACGAACGCGGTCTCGACGCCCTTGGCGGCAATTGCCTCCAGCAGCGGCTGATCAAAATGCAACCCCGCCGTCGGCGCTGCCACCGCGCCCAGGCGCTCGGCGTAAACCGTCTGATAACGCTCGCGGTCCGAGCCTTCATCCGGGCGGTCTATATAAGGAGGCAACGGCATGTGCCCGACGCGATCGAGCAGCGGCAGCACTTCCTCAGCAAACCCCAGCTCGAACAGCGCGTCATGGCGCGCCAGCATCTCGGCTTCGCCACCACCGTCGATAAGGATCCTGGAACCTGGCTTGGGCGACTTGCTGGAGCGCACATGGGCCAGCACGCGATGACTGTCGAGCACCCGCTCGACCAGAATTTCCAGCTTGCCGCCGGAAGCTTTCTGGCCAAACAGCCGCGCCGGAATCACCCGGGTATTGTTGAACACCATCAAATCGCCCGGGCGCAAATGCTCAAGCAAATCAGTGAATTGACGGTGTGCGAGAGCGCCGCTGACCCCATCCAGGGTCAACAGGCGACTACCACGACGCTCGGCCAAAGGATGGCGAGCAATCAAGGAATCAGGGAGCTCGAAGGTAAAGTCAGCAACGCGCATGATGGGGTTCGTCTAGCAGGGCCGGAAAGTTTAGCGGAAATAGTAAAAATTCACCACGAAACGTGATTGACCAACGGTAATCTCATCTCTATACTTCGCCGCCATTGAGCCCTGATGGCGGAATTGGTAGACGCGGCGGATTCAAAATCCGTTTTCGAAAGGAGTGGGAGTTCGAGTCTCCCTCGGGGCACCAAAATTAAGAAAGGTCTTGCTTTGCAAGGCCTTTTTTTTCGCCCAAAGAAAAGCCACCACCGCCCCGTGCAGGAGCTGCCGAAGGCTGCGACTTTTGATCTTGCCTTTCCACACCTCCCGCATCACTGGGACATTTCAAAAGGATTCCCCTCATGGAATTGCCACTGGAAACCGTCGCCCTCTTCTCCCTCAAGCTCGCTTACGAGACGGAAGATCAAAGTCCGATCCTGCGCGACGATCTGATCATGAGCGATTACCAGCGGGATGTATTCGAGTTACTGGTGCGCCGGGGTGATGTCGAGGCTATCCAGCTTAAAGTGGATCAATGCCTGGGTTTGGCGCTGAACGCTTTAGGCGGTGTTAATACACCGCTAGGTCGCGAGCTGACCAGGTTGTCAGCTGATTTCGGCAGTGCTCAGACCATGGCGCAGCTTGATACCCCGCTGATCGCGCTCAAGGACTACCTGAAAGACATTCAGTGAATGATGGCGCCGCCCGAAAACCGGGTACACCCCATACACACACCGATTCTGGCCGCCAAGCCTTGACTAGAGACCGACTGATGGGTGTCCCCTTTGATCGTTCCCACGCTCCGCGTGGTAACGCATCCCGTGACGCTGCGCGTCACAAATCGCCGCTTCACCCGACAACTCCCCCCAACCACAGCAACTTGATCCAACGACCTTCCGGCGTCATCCACTGACTACACCTCCTTGCGCCATTGCCTACAAATCCCCCAGAATCGCCCCGCTTGTGCGCCTTGCCCCACGCCACTAAGGTTCTCCAGTCGCTGCCCATCAGCGATCGGGTTTAGTAGCCCGTGGTTAAAACAAAGTGCATCGAGCTCCAAACAGTCAGGTTTCCCTATCGCCTGCACTTGATGGTGGCTGTGCGCAGGGCGCCCTCGGGCGCGCCGGCTTTGTTTGTTTCCCCGGTCTACTAACCTGCGTACAGCCGCCACCCCTTCGTTTAGTAGCGAGGCGGTGGCAGCACCACTCAAGGAAACAAACCGATGTTCAAAGTAACCCCCAATCCACCCGAACCCCCAAACATTTCGCCCTACGAAGCCCTCGATTCGAGAAATCTCCACCAAGCCGCGCACCGGGCCCTCGATCACTACCTGACCCCGCCGCCATCGGGCAAGTCGCGCGCAAGCG
>NZ_JBWKWW010000017.1:0-104424 GCF_059422425.1 Pseudomonas sp. GW821-FHT01E05
CCCTATCTGCATCTGCAGGTAGGGGTTTTGTTTTGCGCGCGATTTGTCGGCGCGGGCTGGCTCGCGATGGCGATTTCGACGACGCCATGGCGCGCACTCGGGCGTCGACTGGCTGCTCCTGCAGAGACTCCAGCCTGGCTTGGGCCAGAGACAGCCGATGGACACAGACATGGCAAATGAATAGCTATGCTTAGTCAACATCGGAAAAGGAGTAGATTGAAATGCAACTCATCACTGTGAAAATCGATAAGTCGGAAGCTACGAACTTCATTTTTGGTCAGACGCATTTCATCAAGTCCGTCGAGGATATCCACGAAGCGTTGGTAGGTGCCGTGCCAGGTATCAAGTTTGGCGTGGCCTTTTGTGAAGCCTCTGGCAAATGCCTGGTGCGATGGTCTGGCACCGATACCGCCATGATCGAACTTGCCCGGAAGAATGCGAAAGCCATTGCCGCAGGCCATAGCTTCATCATTTTTCTCGGGGACGGTTTTTATCCGCTGAACGTGTTGAACACAGTCAAAATGGTGCCAGAGGTATGCCGCATTTTTTGCGCAACAGCCAATCCAACTGAGGTGATTCTTGCTGAAACGGAGCAGGGTCGAGCGGTCCTGGGCGTAGTGGATGGTTTCTGTGCCAGTGACATAGAAGGCGACGAAGACATCCTTTGGCGCAAGAGCTTGTTGCGACAGATCGGCTACAAGCTATGAGTGAAGACCAGGCACTGTGTAGCGGCCCAATGATGCCTGGACAACGTAGCTCCCTGCTCATCAAGCAGGTCGATTACAGCCCGCTGCCGAGCACTTTCAAGTATTGAGGGCTTTGCGATATTGAGTTGTGGCCAGTGCCCGGAATGACCTTGAACGAGGCCACGCCAGTGGGGAAATGTGCGTAGAGTTTCTCGGTATTTGAACGCGGTACGATCTCGTCGTGTTCAGCCGCGATCAACAGCGTAGGGACAGTGATTCCAGCGGCATATTTCCACGATTGAAACTTGTCCTTTAGCAGCCACCTCACTGGAAAAAAGGGCATTTTTATCGCGGCGAGATCTTCCAGGCTGCTGTACGGCGTGATCAGGATCAGGCGCGATGCCGGCCGCTGGCTCGCAAGGTGAATGGCGACGCCCGTACCTAAACTACGCCCCACAACCACCGTATTGGGGTGGTCGGCGTGGACCATATCAAACAAGGCCAGGGCATCGCGCTGGAGGGTCTCCTCGGAGGGGGATCCGGAGCTTCCACCGAATCCTCTGTAGTTAAGCAGGTAGATCGCCTGATTCGGGAAGGCTTGCGAAAAGTCGGGCAGGTTCAGCGAGACATCCTCGGCATTGCCTCCGAAGTAGATCAGCGCATCCGGACCGTCGTGGGGTCTGGTTGAGACCAACACTTGGGCGTCGGCTACAGGCAGCTTGAGAATCGTTGCGGGGATACCCATGGTGCGAGGCTGCGGAAAGTAGATGAGGGCACGCTGAAACACGAACAAGGCGGCACACAACCCAAGGTACGAGGCTGCAACCAATGCGAGGAGCAATACGACGGTTCGCGGCATGTGGCTGACTTCTTTCAGGGGGCACCCATCCGAGGTGTAACGCAACATGGAAAGCTGGCGCAGGCCGCGAAAGTGTAGTGCAGTCGTTGAGCTGGCAGGTTTTTAGAGTTCACTCGGCGTCAACCTTGTTTGAAGGCGATGCGGAACTTATGCAGCAGCGGCTCGGTATAGCCGCTCGGTTGTTCGCATCCGTTGAAAACCAGCGCACAGGCTGCCTGAAAGGCCCGCGATCGCTCGAAGTCGATTGCCATGGCTTGGTAGTGCGGCTCTGCGGCGTTCTGCTGGTCGACGACCTGAGCCATGCGTTGCAGGATCTTCAGGGTCTGCGTTCGGTCGATCACACCATGCCTCAGCCAGTTGGCGATGTGCTGGCTGGAAATGCGCAGGGTCGCGCGATCTTCCATCAGCCCGACATCATGAATGTCCGGGACCTTGGAGCAACCGATACCTTGCTCGATCCAGCGCACGACATAGCCGAGCAGACCCTGGGCGTTGTTTTCGACTTCCTCTTGAATCTCCTCGGCGGACCACCGGCCAATAGTGGCAACCGGAACGCTGAGCAGATCATTGAGAATTTCCTCACTGACGGCGGACAGATCTATCTGCTCCAATGCTTCTTGAACCGCGCGCACATCGACCTTGTGATAGTGCAGCGCGTGCAGGGTGGCAGCCGTAGGCGAGGGGACCCAGGCGGTGTTGGCCCCGGCTTTGGGGTGGGCAATCTTCTGTTCGAGCATGTCGGCCATCCGGTCGGGCATTGCCCACATGCCTTTGCCGATTTGCGCGCGACCCCGCAGGCCGCAGGCCAGGCCGACCAGTACGTTGTTGCGTTCGTAGGCCTGAATCCACGCGCTGTTCTTCATCTCGCCCTTGCGCAGCATGGCGCCGGCTTCCATGGCGGTATGCATCTCGTCGCCGGTGCGGTCGAGGAAACCGGTATTGATAAAAGCCACGCGCGAAGAGGCGGCCGCAATACAGGCTTTCAGGTTGACGCTGGTGCGTCGCTCTTCGTCCATGATCCCCATCTTCAGGGTATTGCGCTCAAGCCTGAGCAGATCCTCGATACGACTGAATAACAACTCGGCAAACGCCACTTCGGCGGGGCCGTGCATCTTCGGTTTGACGATGTAGACGCTGCCGGTGCGCGAGTTGCCGCGGCGCTGCAGGTCATGCAAGGCAATCAGACTGGTGACTACGCCATCGAGGATGCCTTCCGGGATCTCCACGCCGTCGCTGTCGAGAATCGCCGGGCTGGTCATCAGATGGCCGACATTGCGGATAAAGAGCAGTGAGCGACCGTGCAGCGTCAGAGTGCTGCCGTCGACGGCGGTGTATTTGCGATCCGGGTTGAGGCGTCGGGTGATGCGTTTGCCATTCTTTTCCAGGTCTTCCCTGAGGTCGCCTTTCATCAAACCCAACCAGTTGCGATACACCTGCACTTTGTCAGCGGCGTCGACAGCGGCGACGGAGTCTTCGCAATCGATAATGGTCGAGAGCGCCGCCTCCATCAGCAGGTCCTTCACTCCTGCGTTGTCGGCACGACCAATCGTACTGTCCGGGTCGATCTGGATTTCTACGTGCAGGCCGTTGTTCTTCAGCAGGATAGCTGTGGGTTGCAGCGCCTGGCCTTGGTAACCGACATATTTTTCAGGCTGCAAGAGTGCGCTCCGACTGCCATTTTTCAGGGTCACTTGCAGTTGACCTGACTCAACGCGGTAGCTGCTCACATCTGCATGAGAGCCATTGCTCAGTGGCATGGCTTCATCGAGAAAAGCGCGGGCAAAGGAGATGACCCTGGCTCCGCGGGCCGGGTTGTAGGTCGTGCCTGCCTCGGCGCCACCTTCATTGGAAAGCACATCGGTGCCATACAGTGCGTCATACAGCGAACCCCAACGGGCATTGGCCGCGTTCAGTGCATAGCGGGCATTCACCGCAGGGACCACCAATTGCGGGCCGGCCTGAGTGCTGATCTCTATATCGACATTACGGGTGCTGGCCTGCACTTGGGCGGGTTGCGGCTGCAAGTAGCCAATGGCGGTGAGAAAACTGCGATAGGCCGGCATGTCAGTCACAGGTCCCGGGTGGGCACGGTGCCAAGTGTCGAGTTCGCTCTGCAGACGATCGCGCTCGGCGAGCAACGCCCGGTTTTGCGGGGCCAGTTCACGCACCAGAGCATCGAAGCCGCTCCAGAAGGTTTCCTGGTCGAGGCCGGTGCCTGGCAGCACCTCCTCATCGATGAAACGTCGCAGGGTCGCTGCCACTTTAAGACGCTGGCAGTTGACGAAATCGGACATCACACAGTCTCCATCAGAGGTTGTCGATTCAGCGCAAAGCGCTGTTGGTTCAGTGAAGGGCCGGTTCAATTCAGGCATTGGGCGCCGGCTCTGGCGACTTGGGCATCCTGTTCGGCTTTCACTCCCGACACCCCGACCGCACCGATCACTTGCCCATCGACGATGATCGGCACGCCGCCTTCCAGCGAGGTCAGCAGCGGTGCCGAAAGAAAGGCGCTGCGACCTCCGTTGACCATGTCCTCATAGCCCTTGGATTCACGGCGGCCCAGGGCCGAGGTGCGGGCTTTCTCCGTGGCGATATAGGCGCTGATCGCTGCGCAGCCATCGAGACGCTCAAGGGCCAGTGGGTGACCGCCGTCATCGACGATGGCGATGGTCACCGCCCATTGATTGTTCTGTGCTTCAGTGCGCGCGGCGGCCAGGATCTGACTGACTTCGCTCTGGCTCAATACGGCTTTGGTTCTCATGGGGTTCTCCAATGGACGCTGTTCGTTCGGTTAAGGCAGGGCTTCTTCGACCAGTTCGATCCAGTGCCTGACAGGGGTTCGGCCGGCACCGTCGAGGTGGGTCTGACAGCCGATGTTGGCGGTGGCAATCACCTCGGGTTTTCCGCTTTCCAGTGCATTGAGCTTGTTGTCGCGCAGTTGTCGGGACAGTTCGGGCTGGGTCAGCGAATAGGTGCCCGCCGAGCCGCAGCACAAATGGCTGTCCGGGACTGGCGTGAGGTTGAAGCCCAGGCGAGTCAGCAACTCTTCTACCGCGCCGCCGAGCTTTTGTGCGTGCTGCAAGGTGCAGGGGCAGTGGAAGGCCAGACGCATGGTGGCGCTGATCTTGAGTTGCTCCAGCGGCTCCTCACGCAGCACTTCCACCAGATCCCTGGCCAGGGCGCTGACCCGTTTGGCCTTGGCTGCATAGGCCGGATCGTTTGTGAGCAGATGGCCGTAATCCTTGATGAAGGCTCCGCAACCGCTGGCCGTCTGCACAATGGCTTCGGCACCGTTTTCGATGCTCGGCCACCAGGCGTCGATATTGCGCCGAGCGCGATTGAGGCCGGCCTCCTGGGCGTTCAAGTGATAGTCCACGGCACCGCAGCATCCGGCCTGGCTGATCGGCGTGACGCTGATTCCCAGGCGGTCCAGGACTCGCGCAGTGGCGGCATTGGTATTGGGTGACAGGCTCGGTTGCACGCAGCCCTCGAGCATCAGCACATGCCGCGTGTGCTGCGTCGTCGGTCGTGGCTTGGCGGGGTGCACAGTGCGCGGCAACTTGACCTTGAGTACCTCAGGCAACAGCGGGCGAAAGGTTTCGCCGGTATTGATCAGCGTCTTGAACAGCCCCGGGTTAGGTACCACCGCTCGCAGACTCTCGCGTAGCAAGCGCTGGCCGAGAGGACGTGGCACGGCCTCGTCGACCACCGCACGGCCGATGTCCAGCAGATTGTGATAGTCCACGCCGGAGGGGCAGGTGGTTTCACAGTTGCGGCACGACAGGCAACGGTCCAGGTGCAGTTGGGTCTTCTCGGTGACCTCGTGGCCTTCCAGCACTTGCTTGATCAGGTAGATACGCCCGCGAGGGCCGTCCAGTTCATCGCCGAGCAGTTGATAGGTCGGGCAGGTGGCGTTGCAGAAGCCGCAATGTACGCAGGTGCGCAGAATGCTATCTGCTTCTTCGGCGCGCGGCAGGCGTTTGGCCTGTTCACTTAAGGTGGTCTGCATGGTTCAGAGCTCCGCGTACATTCGACCCGGGTTGAAGATCCCTTGCGGGTCCAGTTGCGCTTTGAGTTGGCGGTGATAGCGCAGCAGCACGGGGGGCAGCGGCTGGAAAGGGCTGTCGATCAGTCCGTGGCTGTAGCAGGTCGCATGACCGCCGGCCTCATGGGCAATCGAGCGAATAACGGCAGCATCGGCGTCGGATTTCAGCCAGCGTTGGGCACCGCCCCAATCGATCAGCTGCTCGCCGGGCAGATCAAGAATGCCGGTATTGTTGGGCACTGACAGGCGCCACAGTGGCTGACCTTCGTCGAAAAAGGCCAGACGCTGTTCATTCAGTTCGCCCCAATAACCGGGGTCGAGCCATTCGCCGCCGAGACGATCATGGGCGGCCGTCACCGACCCTTCGCCCCCTTCCAGGCGCAGATGCAAACGCTGGCCGTCATGGCAGGCGGCGCTGATGGGAAGGGGTTGCTGGCCCCATTCGGCAAGCCTTGCCAAGGCGTGCGCGCGGTCCATTTCCAGCGAGATACTGATGCACCGGCGGGGCTTGGGCAGGACCTTTAACGACACTTCCGTGAGTAGGCCAAGACATCCGTAACTGCCCACCAGCAAGCGCGACAGATCGTAACCGGCGACGTTTTTCATGACCTCGCCACCGAAGCGCAGGTGTTTGCCCAAGCCTGTGATCACGCGGGTGCCGAGAACGAAATCACGCACCGAGCCGGACCAGGGCCGGCGCGGGCCGGACAAACCGGCGGCGACCATGCCGCCCAGCGTTGCACCCTCACCAAACGACGGCGGTTCGCAGGGCAGCATCTGGCCGGCCGCTTCCAGGGCTGCGGACAGATCGGCCAAAGGCGTGCCCGCCCGCGCGGTGATTACCAGTTCGGTCGGGTCGTAGCTGACGATGCCGCAATGACCGCGAGTGTCGAGCACTTCGCCTGCCACCGGGCGGCCGAGAAACGCCTTGCTGTTGGAACCCTGGATCAGCAACGGCGTGGCATTGTTCAGCGCCTGGATGACCTGTTCCAGCAGCGCAGCGCTGCCGTCGACATTCTGTTCGACATACATCAAAAACGCTCCAGTTCAGGGAAGGGCAACTGGCCCAGGTGCACATGCATGGCGCCGAATTCGGCGCAGCGGTGCAGGGTCGGAATGTTCTTGCCGGGATTGAGCAGACCGCTGGGGTCGAAGGCGGCTTTCACTGCGTGGAACAGGGTCAACTCATCGCTGTTGAACTGGGCGCACATCTGGTTGATTTTCTCGCGGCCGACACCGTGCTCGCCGGTGATGCTGCCGCCGACCTTGACGCACAGTTCGAGGATCTTGCCGCCGAGGGTCTCGGCACGCTCCAGCTCACCGGGCTGATTGGCATCGAACAGAATCAGCGGGTGCATGTTGCCGTCACCGGCGTGAAACACGTTGGCGACCCTCAGGTCGTATTCGGCGGCCAGAGTGGAGATGCCTTTGAGCACGCCGGGGAGTTCACGCCGCGGGATTGTCCCGTCCATGCAGTAGTAGTCCGGCGAGAGCCGTCCTACCGCCGGAAAGGCATTCTTGCGTCCGGCCCAGAACCGCACCCGCTCGGCTTCGTCGCGGGCCTGACGCACTTCGGTGGCACCCGCGCGCTCAAGTACGGCACGAACCCGGTCACACTCATCGTGGACGTCCGCTTCAACCCCATCGAGTTCGCACAGCAGAATGGCTTCGGCGTCTACCGGGTAGCCGGCATGAATGAAATCTTCGGCCGCGCGAATCGCCAGGTTGTCCATCATCTCCAGGCCGCCGGGAATGATGCCTTTGGCAATGATGTCGCCGACCGCGCGTCCGGCTTTTTCCACGGAGTCGAACGCGGCCAGCAGCACTTTGGCGATTTGCGGTTTGGGCAGCAGTTTGACTGTGACTTCGGTGATGATCCCGAGCATGCCTTCGGAGCCGGTGAACAGCGCCAGCAGGTCAAAACCCGGCGAGTCGAGGGCCTCGGAGCCCAGAGTCAGTCGTTCGCCTTCGACCGTGAGGATTTCAACCTTGAGCAGGTTATGCACGGTCAGTCCGTACTTGAGGCAATGCACGCCACCGGCGTTTTCGGCCACATTGCCGCCGATGGAGCAGGCGATCTGCGAGGAAGGATCCGGCGCGTAATACAAGCCGAAGGGGGCGGCAGCCTGGGAGATCGCCAGATTGCGTACGCCAGGTTGAACACGGGCGCTGCGCGCTGCGGGGTCGATGTGCAGGATCGTGTTGAAACGCGCCATCACCAGTAGCACGCCTTTTTCCAACGGCAATGCACCTGCGGAAAGCCCGGTCCCGGCACCGCGTGCGACTACCGGCACCTGGCGCTCATGGCAGAGTTTGAGCACGCCTTGTACCTGCTCGATGTGCCGGGGCAGCACCACCAGCATCGGCGTGGTGCGGTAGGCAGACAGGCCGTCGCACTCGTAAGGCTTGAGATCTTCCTCGCGGTGCAGGATATCCAGATCGGGCAATCGCTCTTGCAGGGCCTGGAGTAGCGAGCCTTTATCGACGGCAGGCAGCGCACCGTCAACGCGTTCGTCGTAGAGAATGTTCATGGGTGGCTAACGACCCTGAGTTGCTTTTATTGGAGCTTGTTCACGGGAACAGCTAACTTGCATCATTGGCCTAAGGGGCCTTACTGTCCATGTGTTGTGAGGCTGGTCGAACCAGTTTTTTAGCGGATGGATTTTGTTACTTGTGATTAATATCAATATATTCAGTAAGTTAGTTGTGTTGTTTGATTTTATTGGCGTTTTCGCCATAACTGGTCATACCAGTTGGAGGTTGCATGAGCAGCAGTGATTCGGGCCGTGCCCAGGTGGCGGACGTGGTGTGCGAACGCATCGAGCGTCTGATTGTCGATGGCGTACTGAAGACCGGTCAGCTCTTGCCTTCCGAACGACGGCTGACGGAAAAGCTCGGCGTTTCCCGCACCGCGCTGCGAGAAGGGCTTAAATTGCTGCGTGCCAGAGGAATCATCGAGACCGAACAGGGCAAGGGCTCGTTTGTCGCGCAGCTGTCGGGACATACCCCCACGTCGCCGTTGATGCATTTGTTCAGTTCACAGCCCCGCACCCTCTACGATCTGTTCGAGGTGCGTAGCCTCCTGGAAGGCGAGTCCGCCCGACTGGCCGCGTTGCGTGGCACCGATGCGGACTTCGTGCTGATCACCCGCAGCTATCAGGCATTGGTCGAGGCTCACACACAGTCACTCGATGCCTCGGCCCATGCACGGCTCGATCACGCGTTCCACCTGGCGATTTGCGAAGCCTCGCATAATCCGGTTTTGGTGCAGACCTTGCGCTCATTGACCGATTTGCTACTCAACTCAGTCTTCGCCTCGGTCAACAACCTCTATCACCGCGAACCTCAAAAACGTCAGATCGACCGGCAGCACGCGCGGCTCTATAACGCCGTCACCGGCCGTTTGCCCGAGCAGGCGCGCAAGGCGGCCATCGCGCATATCCAGAGCATCTGCGAGAACCTCAAGGAAATCGAAAACGAAGAACAGCGCCTGGTGCGTTCCACGCTTCGGCTTGAGGGGTGGACGTGAACATGTGGCATATCGATCCGGTGTCTCTGCGGCTGTTCATTGCGGTCTGTGACGTATGACTTCGCTGCACTCGGCATTCCGGGGCTGACGTTCGGTCTGCGTTACGTCAAGGGTGACGATGTCGACGCCAGCCATATCAGTACCTCCCTGGCCGCCGGCCTGCGCGCCAGCGGCGATGCACATCGCGTGATTCTGAGCTATGTATTCAATTTTTAAGCGCCAGGCAACTGCCGTTCACTTTCTCTTCCAGGGAGCCAGCCAACTTAACCTCAGTTCAGATCCCGGCGGATGGCATCGAGGCGTTCGTCGAGCAAGGGGGTGAGCAGGGCGTAGCACTGCGCCGGGTCGATGGACACTGTCGGGGCGTCGATCAGGCAACGCTGCAACCGTTCAAGAGCATTGCGCAGCGAGCCTTGAGCCTGCCTGAGTAAGCGTTCATGCAGGTACTGCAACTGGATCAGCATTTCCAAAGGGCAACTGCGAAAGGCGGCCGCGCGCACGGACAAACCGCGCAGCCGCCCCAGGTCTTCCAGTTCCCAGCAGCGTTCGGCGATGCTGGGTGGGGCCAGATTGAACGCACAACGATGCAGTTCAAGATGCTGGATGGCGCCGAGCAACTCTTGTAACAGCCGGCAGTGACCATCGAAATCCGCAGGGTCGCGGCGCAACACCTGCCAGGCTTGTCGTTGTGTCGCATACGGCCACGCTCTCCAGCCCTGGTCGAGCGAGTCGCCCAGAACCTGGCAGCGCAGGCGTGCCTCGCGGGTGGTCTGTCCACCGAGGCCGCGATGCTGCTGCAGGCCTTGCAGCAGGTCGAGGCCCAGCAAGAGTGCCTGTCGCAGGCCCGGGTCATCCTGTGGCAAGCGGGTTTGTCGGGATGGCTCGCCGTCGAGTGTTTCGATGAGTGTTGAATTCATGGGCGGCTTCCGACGGTGAGCTGGTTGAGATAGCGGGTCAGGTCGTGCAACGCATGAGTCTGCGAGCTCTGTTCCTGCACAGCGCCATTGACCTGTTGCAACTGTTCGCTGAGGGCATGATTGGCTTGCTGGTGCTCACTGAGCGCCTGTTGCATGGCGCCAAGGTGCTGCAGATTGCTCTGACTGCGTCGTGCCAGATTGTCGAGGTTGGCGGCGAGGTGCTCGCTCTGCTGGCTGCCTGCTTGCAGCAAGTCGCGGTGTTCTTTGACCTCGCCATCCACCAGGTGCACCGCCGTAGCAATCGCTGTTGCGGCCGTGGTGATCTCCTGGGTGGCCCGGTCGGTGGCCTGGGCCAGGCTGCGGACCTCTTCGGCGACCACGGCAAAACCACGACCGTGCTCGCCAGCGCGGGCAGCTTCGATGGAGGCGTTGAGTGCCAGCAACTGGGTCTGCTTGGCCAGCGCCTGGATGCTCTGCACCGTGCTCTCGACTGCGGCAGTGCGCTGCAGCAAGGCTTCCACGGCCTGTGCTGTATTGCCCAGGCTGTGCTGGATGGCGAGCATGCTGCCGCCCACGGCGCGCGCCTCCAGACAACCGGCGTCGCTCTGGGCATGGGCGTCGGCGAAGGCTGCCAGCGCACCTTGGGCCAAGGCGTCGATGCTGTGCAGGGTCTGATCGATCTGCTCGCTGGCGGCAGCGATCATAGCGATCCGTTGGCTCTGTTGTTCACCCTGGTCGCGGGCTTTTTGGGCCATCTGTTCCAGGGCGCGGCTGGCGAATTGCACTTCGCTACGCAAGCGTTCGCTGTTGCGCAATTGCATACTGCCGGCCATCAGTAGCGTCGCCGAATCGGCATCCCGGGGGCTGCGCAGTAGCCGTGCCAGTTCGGTGTTCCAGAACGTCTGCAGTCGGCGTTGGTGGCGCTCGCGCAGGTGCCAGGCGCAGCCCAGGTAGAGTACGCCAGGTATCAGGGTCAGTGCGCTGGCGGGCTGGTCGGCGAGCGCGAAACCGCAGGCGCCGAGGGCTAATCCAAGCGGTAACCAGGCGCCGATTCGACTGCGTTCGAGAAGGGCTCTACCGGGTTCGAACAATGCCTTGCCGAATGCCGTGCCTGTCGGGCGACGGGGTTTGCCGACCCCCTCGCTCCGGTTCGCTGCGGCGTGAGTCGAATGGAGCATTCCTTGAGCGGACATGGATAATCCTTACATTGCCAGGATGAAAGCAAAAACGGCGCACGCTCACCTTCCGCAATGCGGAGGAGGAGCGGACGCCGTTGCCCATGGTGTTTGCGAAGCCATCGCCGTTGATGGCTCATGCCTGGTTATCCCTTAGCAAATTGTCTGCCAGGCTTTGCTATCGACAGATCGCAGGAGTGTGCCCGGACAGTGAAAAGGGCGAATTCGCCGACAATCCGACGTTTGTCATTGGCAGATTTGCCTTATCGGCAGCTATTCAATGGGAACGGTGTATGCCCAAGCCACACCGAGAGTTCTGCAGCGCACAGCACACGGGTGACTCCGTCGCGCTGATAAGGGGCAGCAAGTCCGGGTCACCGACCGCGATGCACCTTGGCCGGGCAGTCGCCTTCAGGCTTTCATCAGGTTTTTCTTCAGCCGATAGGCCAGGGCAGGGCGGGTCATGCTGAGTAAAGGCGATGCGTACTGGATGAAATTGACCGTGCCGTTTGAGCCTGATCACCGCAGGCTCTGTCTGGTGGTTTCAGAACATGCCCGTATCGCAAGATAGGGGCATTTTTTTATGCGCTGTTCAACTCACGGCAAGTGGCCGACTTCTGCAGCATGCGGCTCAGGTGCTCGCGCGATGCCCACGGCCGGGAGGCTCCATAGATCTCCGCGAATGTACTGTTCCAGTTGGCGGATCAGATCGGCCTGCTCGGTGATGGCTTCTTTAACCAGGTCACCAATGGACAGCAGGCCCAGCAGTTGTCCGTTCTCCACCACCGGCAAGTGGCGCAGATGGCTGTCGGTCATGATGCCCATGCAGGTCTCGACGCTTTGACGGGAGTCCACTGTCACCACTGGCGCGCTCATGATGTCTCTGACGGGCGTGCCGACCGAGGAGCGCCCCTGGAGAACAATCTTGCGCGCGTAGTCGCGCTCGCTGATGACACCTACCACCTGGCCCCCCTCCATGACCGGTAGAGCCCCCACATTTTTTTCAGCCATCACTCTCAGCGCTTCCAGCACCATCTGATCCGGGGCGATGGTGTGGACCTGATTTTGCGTGGCTTTCAACTTCAATAGTTGTGCAACGGTCTTCATGGGGAACGCTCCTGTGAATGTCTACCTGCGGGCCGAGTCCTGTCACTCAAGCGCCCGCGCTTACTCCAATCTCCACCACATCGCCGTTCAGCCGCACCGGCCAGACGCGCAAGCTTTGTTCCGGATACTCCAGGCAGCTGCCGTCTTCGAGACGGAAGTGCTGTTTGTACAGCGGCGAGGCAATCACCAGATCGCCCTTGAGGTTGCCGACGATACCTCGGCCAATGACATTGGCGCCTGACTTCGGGTCGCGGTTGTCGATGGCGTAGAGGGTTTTGTCCTGGGCATCGGGCAAGTGAAACAGCGCCACCTGGGCGCCATCGATCCAGGCGACGACACCTGAATTGGCGACCAGGTCGTGACGGCTGCACAGCGCCCGCCAGTGCGCAGGGCTTTCGCTGGCGCGGTGGGGTTCGATTCGGACGACGTTTGACTGGCTCATCAGAGCACCTCCTCGGTAACGGGAATCAGATGGAGTTCGGTGGCGTGCACCGGGCGACGCTGGCCGCGTTCCTTGACGAAATGGATATCCGGGTCGCCGCGTTCGTCATTGACGAAGGTGCGGAAACGCTTGAGCTTTTCCGGGTCATTGATGGCGTTGGCCCATTCGCATTCGTAACGGTCGATCACCAACTGCATCTGCGACTCCAACTCAGCACCCAGCCCCAGGCTGTCCTCGATGATCACCTCCTTGAGGTAATCCAGACCGCCTTCCAGGCTCTCGCGCCAGACCGAGGTGCGCTGCAGTTTGTCGGCAGTACGGATGTAGAACATCAGGAACCGGTCGATGTAGCGCAGCAGGGTGTCGTCATCCAGGTCGGTGGCCAGCAGCTCGGCGTGACGCGGGCGCATGCCGCCATTGCCGCAGACGTAGAGATTCCAGCCTTTCTCGGTGGCGATCACACCGATGTCCTTGCTCTGCGCTTCGGCGCATTCGCGGGTGCAGCCGGACACTGCAAGCTTGAATTTATGCGGCGCGCGCAGGCCCTTGTAGCGGTTCTCCAGAATCAGCGCCATGCCAACGCTGTCCTGCACGCCGTATCGGCACCAGGTGCTGCCGACACAGGATTTCACCGTGCGCAACGACTTGCCGTAGCCGTGGCCGGTCTCGAAACCGGCCTCGATCAGCTCGCCCCAGATGTCCGGCAGTTGATGCAGTTGGGCGCCGAACAGGTCGATGCGCTGGCCGCCGGTGATCTTGGTGTAGAGGTCATATTTTTTCGCCACGGCGCCGAGGGCGATCAGTTTGTCCGGGGTGATCTCGCCGGCGGCGATGCGCGGGATGATCGAATAGGTGCCGTTCTTCTGCATGTTCGCCATGAAGGTGTCGTTGGTGTCCTGCAAGGGCACCAAGGACGGATCCATGATCGGCTGGTTCCAGCACGAGGCGAGAATCGAGCCCACCGCGGGTTTGCAGATATCGCAGCCGGTGTGGCCACGGCCGTGCTTGGCCAGCATCTCGTCGAAGCTGATGATCCCTTCCACCCGCACCAGGGCGTACAGCTCCTGGCGGGTGTGGGCGAAGTGTTCGCACAGGCTTTTGTCGACGGCGACGCCACGGGCGCTGAGTTCATGCTCGAAGACCTGTTTGAGCAGCGCGCTGCAACCGCCGCAACCGGTGCCGGCCTTGGTCTTGCCCTTGAGTTCGCCCAGATCGGTGCAGCCGGCGTCGATCGCACAGCACACCGCGCCCTTGGTGACGTTATGGCAGGAGCAGAGGGTGGCGGTGTCCGGCAGCGCATCGGCGCCCAGTGTCGGAGCGCCGTCCGACAGCGGCAGGATCAGGCTGGACGGGTCCTTGGGCAGCGCGATGCCGTTCTGCGCGTACTGGAGGAGGGTGTCGTAGTAACTGTTGTCGCCGATCAGCACTGCGCCGAGCACGTGCTTGCCGTCAGCGGAGACCACCAGGCGCCGATAGCTGGCGCTGGCTTCGTCGATGAAGCGGTAGCTTTTGGCTCCGGGTGTGGTCGCGTGAGCATCGCCGATCGAACCGACATCGACGCCCAGCAGCTTGAGCTTGGTCGACATGTCTGCGCCGGTAAAAGGCTCGTAGTGCTGACCGGCCAAATTTGCGGCAACGTTACGCGCCATGCTGTAGCCCGGCGCGACCAGGCCAAAGATGCTGCCGTTCCAGGACGCACACTCGCCGATGGCGAAGATGTCGGGGTCGCTGGTGCGGCAATGATTGTCGACCACCAGACCACCGCGGATTGCCACCTCCAGTCCAGCGCTGCGACCGACAGCGTCCTGGGGGCGGATGCCGGCGGAGAATACGATCAGGTCGGTTTCAAGAAACTCGCCATCGTTGAAGTTCATGCGGTAGGCATATTCTTCACCAATGACGATCTCCTGGGTCGCTCGCGAAAGGTGCACGCCGACACCCAAGGCCTCGATCCGTGCCCGCAGCGCCTCGCCGCCGCTGGCGTCCAGTTGCACCGGCATCAGTTGTGGGGCGAATTCGACGACATGGGCTTCCAGCCCCAGGGACTTCAAGGCGTTGGCGGCTTCAAGACCAAGCAGACCGCCACCTACCACCACACCACGCCGGGCATGGGTGGCGGCTTCGCGGATCGCGTCGAGGTCGTCCAGGGTGCGGTAGACCAGCCGCGAACGTCCCTCGGCGCCGGGGATCGGCGGCACAAAGGGATAGGAACCGGTGGCCAGCACCAGGCGGTCATAAGCCTGGCGTCCGGCGCTGGTGACCACTTCCTTATGCTCACGGTCGATTTCAAGTACCTGAACCCCGAGGTGCAACTGCACGCCATGGCGGGCATACAGATCGGCATCGCCAAGGGCGAGGGACTCGGCATCACGGCCGCCGAAATACTCTGAGAGGTGTACGCGGTCGTAGGCACGCTGACGCTCCTCACCGAACACATGCACGTGATAGTGGGCGAGTGCACCGCGCTCGATCAGTTGCTCGACACAATGGTGGCCGACCATGCCGTTGCCGATAACGACCAGTGTTTCGCTTTTGATCGGGGTGACGATAGCGTTCATAGCCTTTCCTCTGTCGAAGCCGCTGCCTTGGCATGGCCAGAAAAAAACCAAAAAAAAACGCCTGGAGCCGTTTAGCAGCTCCAGGCGTCTTTGCCTGGTATTCATTGATGTCTGGTGGGGTGATTAACCGAGGCCGCGCTGCCTGGTTCACCCGTCCCATGCCTGTTGAGGCGGGTGGTCGGCGGTGACCACTTGGGACGTCCGCCGGAGAGTTCGGCGGGTTTGTCAGTAGAAGAGCAGATTTCATGCCAGTTCCGGCGCGAGGTATTTCGATCCCGGGAAACGGTTAGCGGCGCAGGGGTTGAAACGCTACAACGCGGGCTTTTCCGGAACTCTTGAAGACACCCATTGGCTTCGCCCGGCCAGTTATCACCCAGGCGCATTGAACCAGAAGGGTGCGAATTACTAGTCCGGTTCCTTTTTTGGGGCAAATCTGGTTCGGGATGCGTTTGCGGCTCATCTGTAGCCGTTTGCGAAGGCCCTGTGCAGCCGTATTTTTGTGGCTTGCGACAACGCCACTGGATCAGGACGCGTATTGCACACGTGTCTCCTTTCACTGCCTCAGCAGCAACAGGTAGACGAGCACATTGACCACCAGCACCAGAGCGCCCAGCCATACCTGCATGCCAGGTGTCAGCCCGGCCGGATAAATCAGCGGCCACAGATAATGCTCAACGAAACTGGCACCATGGCCGGCTTCTCCGGCGGCCAGACGCAGGTGGTTTTCCCATCCGGTCAACGGGCAGGGCCACTGGAAGCCCTCGACCGCCGCCCCCCAAGCCACAGCGGGCAAGTGCCACCAGCACAGGTGGCGCCATTTGAGCACCAGTAGCCCGCCGCACAGCACGAAGAGAATGAACAGCAAATGGAGCAGCACCAGCCCGTCGGCGGCTATGCGATAGATCATGTCGACTCCGTCGTTTCCGGATGCAGAGGCAGGCCATGCCGTTGCACACCCTTGAGGTGTCGAGACAGGTGTTTGGAGCGTAAGGGGCCCACCATATCAAGGCTCCGCTCAAGGAAGAAAACGGTAGCCGACACCGGTCTCGGTGATCAGGTGGCGCGGCTGCGAGGGGTCCACTTCGATCTTCTTGCGCAGACCGCCCATGAATACTCGCAGATATTGCGTATCTGTTTGATGGTTAGGCCCCCAGACCGCCTTGAGTAATTGCAGATGCGTCAGTACACGGTCTGGATGGGCGCACAAATGAGTCAGCAGGCGGTATTCCAGTGGCGTCAGATGCACGGGGACGCCGGAGCGCTCCACGACACGCCGTTCCATATCGATCCGCACGTCACCAAAGGTCACGATCGAGGTGCTTTCAACACCCTTCACGCTCCGGCGCAACTGGGCCCGGACTCGCGCGAGCAGTTCACCGGTGCCAAAGGGTTTGACCAGATAGTCATCGGCACCGGTATCCAGCGCAACGATTTTCGCGGACTCGGCACTACGCGCCGACAAGACAATAATCGGGACCTGCGACCACGTCCGCAGATCCCGGATGAGATCGACCCCATCGCCATCTGGCAGTCCGAGGTCAAGCACAATGAGGTCGGGACGTCGTGTCCCGGCTTCAATGAGACCACGCTCCAGCGACTCTGCCTCATACACCAGCAGACCTTCGGCCTGCAGCGCCATGCGCACGAAGCGCCGGATTTCAATTTCGTCCTCAACGATCAGGACACGCAGCGCCGTTTCGCTCATGGTTGGTCCTCGTCAGTCGGCTCCACAGGCTGTTCGATAACGGGTGGCTCGCCGCGTGGCAGACTCAGCGTGAAACGCGCACCGCCATCCGGACGCGTGACGCCGTGAACCGTTCCGCCATGGACCTGGGCGATGGCACGGCTGATGGCAAGTCCTAGCCCGACGCCCGGGATTGCGCTTTCCTTTTTACCACGCTCGAACTTGCTGAATATCGCTTCCTCGTGTCCTCGCGGCAATCCAGGACCAAAGTCGTCGACCCATAATTGAATGGTGTCACTGGTCGCTTCAGCGCCAATTCTGATGGGCGTGTCGGGCGGTGTGTACTTGCCGGCGTTCTCAAGCAAGTTGACGAGAATTCGCTCGATCAAAACAGTATCAATCTGGACCAGCGGCAGGTCCTCAGGTAGGGACACCTGCACCGGGCGCGCGCCTAAAGCAGGGCGAACGGCCCTCAGCGAACTGCCCACTACTTCCTCCAGGGGCTGCCACTGGAGATTCAGTGCAACCGCGCCTGATTCAAGTCGTGCCATGTCGAGCAAATTGTTAACCAGAGTGTTCATGCGCAGCGCTGATTCACGTATCGCATGGGCAATCTCAACGGGCTCGCCGGTCAACGGGGGCTTGGTCAGCGTCAGTGTCTCCGCCAATCCGACCATCGCCGCAAGGGGTGTTCGCAGGTCGTGCGAGATCGCAGCCAGCAGCGAGTTACGCAGGCGCTCGGATTCCATCTGAACCGTGGTGTCCTGAGCGACATTGACGTAATGGATTCTTTCCAGCGAGATGGCTAACAGCGACGCGCACGTGTCGAGCAGGCGTCGCTGCTCCGGAACGGCCAGACGAGTTGAGTCGCGCGGTTGTATCGCCAGTACACCGCGTACGCGCATTGGCGCCGATAGCGGCAGATAGAGGGTCGGGCTCGCCGGCAGGGTATCGGTTCCGTATCCGGCTGCCTCGGCTTTATCGAAGGACCACTGGGCAATGGCAGAGTCGACCTCAGGAGCATCGCCGGTGGTCATCGGCGCTTGCAGCTTGTCGTTGTCATCGGCAACGAGCAACGCCGATCGTGCGTTGAATTCGTCTGCGAGGAAACGCGTGCCGATCTCGGCCACTTGCTCGGTCATGAGTGCTGCGGACAAATACCGGGACATCTCATACAGCGCTCGTATGCGATCTTCGCGCTTTTGCGCTACCCGTGCCTGGTAGGTCAGGCCGGCAGTCATTTGACCGATCACCAGTGCCACAACGAGCATTACGCCGAAGGTCACCAGGTACTGGGCGTCGTTGATGGTGAACGAAAAACGCGGTGGCACGAAGAAGAAGTCGAACGCACCAACCGAGAGGAATGCTGCGAGAACCGCCGGACCGCGGCCATAGCGAACCGCGATGCCGACGACCGCGAGCAGGAACAGCATCACGATATTGGTCAGTTCGAATACCTGCAACAGGGGCGTGGCGAGCAAGGTGGTCGCCGCACAGATCGCAGCACTCATGGCGTAGGCGGGCCACACCACGCGATTCTCGCTGCCGACGGTGGCCTTCTCGGGTCGAGTACGTTGTTGTGCCGGGAGTGCGATCTGAACCACGTCCAGGTCGCTTCCAAGCTCACCGATCCGATCCGCCAGCATGCGAGTCCAGGGCCATCGGCGCGGCGTATCGTCACGCCCAAGCACGACCTTGGAGAGGTTGTGCTGTCGTGCATACTTGACCAGGGTCTGGGCAACGTCCTGGCCGGCCAGGGTCGAAATCTGCGCCCCCATCTCTTGGGCGAGTTTCAAGGTGCGCAGGACACGCTGGCGTGCGACATCGGGCAGGCGTTGCAATGCGGGTGTCTCGACGTAGACGGCATGCCAGGGCACATTGAGTTGGGCCGCCAGACGCGCGGTCGAGCGCACGGTTTTCTCTGTGCGCTCCCCAGGGCCGACGCAGGCAAGCAAGGAATCTCGTGTGCCCCAGACGGGCTGTACCGCACCGCTTTGGCGGTATTGCAGCATCTCGTTGTCGACCCGGTCGGCCGTTCGGCGCAGAGCCAATTCTCGCAGCGCTATGAGGTTGCCCTTGCGGAAGAAATTGTGCACCGCGTGTTCGGCTTGATGCGCCAGGTACACTTTGCCTTCCTTCAAACGCTGCAACAGGTCGTCGGGTGGCAAATCGACGATGACCACTTCGTCTGCGCTGTCAAACACGTGGTCGGGCACCGTCTCCCACACCCGGATCCCGGTGATGCCGCCGACAATGTCATTCAGGCTCTCAAGATGCTGGACGTTCATCGTCGACCAGACATCAATGCCGGTGCTGAGCAGTTCCTCGACATCCTGCCAGCGTTTCGGGTGCCTGGAGCCGGCGAGATTGGAATGCGCCAGCTCATCGATCAGGATCAGTTTCGGTTTGCGCTCAAGCGCACCGTCGAGATCGAATTCAGTCAGCGTGCGATCCTTGTAGAGGACTTGTTTGAGCGGCAGCTGCTGGAGCCCGGAAACCAGCGCTTGTGTCTCGGCGCGACCGTGGGTTTCGACCACGCCAATCAGCACATCGACATTCAGCTCTTGCGCTGCACGGGCGGCGACGAGCATCGCGTATGTCTTGCCGACACCGGCGCTGGCACCGAAAAAAATTTTCAGTCGGCCGCGCTTCGCCTGCGATTCCTCCTCGCGAATCTGCGCCAGCAATTGATCCGGGTCAGGGCGTTGTCCGTCCATCAGGACCACCGTGTATGAGTCGGCTCTCAGCGTGCGGCGTCGAGTGCCAGGTTCAGTGCCAGGACGTTGACCCGCGGCTCGCCCAGGAACCCCAGCAGCGGGCCTTCGGAGTGTTCGACAATCAGTGCGCGCACGCGCTCGAGTGGCAGGTTGCGGATCCGCGCGACCCGGGCGGCCTGGTAGTCGGCGGCAACGACACTGATATGTGGGTCAAGTCCACTGGCAGAACTGTAGACCAGGTCAGCCGGTGCCGGCGCACTGTTGCTCGGGTCGGCTGCGCGCAGTGCTGCGATGCGGCTCTTGACGGCGTCGGCCAGGGCCGGGTTCAGCGGGCCCAGATTCGATCCGCTCGAGGCGCTGGCGTTATAAGGCATGGGGCTCGTGGCGGATGGACGGCTCCAGAAGTACCTGGGATCACTGAATGCCTGGCCGATCAACATGGAACCCACCGGTTTGCCGTCCTTCTCGATCAGGCTGCCCGCAGCCTGCTGCGGGAATATCAGTCTGGCGATGCCGGTCATGGCCAGCGGATAGGCCACGCCGGTCATCAGAGAAAGTACGATGAGCAGTGTCAATGCCGGACGGAGCAAGGATGACATGTGAGCGCTCCTTCAAGTCAGACCGACAACCGACAAGGTCATGTCGATTAGTTTTATACCAATGAACGGCACGATCACGCCGCCCAGACCGTAGATCAACAGGTTCCGGCGCAGCAGCAACGCTGCTCCGACGGGGCGGTACTTGACGCCTTTCAACGCCAGCGGGATCAGGAAGACAATGATCAGTGCATTGAAGATCACCGCGGACAAGACCGCCGAGTTCGGGCTTGCGAGCCCCATGATGTTAAGAGCGGAGAGCTGCGGATAGGTGCTGACGAAAGCGGCCGGGACGATCGCGAAGTATTTCGCGATGTCGTTGGCGATCGAGAAGGTGGTCAATGAGCCTCGGGTCATCAGCATCTGCTTGCCCGTTTCCACCACCTCGATCAACTTGGTCGGGTTGCTATCGAGGTCGACCATGTTGCCGGCCTCTTTAGCAGCCTGGGTACCCGAGTTCATGGCCACCGCAACGTCGGCCTGAGCCAGGGCCGGTGCATCGTTGGTGCCGTCGCCCGTCATCGCGACCAGTCGACCTTCGCTTTGGTGACTGCGGATTAACCGCAGTTTGTCCTCGGGCGTCGCTTCGGCCAGGAAGTCATCGACCCCCGCTTCGGCAGCGATTGCCGCTGCGGTAAGCCGATTGTCACCGGTCACCATCACGGTCTTGATACCCATGCGGCGCAGTTCGGCAAAGCGTTCCTTGATGCCGCCCTTGATGATGTCTTTGAGTTCTATGACACCGAGAACCTTGAGCCCGTCTGTCACCACCAGCGGCGTGCTGCCACGGCGGGCAACGTCGTCGACGATGGCTTGCACTTTCTCCGGAAAGTTGCCGCCCAGGGCGTCAACATGTTTATGGATCGCTTCGGCCGCGCCCTTTCGTATCTGCCGGTTGCCCATGTCGACGCCGCTCATACGTGTCTGCGCCGAGAAGTGAACAAAATGCGCACCGAGCGTGTGGATGTCGCGCTCACGCAGGTTGAACCGCTGTTTTGCCAGTACCACGATGCTGCGGCCTTCGGGGGTTTCATCGGCAAGCGAGGCGAGTTGCGCCACGTCGGCCAGTTCCGATTCCTTGACTCCCGGTGCCGGCAGAAAGGCGGATGCCTGGCGATTGCCGAGGGTGATGGTGCCGGTCTTGTCGAGCAGCAACACGTCGACGTCACCAGCGGCCTCCACCGCCCGCCCCGAGGTGGCAATCACGTTGGCTTCCATCATGCGGCTCATGCCGGCTACACCCACCGCCGACAACAGGCCGGCAATGGTCGTGGGAATCAGGCAGACGAGCAGGGCGACCAGTACGGTGATCGAGATGGGCGATCCGGACTTCGCCACTTCGACGCCATACAGCGAATACGGCAGCAGGGTGACGGTGACGCCGAGAAACACGATGGTCAGGGCCACCAGCAAGATCGATAACGCGATTTCGTTTGGAGTCTTCTGCCGCTTGGCGTTCTCGACCATCGCGATCATGCGGTCGACGAAGGTTTCACCGGGGTTCGTCGTGACGCGAATGACGATCCAGTCCGAGAGCACCCGTGTCCCGCCGGTCACCGCGGAAAAATCGCCGCCAGCCTCCCGGATCACCGGCGCTGACTCGCCAGTGATGGCCGACTCGTCCACTGACGCTGCGCCCTCGATCACATCGCCATCGGCGGGAATCAGAGAACCCCCGAGATCGCCTGCTTCGACCACCACCACGTCACCCTTGCAGAGATCGCTGGACTGAGCCAGTTGCCACTCTGAGCCATAGTGGGGTTCGCGCAGCTTCTTGGCCCAGATCTCCTTTTTGAGGTCGCGCAGAGAAGCCGCCTGAGCCTTGCTGCGGCCTTCCGCGAGGGCCTCGGCAAAATTGGCGAACAGCACGGTGAACCACAGCCACAAGGTCACGGCGACGATAAAGCCGCTGCTTGCCTCGCCTTTGCCGCCCAGAGCCTGGATCCACAAGCCGGTGGTGAGGATCGCGCCGACATAGACGACGAACATCACCGGGTTGCGCCACTGCACCCTGGGGCTGAGTTTGCGAAACGACTCGACAATGGCGGGTCTGGCCAGGGTTGGGTCGAATAAGGTGAATGATTTTCGTGTCATTTTCCTGGACTCACTTGAACAGCACCAGATGTTCGACGACCGGTCCCAGCGCCAGCGCCGGCACGTAGTTCAGCAGGCCGACCAGCAGCACGGTGCCGATCAACAGAACGACGAACAGCATCCCGTGCGTGGGCATCGTGCCTGCCGTCACGGCCAGTCGTTTCTTGGCTGCAAGGCTGCCGGCAATTGCCAGTACCGGTACGATGACGCCGAAGCGACCAAACCAGCTCGCGATAGCGAGTATCGTGTTGTAGAACGGTGTATTGGCTGACAGACCGGCGAAAGCGCTACCGTTATTGTTGGCAGCCGAGGTAAGGGCATAAAGGATTTCGGAGAAGCCATGGGCTGCGGGGTTGGCAACGCCGATCCGGCCCGCATCGGCCATTACCGCAATCGCCGTCCCGAAGAGCACCAGCAGTGGTGTCACGAGGATTGCGATGGACACCATCTTCATCTCGTAAGCCTCAATCTTCTTGCCGAGATACTCGGGTGTGCGGCCGATCATCAGGCCAGCGATGAAAACCGCGAGAATGGCAAACACCAACATGCCATACAGGCCTGAGCCGACACCGCCGAATACCACTTCGCCCAGTTGCATCAACACCAGCGGAACGGCACCGCCTAGCGGCGTGAACGAGTCGTGCATGCCATTCACCGCCCCGCACGACGCCGAGGTGGTGACGGCGGCGAACAGGCTCGACGCCGAGATGCCAAACCGCACCTCCTTGCCTTCCATGTTGCCCGCGGCAGCGTCGACGCCCAGCGCCGAGAGCTGCGGATTGCCGAGCTGTTCGTAATGGGTGACCGCCACGACAGCGACGACAAAAATGATCGTCATCGCCGCCAATACCGCCCAACCCTGGCGTTGATCACCCACAACGCGGCCGAACACGAAACACAGTGCAGTGGGGATCAGGAAGATGGCGATCAACTGGAAGAAGTTCGCCAGCGCAGTGGGGTTCTCGTAGGGATGCGCCGAGTTGGCGTTGAAGAAACCGCCACCGTTGGTACCGAGCATTTTGATCGCTTCCTGTGACGCCACAGGTCCCATCGCCAGCGTTTGCGTGTTGCTCGTATGGTCCTGCAGGACCGGGTTGCCTTGTGCATCCTTGATTGGCTGGCCGGCCGCATCGAGCTGGGGTGATTGGTACTGCGTCACCTCCAGCGTCGTCACGTCCTTGTAGGGATCGAAATTCTGGATCACGCCCTGGCTGACGAAGAACAACCCGAATACCAGCGACAGCGGCAGCAGGACCCACAACGTGACGCGAGTGAGGTCGGTCCAGATATTGCCGATGCTGGTTGCGCTGTGGCGCGCGAAGCCGCGGATCAGCGCCATCACCACCACCAGACCGGTGGCCGCCGATAGAAAATTCTGCACCGTCAGCGCGAGCATCTGGGTCAGGTAACTCATCGTCGACTCGCCGCTATAGCCCTGCCAGTCAGTATTGGTGACGAAGCTGGCTGCGGTGTTGAACGACGAGTCGGGGCTGATGGTGCCAAAACCCTGCGGATTGAGTGGAAGAAAACCCTGCAGCCGTTGCAGTGCATAGACTGCCAGCAACCCTGAAATGTTGAATATCAGCAGCGCGAGCATGTACTGAAGCCAACCCATCTCGACGTCAGCCTTGACACCCGCGAGGCGATACAACGGTGCCTCGATACGTGAGCCGAGGGTAAATCGGCCCTCCATCACCGTGGCGATCCATCTCGCGAGCGGCCATGCCAATGCAACCAGCACCAAGAGATAGACGCCAAGCAGAGTCCAGGCCTGGATCGTCATAAGAAGTCCTCCGGAAACAGCAGTGCGGCGATGAGGTAGACGAGCAGCCCGAGCGCCAGCAAGCCGCCGAAAAGGTAGAAGCCGTTCATCAACGCCTCCTGTTCAGCGCTGCACAACCGTAGGCCATGCCGACTACGGTGACGAAGCACAACGCACCGAGCCCTAGAAAGACGAAGTCCATCGCGATCCCTCCTGTGATGCTGTCTAGTGGCCTGTGTGGTTAGTTCTGTCAGTCAACTTCGGCGCCACAAGCCCCTATCCTGTGTTGCTGTTCCTCGCCATAGCGGGCTATGACTCGTCACAGCGCCTTGGCCAGGGACTTCCGGCATCCGAATTTGAACTAACGAACTAACCGTACAGGCCTCTAGGCTAGTTTTTCAGGTATCAAGATGCTGAAAATATTCAGGGGGGCGAGATAAAGATTTCGAAAAGATGGAGCAGGCAACGCTGCATTTTCGTGGCAGGGGAAAGTGACGTCGCGACGAGAGTCCGAGATGGATGACATCACCAGGTGATATCCGCAAACAATCCTTTGCGCATCGGTCAGCGGCGGGTATAGATCACCAGCAGGATGGCTCCTTGTACGGAGCCCGCGCTGTGAACCGCATCGGGTGCCCGGCAACAGTAGTCCCCGACATTCAGCGTTCGGTCCTGATCAAAGAATGAGCCTTGCAGTACGAACAGTTGTTCCAGCTCGCCTGCATGGGTATGGCTGGTGACATGGGCGCCTGGGTCGACCTTCATCAAGAGGGTTTTTTCACCGCGCCCGGTGTCTTCGAACAGCGGTTTGATCCAGAAACCTTCAGCCCGGGTCGGCAGCCAGTCATCTGCCGAAGACGAGTGATAGCGAGAGCCTTCGACCGGTCCCTGAATGCCGTTTTTCCCGGCAATTCTCCAGGATGGAGTTTCATCTTTATGCATGGCGTTCTCCACCCCGGCAATGGGATCGTTTACAAGTCCTTGACCAGTCTCAAGGCATCGTAGATAGCGGCGTGGGTGTTACGCGCAGCCACCGCATCGCCAATGCGAAACAGCTGAAATACACCGTCCGGGTTGGTCACGACATTTTGCGGGTTGCCGACGATCAGGTCCTGATGCTCAACCACGCCACCATTGCTGGAGGCGGCTTTCAATTCGAAATACAGCTCGTCCAGCGGTCGGGTGCCGTGGTTGACCACCACCTGATCGACGCGTCGGGTCTTGCGCGCGTTGCCGTAGTCACTGTCGATGGTCGCCAGCAGATCCTGACCCTCGCGTTCGACGGCGAGCAGGCGGAAGGTGACGGTGAAGGTTGTATCCAGTGCTTGCAGCGAGCGCATATAGGGCACCAGGTTCATCGCCATGACTTCCGGTGCAAAGGTGCGGTCCGGCGTCATGATTTCGACTTTTGCGCCGCTTTTGGCGATGAACTCCGCGGCTTGCAGGCCCGCGTGATCACCCGCGTCATCGAACAGCAGGACATTGCGCCCGGGCTTCACATCCCCGGAAATGATGTCCCAGGCCGAGACCACCAGTTCATTTCCAACAGAGAGGATCTCGGTATGGGGCAGGCCGCCGGTGGCGATGATCACCACGTCCGGTTTTTCGTCGTGGACGGTACTGGCCTGCGCCCAGGTATTGAAATGAAAGGTGACGCCCCGAGCCATGCACTGGGCCATGCGCCAGTCGACGATGCTGATCATTTCCCGCCGTCGTTGTGATTGCGCAGTGAGACGAACCTGCCCGCCCGCCTGATTGGCGGCTTCGAACACCACGACTTCATGGCCACGTTCGGCAGCCACTCGTGCGGCTTCCAGCCCGGCAACACCGGCACCGACAATCACGATCTTGCGTTTGTTGCCGGCCCTGGGAATGTCATGGGGCATGCTGGTTTCACGGCCTGTGGCCGGGTTGTGGATGCAGTAGGCGGCACCGCCCTGGTAGATCCGGTCCAGGCAATAGTTGGCGCCGACGCAGGGGCGAATATCCTCTTCGCGGCCCTCGATGATCTTGCGCACGAGATGCGGGTCGGTCATGTGCGCGCGGGTCATGCCGACCATGTCAATCTTGCCTGAGGCGATGGCATGGCGGGCGGTGGCCACGTCCGGGATCTTCGCCGCGTGAAAGGTGGGGAAGTCGGTGGCGGCGCGAATCTCCCCTGCAAAATCCAGGTGCGGTGAGTTGCGCATGCCCTGGATAGGAATCACGTCGGTCAGGCCGGCGTCGGTGTCGATATGTCCGCGAATGACGTTGAGAAAGTCCACCATGCCGCTGTCTTTCAGACGTCGGGAGATGTCCAGGCCATCGGTCTGGGTCAGCCCGCCGGGCATTTGCTCGTCACCGGTATAGCGCACGCCGACGATAAACTCATTGCCGACGCGCTTGCGGATGGCGCTGAGGATATCGAAGGTAAAACGCAGCCGGTTATCGATAGAGCCGCCATAGGGTGCATCGAGGTCGTTGGTCAGCGGCGACCAGAATTGATCCATCAGGTGCCCGTAGGCCTGTAACTCGATACCGTCCAGGCCCGCTGCCTTCATTCGTTCCGCGGCGTCGGCGTAGTCCTTGATGATGCGCTCCACATCCCAGTCTTCCATCTTCTTCGGGAAGGAGCGATGGGACGCCTCGCGCTCGAACGACGGCGACACCACGGGCAGCCAATCACCCTTGTCCCAGCGCGTGCGGCGGCCCAGATGGGTCAACTGGATCATGACCGCTGCGCCATGTTCGTGGCAGGCGTCGGTCAGGTCTCTCATCCAGCCGACAACCTCATCCTTGTAGGCCAGGATGTTGTTGAACACCGGCGGGCTGTCACGGGAAACCGCGGCAGAGCCGGCGGTCATGGTCAAGGCCACACCGGCCTTCGCCCGCTCCACGTGGTAGGCGCGATAGAGGTCCTTGGGCATGCCGTCTACGGGATAGGCCGGTTCGTGGGCGGTGGTCATGATTCGGTTTCTGAGAGTCAGGTGCTTCAACTGATAGGGCTGGAGGAGCGGATCATTCAGCATCGTCAAGACTCTCCGGAAGAGGGCATCGGGTCAGGGTTGAAATTACGTTAGGGTGAAATGTACACCTGTGTCAACATGCTGGACATAGGTGTACATTTTGCTTGCGTGGCTTTTGGCAAGCGGCTAGGATCGAGTCATGAATGAACATACCAAAGCAGTAGAAACAGGCTGGCGAGGGTCGCTGGAAGGCTGGCTCGACGCCGCCTATGAAAGCCTGACCGAGTGCGGTGTCGACACGGTGCGGGTGATGCCGCTGGCCAAGAAACTGGGGCTGTCGAGAACCAGTTTCTACTGGTTTTTCAAGGATCGCGAAGAGCTGCTCGCGGCATTGATCGAGCGTTGGCGGGTGAAGAACACCGGCAATCTGATCGCCCAGACCGAGTGTTATGCCGAGAGCATTGCCGAGGCGATGCTTAACGTTTTCGACTGCTGGCTGAACCCGGAACTGTTCGATTCACAGTTCGAATTTGCCATGCGCAGCTGGGCCTTGCAGTCCGCCGAAGTGGCCGAACATATCCGGGTGGCCGACATTGCCAGGCGCGAAGCACTGATCCGGATGTTCGTGCGCTTCGGCTACGCATTCGACGCCGCCGATGTGCGGGCTCGAACGATTTACCTGACGCAGATTGGCTATATCAGCACCAACACCCGAGAGGATATCGGGGAAAGAATGCGGCGGATTCCCGAGTACGTGAAGATATTCACCGGCCAGGAGCCTCTGGCTCGCGAGTTGAAACGTTTCTATTTCCGTCATGGCTATGAGGCGGATGACGTTTCATCGGCTACCTGACTGACCGCGACTTCTGATTAACGAAGGCAGGTTCAAATGTTCAACGAACCCACGATAGGCATTATCGGTGGATCGGGATGGCTTGGCCGCTCGATAGCCCTGGCGATGCTCGAAAAGGCCTTTATCCGGCCCGGCTCGCTGGTGCTTTCGAACCGCTCTGCAAGCAACCCGGTAGCGAGTGAGAAGTGGCCGCAAGTGACCGTAACGCGCAACAACCAGGAGCTGGTGGAGCGTTGTGATGTGGTCATTGTGGCGGTACGCCCGGAGCAATTTGCCGACGTGGAGATTTTCGCTGAAAACAGGCTGGTGATTTCTTTGATGGCCGGCGTGAGCCTTCGCAACGTGGCGGCCTATACGGCAAGTCGACAGGTCATTCGTGCGATGCCCAATGCCGCAGCAGAAATCGGCAAGTCCTATACGCCCTGGTTGGCAGCGATGGGTGTCACTGACGAGCAGAAAGCCTTTACCCAGAGGCTGTTCGAAACCTTCGGTAGTGCCGATGAAGTCTTCACCGAAAACCATTTGAACTACCTGACGGCGCTGGTGGGAACGGGGCCTGCTTACCCGGCGCTGTTGGCGCGCAGCCTGCTCGAGCATGCCTTGAACAGTGGCTTGCCCCCGGCGATTGCCCAGCGTGCGGTGCAGGCTGTGGTGGTGGATGCCAGCCAGTTGATCGGGAATGGACACTCCCCCGACGAGCTCTTGCAGACGCTCATCAACTACCGGGGCGTTACGGCGGCAGGCCTCGAAGCCATGATCGCCGGCGGCTTCGATAAAACAATAAAAGCAGGTCTGGATTCGGCGACCTCAGTCGCCTGTTCCATGAGTCCATTTGCCCATTCTGCTGACATGAAAGAAGGTTCAATGATGCGGTAGTTGACCCTTCTTAACTTTGGCCGCAATCGAGGGTAGCGTTTATGAATATAAAGTCTTTCTCGAAGACGGGAGTTGCGTTGGGGATCGTTGCATTCAGTGGTTGGGCCTCAGCGTCTGAATGTGGCGATGTGACTATCGCCAACATGAACTGGCAATCGGCTGAAGTGATGGCCAACGTCGACAAGCTGATCCTCAACGCAGGCTACGGCTGTAATGCCGATCTGGTGACCGGGGATACCGTTCCAACCATCACCTCCATGGTCGAAAAGGGCCGGCCCGATATTGCCCCGGAAGGCTGGATCGACCTGGTTCCGGAGGTCGCCAGGACGGGTGTTCAAAGCGGTAACCTCATTCAGGCGGCGCGTTCATTGTCCGATGGTGGCTCGCAAGGCTGGTGGATTCCGAAATACGTTGCCGACGCCCATCCGGACATCAAGAGCTTCGATGATGTGAAGAAGCACCCCGAGCTGTTCCCGGCGCCTGACGATGCGAAAAAAGGCGCGATCTACAACGGTCCTCAAGGCTGGGGCGGCACGGTGGTGACCAGCCAGTTCTACAAGGCTTACGGGTTCGAGAAAGCCGGCTTTGTTCTGGTGGATACCGGCTCGGCCGCGGCGCTTGATGGTTCCATCGCCAAAGCCTATGAGCGCAAGGCGCCCTGGCTGGGTTTCTACTGGGCACCCACCGCCTTGTTGGGCAAGTATCCGATGGTGAAGCTGGAAAATGGCATCCCCACCGACCCGGTGGAATGGAAGCGTTGCAATACAGTCGCGGACTGTCCTGATCCCAAGCCTAACGGCTGGCCGATCGACCGGGTCTTTACCTTGACCACCAAGTCCTTTGCCGCTCGCTCGCCAACCGTCATGGCGTACCTGAACAAGCGCGCCTGGTCCAATGAGACGGTGAACCGCCTGATCGCCTGGATGACCGATAACCAGGCCACCGGAGAGGAAGGGGCCAAGTACTTCCTCAAAAACAACGAAGCACTCTGGAGCCAGTGGGTCACCCCTGAAGCGACCGGCAAGATCAAGGCTGCGCTTTAATCTCTCGGATCAATGCAGCCGTTGCGATGCGCTGCATTGATCCTTGCGCAGATAAAAATAAAAACACCCATGTATTGAAATGACTGCCAGTGTTCTTACGGTCTTCTACAAAAGGGGAATGTTATGGAGTGGCTATCAAGCTTTCCACATATGGAGGACGAAAGACTTAGGGCTTTGAAAAAGGCTATTGACGGTGCCTTTCGACACTTCACCAGCACCTATGGCAATGGCTTCGAAGCGTTCTTCGAGCCGTTGCAGTATTTCCTCAATCAGTCCGAGCGGTTCATGACCACGACGCCATGGCCGATCATCATTCTGCTCGTCGCCTTGATTGCCTGGTTTGCCAGCCGCAGCTGGAAGATTGTTTTGGGTTGTGTGTTGACGCTGATGGCGATCGGTTATCTGGACATGTGGACCGACACGATGAAGACCCTGTCGATGATCTTCGTCTGTACCGTGATATCCATCGTCATCGGCTTGCCGACCGGAATTGCCATGGCCCGCTCCAATCGCCTGCAGAACCTGATCAGCCCGGTGCTGGATGTGATGCAGACCCTGCCGAGTTTTGTCTACCTGATCCCGGTGGTGATGCTATTGGGGATCGGCAAGGTCGCGGGGCTGATTGCGGTGGTGGTCTACGCCTTGCCACCAATGATCCGGCTGACCAATCTCGGTATCCGCCACGTCGATGCCGAAATGCTCGAAGCCGCCGATGCCTTTGGTTCCTCCGGCTGGCAGAAACTGAAAAACGTCCAGTTGCCGCTGGCGCTGCCGTCAATCATGGCCGGGATTAACCAGACCATCATGATGGCGCTGGCCATGGTGGTGATCGCCTCGATGATCGGTGTTCAAGGGCTGGGGCAGCCAGTGCTCAAGGCCATTTCCAACCAGTACTTCACCTTGGGCATGTTCAACGGCCTGGCCATCGTCGGTATCGCGGTGATCTTCGATCGGGTCAGCCAGGCCTATGGCAGAAGACTGCAAAAGCATCTGGAGATGGTTCATGGTCACTAATCTGTCCAACGATTTCGGCATCGAAATCAAGCATCTCTACAAGATCTTCGGTTATCAGGCTCAAGCCAGTATCGAGCGGGTCAAAAACGGCATCAGCAAGGCCGAGCTGCTGTGCAATCACAGTCATGTACTGGGTTTGAAGGACATCAACATCAGCATGCCGTCCGGGGGCATCCAGGTCATCATGGGCCTTTCCGGTTCGGGAAAATCGACCTTGATACGCCATATCAACCGATTGATCGAACCTACCGCCGGCGAAGTCATCGTGGGTGGCGTGGACGTGCTGAAGATGAGCCCGCACGATCTGCGAGAATTCCGCCGACATAAAATCTCCATGGTGTTTCAGAAGTTCGCGCTGCTGCCCAACCGGACCGTGCTCGACAATGCGGTGTATGGGCTGGAGATCCGGGGACTGCCGCGTGGCAGGCAAGTGGACGTGGCCATGGGCTGGCTTGCGCGGGTAGGGCTCAAGGGCTTCGAGAATCATTATCCGAACCAGCTCTCCGGCGGTATGCAGCAGCGGGTCGGTTTGGCCCGGGCACTGGCCAGCGACGCGCCGATATTGTTGATGGACGAGGCGTTCTCGGCACTCGATCCGCTGATCCGTATGGATATGCAGTCGGTGCTCCTGGATCTGCAAAAAGAGATCAAGAAAACCATCGTTTTCATCACCCACGATCTCGATGAAGCGCTGCGTATCGGTGATCGAATAGCCATCCTGCGTGACGGTGAAGTCGTGCAACAAGGCACCCGACAGGACATCGTCATGAACCCCGCCGACGATTACATTGCCAACTTCGTCAAGGAAGTGAACCGGGGGCGGGTGATCAGCGTCGAGGCGATCATGCGGCCGTTTATTCGGGTGAAGGCCGGAGCGACGTTGGCGCTGCCAATGGGGACGTCACTCGAGTCGGCGGTCAAACGACTGGTCGAAGCGGGGCTCGATGAGTTGGTGGTCACCAACAGTCAGGGCCAGCCGGTGGGGCAGCTGGCGCTGAAGTCCATTATTGCGACGATGGTCACCTCGACGGTGAGCGAGGCGTCGCAAGCGGATCAGGTCAAATCACCCGAGCGGCTCGTGCTGCCGGATTGCAGCTGAAGAGCGCCGGATGCGCGCGCCTCCAGCAAGAGAGGCCCAGGGAAAAACCCATGGCCTCCTTGTTGTGACGGCTATCTGTTTGCCTTGTTCCCGACTTAACAAACGCGCCAGATCCTCGCCGTTTCAGAGCGTTGAGTCTTATCGCGTCTTTCAAGCATTCAGTTAGTTCAGCGCGACACCGAACAGGGTGCCGGTCGCAATGTCATGCAAGGCACGGCTCATGCTTTTCTCCTGGCAGTTGCAGGGCGGTGGGTGCCCTGCGTGTGATTAGTTAATGTATTAACGTTATAATTAATATGTTAACTATCGTCAAGCGCTTGTGGAGCACACGACAACTGGCTCTCGGTTTGAGGATGGCGCAGGATGTGTCCAGAATTGGACCGAAACAAAAAACAAGAATGAGAGCACTGTCATGACTGATCGCCAGCCGATCCCCAATATCAACATCGGCCAGGTCTACGACCAACGCTACAGCGATGCCGAGGTGCATTACGACAAACTGAGCAATCTGGCCGGGTTCTTTGGCCGCAACATGCCAGTGCATCGTCACGACCGTTTCTTTCAGGTCCATTACGTCAAAAACGGCGCGGTACGGGTCTACCTTGACGACCAGCAGTATCTGGACTCGGGGCCGATGTACTTCCTGACTCCGCCGACCATTCCCCACTCGTTCGTTACCGAGCCCGATAGCGAAGGCCATGTGTTGACGGTACGCCAGCAACTTGTCTGGGGATTGATCGAGGCCGATCCGAGCCTTGCGCCCGGGTTCCAGATCCCGCCGGTTTGCGTGGCCCTGACACGGTTGGCACCGGAGTTCGATGTGGAGGCCAGGCGTCTGGAGTTGCTGTTTGACGAGCTGCAAAGCGAAATCAACCAACAGCGTTCCGGGCGCGGGCCTGCCCTCGATGCCTTGACTCGTCTGATCGTTATCAGCCTGCTCAGGCTCTCCGCCAATTCGCTCGAGGCGAAACCTGCCAGGCATGAGGACCTGCAAATATTTCATCGTTTCAATGAACTGATCGAAACGCATTACCTGCAGCATTGGCCACTGTCGCGCTATGCCGACCGAATCGGTGTGACAGAAGCCCGTCTCAATGACGTGTGTCGACGGATCGCCGACTTGCCCTCCAAGCGCCTGGTGTTCGAGCGGTTGATGCAGGAAGCCAGGCGCCTGCTGTTGTTCACCGGCAACTCGGCCAACGAAATCTGCTATCAGCTGGGTTTCAAGGACCCTGCCTACTTCAGCCGGTTCTTCCAGCGATACGCACAAATGACGCCGGGAGAATTTCGTCGGCGGCAATCGGGCTTGCGATGAGGGGGGCATGACGCTGGTGCATTTAAATCAGCGGGGCTGGCGGGCGGGGTGCAGGGCAAGGTTTCATTGATGTTCCCGGTTGTCATTGTTCTGATGCGCTGAGCGCTTATCGCCCATCATGGCGATAGTCAGCGTCTTGAAAAATGGCTTTTACAAGGAATGAATTGCACTTTTCATGGATTTTTCTGCCCACTGCTCAATGAGCACAGCCCCGCCAGGCGACACTGGCGAGTCATCCGCATCTTTTGTCAGCAAGGCGAAATGGAAAGCCGTCAGCAGGCCCGTTTGGCCTGCGTCCGAGGGGGAGGGGGGGCGAAGATGAAGAACGTCAAGCCGTGATGAATGACTCCACGTTCAACTCACTCAACAAGGCTGAGGCGTCGTCTGCGCGTTGCTGGGGATGGTCGGGGTGGTCATGACGTGAGCATGCCCCTCTGCGTAGATATGAACCGTGCTTCCCAGCGCAGGAGCATGGATGCCAGAGCTGCGCACCGTTAACGTCCGGCTCGATGGCTGCCCACCGGCGGATGGAGATGGCACCTTCAGTTCCACCGTCAATGTGCAGGTATTGCCGCCAAAATCGAGCTCGGTAACGACCCCCCAACACCCCTCTGACTGCTCCTGGCCAGAGACCTGGCTGGATATCTGGAGCTGTTCGGGCCGCAACATGATCTGCGCCGCACCATATTGCGAGCTATCGCTGACGTGGATACGTCCCAGATCGCATTTGGCCCAACCCTCTTCGATCCAGGCAGGCATCACCACCGCGTCGCCCAGGAAAAGAGCGGTTTCCTCGTCACGGGGGCGCAGGTAAAGGTCCATGGGCGGACCGGCCTGAACCAGTCTGCCTTGGCGCATGACAGCCAACTGGTCAGCAAAGGACAACGCTTCGGCCTGGTCGTGAGTCACCAGAATAGTGGTGACACCGGCATCCGCCAGGAGTCGCGCCACCGTCTTGCGCATGGAGGCACGCAGACCGGTGTCCAGTGCAGAAAATGGTTCGTCCAGCAGCATCAGTCGAGGCCGTTGGGCCAGGGCGCGAGCCAGGGCTACCCGTTGTTGCTGACCACCCGACAGCTCGTGAGGCCAGCGCTGGCCCATGCGCGGGTCCAGGGCAACCATGTCCAGCAATTCCGCGACCCGCTCTTGTTTCGAGGCCGTATTGCCTGGGAGCCCGAATCCGATATTGGCGGCAACCGTCATGTGCGGAAAAAGCGCTCCGTCTTGCGGAACATAGCCAATAAGCCGCTGGTGGGCCGGCACCTCGGTGGTACTGTTGACCAACGTCTGGCCATTGAGCGAGATGCTGCCTGAGTCAGGAAACTCAAACCCGGCGATCATCCGCAGCAAGGTGGTTTTCCCCGAGCCGGACGGGCCGACAATGGCCGTGCGGCTGCCTGTAGGTACCGACAGGTTGACGTTCTCCAAGGCCGGCAGGGAACCAAAGGATTTGTAGATTGAAGTCAATTCAAGAGCGTTCATCGGCCTGCCGTGCGTTTGGATTGATGGTAAAGAAGCCCGGTCAACGGAAGCGAAAGAAGGATCATGATCAACGCGTAGGGTGCAGCGGCGGCATAGTCGATCTCACTGGTCATGGCCCAGAAACCGGTGGCCAGCGTGCGGGTGCCGTTGGGGGCGAGAAGCAGGGTGGCGGTCAGTTCATTGGTGATCGCCAGGAAGACCAGTGCAGCGCCAGCGGCTGCTCCTGGCGCCGCCAGCCGCATGGTGATAAGCCATAGCGCCTGGCTGGGCGAACGACCGAGACTACGGGCCATGTTTTCCAGTTCCACCGGCGCCTGGGCAATGCCGGCGCGCAAACTGACCAGCGCTCTGGGCAGGAACATCAGCAGATAAGCCAGTAGCACGGTGATCGTTGTCTGGTAAATCGGTCGGGCGAAATTGATCGTGATAGTCACCAGTGCCAACGCCACGACAATGCCCGGCAATGAACTGGTGATGTAGTTGCAGCTTTCCAGCACACGGTGCAGTCGCCCCGGTGAGCGGATGGAGAGCCAGGCGACAGGGATCGCCGCACAGGTAGCGATGATCGCGCCCGCGCCGGCCAGAATCATGGTCTGCTCCAAAGCCGGCAGGATATCGCTCATGCGCCAGACCTCTGCGCCGCCGGCCACCAGCCATCTGGCCAGGGTGATCAACGGCACACCGAGTGCCAGCGCACTGGTCACTATCGGCAGCAGCAATGCCATGGTTTTTTCCGTGCGATCGAGCCGCATGATCCGCTGCAGGCGCGCACTCCCGGACCCCACCCGTGCATAACGGGCCTTGCCGCGCGTTGCCGACTCAAAGGTCAACATGGCCAGGCAGCACAACGCGAGCACACCGGCCAGCATGTTGGCCGCAGGTCCGTTGAACGTGGACTTGAACTGGTCAAAGATCGCCGTGGTGAAGGTGTCGAAGCGGATCATTGCGTACAGACCGTATTCGGCCAAAAGATGCAGCCCGACCAACAAGGCGCCACCGCCGATGGCCAGACGCAACTGCGGCAGTACGACCCGGAAGAATACCGCCCAGGGCTTGAGGCCCAGTGATTCGGCGACATCTTCAATGGCCGGATCAAGGCGGCGTAGCGTCGCCGCAACGGGCAGGTAGAGAAAGGGGAAATAGGCAATAACCGAGACTAATACCCCGGCGAACAACCCATGAATCGGCGGGACCAGGCTGACCCATGCATAGCTGTGTACAAACGCCGGCACCGCAATGGGCGCGGTCGCCAACACAGACCACAGGCGCCGGCCTGGCAGGTCGGTGCGCTCGGTCAACCAGGCCAGGGCCACCCCAAGTGCGACGCACAACGGAATCGTAAACACCACCAGCAAAACGGTGTTGATCAGCAGCTCGGCGACTCGGGGCCGGAATACCAGCTCCCCGATGGACGCCCAACCGATCTGAAAGGAAACACCGATCACGAAAGCGAGCGGCAGCAGCGCCAGCAACGAGACCAGTATTGAAATGCCAACGACCCACGCGCCGCCGCTCCGGGAGCGGCGGCGTCGCAGGTGCAGGTGCGCTGGAATCGCCGAATCGGCGACTCCAGCAGGTTTTGAGACGATGACTGGCTCTGACATCAAATTACAGCAGCCCGGCCTGAGTCATCAGCTCGACAGCCCTTTTGCTGTTGAGTTTCGAGGCATCGACGAGCGGGGCGTCGAGTTCTTGCAGCGGCACCAGTTTCGGGTTGGATTGCGCATTCTGGCCAACAGCGTACTCGAACGATTTGCCTGTTTTCAGGATGCCCTGACCGTCTTTGCCGGTAATCCACTTCAGGAAAGCCTGGGCCTCTTCCTTGTGTTTACTGGACGCCAGAACGCCGCCACCGGAGATGCTGACAAAGGCACCCGGATCTTTATGTTTGAAGTAGTGCAGGGAGGTGTTCTTGCTGTTTTCGCCGGTCTTGGACTGGTCGACGAAGCTGTAATAGTGGTAGATCACGCCGCTGTCGATCTGGCCGGCATTGACGGCCTTCAGCACTGCGCTGTTACCGCGGTAAACGGTGGCATCGGCTTTCATCGCCTTCAGCCATTCCAGCGTTGCGGCTTCGCCTTTGAGCTCCAGTACTGCGCTGACGATGGCCTGGAAGTCTGCGCCGGCAGGCGATACGGCCCAGCGGCCTTTCCAGCTCGGGGACGCCAGGTCAAGCAAGGACTTTGGCAGATCGGCTTCGGCGAGCTTGCTTTTGTTGTACACAAATACGGTGGAGCGAGCCGCGATGCCGACCCACTTGCCATGGGCCGGACGATAGGCCGAATCCACTTGCTCAAGGGTGGTTGGCGCCACTGGCGTAAACAGCCCGGCATTGTCCACCAACACCATGGCTGGCGAGTTTTCGGTCAGGAACACATCGGCAGGGGAGGCGCTGCCTTCCTGCACAATCTGGTTGCCCATCTCGGTGTCATCGCCGTTGCGCACGGTGACCTTGATCCCGGTCTCACGGGTGAAGCCCTCTACCCAGGACTTGGTCAGGCTTTCGTGCTGAGCGTTGTAGACCACGATGCCGTCGGCGCTTGGAGCTGCATACACATGACCAGCGCTCAGGAGAGCGGTCGCCAGCAGTGCTTTTTTGAGGAAGGAAGGGATACGGACAGTCATTCTGTTAACAGCTCCAGCGGTTTTTCGAAATGTTATGGTCGGAGGTTTTGCATGGGTCGCTGCGATGAAGCTCGCAACCCACGTGGAACAATGCGAATCATTTGCATGTTTAATTCGCGTGGAATGTAGTGTGGCAAATGAGAAAAAAACGTCAAAATAACATTTAATAGATGTTATTTGCATTTAGATTAACGCCGCACGGGTCAGGGCGTGTCAAGGGGTTGCTGACGTTTGGAGTGTTGCTGCTCACGAGGTTGAGGTTTGGGGTCCAATTGTCTGCGCTATGGTCTGTCACAGTGGGCGATACGTAATGCGGTCGGTGTAAGCCGATTGCAGGTCCCGCTCCGGGATCTCCCAGATGATCAACCTGGGTGGCGTTTCTTTGAATGCGGGGTTGTTGAGGTAACTGTTTGCGGCGCCGGAGAACGCTCCACCATCTTTGGCAAAGTTACCCACGGAGGCGCCCAGTGCCAGCTGCAGGAACCCCGCGAAGTTGGAGTTGCGTGAAAAAGAGGTCCCGATGAGCGTGGTGTCAGGCAGGTTGGCATCACCAAAGAGGTCCAGCGCATTGTCAGGACTGTCGACTGGCGCAGCGGGAAGTTCGCTGATGCTGGTTTGGGCGACAATTTCGGGTTCGGGTTGCCATTTCAACGGCAGCCAGTCGATGCCTGCCAGATGGACCAGATCGCCGGGTCGCACTGCGCTCTGGGTGTGACTGACGTTGAACGACCGGTGGGGCATTGCGGTGATGCCCAGGGTCTTGAGGTGCTGCGCGATGGCATCGGCCGCAGCCTTCGCGCCAGACTCGCTCCAGTGCGTGTCGGTGCGCAAATAGGCATTGGCCCCCAGTGGCGTCAGCGCGTCGGTCAGGTCCAGATTCGACACGCCAGCCCCATTCAGCTTCGAGGTCCAGGCCTGGATACGTCCTTCCAGCGCGGCCGGGCGGTGCAGGGAGCAACGTTGCGCAGCGGCGATGCGGCTCTTGTCTGGAACGATGACCACCAGCAGGCTGATCCCGCCTCGGGCGAACTGCTGTTTCAGATCAATCACCGCCTGGGCTTTTCCATCGGCATTGCGCTGCGCTTGATGATTGACCTTGAGTTCATCGGCCAGAAACAGCCAGTCACGGCAGCCCGGACGAACCCTGGGCCCAGTGTCGCCGAGGAATACCCAACTGGCACCGCGCTCCAGCTCGGCGAACGTTGTGGGGACGGAAGCCTTCGACAGCTCCTTGGCGAACCGCTGGGTGATATCGCCGTCAAGAATCTGTTCGCTCAATAATTTCGCAGGTATCAGCTCGATTTTTCCTGAACCAATCAACCGGCCTGCGGACAGCAATCCTGCAAACAGGAATACCAGCAGGGCCAGGCCTGCCAGCGGGCTGGCGCGTGAAGCCAGATCATCTGGCTGAGTGGGGGCGGGGGTGTGCTCTGGGGGCGTCATCAGAATTGAAAGTACAGGAAGGGCACGGTTTCGCGACTGGCGATCAGTGCGAACGACAGTACGAAACCGGCGATGGGCCAAAGGGCGCTGACGCAGAGCGCAATACCGCCCAGTCGTTTCTCACAATAAGGGCCCAGCAGCGGTGCGAGGACACCGAACACACCCAGCAAGGCCGCAAGGCCGTGTACCGGGCGCAGTGTCGCGCGCAGTTCGTCTGCCAGAGCAATGCCCTGCAGGCCGAACTGCCCGGCATACAGGCGCAGCGCGCTGTGGAAATCGGGGGCGCGGAACAGTGTCCAGGCCAGGCATACGAACAACAGTGTCAGCCCATGGGAAAGCACCGGCGGTACAGGGGGCAGGGCAGAACTGTTCCAGGCACGATCAACACACAACGCAATGCCATGCGCGCAGCCCCAGAGCAGATAGTTCCAGCTATCGCCACCGTGCCAGAGGCCGGCGATGGCCATGATCAGGAGCAGGTTGCGGTAGGTTTTCCAGGGACCGTTGCGATTGCCGCCCAGCGGAATATACAGATAGTCACGCAGCCAGCTGGACAGCGACAGGTGCCAGCGCCGCCAGAAGTCCTGGATGCTGTTGGCCAGGTAGGGACGATTGAAATTCTCGGGAAAGTGAAAGCCCAGCATCAGTCCCAGACCAATGGCCATGGCGCTGTAGCCGGCGAAGTCGAAGAACAGTTGCAGGGAGTAGGCAAGGCAGCCAACCCAGGCGTCGGAGAAGCTGGGGTTCTGCAAACCGAACGCCACATCGACCACTGGCGACAGGGTGTCGGCCACCAGCACCTTCATGCACATCCCGACCATGAACCGGCGTGCACCCAGCGAGAAATTCTGCACCTTGAAGTAACGGCGTTGCAGCTCGCGTTGAACCCAGTCGTAGCGAATGATGGGGCCCGCGACCGAATGGCCGAACATCGAGATATAGGTGGCGTAGTTGAGGAAGCTGCGTTCGACCGGCACGGTGTGGCGATACACATCCACCAGGTAGGAAATCGCCTGCAATACGATAAACGACAGCCCCGCCGGCATGATGACCCGTTGCCAGTCCAGAGGCATGGCGCCGTACCAGGTGAGGGTCTCGTTCAATGTACCGGCGACGATGTTGGCGTATTTGTACCAGCAGAGCACCACGGTGTTGAGCACGATCAGTGTCACGAGTATCCGCACGCGGCCCTTGCCATCCTCCCGGGTCGCGTCGATCAGCAACCCACCGGCCCACGCCGTGATCGTCAGCATTACATGCAGTGCGAGGAACACTGGGCTCAACCAGCCATAGAACAGCCAACTGCCAAGCAGTAGCGTGACGTTGCGCCAGGCTGGCGGACTCAGCGCATAGGCGCACAGGAACAGCGGCAGGAACAGCGTCAGAAACTCGAGGGAGGCAAAGACCATGGTGGTGGCGCGATCCGGTTAGTGAGCCAGCGCGTCAGTCGCGGACAGCAGGTACGGGCCATTTGCGCCCGGCAGCAGCACAATGCTGTAGCGCTCGCCGGCCTTGAGCTGGCCCAGGCTCAGCGGAGCACCGACGTCGGCATGGGCACAGACCAATTGAACCGACAGGCTGACAGGGTTGATGGCGCGGCGTTGCACGCTGCCATTAGCCACCTCCTTGAACAGTTCGGCTTTCGAACCTGCGGGGCGCAAACCGGCTTGGGTGCAACCTGGATCCGCGTTGATAAACGCCAGTGAAGCTCTCAGGCTATTGAAATCGTCGGGCTGCTCACGGATGACTACCTGGCTGATACCTTGAGTGCTGTCTGGCAAGGCGATCACGGTGGCGAATTCACCCGCCGCGATCCGGATGTCCAGCGGCTGGTTTTTGCCGTCGCGTTCGAGGGTGCCCTTGATTGGATGGTCGGCAGGCACCGGCATGTAGTCGGATACGGCGTGCGGGCCCTCGAGCCTGAGACGTGCCTCAGAGTTCTCGGCCAGCAGTTGCAACGGTCGGTCGACGGCATTGATAAAGCGCAGGAAGGCCGAGTCCTGGGCCGGGCCCGTCGGGTATAAGGCAATGTCTGCGGCCTGGGCATGCAGGCTCAGCAACAGGGGCGCGAACAGGGCCCAGCCAAATGTCGGGCGGGTCATTTTACTGCTCCCTTGTTGCTGACACTGGCGGCAGGCAGTTTGGCCAAAGCACCGCCGATGGCAGCGCCCCATGATTGATAACCGGCGACGGTGAAGTGCTGCCCATCGGTGGTAACCCACTGCCCGGGTTTGGAGAGCGTCAGCGAGTCGATGTAGGTGCAAGGCGCCACGTTCGCGGCCAGAAACTGGGACATCAGCTGAGTGCGGGCATCGTTTTTCTGGTACATGCCACCGGCCTTGCCCCACGCCGGGCCAACCCAGGCGCAACGCGTTCCGGTGGCGCTGATGGCCTTGGCCAGGCTGGTGACGCTTTGCCACGCCCAGGCCTTGGGAAATACCGGTTTGTCATAGGACGCCATGGTGTCGCCGATGACCAGTACCACCAGGTCGGGCTTGTCGGCGGCAATCAGGTCCTGGATCGGTGTGGTGGTTGCCTCGCGCCCCTTGATCACTATCTTGTCGTTGCCTTTGCGCTCGGCACCGCAGTCGACCTTTTTGCTGATCAGCCAGTCGCCGGCGCTGGCACCGCAGGCACCGATGGAATGAACCTGGGCCCCTTGACGGGTCAGGTTGTCGTGCAGCGGCTCGAGCAAATGGTCCGCGAGGCTCATGTGACTCTCCCCCAGAACAAGTAGAGTCAGGCCGGCAAGTGCAGAAGTGGGCATCGAAAGCTCCAGAATGATCAGTTGGAATAAGGTGAGGTGTACGGGCTGACCGGCAGGTTCATGGGGCCGCTGATGTCCTCGAACTGGTAGCGCACAGACAAGGCGCCGCTGATTTGTTGATAGTCGTGGGCGTTGTCCAGACCCAGATTGGCGCCCAGCAGGAAGTTCGAAGCGACCTTGTATTGCGCCGCCGCGGCGAGGCTGTAACCGATCCCGGTTTTGTTTTGCGCTGCGTAGCGCAAGCCCGAGGCCGCCTGCAGGGCTTTGTCGGTAGGGAAATAGTCGGCACTGTCCTGCTCGAAATGCTGCACGCCGACTGACGTCTTGACTTGATACGTCAAGCGTCCGCTGCGTTGCGCCCAGGTCACCGGCACGCCCAGGGCGAAAAAAGTCTGCGGGCTGAAATAACCGCCGTGGCCAAAAGTGAAATAGTCCTGGTTGTTGGCGTAGCTCATGCCAGTCATGCTCAGGCCGGCAGTCAGCTTGCTGTCCGTTGCATTTTGCAGGTACCAGTAGACACCGCTGCCCAGTTCACTGCGGCTGTTGGATTCGACATGGTTGCCCATTAGCTGGTGCCAGGAGGCGTAGCCATAGGCGCCGACTTCGTTGTCGTCATAGCTCAACTGGCCACGCCCACCGTTGGCACTCACGCCGCCCCAGGACTGGCCACTGCGTTTGTCGGTGGTACCGGCAAACGAGGTAACGCTGTCGGTCACCGGACGCCGGGAAACGCTTACGCCGTAACGGACATTGGAGGTGTCGCTCAGGGGGCGGTCGACGCTGATGCCACCTGTAGCGGTGCTGTATTTGAAGCCCAGAGGGGTGGTGCCAATATCGGCTTTGAGCCCTTCAGCGGGCCTTTGAATGGCGACGGCGAGGCCGACACCCTGGGCTTTTTGCGAGCCGGCGCCGTCACTCTGCGCACCGTTGCCGAAACGCTGCAGCGACTCGCTGCTGGCGCTGCCCGCGTTCAGCGATACCGGCGTCACGCGCAGGGCGAGGCGGCTTTCATCCAGCGGAATATTGATTTCGAGCGGTGTTTCAACATCCGTCAGTTTGCTCAGTCCCGACTCACTGTTGTTGCTGCGAATGCTCAGGCCTTGAGTGACATAGGCGCTGCGCTCCTGGAGGATCTGATTGAGCGCCCGTTGCGCGGGGCTGATGTCCTCGCTCGCCAGGGCTTCGCGTGGCAGCCGTGACTCGAATGGATTGCTCGCCTGCTGCGCGCCTGGGGCGGCCCCGATGCCGGTGTTGTCGCGGGACGCAATGAGGACTGGCATCTCCTGAGCCGGCGGCGGAATCACTGCCCGTGAGGTCGTGCGGCTGACCTCCCTGAGTTGGCCCGGCCCCCCTGCAAAAGGGTTGGACGCAACCGTCGAAGCTGCCAGTTGGGTGCCTCGATCCCGGCGTTTCTCGCTCTGTTCGATGGCCACCGCTTTGCGCAGCAGATCAGCGGCCATGCCGGTCTTGCCCATGTTCTGGTAGAGGCGGGCGGCCTCAGTCAGCGTTTGAGGGTTACCGGATTCGGTCTTGAGCAGCTGTTGCAGCGCCTGTTCTGCAAATGCAGTGTCATGTGCGAGCAGGGCCGCGTTGGCAGCCCCCAGCAGCAGTTGCGGGTCGTTTGGCTGGCGCTGCAACAGCGGCTTGTAGAGCTCGAAGGCTTTTGCCGTGTCGCCGTTGGCCGAGTACATCCGCGCCAGGGCAGAGACCGCAGCGCTGTCACCGGGGCGTTGCGCCAGCGCGGGCGCCAGCGTGTCATAGGCGCTGGCCAGATCGCCTCGTTCACGCAACTGGTCAGCCTGACGGATGCGATAGAGATAAAGCAGGTCGTCGAAACGCTTGCGAGTCGACGCGTTCAGGGGCCGGTTCTGCAGGTCGCGCAGAATCGTGTTGACCTGTGAGTCTTCTCCAGCTCTCAACAGGACCGTAGCGTATTGCAGGATAAAGTCTGCCGTGGGGGCCGTGGCTGTTTGCATCTGGCTGCGCATGAGGGTCAGTGCGCTGCTCGGGTCACCGACCTCGACATAGGCTGAAGCCAGGCTCGTCGTGCGCTCCGGGCTGTTGCTGGCCATCGGCTGAATGCGGTCGAGCAATGTCAGGGCCTCCTGGCGCTGCCCGCGCTTGCCCATCTCGATTGCCTGGCTTAGTTGCAGGTTGAGGCTGACATCAGCGGCCAGCGCTTCCATATCCGGGGTGCGCTGGTCGGGACGTAAGCGTCCCAGGGTCGTCTGAGCGGCTTTCCATTCACCCATCTGGACCGACAGCAAGGCGCTGACGTAAAGCGCATCGGCATTGTCGGGGTGGGCCTGGAGCATGGAGTTGATCAGCTCCCGAGCCTTTTGCGGCTCTCCCATCGCCAGGTTCAAGCGTGCCAGGGCGAAGCGTGTCCAGATGTTGTCCGGCTCGTACCGCAGCGCATCCTGCAAGGCGTTGCGCGCGGCCGGCAGGTCGTTGCGTTGTTCGGCGAGAGCGGCCAGTTGCGTCGAGCGCAAGGCTTGCAGGCGTCCCGACTGGCCGAGCTTCGCCTGTTGGACTGCTGGCAAGGTCTGGATCAGTTGCAGGGCTTCATCGCCCTTGCCGCTCTTGAGCAGAACATTGACCAACCCTTCCAGCGCCTGAGGATCGTCACGGCGCTGGCTCAGTACCAGACGATAGTTGCGTTGTGCATCATCGAGCTGACCCTCCCGGGCCTGGATATCGGCCAGGGCAAGGCGGGCGTCCGCCCCGTTCGGGGTCAGGCGCAGGGCCTGGCTGACCAAGGCCTGTGCCTGGGCTGTCTGGCCTTTGGCCTGGGCGTCCCGAGCCTGCTGCAACGCAAACCAGTAGCGGACTTCTTGCAGAGCTGCCTGCCACTGGCTGCCGTCACGTTGTCGTGCGGCCTGACTCAAGAGTTTTTCCGCTTCGTCCAGTCGGTGTTGCTGCTGGCGGATAACCCCAAGGCCACCCAACGCGTCAGCATCATCGGGCCGGGTGTTCAAGCGCGCCTGAAAAGCCTGTTCGGCCGTGGCCTGGTCACCTTCTTTGAGTGCCTTGAGGCCGCGCGCCACTTCAGCGGGCGGTTGCCAGCCCTTGTTGTCTGTCGCGCTCAGCCGTTGCTTGCCCTTGTTCATCTGCGAGCGGATTTCCTGGTCATCCGGATGAGTCTTGAGGTAGGCCTCGAACAAAGGCAGTTGCGTGGCATTGGGCGGGCCGATCCAGGTCAGCGCCAGGCGCCAGCTTTCGTCTGCATCACCGGCGATGTCGGTACGCTGGGTCAGCCCGGCCAGGGCGCGGATGCCCTCGGCACGGCTGTCTTCATGGCGTACCAGATGCTTGGCGTAAAACAGCGCGACGATCGAGTCGTTAGGCATTTCGCGTTGCAGGCGCTGAAATCCGCTTCGCGCTTCAGACCAGTCGGCCTGATTGAACGCAAGGTTGTTGTAGTACTCGCGGCCGATCTTGCCTTGAGGTGGACGGCCATCGAACAGTTGGCGAAACACGGCGGTCGCTTTGTCGCGTTCGCCGGCATCGACGAGGCGGCGAGCCTCTTCCAGACGCTGCTGGTTCTGCGGTTGTGCCAGGGCTATATCCTGTGCCAATTGCAGTGCCAGGCGAGGTGTCGGCTGGATCGCCTCCAGACGGGCGAGGTATTGCTGCGCCTGCTGTGGCGTGTTCAGTTGCACACCGATCAGGCCCAGGCCATACAGTGCGTCCACCTGGACAGGGTCCAGAAGCAGGACTTTCAACCAGACTTCCGCCGCGCGTTGAGGGTTGTCATGCAACTGCCAGTAATGCCCTTGCTCGACAAGCAATGTCTGTGGCGTCGGGCTTTGAGCGTGGGCAACAGCGGCCGTCCACGCGCTCATGGCGACGATGGCTAGCGTGCGGTGGTGCGCGTACATGCGGTCTCCCAGGAGAGTTTCAGCGTTCCGTCTTCCCGGAATCGATAGTGTTTGTCTGCCCAGCCGAGCGCGAACAGGCTGAGCATGAAGTTGTAGTAAAGCGGGGGGCCGTCAGTGACATCAGGTTTGGCCAGCGCTTCTCGCAAGGTCTGTTCCACACGGCGCCGTTGCTGATTGGCCAGCCGGGGTTGGCCCTTGGCCTGAAAGTACGGAATCAGTGCCGCGGAGAATCCGAAAGGGCCCTGACCCTGAACGTTGCCCTGGAGAACCTGGACTGTTTCCGGTGGGACCCCCGTCGCGACTGTACTGCGGGCCATACCGTCCAGCCGATTGAGCAGGGGCCCTGCCAGTGGTTCGGTCGCGTCGCTCATGCCCAGCCAGAGGTACACGCGAATAGCGTCATAGCTGCCCGTTTCGCCCTTGAACGGGTCGCTCACGAATACGCCCGATTGCGCTGAGTCCCCTTGATAGCCGACCCAGTCCGCAACGAAACCGCGCGGGCTTGATTGACGAATCATCTTGGCGGTGTTGTCGGCTATGGCTAGCCAGGGACCGGAAGGTGCTTCCTTGGCCAGCCGCCGCAACAAGGGCAGGGGCAGGTAGCTGGGATTCAGACGCCAGAGCTGGTCCGGCTGGACGAAGCCCACCGGCCCAGGCAATACCATCGGGCCCAACCCGGGCAACCTGACGACCAATTGCGCCTCGATCGTCGCCATCAGCTGCAGGGCGTCTTCGCGATAGTCCGGCCGGTGCCACAGACGTGCTGCTTCAAGCAGGGCGTAGGCGAACCACAGATCAGCGTCGGCGGCCGAGTTGGCGTCCTGCAGGAGCCATTGACCGTCCGTGCCTTGCCCCCATAACCAGCCTGGCAGTCGCGTGGCGATGGTTGCACCGGCGAGGTTGGCGGTGGTCCAGCGCCATAGTTTGTCGAAACGTTGCTGATCGTTGCCGATCAGTGCGAAGAGCATGCCGTAGGACTGACCTTCAGAGGTGCTGTGATTCTTCTCCAGGCTGGACTCCAGAACCCGGCCGTCGGCCTGGACGAAGCGCGTTGCATAGGTTTGCCACAGTGGCCAGGCCGGTTGCTCGCAGGATTTTCCCGCCGCCATCGCCGGAGCCAGCAGAGCGAGCGCAAGCGTGGCGCTCAACCTGCGCACAGTGCTGCGCAGGCAAGCATTCCGGGGGCTCATGGTCGATGGCGGCATGCGCGGCTCAATGACCAAGGCGACGTTTGGCCCTTTGGCGCAGGGTCAGGTAAACGATCGAGGCAAGCAGCAAGACCCCCGTGAGGGTGATCAGCACCAACGCCAGTACGTTTTGCGAGAGGTACCATTGCAGGTAGCGCCATGCTCCCAGTTTTCCGACGTAGTAATCCTGTTCGGCGACCAGCGATTCGACGTGTTTGCCCCTGACCACCACCAGGCTGCCTTGCAGCTCGTGGGCGTTTTCTTCGGTGCTTTGCAGGGCGGCGGTCACATCGGCCAGGCCGTTGGGCCTTGCACTGGCGATGAACACCACACTGCGCCCGCTCTTGAGCGGCGATTCAAATCCGGTCAGATAAGCACTGCCATCCTCAGCGGAAAACCTGAGGCTGTTGCGTGCTTCGCGTAGATTGGTTTTCGCATCCGGGCTGATCCAGTTACGCACTCGCAGGGGCAGGTCGGACAGTTCAAAGTATTGCGTAGCCCCTTCGTCCCTGGCCGGCAGAAAGCTTTGCCACTGGTCCAGCAATGGCTGATTGTTGCCCGAGGCAAGTACCAGCAAATCCCGGTCGCGTTGATCGGCGAGCTGGTCGGCGTGAACCACTCTCACGCCGGTCGCCGGATAGCCGGTGGAGTCGCCGAAACGGCCCAGCAGGGTCAGGTAGGCGCTCAGATCGGCGGGGCCCGGGTTATCGGACAGGATCACCGAGGTTTCAGAAAGGTCGGCCATGCGGGTGAACGGGAAGCCACTGTCCTTGAACACTCCAAGGTTGGGCATGGCCATAAAATGGTCGTAGTCGCTCAGGTCCAGAGTCGAGTCCGGATCGATCACACCGCGCATGTTGTCGATAATGATGTCGCGGCATTCGCCCTGTTTGGTGTACTCGTACATAAAACGAAATTGCAGGCGTGATTGCAGTGCCACTGAATTGAGCGGCAACAGCATTCGCGACGTACGGGCCAGGCTGTCGTCGGTTTTGAGCATCGCCAGCAGGCTGTCGCTGCTGCCGAGTTTCTCGATCGAAGGCAATTCGATTGACTTGATCAGACTGTCGTTGAAGCTGATCAGCAACGAGGAATTGGTGGCGATCGGTTGGGGCGTATAGCGGTATTTCAGGTCAAGTTTCGCGCCTGGTTCGCGCCAGTTGAACAGGTCCGGCGGCAAGCGCAGCGTAACCGCCATTTGTCCCGGGTTATAACCCGACACATTGAGCTCAGCGGGCTTCGCCAGTTCACCCAGACGAACCGGGCGATCGGAGGGCAGCCAGTTTGGCGCGTCATACGGCTGGCGTGGCTTGAGTGAGTCGATCCGCTCGATCACTACGCTCTGCCCTGAAAAGGCTGAACTGCCGAGGGCCAGGGCTGTCGCGGCGATTTTGAGATCGGCGCCATCGCGCCCGGAAACGATCAACAGCTTGCCCTGAGCATCGTTCGGGTTGCTCATCATCGTCAATGTCGGCCCTGTGGCTTCCTTGATTTTCAAGCCATCCAGGCGTGCGGCTTCGCTACCGCTGACAAAAACCACGGCGTTGCCTTTGGCTGGCAGGTTCGTGAGGCTGGCGGGAAAGGTCGCGCCGCGGTAGCTGGCCAGTGCGCCAAACCAGGAAGACAGGATGCCCGCGGCTTCCAGCTCCGGACCGTCAGGGCGCGAGACAAACACGAAGGGCAGCCTCAAGGGCAAGGCATCCCGACGATCGAACAAGGGCTGCGGCAGAGCGGACAGATCGTTGGGCTGTTGAATCGAAGACACCTGCAGGCTCAACTGGCTCTCGTTGCCGATTCTGGCCCAAAGGCTTGAGTGCAAAGGGTCTTCACATTGCATTGTGTAGTGGCCAATGAACTGCAGGCTGAGCCGGTTGAATTCGGTGATCATCTGTGGCGGGATCTGAACGGTCCGGGTCTGCAACTGACCGGCCTCTTCCTTGGGTAAGGGCAGGCTGGCGGCCACCTGGTCGTTGACCAGCACGTTGATTTGCGAAAGGTCGGCCAGCAACGCCGGTGAATAGCTGTACTGCAGCGTGACTTGCGCCGATGTCACGACTTCATCGGCGCGCACATTGAAGTTCACACTGTCCGTCGCCTCGGCTCCCTTGAGGTTCATCGAGTAGCTTTTGCCCAGCTCCTTGAGGGTGCGGGTATAGCGGTTGCCCGCAGCATCGCTCAACGGTGCGACCGGCATCACCGCCGGGACTGTGGCGCTGGTTTGTGCGGTAGCACTCAAGGCCAGGTCGCTCCAACCCAGTAGCGAGCAGGCGATCAGCATGAGAGAGCGGCGAGGGAGAAAGGTCCGGCGAAAGGAATGCTTCAAGATCGTTGCTAATCCGCGGTGGAGTCGATAGGTGATGGAGCGTTCGAACGTTTACGCAGCAGGGCATGGCCGTCTTTTACGGTTGCGACGAACAGGTTGAGGATCGCGCGCAAGCCAATGCTGCTGACCTCGCGCAATGCCGCCAAGGGGGCGTCGAGACGGCCGTTACCCCAGGTGTTGGCCCACGTGTCGGCCCGTGAAAACGTCAAACGCACCAGTTCGCTTTGCTGGCGCAGGGTCAAGGCACCGAATTGCATGCCCGCCACGCTGTCGTTGCTGAATACCGCCGTTGCAGGAAAGATGCTTGAGGGAGGGCTGCGCAAAATACAGAACCGCAGCTTTTCATCGGCAGTGAGCTGAACCTCGGGTGGCAGTGTCAGACCTACGCCGTTCTGCGAGAAATTCTGGGTTTTGCAATCGAACGACGTGCCGTCTTCGCGATAGATGCGCACGGGTAGATCGGCTGGCACCCTTGGCTCTGCGCGCGCTTGAGAGGCCTCACTGGCCACTGCTACGGCGGTGCTGACAATGATGATGTTGTACAGGGTCCAGGTCAGGTTGATCGCCAGGGTAGTGACCTGGGCCGAATCACCCCCGATCAGTTTCACCACACCGCATACCAGACCGATCATGTTCAAGGTCAGCAGGACGATATAAGGCCGCGCGAGCTTCCAGTCGAAATACTCCTTTTCGATGATGCCGCCCTTGTCGGTCACGTTGAACTTGCCCAGCGAAGGGCTGATCAGGGCCAACAGTACCGGCCGCATGATGTACCAGGCCAAAACCGACTCATACACTTCGTTCCAGAATGAATGGCGGAAGCGGCCCTGGATGCTGGAGTTGGTCAGGCTGGAATGGACAATATGCGGCAGTACATAGACCGTGACCATCAACGCCGAGGCGTGGAAAATCTCTGCACCGAAAACCAGGTAGGCCAATGGTGCGGTCAGGAACACCAGGCGAGGCAGGCTGTAGAAAAAGTGCATCATGGCGTTGAGGTAGCAGATACGCTGCCCCAGGTTCAGCCCTTTGCCGAACAGCGGATTGTCGGTGCGAAAAATCTGCGCCATGCCGCGCGCCCATCGTATGCGTTGGCTGATGTGCCGGGAAAGGCTTTCCGTGGCCAGTCCCGCTGCCTGTGGAATGGCCAGGTATGCGGTATTGAAACCACGGCGGTTGAGCTTGAGCGCGGTATGCGCATCCTCCGTCACGGTTTCGGTCGCGATACCGCCGACTTCCAGCAAGTGTGTGCGCCGCATGACCGCGCAGGAGCCACAGAAGAACGTTGCGTTCCAGAGGTCGTTGCCATCCTGCACCAGGCCGTAGAACAGCTCACCTTCATTGGGTACTGAGCGAAAGGTATCGAGGTTCTTTTCGAAGGGATCGGGTGAATAGAAAAAGTGCGGTGTTTGCAGCAACGCCAGATTCGTGTCCTTGAGAAACCAGCCCATGGTGATCTGCAGGAAGGAGCGGGTAGGGACGTGGTCGGCATCGAAGATGGCGATGAACTCTGCGTCAGTGACTTTGAGCGCCTCGTTGAGGTTGCCGGCCTTGGCATGCCGATTGTTGTCGCGGGTAATGTAGTTGACACCAATGTCCTGGCAGAAAAGCCTGAACTCCTCCCGACGTCCGTCGTCGAGCACATGCACACGCAGTTTTCCCTCGGGCCAGTCGATGGCCTGGGCGGCGAGCACCACCAGTTTTACGATGCTCAACGCTTCGTTATAGGTGGGAATGAAGACATCTACCGTTGGCCATTGAGCGGGTGCCTGCTGCAAAATCTGCGGTTTGCGGTGCAGCGGCCAAGCCGTTTGTACGTAGCCGAATATCAGCACGAGCAGGGCATAAAGCTCGGCCAGCACCAGCCCGTAGCCAAATACGGCATCCTGCCAGTTCTCAAAGCTCAGGGTGTCGGACAGGCGCCAGTACATGTAGCGCAATGAAGCGATCAGCGAGAGTGTTATCAGGGTCAGGATCGCCAGACGGCCGGCTTGCCTGCGGATGATCAGGCTGGCGGCAAAACAGACGGCGGCAAACGCTCCCTGGGAATACAGATCCAGAGGCGCAGTGAGGATGCCCAGTGCCAACACCGCAGCTATCAACCCGATCGAGATCTTCAGGCCCTGGCGACAGCGAAGGGGCCATCGGCTGACACGAGCCTGGAAACTATCCAGTAGTTCCTCTAGCCGCCACGTCCTCGCGGGTGCCTGATTCAGCTGGACGGTCATGGTGCAATCCGCTCGCCGGAGGAATCCTGGAGAAGCAGGGCATGGACCGAGCGCGATAGCGCAAAAATGTCTTTGCAGGCGATGCTGCCGGGTGAGTACTGCAGTGGGTCTCGACCATAGGCCAGCGATTCGTTGAGCTGGTGATCGTGATGAATCGTCCCGATCAGCTCAGTACCCAGCCGCCGCTGAAACAGCACGCCCATGTCCCTGCTGAAGGCGCGAGAGTCATCCTGTTGGTTGAGCACATACCTGTGCCGTTGCCCACGTCGCCGGCTGGTTTCCAGCCAATGCGTCATCGTGTCCAGTGCCAGATAGGAAGCCGCATCGGCCACCGTCACCACCAGCACCAGATCGGCGGCATCGAGTGCCTGTTGCGAATAGACGGTCGCGCCCGAAAGGGTATCCAGGATCACGGTATCGTTTTCGCCGAGGTTCATCGCCGCAAGGCGCTGATTCAACCAGTCAGGATCTTCAAGCATCAGCTGCTTGAGCGATCGGCGATCGTTCACCTCGCCCGTGCCGAAGGGCAGGGACTCACTGTCGCCATAGCCCTGCAGGCAATGAGCGCTCCAGTCTGCGGCCTGCTGTCTGAGCTGGATCAGCCCGAGAACCTGTCTGGTGATGCCCAAGTGGCTGGACAGGGCGTTCTGAGGGTCCAGATCGATCGCAATGGTTCGCCCGCCAGGGCGCCGGAGTGTTTTCGCAAGGCCTGCTGCGACGGTGCTTTTACCCACTCCGCCGTTCGCTGAAACGACAGCGATGACCTTTGCCTTGGTCCGCGTGCGAGCCGCTTCTGGCAGACCGTCTCTACGAACCTGGTGGAGTTCGCGCAACAGCTCGCTCAATAGCTGACGGTCACCCGTTGCAGAACCTGCAGATGATGCAGTCAGTGAAGGGGCGCACGTTGGCGAGATGACGACGTTCTTCAAAGGCTCGACCGGCGCGCCAATCAGCTGGGCGGGCTCTGGCTCGTCAGGCGTAAACACCGTGGCCGTTGGTTTGAGGGGGGGCAATGTCACGGTCAACTCTTCTTCAGTCGCCGACACCGTCGGTGTAACCGGGTCATCTTTGAAGTGTTGATAGTTTGGTTGTATTTCCTGGTAGCTTCCTGCACTGGCGCCAAAACTTGTAAACAGTTTTGCAATGTCGTCTACATATTTCATGCGTTGTACCAGGAATGAAGTAACTCGGAAACTCAGGGTTCCGTTAACTAGACGGGTTTGTTGCGTTGTCTTTGTATCGACAGAGTCGGACTAGTTTGTGGTGATGGCGTCGTGCTGTCAACGATTGTTATAAATGGTCGGGTTGTGTTTTTTATTCGCCTGAACGCTATCAGGGTGTTGCGTGATTCGCAGAGCTGCGAATATCAGGGAGGTTATATAATGTAGTTTGGAGAAAGTGTAATGCGCTATTGGAAGGCGGGTGCCTTTATCAGGGTAAGTAACTTTCAGAAGCGAAAGAGCAGTCAGTTTCGGACGTCTTCGAGGAATTGTTTCTCGGCTATATTTTAAAGAGGTTGACCTGCGTGTTGGCAGAAAGAGTGACGGCATTCAAAATATGCCTTTTCAGATACGGTACGGGCGTCCCAAGGCTGCGCGTCAGGCGACGTAAAGCTGCAAGGACGCTCACCGTCAGGCCTGGGCGGCTCGACGTCAGTCCCCACGTAACTGCGATGTATTGTGGCCTCAAGACTTTTTTGGTGATAATTTCCGAAGGTTCCGGGAGACTGTTGGTCGTCATTGAAGCGCAACTTCTCTCGCGGTCGTTATTTTTGCAGTGGGTGTTTTTTAGTAGCAGATAAAATGAACGATTTGACGTTCTCTATTGTCCGTTATCAGACAGTGATTCTTATTAAGTTCCAGACTCAGGCCTGAGATCGAAGCAAGGGGCTTTATAGGCTTGAGTAGATTCAAGCGTGTAAAATAATTAACGCGCTCATCATGAAAAACTTTCTGCGGGAGTCGTATCGACGAGATTTAACCGCATGATGGGGGTGAATAGTTGACTAAAGTGTTTTTTTATGGAGGTGTTGCGGTCTTTTGGCGAGAAGTTAATCGGCGGGTCCGTATTAGTATTTCACCGTCTATGCGCTCCATCTGAACGAAAACTCTGTGCCGAACCTTCGATGAGCTGCGCCCGTCTGGACTTCAATAGGGCACCCGGCGGTCTTTCACGCCGCCCGGGCTCAAAGCAGAGATTCATACACTTCGTGATAAGCGGCCCTGCACGAAAGTAACGACGCTCCTCCAGTCTCAATCCGTGGCGTCAAACGCTTTGTGCCAGCAGACGAGAGCGACAGGGAGAGACTCGACCAAGGGGTGTTTTCGCACGCACGATCCCATCTCAAATTGTTACCGGACGTACCTGAACGGCGCAAAAACGTGGCTGCGGTAACAGTTGCGAGCGCTTCTGAAAAATCTTCGATAATTTATTTGTCGTCTCGTAAGGCCCGTTCCAGACGGTTCCTGGCTGCTTTTCAGATCTTTTTTAGCGTCCACTCTGCGAGTTGGCCGCTTGATTGCATAAGCTTGTACATACAAGTATGTGTGTGTGCGTAAGAGTTAATAGGGCGTCTTGACGCACAGGCGGTTTTTAAAACACTTGTCCGGAATGTTGGTTCGGAAATTTCTACGTTCATAGCGTCGCACGCGTTCCAGTAACAGTACTCATGCGCCACAAGCGCTCATATTGGTTTTAGGAATTGAATATGAAAAAAGCATTGCTAACCCTTTCTGCACTGACTTTATGCATGGCTGCCGGCTCCGCGCTGGCCAAGGAGTATAAAGAGCTGCGTTTTGGTGTTGACCCTTCCTATGCGCCGTTCGAGTCCAAAGCGGCTGACGGTAGCCTGACAGGGTTCGATATCGACTTGGGTAACGCGATCTGCGCCGAACTGAAGGTCAAGTGCAAATGGGTCGAAAGTGATTTCGACGGCACGATCCCGGGCCTGAAAGCCAACAAATTCGACGGTGTGATCTCGTCGATGACCGTGACCCCGGCCCGCGAAAAAGTCATCGACTTCTCCAATGAGCTGTTCGCCGGTCCGACTTCGCTGGTATTCAAAAAAGGTTCCGGCCTGAGCACTGAGATTGCCTCGCTCAAGGGTAAAAAGGTTGGCTACGAGCAAGGCTCCATTCAGGAGGCCTATGCCAAAGCCGTACTGGACAAGGCCGGGGTGGAAACCCAAGCCTATGCCAACCAGGATCAGGTCTACGCCGACCTGGTCTCCGGCCGTCTCGACGCCTCGATCCAGGACATGCTGCAAGCCCGGCTGGGCTTCCTGAAGTCGCCACAAGGTGCCGATTTCGAGGTCAGCGCGCCAGTCGACAGCGAGCTGCTGCCTGCCAAAACGGCGGTGGGGATCGCCAAAGGCAACACAGAGCTCAAGGCCCTTCTGGATAAAGGTATCAAAGCGGTGCACGACAACGGCACCTATGACGCGCTCCAGAAGAAGCACTTCGGTGATCTGAATCTCTACAGCGGCAAGTAACGAGCCGGCGCCCGTCCTGTGGATGGGCGTTTTTTTATCGCTATAGGTCCCTGAATTATGTTCGAAGCACTGTTACAGACCCTCGGGCTTTCCGCGTTCAGCCTGAAGGGGTTCGGCCCTTTGTTGCTGGAAGGCTCCTGGATGACCGTCAAGCTATCGATACTGTCGCTGTTGTTGAGCGTGCTGCTCGGCCTGATCGGCGCCAGTGCCAAGTTGTCCAGCATCAAGCTGCTGCGGGTTCCGGCCCAGCTCTATACCACACTGATCCGCGGGGTGCCGGACCTGGTGCTGATGCTGCTGATTTTCTACAGCCTGCAAACCTGGCTGACCAGTTTCACCGTAGCGTTGGGCTGGGAATACATCGAGATCGATCCGTTTGGCGCGGGGATCATTACCCTGGGCTTCATCTACGGTGCGTATTTCACCGAGACCTTTCGCGGCGCGATCCTCGCCGTGCCGCGCGGGCAGATGGAGGCCGCAACCGCCTATGGTTTGAGCCGTATTCAGCGTTTTCGCTTCGTGGTGTTCCCACAGATGATGCGCTTCGCCCTGCCGGGTATCGGCAATAACTGGATGGTGATCCTCAAGGCCACCGCGCTGGTGTCGATCATCGGCCTCGCCGACCTGGTCAAGGCCGCTCAGGATGCCGGCAAAAGCACCTATCAACTGTTCTTTTTTCTGGTGTTGGCAGCGCTGATTTACCTGGTGATCACCAGCGCTTCGAACGTCGTCCTGCGCCGCCTCGAACGGCATTACGCGTCAGGTTCCCGGGAGGCTGTACGATGATTGAGCTCTTGCAGGATTACTGGAAGCCCTTCCTTTATAGCGACGGCTACCACATCACCGGCCTGGCGATGACGCTGTGGCTGCTCAGCGCCTCGATCTTCATCGGTTTCCTGGTGTCGGTTCCGCTGTCCATCGCCCGGGTCTCCAACAAGTTCTACGTGCGCTGGCCGGTGCAGTTCTACACCTACCTGTTCCGTGGTACGCCGCTCTATATCCAGCTGCTGATCTGCTACACCGGGATCTACAGCCTGGCTGCCGTCCGCGCGCAACCGGTGCTCGATGCGTTCTTTCGCGATGCGATGAACTGCACCATCCTGGCCTTTGCCCTGAACACCTGTGCCTACACCACGGAGATTTTTGCCGGGGCGATTCGCAGCATGGCCCACGGTGAAGTCGAAGCCGCGAAGGCCTATGGCCTGAGCGGCTGGAAACTCTACGCCTACGTGATTATGCCCTCGGCCCTGCGCCGCTCGTTGCCCTACTACAGTAACGAAGTGATCCTGATGCTGCACTCGACTACCGTGGCCTTTACCGCGACCGTCCCGGATATTTTGAAAATTGCGCGGGACGCCAACTCGGCGACCTTTTTGACCTTTCAATCGTTCGGCATTACCGCGCTGATCTACCTGAGCGTCACCTTTGCGCTGGTCGGTTTGTTCCGCCTCGCCGAACGCCGATGGCTGGCCTTTCTGGGCCCGGCTCACTAGGACTTCTACTTCCCCTTTGAGGATGCTTGCGCACATGTACAAACTGACCATTGAAGACCTGCATAAAAGTTACGGCAGCCATGAAGTACTCAAGGGTGTCTCGCTGAAAGCCAAAACCGGTGATGTGATCAGCCTGATCGGTGCCAGCGGTTCGGGCAAGAGCACCTTTCTGCGCTGCATCAACTTTCTCGAAACACCCAATGGCGGCGCCATGAGTCTGGACGGCCAGTCGATTCGCATGGTCAACGATCGACACGGCATGCGCGTGGCCGACGACGCTGAACTGCAACGAATTCGCACCCGTCTGGCGATGGTGTTTCAGCACTTCAACCTGTGGAGCCACATGACCGTGCTGGAAAACATCACCACGGCCCCGCGTCGGGTGCTGGGTGTCGGCAAGAAGGAGGCAGAGGATCGGGCCCGACGCTATCTCGACAAGGTCGGTCTGCCGTCCCGCGTCGCTGAACAATATCCGGCGTTCCTCTCCGGCGGTCAGCAACAGCGCGTGGCCATCGCTCGGGCCCTGGCCATGGAGCCGGAAGTCATGCTGTTCGACGAGCCAACCTCGGCCCTCGACCCGGAACTGGTGGGCGAAGTGCTCAAGGTGATCCAGGGCCTGGCCGAAGAAGGTCGGACCATGATCATGGTCACCCACGAAATGAGCTTCGCTCGCAAGGTGTCAAACCAGGTGCTGTTTCTGCATCAGGGACGGGTCGAAGAGCAGGGTGCACCCGAGGACGTACTCGGCAACCCCCAGAGCGACCGGCTGCGGCAGTTCCTCAGTGGCAACCTGAAGTAAGCGCCATCCTCCGTGCAACACCTTTGAGCGACTGGCCAGTTGCTCAAAGGTGTATTGTCTGCCTGGTTCGGTCGAGCCAGTGTTCCAGGCACCAATTGAAGCGCCCGCCGTCTACTTTGCCGCACATTCTGTTAGCCTCATGAACGACTGAACTCAAAGGTCGCTCGCCTGTCGAAGCGCTCAGCCCCTGATCGCTGACTTCAGAGAGCGGCGTGGGAAGTTCGAACGATCTGGATTAAGGCAAAAAACATGAAGCGGATCGTCACCGTTTTATCAGCGTTCGCTATCGCAGTAGGCCTCTTCGGTTGTATCAGCCAGCCGATCGAAATGACGCCGCAGACTGCGCAGCGTTTGCAATCGCAACCCCCGATCCGTTTTCTGCTGACCTTCGACGACGGTCCAAGCGCGTCCGGGTTTTACAATCCGACGGTCTCCGTTCTCGACGATCTTGCCCATAATCCGGTGCAATCGGGTATCAAGGCGGTCTTTTTTGTGCAGACTCGTGCGACAGGGGCGGGTGGCAGCGAACGGGGCCGGGAAATCATGCACCGTGAACATGACGAAGGTCATGTGCTGGGCTTCCACACTGCCACGCCGGGGCACACCAATCATCGCTCGCTGAACCCGGAAAAACTGGAGCAGTCGCTCACCGATGGCAGCGCGGACATTGCTGCAATCACAGGCGCGGCTCCGATTTTCGTGCGCCCGCCATTCTGGAATTACGATAAACGTACCTTCGCCGCGTATCAGCGCCATGGCATGCATGTTTTGCTGACCGATCTGAGCGCCAATGACGGCAAAATCTGGGGCTACAATTTCAGTCTGCGCAGACGCTCCAACCTGCTCAGGCAAATGTCCGAGGTGCGCGAGCGGATCGCCGCTGGAGAGTTGCCGACGGTCGATGGCGCCATTCCGGTGGTGGTGACCTTTCACGACCTCAATCGCTACACGTCCCGGCATATGCAGGAATACCTGCAGATCCTGCTCGACAGCGCGCGCGAGACGGGCGTGGCAACCGCAGCCAAGCCTTTTTACGATGACCGATCGGCGTTGCAGCGTGCCGTCATGGCCCGCACGGTCAGCGATAGTTCCGAACCTGTCCGTTTGCCAGGGTTCTGGAACTGGTTTTGGAAAAGCAATTCGGAATAAGACTGATAAGCAGGTATGGCGCCGGCGAAATTTTTTCGTCGGTGGTTACGTACATTCGTGCAGCCAGTCAATCAATACCTGGACGCGCTTTGGCATGGGGGTGCGCTGAGGGTGGACCAGGAAATAGTCGTAACGCCCGGGCTGGGTAAAACCGCCAAAGGGCAGGATCAATTCACCTTGATCTATTCGTCGTTGCACCAGGCGCTGGCGACCGATTGCTATACCGACATTATTGATTGCCGCGGTAACGCATAAGTCGGAACGATCAAAGGTCAGGCTTTTTTTCGGTAGCCACGCTTGCATGCCTTGATGCCCGGCCCACAGCTGCCACTCTGCATCGTAAACGGCGTTTTCCCAGGCCAGAGCGTCGTGCAGAAGGGTGCAGGTGCGCAGGTTTTCGGGGTTCTCCAGCAAACCATGTCGATGAGCGTATTGAGGAGTGCAAACGGGGGCGATGGTTTCGCTCATCAGTTTATGGCTGACCAGGCCAGGGAATTCACCGTTGGCATACAGCAGGGCCAGGTCGATATTTTGGGTGCGGAAGTCGATGTTGTCGTTTCCGACGCGGATATCCAATGAGATTTGAGGGTAGCGTTCGTGAAAATCGGCCAGGCGTGGCACCAGCCAGCATTGAGCGGCCGAGGGGCGGGAGTAGAGCGCGACTGAGCCGGATATTTCCGAGTCAGGAGATGGTTGCAGCGCCTCCGTCAACTCGTCCATGACGCCTTGCAGAATCATGAACACGCGTTCGCCTTCGACGGTCAGCCGGACTTGCCGTGTCAGGCGCTCGAACAGGCGCAGTGACAGGGCGCGTTCGAGTTTGCCAATGCGATGGCTCACGGCACTCGGCGTCAGGCACAGCTCTTGTGCGGCCAGGGAGAAGCTCAGGTGTCGAGCCGCCACCAGAAAAGTATGCAGGTTGGCAAACTGCGTGCTATTGATTTGGGCCCCAGGTCGGGGGGGAAGGTTCAGCATCAATAGGTACTCCGCTGGCGAAAATCGATGGATCCGTGCCCCTGCATTGAGCACGGGCACGGACCGACGATCAAGGTTTATTGCAGTGCCAGAAGCACCCGTCCTTTAGTCAGGTAGGCGTCCATTTCTTCGTCGGGCACCATGCTGCCTCCAGTGCCCCACACCAGATGGGTGGCGTTGGCCAGGCGCGACTCGGTCAGGTTCAGGCGCTCTCGATAACCCTGTTGCTCCTGTACAACCCTGATCAGGCCAGGAACGCCTGCCAGCGCGGAGGGTTCCAGTTTAATGCCTTCGGTCGATTCCATCAGGGCCAGCAGGCGGTACATTTCCTCATCGCTGATCGTGTAGTAACCGTCGAGCAAGCGTTGCATCGAACGACCGACGAAACCGGACGGTCGACCCACCGCCAAGCCATCGGCCGCGGTGCTGTTGTCGATGCCGAAGTCATAGACAGAGACCGCATCATGCAGACCGGTATAGACCCCCAGCAGCATGCAAGGCGAGTGAGTCGGCTCGGCGAAGATGCAATGCACTGCGTCGCCATAAATGTGCTTGAGGCCAAAGGCAACGCCGCCAGGGCCACCGCCTACGCCGCACGGCAGGTAAACGAACAGGGGATGTTCTTGATCAACGGTGATGCCCGCCGCCGTCAGCTGTCGCTGCAAGCGCTCAGCGGCCACGGCATAGCCGAGGAACAGGTTGACCGAGTTTTCATCGTCGACAAAATGGCAGTGCGGATCGGACTCCGATTGTTTACGGCCTTGCTCGACGGCCACGCTGTAATCGGACTCGTACTCCATCACGGTGACCCCGCAAGAGCGCAACTTGTCTTTCTTCCATTGCCGCGCGTCGGCGGACATGTGCACGGTGGCCTGAAAGCCCAGACGGGCACTCATGATGCCGATGGACAGCCCAAGATTGCCGGTGGAGCCGACGGCAATACTGTACTGAGCGAAAAATTTGCGGGCTTCTTCGCTGTCCAGTTTCGCGTAGCTGTCGCCGGGTTGAATCAGGCCCGAGGCGAGAGCCAGGTCTTCGGCATGCTTGAGTACTTCGTAAATCCCGCCGCGGGCCTTGATCGAGCCGGAAATCGGCAGCAGGTTGTCGGCCTTGAGCCACAAGGCGCCCTGCGATGCCTGCGGGTATTGGCTAGCCAAAGCCGCCTGCAATTTAGTCAGGGGCAAAATCTCGGACTCGATGATGCCGTGACTGGCGCTGGTCTGAGGAAAAACCGACATGATAAATGGTGCAAAACGCTCAAGCCGGGCGCTGGCATCAGCGATATCGGCGGCGGTCAAGGCCACGTCGCTCAACGCCTGTGCGGCAGGGGCGAGGGCAGGGTTGAACCAGGTGGTTTCCTTCAGGTTCACCAGTTCGGTGATCAAGGGATGGCTTTCGCACCATGATTCGATGGATTTATCCAGGGTCATCTTGTTACTCCAGACTTTTAATTGCAGACGGACGGGCTCACACCCAATGCGACAACAGTAGTGTCATCCCCAAGGCGATGACTGAGGCGAGCACGGTACCGGCGGTAAATTTTTTCAGCGCATCACTCAGGGAGACGCCCAGGTATTCCTTGACCACCCAGAAAGCCGAGTCAGTCACGGTGGTCCAGCCGATAGCGCCGGCACCGATGGCGATCACCATGAGTTCGCGGTTTTGCCCTGGCATGGCGTCCAGGATTGGCAGAATCATGCCAGCAGCACTGACCATTGCCACGGTTGCCGAGCCCACGGCCAGGTGCATCAGGCCGGCGACGAGCCAGGCCAGGAGGATCGGATTGATGTCCCAGTGCCCCAGGGTGCTGGCGAGGACTTTGCCGACGCCGCTGTCAATCAGCACGCCATTGAACGCGCCACCGGCGCCGATGATCAGCAAAATGTTCGCCAGCGGGGTGAAGCAGCTCTGGGTCAAGACCTGCAGTTGCGCCATCTGCAAGCCACGGCGCAGTCCCAGCGCCCAGTAGGCAAAGATCACTGCGATCGCCAGGGCGGTCAGGGGGTTGCCGAGGAAGGTCATCAGGCTGTACAGGCTGGTGCCTTGAGGCAGGCTCATGACAGCCAACGTCTTGCCGACCATCAACAGCAGCGGCAACAGGATGGTAAACAGGGTCAGTCCCAGGCCTGGCAGCTCTCGGTGCGGACTCAGGACGCAGCGCTCATCCAGGAAAGCCTGTTGGCTAGCGGGCGCAGTGCGCGAGCAGACCAGGTTGACCCAGACAGGGCCGGCGATGATGGCGGTCGGCAAGCCGACGATCAAACCGTAGAGGATGACGGTGCCGACATCGGCGCCGAGCATCTTGGTAATCGCCATGGCGGCAGGATGGGGCGGCAGCATGCAGTGCACGGTCATCAGCGAAATGGCCAGCGGTATTCCGACATACAGGATATTGAGGCGGGTTTCCTTGGCGACGACGTAAATCAGCGGGATCAGCAAGACAAACCCCACCTCGAAGAACACCGGGATGCCTACGACGAAGCCAACCAGCATCATCGCCCATGCGGCGCGCTGTTCGCCCAGGGCATTGAGCAATGCCTGAGCGATGCGCTCGGCGCCACCTGACTCTTCGAGCATTTTGCCGAGAATACTGCCCAGGCCGATGATCGCTGCGAGAAAGCCCAGAGTGCCGCCCATGCCTTTTTCAAAGGATTCGGCAATGCTCGGCAAGGGCATACCGGCCCCGGCGCCGACGACAAAACTGGCCAGCATCAAGGCCAGGAAGGAATGAACTCTGAATTTGACCACCAGCACAATGATCATCACGATCGCTGCCAGTAGTATCAGTAATAGGCCCGCATTTTCTTGCATGACAACCCCTTATTATTTTATTGAGCGCGTTAACCCGCATACCTCACGGTGCGGCGGATTAAGCGCCAGCGCTGAAGGGGTTTACAAAGGATGCTTTTTCAACGAACGGGTGATCTGATGTCACCTATGGGGGAGGGGGTTCCCCATGCCGGATTCAGTGAAGAGCCTGACATGAGGAGGCGCTGGTCAGTGCTGCATCGACTGGATAAAACTGGCGATGCGGCTGTTGTTGGGAGAGGCGAGTAGCTGCTCCGGGCAACCGGATTCAAGAATGCCACCGTCAGCGACAAAGCAGATGCGGTCGGCCAGTTTGCGTGCAAAGTTCATTTCATGGGTGACGATGATCATCGTCATGCCTTCCTGGGCGAGTTGGCGGATGGTGTCGAGCACCCCGGACACCAGCTCCGGGTCAAGGGCCGAGGTAGGCTCGTCGAACAGGATCAGTTCCGGTTTCATGGCCAGGGCTCGCGCGATAGCGACTCGCTGACGCTGCCCGCCGGAGAGTTGGTCAGGGTAGTAGTCGAGGCGTGCCGACAGGCCGACCTTGTCGAGAATGGCCCGGGCTTCGGCGATTGCCTCGTGTTTGGGGCGGCGTAGCACATGCACCGGTCCTTCGATGACGTTCTCCAGAACAGTACGATTGCTGAACAGGTTGAACTGCTGGAACACCATTGGCATTTTGCTGCGCGCCATGCGCAATCGGGATTCGTCCACCTGTTGGTAGGTCTGGTTGTCCTGATGGCACAGCCGCTCCCCGGTAAAGGTGATCTCACCGGCGCAGGGCGTTTCAAGAAAGTTGATGCAGCGCAGCAGCGTCGACTTGCCGCCGCCGCTAGGGCCGATAAGAAAGATGACTTCGCCACGCTTTACGGTGAGGTCAACGCCGCGCAGGATTTTGGTGTTTCCGTAGGCCTTATGCAGGCCGCTGATCTGCAGGATGGGATCGGCATTCATGATTTGGCCTCTGTCAGCCTGGAGGATATTGGACTCGTATCGGTACGGGTGCCTGCGCGCAGGTGGGCCGGTGTCAGGCGTTGCTCGATCCAGTGCACCCCGCGTGCAGCAATGAAGCTCAGGACGAAATAGATGATCGCTACCATCAGATAGACCTGCATGCTGAGGAAGGTATTGGCGATAACGATGCTGCCGTGACGCAGTAGCTCATTGACGGCAATGAAGGAAACCAGCGAGGAGTCCTTGAGCAGTGAGATGAAATAGCCGCCCACTGTCGGGATCGCAATTTTCAGTGCCTGAGGCAGGATCACTCGCAGATAAATCCTGGTGCGCGACATGCCAATCGATAGACCCGCCTCCCGCTGGCCCTTGTCCAGCGAGAGGATGGCGGCACGAAAGACCTCGGACAGGTAGGCGCCGAGGTTGAGGCTAAGGCCCAGCACCCCGGCCCAGAAGCCGGAAAGTGTCAGACCGATTTGCGGCAGGGTGAAGTAGATCACCAGCAACTGTACGACCAGCGGCACGCCTCGCCAGAGTTCCACATAGCTGCGTAGTGGCCAGTCCAGCCAAGGCCGGCGTGCCAGTCGACCGAGAGCGACGGCAATGCCGATCAGTATGCCCAGGGTCATGCTCAACACTGACAGTTCCAGTGTCACTACCGCGCCCTTGAGCAGGAATGGGAAGTACTGGGGGATGAGGACAAACAAGAAGTCGTACATGGCGGGTATCCCTCTGTTTGCTTAAGGGTCAGTGCTTGATCAGCCTGGTTTGCATGGAGTCCCATACGCCGTATTTTTCGAGGATGGTCTGGTGAGTACCATCGGCGATCATCGAGTCGAGTGCGCCGTTGATGGCTTCGCGTAAATCCCCACATTCGTCACGCACGGCGATCGCTTGCGTACCGTAGATGTACGGCGCCTTGGCTTCGGCAGCAGCCCATTCCGGTTTCGGTTGATAAAGGATTGGCTCGCCGACGACGCGCAGGTTCTTCATGGTTTCCTTCTGGCCAATCAGGGTGCCCTGATCGAGCAGGACGGCATCGGCCTGATTGTTCTGCAGGGCCTGGAAGGGCTCGCCGAAACCGTTGAAGTCCATGACTTCGCCCACCACGCCGGCGTCAGCCAGCCGGTGTGCGTTGAGCGAATCGTCGGTCCCCATCACGCTGGCGAGCTTCTTGCCTTTGAGGTCGTCCATCGTTTTGATCGGTGAGTCGGTCTTCACGATGACGTAGTTGTAGCTCAGGAAGTAAGGATTGCTGAAGAGGATCCCGGCGTTCTTTACCCGTTCCTGGGTCGCCGACATGGCGGAGAGAATAATGTCCCAGCGCCTGGATTTCATGCCGGGAATCAGGGTCGACCATTCGGTAACGACATACTCGGTCTTGGGGACGCCGATACGTTTACCGATCTCCTTGAACAGCTCGGCTTCGAAGCCGCCGTAGCTGCCATCTTCGTTTTGCCAAATAAAAGGTTTCGTGCCCATCAGGCCGTTACCGGATCGCAGCACGCCTGAGGCTTTGACGTCCGCCAGGCAACTGCTACCGGCCTGAGCCAGGCCGGCAGTGCCGAGGAGCAATGCAAGAGCGCTGATTTTGAGTAGTGAACGTTGCATGGGTGTGTCTCCGATTGGGAATTTTATTTTTATTTTGCTGAGCAAAAGCTCTCAATCTCGGAACCGTGTATCTATGGTGTGCAACTCCTTCTCCCTGATTCCCGGGGAGGCGAGCGATGAAGGTAGGGGGCAGGCGTGTGCAGTCGTCTCAGTCGTCTTTGCGCCAGACAACCGGAAACCAGTCTTCGCGCATACGGTCGCCGGTTTTCAGGTTGATCCCCGGGAAGGGCGGAGATGTGCGCCCGGGGCGCGCGATGTAACGCACATCGTCGCCGATGAAGCGGGTCGAGAACGCTCTTCTGCGCCCGGTTCCCTGGTTGCCCGCGGCACCATGCACAGTGCGAAAGTCAAACACCACGGCATCGCCCGGTTGCAATTCCGGCGAGAGGATTCTGAAGTCGCCGTTATCCACATCCGGCATGTCCATAAAGACACTTTCCCCGGTTGTCGAATGGGTCTCGCCATAGAAGTTCGTATTGCTGGCCCAGCTTTTCGGTCGTACCGGTTTAGGCCACAGATGTGAGCCGAGTACCACGCTCAGGGTGTTGAGTCTGGTCACCGGATCAAGCGGAATCCAATAGCTGGCAGTCTGCAATCCATCCACGCAGTAGTACGGCAGATCCTGATGCCAGGGCGTTGGTTTGGAGGTGCCGGGCTCTTTGACCAGGATGTGATCGTGGAAGACCTGCACCTGGTGTGACTGCATGATGTGGCCCGCGATCCCCGCTGCCGGTGAGTTCATGACAAAGTCGGTAAAGGCCGGGATACGTTGCCAGTTGCAGTAGTCTTCGAAAAAGCGACCGTTTTCGCCGCTGCCCACGTTCTCTATCGCAAACTGGCTGGGTTGCGCGAGGTTCTGTTCGAATCCTTCACGCAGGCGTTCGATCCAGTCGGTGAAGACACCGCGCAGGACGACAGCGCCATCTCGCTGAAATACCTCGACATCGGACATCATCAGACTTGCTCCTCTGGTGTTAGCGGTGTGCGAGGAGTATTGCTTTTAAGCCTGAATAGGAAAACTATATATTTCTTATTCTTGAGTATAGGAAAAGATGATAGGTTTTTCGTTCCGCCAGCTGGAGTACTTCGTTGCCGCCGCCGAGCATGGAAGCATCAGTGCCGGGGCAAGGGCGCGACATGTATCGCAACCCTCGGTGTCCCTGGCCATTTCTCAGCTGGAAGAGGTGCTGGGTGAGCGCCTGTTTCGGCGCCAGGTCAGTCGCGGGCTGGAGCTGACGCCGGCAGGGCAGCGCCTCTTGGGGGGCGCGCGGGACATTCTCAATCTGGCGGCGGCGATGACCGAGGAACATAGTGACCGGCAAACGCTACGTGGACAGCTGACGCTGGTCTGCTTTCAGGACCTGGGACCTTATTTCGCACCTCGATTACTGGCCGGCTTTCGTGCGCAGCACCCAGAAGTGTTGATCACGCTGTTCGAAACCGATCTGGCGGGTGTGCATCGCACCTTGAACGCAGGCAAGGCGGAGCTGGCATTGACCTATGAGTTGGGGCTCGATCCGCTGACCGAGCGGCAAGTGCTCGCTCAACTCTCACCCTATGCCTTGCTGCCAGCCGATCACCCGTTGGCAGCGCAGGAGGACGTATCGCTCTTTGATCTGGCGCGCGAATGTCTGATTCTCGAAGACATTGCGCAGACGCGAGAGTACTTCCTCTCGCTATTCTGGTCGCACGATCTGCATCCAATGGCGCAGCAATACACCCAGACCTTCGAGATGCAGCGCGGCCTGGTTGCCCATGGTTATGGCGTGGCATTGTCTTGCACCCGTCCGGCAGGTGATCAGAGTTACGACGGTAAACCGATTGTCTGTTGTCCGCTGCGCGAAGCCGTCAAGCCGCAGCGCGTAGTGCTCGCCCAATCCAGCGCAATGCGCCCGTCACAGGTCGCTGAAGCCTTCATGCGCTGGGCTGCCAGCGAAACCCTGCCATAGCGTCAATCTGCTCATTTGCGTTCGACTGCACTGCATGGCTGGTGAGTTTGATCCTGTCACGCAGGGCAATGTCTCGACGGAAGGTCATTTTTCAATATTGACATATATATATGTCGAAACTACCGTTATTGAACAAACCATCAATTCGAGTCTCCCGCCATGAACATCAAAGCTCTGGGTTTCTTGCTTTTTGCACTTTGCGCTCAACCGGTCTGGAGTTACGCCGCTCAAAGCCCGGCGCCTGTCGCGGGGGCGCCAGAAGCGGCGCTCACGACTCGACTGGCACTGCGGGATCTGTGGGTGGAGCACATTTTCTGGATCAGAAACTACGTTGTCGCCAGCCAGCAAGGCAATCGCGCGCAGGCGGATACAGCGGTGGCTCAAGTGGTGACCAACGCCACCTCGATAGCCAATAGCCTTGCACCCTTGTACGGCCAGCCTGCAGCCGATCAGCTGTTGAAGCTGCTCGCCGGGCATTGGGGGGCGGTGAAACATTACAGCGATGCCTCTGTAGCCAAGGACACCAAGGGGAAAAATGCCGCCGTTGAAGAACTGACCAGTAACGCCAAAGCCCTGGCGCATTTCCTGGCCTCGGCCAACCCCAACTTGCCGGAGGGGACATTGGTCGCCATGCTCAGCACTCACGGCGGGCATCACATCGCGCAAATTGATCAGTTGGGCAAAAAGGACTATGCCGCTGAAGCCCGAACCTGGGCGGCGATGCGGCAACATATGCAGGTCCTTGCAGACACTTTGGGTGCAGCACTGGTCAAACAGTTTCCGGACAAATTCTGACGTTGGACGGGGCGCGCAAGCGCCCTTTTTTTTTTTGGCAAAAGCGGTGAGGTTGCACAATGCTGCAGGGGATGGGTCGTACACAGCAGGATCTTTTGTCAGCACTGCTGTATCAGCCGGCGGGTATGAGTATTGATGATCTGGCGAGCCACCTCCAGGTGACGCGTACCGCCATTCGACAACACCTGACCGCGCTGGAGCGGGACGGTCTGATCCTGCGTGGCGAAACCCGACCTACTGGCCGACGCCCTCAGCAGTTGTTTCTGCTCTCGAGCTCCGGCCGGGAGTTGTTTCCACGGCAATACCAGATGCTGGCCGATCTGTTGATTGGCGAGGTCGCCGAAATCATTGGCCACGACAATCTGGTCAGATTGATGCGCAGCCTCGGTCAGAAAATGGCCGCGGGAATGGAGCAAGCGGTCGTAGACGAAGAGCGGATCGTCAGCCACATGAATCAGGTTGGATATGAATCGCAGGTGTTTTTCCGTTCCTCTGGCGAGAAGGAAATAGTCGCCCACAACTGTGTGTTCCATCATTTGGCCAAAGCCCACCCTGAAGTCTGCCAGCTTGATCTGGCGCTCATCGGCGCGCTGGGCGGCGGCGAGGTGGAACACCTCGAATGCATGGTGCGCGGGGGCGAGGTCTGCCGCTTTCACCTGAACCGCAAGCCGCCGGATTCAAGCGACAAATCTCTCTTGTAAGGCACGTGCCAGGGGTGTCGCCAAACTCGGCGCTTTAAAAAGACTCCTCGGCAGGTTGCGACAAGCACAACACCGAGCGGTTGCCAGGATGGTGCTGGATCACATGCGCTCGATGCAGCTGACTATGCCGACCTCTGGGCGAAGAAAGCCAATCCCGGTTATCGATACCTCATTCCAGCAGGTGCTGTCGCAATAGTCACGGCGCTTTATGGAGGAGGGTGAGGCCATTGTTTTTGCCTGCATCGGACAGCGAATCGATGAATTGAGAGGAGAGTTAAATCTTTTAGAATTCAGGGGGTTGCCAAGTCCTGTCTTCTTCTCCATAATGCCGCCCATCGCTCAGGCGCTTGGCTACAAGCGGCTTGCAGGATGAAGGTTTGGGTCGTTAGCTTGGCTTCCGTATCCGCTCCAGTTTGTATACGGTTGATGTCGTTGTATGGCATCGAGCGTTTGAGGCCGAGTAGCAAAATGGTTATGCAGCGGATTGCAAATCCGCCTACGCCGGTTCGATTCCGACCTCGGCCTCCACTCTTGAAAACCCCGTAGATCAATGATCTACGGGGTTTTTTATTGCCTGCCGGAAAGTGAAGTGTTCCGCAATCGGTCGTTGTCTCGTCGGTGACCCGTTCTCCGATCCTGAGTGATTGGATCCTTGATCATTTCCCGAGATGGGTCGGTGAGGTCGTATCGCTCAGGCATTTCAAGGGGGGGCCGTACAGAGCCTGGTCGCCCAGCCTGCTGGCCTCTGCGACGCCATGGGTGCCGCGCGCGCTTCTATCGACCATTGCGATGATCGTCTCGAAGAGTTCGTCCTGCGCCTGCGCGGGTGTGATTTCTCCGTTTGCGGCGGCATGGGACAGGGCCTCGGCCGCACCGAGCATCGCCCGAAGACCCGCGGGCGCGATAGCACCTTCTCTGGTGAAGGGGGAGAGGGCAATCCGACACTTGTTCATGAAGACCGCTTCGTACTCGCGCTTGATCTTTTCGAGCTCCGGTGAACTGGCCGGCGCCGCGATCACGCCGGGTATCTCGTTGCCCTGGAGGAGCACGCACTCATCGTTGTTGCTCATCACGATCCCCGGTCCCTTACCCGTAGCCTCGCTGCGCAAGTCGCTGATGGCTTAACCCTGGCCGATCCCGGCAACTCCTTTGAAATCGCGGACCTCTCGGCGCAAGCGTTCGATCCGCGGTTCACCGCGGCTGATCTGGCTGTCCATCACAAGGAGGCGCCGCCCCCCGCCGATGTGGTCGCCGAGCAGGAGAGGATCGATCGCGCCGATGCCCTTGTGCTGGTCTATCCCGTCTACTGGTGGTCGATGCCGGCGCTTCTCAAGGGATGGATCGATCGAGTGTTCGCCAATGGCTGGGCGTTTTCTGTCGGCCGGGATCGGCAGCGACGGGCGCTTTGCAGGTATTGCGCCTGGTACAGAGCGACCAAGGCGGACATTCACGGGCACAGCGTAGCGGCCGCACTATAATTAGTCTGTGTCCTTGTTTGTGTGGCGAGCACTCCAGAACGAATCAGGTTTCCATAGCGCTCGTCTGACAAGCACAGGGCAGCACAGTAAATGGGACGCAAAGTACGTTCGATTACGCAAGAGAGGGTCCTGTCATGAAAATTCACTCCTTCCAGCATTACTCTCATGGTCTGGAAATGGCCGTTCACGACGCATGGATTACCGCCAAGGTGAAATCGGCCCTGGCGCTTTCCGAGCCGGCCCTTGGTCTGCATGTCAATGTCAAAACCCATGCGGGCACGGTGGCGTTGAGCGGCCGTGTCAACACCCATAGGCAGTGTGAGCAGGCCATAGGTCTGGCCCGTTCGGTTCATGGTGTCGCCGAAGTCGATGCCAGCGACTTGCAGACCCACGTGTTCACGCCAGGGAGTTTTCCAGAAGCTCCCAACGCCGAAGAGAGCACTGAGAGTCGGCCACAATCGTCAGCAAAGACGGACGACAAGTGACGATGACGACCTTGCCAGCGCCGCGCTCCTGGTTGGGGGGGAGCGGGGCGCAATGCAGATCGAGGACTTCCACGGACTAACAGACCACGATGCTGTCACCGCGTGTAGCACAAGAGCGGGATCTGCTGTGAGGTGGAGTCCATCGATCTGCCGGGCGTCGGCAGGTTGAATGCCTGTAGGCTCCAGCGTAATGCCTTGCCGCGTTGGTATAGATCAAGCTGCCAGCGCTCGTTCTGTCGTGTCGCGAGCGGATTCGACCCTCGCTGGCCAGTCGCTTGCGGGTATGAATCCGGGCTTGCTACAGCCGTGGATAGGGCAGATACAATCCTTCGACTTTATTAATCCAGGTAACAGGGAGTGGAAGTCATGGACGTTCAAGTCGTACGCGCTGACGTAGATTGTGTCGATAAAATCGCGAAACTCTTCGATGTCTACAGAGGATTTTATGGGCAGCCCTCCAATATTCAGGAATCGTACGACTTCATTGCAGAACGCATCACCCGAGATGAGTCTGCGATCTTTTACGCGAACAAACCCTTGAAAATCAGTTGGTTGCGGAACGATGCTCATGCTAACCTATTGAAATAGCTTGTTTTTTCGTAGATGGATTGCAAATCCACCTACGCTGGTTCGATTCTGACCTCGACCTCCACTATAAATAGGCTCCGTAGATCAATGATTTACGGATCTTTTTTATTTGAGCTTCAAAGCAGGATTTTGTCTTGCATTTGACGTCAGCGACCTTGCTTCAAGGGGAAGGGATGTATATATTTCCTCCCTTGCTGCACAAGCGCCAGGACTGCGTAATCGTTATTAACCTGTTCTCGGCCGCTTCACCGCGCTACCGCCCGAATGGCGAAACTGGTAGACGCATGGGACTTAAAATCCCCCGCTCGTAAGGGCGTGCCGGTTCGATTCCGGCTTCGGGCACCATACATATCAAGGGCTTGCATGAGATACCTCATGCAGGCCCTTCTTGTTTGCTCCGCAAAAAAACATATCTGCTCCGCAATTCGGTGCCGCTGGTCATTTCGTAGGGGTGACTTTCATGCCTTTTCGCTTCCTGATTTAGTGCTCCGTCATCATGACGGTTGTATGCCCCGCTTAGCGCCTGTCTTACCTTGCTGAACCCACAAATGATCCGCCCGGATATGCTGCGCATCCATCTTCGTCCTGTAGTTGAGCGCAGATCATAGGCATTCACAACCGTCATGCCGCCACCTGCTCGAGCTGGCTGAAGACGGGAAGGGCGCCGGCCTGCTCACGTACGGCACGCATTCCCTCAGTGTCGTAACCCCAGATGTTGCTGTCATCGAACGACCTCTCGGGGCCCAGCTAGAACGGGCTCAGCGGCTCGTCGGTACGGATGTAATCGCGGAACTCCTCGACCAGCCGGCGCAGCGTCCCGCCGTGGGTGAATCCGCGCCACCGACCGCCCCGCACCGTTTCATGCGAGAAGATGCGCTTGCCGCTGTAGTCGTCGATGAGCCAGACGTTGCCGAGCTGATCGACGTACATGCTGGCGTAGCGATTGCTGGCCTGACTGTAGAAGAAGCGGCGGCCGTGGTCGGCAATGATCCGGATCGCCTGGTTGAGGTGTTCGGCGCGCTGCTGCTTCAGAGTGAGTTTTTTTTCTGTGGGCATGAGGATGTGTCTCGGTGGTCATAGGAAAAGTTGGCTAAGCTCATGGCGGTCAAATTCTCAGGGGTTACAGCCATGACGAGAAAGCTCATCTGCCAGAAATGCAAACAAGATACGTCCGTAGAGCTTTGCTTTGACGAGGATATCGACGGCCAGGTCTTCAATTGCGAGCACTGTGGCGGGAGGCATGTTGAGGTGGAGACCAGCAAGCTGCCGGGATCCCCTGTCTTGAGCAGGTTCCGATTAGATGAAGATGAGTAATCGTGCCATCGACCAGGCATCAGGCTTTCAGGCAGGCGTGATGTGAGTTTGTGGGCTATTGGTTGATGGCCCGGCATAAGGCCGGATCAAGGAGGTGGTATGTCAGAGTTATTGCCGATGTTCACCACTGATTATCGCGACCATCAGTTCGTGATTGATTTCTATCGACGCCAAAACGGAATCACAACGAAGCTACAAGTGTTACAGGGCCAAACTGCTCTTGCGCCAGTGACTTATGACAATCTCTGGTCAAATTACGAAGATGCCAAGGTGTTCGCAATCAAGGAGGCCAGGCGTCTGATTGACGACCTGATCAAAAACGCATGAACTGACAGCATTCAGCGCAATAGGTGAGGGTGGGTCAGGCTTCGCAGAACGCTGTGAAATTCAGTTCACCGTCGATATCCAGTGTATCCATCACACCGAGCCCTTCCTGCTACGCCACGATGCAAACCTTCAACCGGCGAAACTCGCCGATCTTGTAGTCGAAGCCCTGGCAATCTTGCTCAACCATCTGCAGGTGAGCATCGGCCAGCGCTTGCGCCAAGCCATCCTTGACCTCAACGATCTTTTTCATAGTGAATCTCCAGTAGGCGCCGCCCTCCGTGACCGGATGCGACAAGTAAGGGGGTGTTCTTTGATGGGCTTGAGCGCTTCTTGGCGCGCGGTATCTTCGAGCTGACGCGACAGTTTTTGGCTAATCGTGATTCTGCGTCGTGATACGGCAAAGATCGGGGCGCAAGCCTCAGGCCCTGTCCGGGCATTGGCTGGACCAACTCGGGCTGTGCGCGGCGGTGGACGAGTTCCTGCGACAGGAGCGAGTCGGGGGTACTTGCCTGCACCGAGGAGGCGCGTGGCCTGTACCCCTATCGACAGGGCTGATCAGGTAATGCTGGTGTTGCTCGCTGCACTCCCGCCCCATTCGAGGAAACGGATCTTGTGCACCTCGCCCTCGCTGTCCTCGTAGACCAGGGTCACCGGTACTACGCCTGTCTTCTGGGACGTGTCGGTGCGTTGCAGCACCTTCTGCACATCGATTTCCATCCCGTAGTGGTAGTCCACGGCGGAGATGCTCGCACCGGGGTCTTGCTGGCCGCTCTGGGCGAATACACTTGGTGCGAGACTGGAAATCACCGCACTGACAACTGAGGCCATTTGCATAAGGCTGTTCCTCTGCTGGGGTTCGCTTACATGGACTTCATGTGACCGTCGATGAGGATGAAGTTCACCCCACCCCGACGAACGCCCCCTGTCCGGCTTTGCCAGAGCTGCGTGTAAAGGCTGGCTATTCCCCGTGCTAGACGCTCTCGACCATTCGTCCTTTAAACCCTGCTTCTGTCTCGGTGGCACGTACTGGCATCGGATGAAAGCCTGGCTCTGCCGCACGCTGAACTATGAGCACTGCATGGCATGCGACAAGCCGGCGACTAACCCAATCGATACTGAGATCAAGCGCAGTCAGAGCAAGTAACCAGTTGCTTGTCCGAGGTGGTTGTCCTGCACTCCGGCGATGAGGTGCAGTGGAATGTGCTGTTGCGCATCAATGGATGGGATTTCGAAGCTACCTACTATTTGAAGGTTTCGCTCACTCAGCCCGGTCGACTCTTCTTCCTTTGCCTTAGCCATTCTCGCGTGGTTCGCTGCGATTTCATTGAGGGTTGACACGTTACATCTCCGGTGACTGACCAAGCGTATCGCTGGGGTCCTTAAAGGTTAATTTTGATTGCCGCCGCGTCAGAATTACGTCGTTCCGGGGCCGCTACGGGCGTACTTAGCAATCCTTAAGCCAGGCATGGTCGCGTATACCGCGCCACGTTTTCATAAGCGACGAATGGTGGTGCGGAGTCATTCATGGGCAACGTACTGCGCATCCGCCACGTACTGCCGGTGAGCATGGATATCGTCGAAACGCTGGCCAGATGCCGTCAGCACGCTGCGCAAGATTGCTGACGACCTTGAGTCGGGTGAGCTTGAGCCGTGTTCGGTCGGCGTGCTGGCATTGCGTTCAGAGAGGGGGCGTATCGAGGTGTACGGCGTTGGCCCGAAGACCGAGGACATGCAATCGCTTGCCCTGTTCCGATTGGGCGAGCAGAAGCTGATTGATGTGATGCTGTCGGTAGACCAATAGGTGTGCCGCAGATGAGTGCGGTACGGGTAGATCAGGGGGCTGTGTACTCGAGATACAGTTTTTCGAGCGCCTCCTGGTACTTGTCTCCCGTTAAAGACTTTTTCAGAGCTGCCACGAGTTCGAGTGCTGAGGCCGCAGCCATGACCTCGTTTTCTCCCCGGCTTGCAGCGCGCTGTCTTGCTGCCGCAATTATCGCATCTTCAGTCGTGCGCATGGTTCTGTCCTCGAAAGATGAAGCATCACTGATGCCGACAATCCACCACTAACTTTAGCCCCGAGAAATGCCATGACAGCCAGGCAACCCGACTGGAGGCAATCGAACGCGCCTACCGATCGGCAATGCTGTCACGCTTAAGATGGCTTTGGCTCGTGTATGCGACAATTCACCAGCCCACTAAGTCATGGAACGTTATACATGGTGCAATTGCTTGCGGTCTCTGGAAGCCTCCGTGCAGCCTCTTCAAACTCCGCGCTACTGCGTGCTGCTGAGATGCTTAGCCCTGAAGGGATGTCGATCAAGCACTACCTGGAGGTGGGTCAATTACCTCACTTCGATCCGGATCTGGCGGACGATCCTCCGCAGATCGTCGCAGAGCTGCGCGGGATTATTGCCAGGGCAGACGGCATTCTCATTTCGTGCCCTGAGTACGCTCGCGGAATACCGGGGTCGTTCAAAAATGCACTGGATTGGCTCGTAGCCAGCCAGGACTTTCCCGGTAAGCCGGTAGCACTTTTCAACGCATCACCTCGAGCGAGTCACGCCCAGGCGGCGCTTAGGTTGGTACTGGAAACAATGTCCGCGATTATTGTCGAGCCTGCCTCGATAACAGTAAATCTGCTGGCGAAAGGAATGGATGAGTCGGACATCGCTGCGAGCTCGGAGATCAGTCAGCAAATCGTCTCGGCCTTGGGCGCGTTCAAAAATCAAATTGAGGGCGGTCTTTCTTAGTACTAGTCCTGTCTGAAATCGAAAAACGGTGAACGGATATGAGACTAATCGACCGGCCTTGGCCTCTTCAATGAGGGCGACGGCTACCCGATTAGCTTCGCGCCAGCCCCTGATGTCGCTGACTGGCTCTTCACCAGAATCATCGATCACCGATGATGGGCTGGTACTGGCAGATAACCTGCTGTGAGACTTCGAATGTCGTTCGAGCGACGCTGAATAAAACGCTCTACGAAAACACCCCATGAACGAGGCAAGCCCATGGCCTTGCCCGAATTCATCGAGTCGATAGACTGCTGATAGCTGAACGCTTATCGATGCCCGCCAAGTGCGGGCTTTTTTGGTTCTTCACGGAATTCCGGGAAACACAGAAACAAGAACACCGATTTGATTGATGATGTTTGGTCGGCAGGACCCCGGAGGAGGGGGCGGCTGGTTATGGAACACTTCCGTAATAGTGGTTGAGCACTTCGGTAGTAGTAATGGAGAACTTCCATAATGGTTTTGGATCACTTCCAAGATGGTCGTGGGATGCGTTCATGATAGTTATGAAGTCTGTCGATTTACAGAGTTCAAACCCCCAAACAATGGAACCGAAAAGCCCAGAATAATCAGTGCTTTAGCGTGCAAGTATGGCGAAGTCGATGTCCGTCGTTATTTATCAGGGAGCCCATAGAGGCTACTATTTTTACTTCAAGTTTCTGCCATTTTTCAGGCGCCAAATATTTGTTCATCTGGATGGATCGTAAAGCGATTGGCCTTAGCACGATTCATTCATACGCGCCATTAAAACTCAGCCATAAATTACAAAGCGCTTAACTAGGACAAGCAGTAAGGAGAACTAGGGTTCGACAAAAGACAAAAAATTGACAACAAAAAACAGTCACATTCTCCCTGTAAGTTGGTGATACATAATGATCAAGATCATTGCCTGCTTTTTAATAGGAGTTGTAACTGCAGGATGCAACGGTATGGTAGAACCCGACTTTTCGGGGCCTACTAACAATTCATACTTTTTAGTCTTTTCAGGCTTTCCTTTTCCGTATCTATACATGGCTTCTGCCGTGCAATGGAACGAGGACTACGCCGTCACCACTCGCCACACCCCGTTCATCTCCAACGTGAAATACAGCTGCAGCACAGGCTGCGACCTCGTCTTCATTCAGCACAAGGCCAACGGCCGCTACCCATCATGGCGCGCACCGCGTGTGGGCGAGTCCATAACTGCCGTGGGGGCAAGCCCGTACCTGGCGACCGCCACCGGGAAAGGCAAGGTGTATCAAACGCCTTTCTCCAATACCGCTGAACACAGCGGTGATCTCTATGCCATCCATGATGCCCCGCTGATCCAGGGGATGTCAGGCGGGCCAGTTATCGCCAGTGACGGCAGTGTTGTCGGCATCAATGTCGGTTTCTACTCCACCACGTTGAACAATGTGAGCGTGCAGCTGGACGTAAAGAGCGCTGAGAGGATCAGTGTCTTTATCCCTTACTCGATCATTCAGCGCGAGTGGGGGCTGTTGCAGGCAAAGCTTGACGATCCGCACGGCACGAAATATGCCGCGAAGTAGCTTTAGCCATTGCCCGGTTTGTTGGAGGGACCTTCATCCCTTTGCGCATCCTGATGTACTGCTCGGTCATGCCAATCGTGGTATGCACGAGCTGGTCGCGCGCGCCCTGATGCTCCCGGTTGACGCTTCTCTGTCGGTAGCGGCCTTGGCTCGAAGATCGCGCATATCAAATAGTGCTTTTTCAATTCCGGCAGACCTCCGCGTGCGGATTCCACGCCATCCGCAGCAGGCGGCTTCAAGCCGCCTGCTCGACCTTCGCCGTCGGCCACTCAGTAAACCCAACCTTTGGTGCCTTTGTTTTCGGGTTACTGGCGATTTGTACAGGCGCAAGGGGGCGGCCTGTTGCATGGCTGGACACACCTGATATCCAGAGATGTTCAGACTTCTGTCGCTATACAGACGATCACGACATTAAATATTGCCAAGGCCGTGCCGATAACTCCATATCTATGTATCAACGGAGTGACGAAGCATGGAAGTCAGCAATACCCAAAGCGGGTACCAGACGCCCAAAAACCTGGCCAGTCTGGGTAGTCGATTGCAGTCTCTATCCATCTTGCATGCGCAACATCACGACGCCGTTCCTGAATATTTTTGACTGGATATTCATTTTCTTCGGCTCACGGAAACGACTTGGCGACGTGCTCGCATCGACGATCGTGGTCCGATCCGGATAAAGACGATTACCACTGTTCCCATATTCAGGACGAGGAATAACCATGAGGGTTTTGATCGGGGTGTTGGCAGGAATGGTGCTGACCGGGTGCTCGTTGCCCGCATCCTTGGTGCCGGGTGAGCCAAGTGTCAGTGAGGTCACGACCAAGGTACCAAAAGACTATGCCATGTGCGTTCTGCCTGCCTGGCAGCATGAGGTCCCTAAAACCACTCAATCCGGGATTACGAATGGATACCGGATCACCGCGCCAAGCGTTGTAACGGCCGATGAGATTCTTGATATCGTGAAGTGGAAGAACGGGAGTCGGGTATCGCTCTACCAAGGCCCGCCATGGGCCAAGTCAGGCGCTCTGAACAAGTCACTGCGTGACTGTTTGTAGCGGCGCCTCTGTATGCAGGTCGTCCTGTACGGTTACAAAAAAAACTCAGTCTGGTGCTGCAATGCTGCTCAGTTAAGGCGACGACGCGATCCGTAGCAGCTGGCGAAGCCTGCGTTCGGCTGCGCAGCAGTCGCAAATCATGCAACCACGGTCAACCTGTAACACCACAGTGCCTGATTTTACGACCGCTACGCAGCCGAACGCAGCCTTCGGCAGCTGCTACGGGGAATGTGCGGAGCCAGAAATTCCTTAACTGAACAGCATTGCAGTCTGGTGCCGGGCTTTGTCGTTTCGGGGTTTTGTACAGGACAAAAAAGAGCCTCAAAGCTCTTTGATGGGGAGGAAGTAGAGCCATTGAGGCTCAAGATGCGCATGAAGCGAGTGGCGAGCTTGGTAGGCGTTCAGGTCACTCACCACCCACGCAGTTGCAGGAGCATTTAAGCAACTGCGTAAATATATCGTAGGAAGGTGGGATTTCACGCTCAAGTACCACTAGTCGAATGTGCCGGGATTGGTGCCAGCACCGGCGAGCCTCCATTTGAGAGACTACGACTGGTTACAGGCGTCTTGTCGCTACCGACACATGAAACAGATCCATGTCGGCTGTAGATAGGGAGGGGCCAAAGCGTATGCAGAAGCCTTTGCCTCCGCATACGTCTTTGTATCTCACTACTTCACATCCGAATGTCGAGCGATGTCGCCATCTGCGACGGCTGATAAGGCCCGGTCGAGTAGTACTCGCGAAGCTGGGCTTCAAGGCTGCGAAGGATCTCCATATCAAGCCGAAGGCCGGTCTCTCCGGGGCGATTCTGAATCAACCCTTGGGCGTATCCACCAGCGATGAGCGCATTAAGCGTGTCCCGAGCGTACTCGGCAGATTTATCAGTCATGTCCGGCCTCCGGGGCCTTTTCGTGTGGAAATAAAAAGCTACCATGGAAGCGCCGGACACCTATAGCGCCTGAATCGCAGGCACAAAAAAGCTGATGGAGACGATCGGCTATTTCGCGAAACCAGAGAGGCCCAATCATGCATGGCCCGACTGCCGCAAGCCCGGTAGCGACGCCTGCTTGAACTGCCGAGTGCAGTTGGATAAGCCATCTTTTGACCGCTCAGAGAAATCAAGACACCCGCTTGATCAGTTTTGCCCCCTGGTTTCTCACATTGCCCACAGCCATGTCGACCTTGAACCATTCGAAGGTATCAGGTGGCTCGCCTTGCTTGAGGAGTATCTGTTCGGCACGTTCCTTTGGTGTTGAATGGTTGAGCCATTCCCGGGCCAGCTCCGGTGTCAGAACGACCGGCCGCCGGTCTTGGGTATCGACCAATCCTCCGACGCTTTCTGCAGTGATGATCACGAAGCCATCGTCCTCCCTCGGTTCACGGCCGCCGGCGGGATACTGCCCGATGGCCGCACAGAGTATCGGTGCGCGGTCACGGCGCCGGATGAGGTAGGGCTGTTTCTTCGAGCCACCTTCATAGATCCACTCGAACCAGTTGTCGATTGGGGTAATGGCACGGTGTGGCCAGATCGCCCGGAAGAAATGGCCGTGCGCGACCTTTTCGACCCTGGCATTAATCGGTGGCGGCTTGTCGATTGCCCAGTGCGGGCGCCATCCCCAGCGAACAAGGTCGGCATGCAGTGCTTCGCCTTCCAGATGCAGAAGTACAACCTGGGTAGTGGGCGCGACGTTGTACCGTTCGATTGGCTGGTCGCCCACAGTGTTGACCAGCGCATTGGGCATACTCAGCGCGGCAACGAAGTCGTGGATGCCCCGATATTGTGAAAGCCTTCCGCACATGGCAAGTCCTCCAGCCTATCTTTTAGCTTAGCTGCAGTGAGCGCATGCCTGTGACTCATTGGACCTGCCGTCTGCAGTGAAACCAATAGAGCGGAAGATCAATTATTGCAGCGGGCTTGCACTACCTTGCAGGTATTCGGAGTTCCACCTGATCGACCTGCATAGCGTCTGCAATTGTCCATTGAAGAGGTGCGTACCTGCTGCAGATTGGAACCCCATGCCAGGCCCCCCTCTCCAACAGTGGGCATTGCTTTTGCGTAGCAGCTGGAGCCCCCGGTTGGAGTTGTAGCGAGCCCCTCAGTCTGTTTATGTGCACATCCTGCAATAAACGAAAGGCAGATAGAAAAAATTGATATAAAAACCAAGGACTTGTTTTTTGGTGATGATTTTTTGTTCATTCCATTTCCCCCTGTTAATGAGGTTTCTGGCCGGCATTCATGCCAATTGAAAGGTCGAGCCTCGACAGCAAGGCACTGCACCTTCTTTGGTCGTACCAAAACTATTTTAGTAGGAGGTGCAGGTCCTTGGGCTCGCAGGCTTTGGACTGGGGGATCAAGGTCTGAAAGGCAAAACGATGCTGGGCAGACGGTTACAGATTTTCGGTATGGAATCCTGGAGATTACTGGAGTAAAAAATACCTTACCCACCTCAATCCGGGGGATGCGCAAATGGTCATTACTGTCAAAGAACGCGATGAGCATCACATGTCTCATGACTCAAGTAGAGAGGGAGTCAGAATGTGGGATGTATATCAAGGAGATGTTCTGGTAGGCGTCTATCACAGTGAAGCAGATGCATTGAAGTACAAGGCTTTGCTGGAGAGCGGTCGATTGGATAGCCTCAAGGCAGCTCCGAAACACTAAGTTCGACGTGATGAGCAAGCCCGGCCCCGCGCTGGGCTTTGTCGTTCCTGCAGCGGGTTTTCTCAAGTGCGCGGAAGCAGTGATACAGTCCGCCACTTTCAGAACGAGGAAGCACTATGCGGATTTTGATTGGGGCGCTGGCGATGGTGATGTTGGCCGGGTGTTCGTTGCCCGCATCCTTGGTGCCGGGCGAGCCAAATGTCAGTGAGTTCACGACCAAGGCACCGAAAGACTACGCCATGTGCGTGCTGCCTGCCTGGCAGCACGAGGTCCCTAAAACCACTCAGTCCGACATTACGAATGGATACCGGATCACGGCGCCAAGCGTTGTAACGGCCGATGAGATTCTCGATATCGTGAAGTCGAAGAACGGGAGTCGGGTATCGCTCTACCAAGGCCCGCCATGGGCCAAGTCAAACGCTCTGAAGAAGTCACTGCGTGACTGTTTGTAGTGGTGTTTGTGTTTGCGGGTCGCCCTTTGCGTTGACACGACAAAGACCGGTCCAGCGCCGGGCTTTGTCGTTACGCATCGGGCTCAGATGGGATGAGGGCGACCAGATCCGTATCACCTGCGTCGACACCCGCTTGTGAAAGCAGGGTCGTAACCTGGCCTCGGTGATGGGTCTGATGATTGAAGAAATGCATGACCAGGCTGTAAAAGCCCTTGTCTGCCGCAACCCCTTTCATGCTTGAGTAATGAAGGGTGTGATCTAAATCGGGCTCTGTAATCGAGCGAGCCCATTGGATTATTACTCGATCGAGCCACGCTCGATGCTTTGAGAGTTCCCGGATATTTGCGAACAGTAACTGGTCGAGGTTTTTCGGGTCAGGAAGCTGCCGTACCGGTTCCAGTGCCAAGTAGTTCGCTGGGTGCCTGGCAAATCGCTTTAGCCAGATCGTGTCTGCGGCCGTCACGTGGTTCAGCGTTCCGAGAATAGAACCAAAGAATGCTTTCCTGTCGGCTGAGAGTTCTTCATCGGACAGGCGTCTGGCCGCCGCATAGATCTTGGCGTTCATCCACTCGTTATAGGTTGCCATAAGGCAGACATGGCTGGTGCGGCTCACTGTTATCCTCCTGGAAGGCGCGGCGATCATTGGACGTTCACCTGGCCCGGTGACAGCGCTTCGATGCGCTGTTTTTTGCTGGTTGCCAATCATATAGCGGGACGCTTGCCAGAGGGGCGCACTCGAACCACATTAAGCGTTGGGAAGTCTCGGCAGTTGACTACCTGCAATCGTTGCTCCAGTCGCAAATGATCTGGCTGGAAAAAGGTCTACTGGAGGAGTAGGGGTGGCGATATGAGCAAGATCAAGCGTTTTGAAATCAACACCACGGGTCGCGACTTTGCCGTTGGCGACATTCACGGTCACTTCACCCGGTTACAGGCCGCTGTGGATGCCGCTGGCTTCGATCCTGCCGTGGACCGGCTGTTCAGCGTTGGTGATCTGGTCGACCGCGGGCCTGAATCGCTCGAAGTGGATGATTGGCTACTGCGCAAACCGTGGTTTCATGCCATTCGCGGCAATCATGAGCAGATGGCGATCGAATCGTACGAAGCCGGTAAGGGCAGCAGTCAGTGCGCCCTTCACTACATCAATGGTGGCGCATGGTTTTACGCCCTTTCCGGCGTCGAGCAAGGCTGTTACGCAAGCATTTTCAGCGATTTGCCGCTACTGATCGAGGTCGAGACTGCTGCCGGGCTGGTGGGGCTGGTTCACGCTGATTGCCCGTGCAGTAGCTGGTCAGAACTGGTTAATGCGATCGAGCTTGGCAATAGCGAGGCAGATCACTTGAGCGCAATCTGCCAATGGTCGCGCCATCGCCTTCAGTATGAGGACCGGTCAGTGGTTGCAGGCGTTCGCGCGGTTGTTGCCGGGCATACCCCGTTGCGCCAGGTGGCAGTGCTCGGAAACGTTTATCACATAGATACCGCCGGCTGGCTGGATGGCCACTTCACGCTGCTCAACCTGGCAACGCTCGAATGCATGCCACCGATCAACCCAACACTTCATTGAATTTGGGAGGCATGGACCGTACTCCGGGGCTCTCCACCAGCAAAAAGCTCGTCATCATTTTGTAACAGTCCGGTCGCTATAATCAGGCAACACAACGCGTGCTCTTTTTTTTTGCTGCCATTTAAGGCAGCTTTTTTTTGCCTGCCGATTTTGGCGGCAGCCTGTCAGACCTACCCATTGAGCTACGACATTTACGAGAGCGGTTGCTGCCCAAGTCAGCCCAACCTGTTCAAGCGTGCACGTCTTCGATTTCTGGCCGACGTCGCAACTGCCCCCGCTGAAACAGGCTATTTGAGGATTTAGGATCCAATCGCTAAAGTCATTGATAAATCAGCCGATAGTTTGGAATGCCAGCCACATTTTTCGGTAGGGTGTCACTATGGATGCTAACGTTTGCAACTACCACGAAATTTCGACTGAAGAAATTTTGCAAAAAATTCGCAATAAAGAAAGCTTCAAGATCAGCAAGGTTCCGTTCAGTGCCTACCAGTCGGCCGTTGAGTACACCGAGAAGTTGATAAAGTCGGCTGGTTTCAAATGCTGGGTCTACACAGTCGGCCGTATCGGCGCAGTTACCCCGACCATCGGTTCAGGCATTGGGGCGGTTATCGGTATCGGAACGGCGCTGACAATCGCAACGCACAACATAGAGAGCAAGGGCCCTGATTATGAAATAGGCCGCAACATCTATGGGTTTGACTTTGAGGTTATCTACAAGAAGAAGCCCCTCTATCTGGAGTTTCCAGACAATTCAGTTCGGCTCCAGCACGCTTAAAGGAATTCTCGCGAACGCCAGGCGCAGTCGCCCCTCATTTTTTGGGCACGCTCGAAGCAGCGGCGCTGGCCGCTCCCACAAGTCGTCACAGGCGGTATTGGGTCGAAAGCAATGGGATGGACGAAAGCCTGATGAAGCACCTGGCTTCAATATGCTAGATTCGCCGCTCAATTGGCATGACAAGGAATGTTCGTCCATGAAGTTCGGCTACATGATCATCTATGTCCCCGACGTTGCTGCCTCACTCCAGTTCTTTTCGTCCGCCTTCGGGCTTAACGTTCGGTTCCTCCATGAGTCCGCCACCTATGGCGAACTCGAAACAGGAGAAACGGCGCTGGCATTCGCTGCCGATGAACTCGCCGCGATGAACTTCAGCACCGGCCATGTCCCGGCACACTCTTCCCCCAAACCGCTCGGAATCGAAGTCGGCCTGGTTACCGAGGACGTTCCGGCCGCTCATGCCAGAGCGCTGAACGCGGGCGCCACTGAAATTTCTGCCCCAAGCACCAAGCCCTGGGGGCAAACCGTATCCTACGTTCGATGCCCTGACGGGACGCTGGTAGAACTCTGCACACCGGTACAGCAGTAAGTCGAGGTAGTGGGTAATCGGTGAGGCGACCGTAGCCACCGAAAGGTCCTGGTCTCTTCAACGGCAGTACTGGCGAGGGCGCGTAGTTCAGGTTTGAGTCAGGACGATTTGCATCACTTGCACTCCATGGAGTAATTACCGGGCACCACGGCGTGGTACATCGCGATCTGGGCCATGCACTCTTCGAGCGTGCGCCACTGGCTGAGCGGCCTGGTTTCGCTACCTTGGGCGGTGCAGTAGTGGATATACAAGGTGAACAGGGTGGCTGTCATGGTCGGCTTCCGGGATCGCTGGGCGGGCAGCTTGGTGATCACGCGCCAGAAGTGCCGCTACCTGTTGCTGTTCCTGGCGCAGAGCCTCCGTACCGCGACGATGATCCGGCACATGATATTGCTGAATGGTTACCGCGTAATTGGAATCAGTCGATCATGAGCACTAAAAGGGATTTTTAATGGAAGTCGATCACCTATTTATTTGCGTAGACGGCAACGGGCAAGAAGCTGACGCATTAACAAATTTTGGACTTGTTGAGGGCTCCCCGAATACACATCCAGGCCAGGGTACTGCAAATCGCAGGTTTTTCTTTCAAAACACATTCATTGAGTTTTTGTATCTTCACAATGCCCTGGAAGCTCAAAGCCATCTAAGCGCCCCAACCCGACTCTTTGATCGCCTGACGTCTAGAGATGGCATTGCGTCCCCCTTTGGAGTCTGTTTCAGGCCCTCGGGCGTCGAAAGCAAGCCAGGCTTTGCCTCGTGGGAGTATCGTCCTGCTTACCTGCCGGCGGGGTTGAAGGTGGATGTCGGGAGTGCGCCAATCTCGGAGCCCATGTGGTTTTTCCTCTCTTTTGCCAAGCGCCCCGACCAGCTGCCAATCGAGAGAGCGCAGCCTCTAGAGCATCCGCAAGGTTTACGCGAGATCACGTCAGTTCGCATCATGACCCCCGAGGTTGAAAACTTTTCTACAGCTGCAATCTGCGCAAATCAGATGGAAGGATTTGAAATTTGTTATGGCGCTGAGCACATGCTGATTCTCGGTTTCGACGGTGAGGTCAGCGGCCAGACATACGATTTCAGGCCTGGTTTACCGATGATAATGAACTGGTGACGCCGTTGGTGCGTCCGCTGACCTGGTTTCACGACCGTCATGCCGAGGCGAACGGGTTTGTTCTGTTTTGCTGTGGCGACAAGAATCCTCGTCAGAGTGGCGTGATGGTTGGTTGTGGACTAATGCTTAAGACTGGGCAATCACTGGATATCCGGGAGAACGAAATGGCACCAGTAGACAGGCCGTCCCCCTTTAATTACGTCCACTCAAACGGCAGAGAGGCGATGATTGATTTCGAATGGGGGGATCCAGGTGATCCAATCCCCAAAGGCCTTCGTATTACCGTGAAGTACTCTGAGGACAATATTCAGAATCTTCATGAAAAAGCGATTTATAAAAGCTTCGAAGATGCAAAAAGCCAGGGCATTAAGCTCGCTGCCAATATGATCAAGGAGGCCGACCGACTGTAGGCCTGTCGTTCTCCCGAGGTGTTCGGTGAAAAGGGCGAGGGCGGGTCAGGCGGCTTCCCTTGCCGACTCGACGGCCCATGCATCAGGACCCGGCGTGCCGATTATCTGATTTTATGGAGCTTGAGCATCGTCATCAGGGGTAAGCAGCGTATAAGGTGATCTCGGCACCCCTGGATTATCTTTGCCTGAATGGAGGTGACTATGAGCGCTCCAATGCTTAGCAAGATGCAAATCAACGGTTATGAATTGATCAGTGTAAACAACGGCCCCTGGAAAGTGTGCACGCAAGGTGACCGGCTCGGATCCTTCGGCACCCGGGAAGAAGCCATGGCTTATGCGGCCATTTTGCCGTCTTACAAAGTCAGGTCGAAAAAGTCGGCCGATACCCGATAGCTCGACCTTTGAATCACTTCTCCAGCCTCGGCCATGCCGGGGCTTTTTAATTGCCAGCACCAGCAGATCACCGGCTATCGTGAGGGGGCTACGATCGTGCAGCGCAAGAGATCCCGGTGAGGGGGCTCCCGAGCCGCGCGCACCGCTATCTGCCATCAATCGAGTATTTGCCCGGACCTGTAATGCCCAGCAGCAGCAAGCCGCCCATGATGCTGATGTTCTTGAAATACTGGATCATGTTGGCCCCGCGTTCCGGGTCAACCATTGTCCAGAAGTGATGCCCAATCAGCGCGGTGCCGAGTACGAACAAGACGAAGAGAAAGGCGAGTGGGCGGGTGTAGAAGCCCAGGATGACCGCTATCGCCACAAAGAACTCCATGACGACTGCAACCCCCGCGGCGACCATGGGCATGGGCGCGCCAAGTGAGCCTATGTAAGCAACGGTACCGCCGAAGTTTGTCAGCTTGCCCCAGCCGGACATGATGAAAAGGATCATCAGAAGGATACGGGCGAGCAGGATGATCTCGTTTCTCTGATTCTCGAACAGGTTGTATCTCATGGTGTTCCGCCTGTGGACGTGAGAGAGGACGCACAAGCAAGTCTGGTATTGGGGACCTTGCGCGTACGTTTAACACTAGCAGCTGATTGGTAGCCTGCTCTCGGAACAATGCATGAGTCTGTAAGACCGTGCTAATTCCGAGCCGGGTATATGCTTGTGCATCGGTGTGCTCTATGGAGTAACCGCCTTTATTCAGTGATGGTAGTCATCAACTAACGCTACCGAAGGGGTAGTGCGCATTTGTTGTTGGAGTCGACAAAGTCCGGCCCCGCGCCGGGCTTTGTCATTTCCGGGGGGGCGTAAAGGCGAGGCGGTCTGCAACTGGCATGACTTGAGTGCGTGGTCTATTTCTATTTATCCCGGCACGGGGCCGGATCAGGGAGATTTCCATGCATTTGGTTGTGGAAAGGCCTTATCCCGTGGATTACATCCATCCAAACGGAGAACAAGCAAAGATCGACTTCATCTGGGGTGATCCGAAAAGCATGTCGCCTATCGGAATTACTATTTGGCTCAAGGCTGGAAAAGACTGGGTCAAGCTCGGCGAGGAAATGGGCGAGTGGTGTACCTATGGTGAGGCCTTGCGATTCGGTATTGCTATAGCCAATCAATGGCTTGGTCGACTGCGCTGATTCAGATCAGCCAGGGGCGCTTATCTCCAGAGACCATAACGCCGGGACAAAAAGTTATTAGACCCGCAGGGCGGGCTTTGTTAAAAAAGTAATTGCACGGCTCCTGCCTTGAAGGAAACAGGTTGAGGTGTGAGCGTGCCGATGAACCTCCATTTATCTAAATGGAAACCGCCCAACATTGAGCTGGGCAACGATCAATGAGTCTGATTGCCGACCTTCGGGTAAATCGCTGCGCATCTGGCCAACTGCTCGCGCACCTGTGCATAGGGCTCATTGATCCCCTTCTTTTTCTTCCTGCAAATACTGTACATTCGATGCCCCCCTGTGAGCGCCATCGCGGTGCAACGGCCTGTGGCCGATGGGTATACTCAGGCCGGTTTTTTCAGGCGCAGGAGTCGAGTCTCGTCACTCGCAGCCAATACTCAGTGAACGCCATGTCCAGTCAGGATCGGAGAATGCAATGGAAATGCAAAAAAATAAAAGTGCCATAGCCAGCAACCGGGATGCGTGGAATGACTCTGCCAAACATCATAAAAATACCGATCAATGGCAGGCGCGTTTAAGTTCGGTTAGCCGCGCGGATTTTTCATGCCTGGACCAGACCATCACATCCTTGCTTCTGCGTGTGGGGGTCGATGGCAAAGATGTGGTGCAGCTCGGCTGTAATAATGGTCGAGAGAGCCTTTCGCTTTTTGCCCTTGGCGCTCGTTCCGTGGTTGGAGTTGATCAATCCAGTGCTTTTCTCGATCAGGCGCGGGAGCTGGCGTCTCTCTCTCCCCATGATCCCGAGTTCATAGAAGCCGACATCCATTGCTTGTCGCCCGCACTCCACGGTCGTTTCGATGTTGCGTTGATTACGATTGGTGTATTGAACTGGATGCCCGATATTGCGGACTTCCTGTCTCATGTCGCGAAGACCCTCAAAGTGGGCGGCACCTTGGTGATTTATGAGACCCATCCCTTCCTCGAGATGTTCGATCCGGAGTCGACCGATCCCTTGCGTGTACACAGCTCCTATTTCCGTGTGGAGCCCATTGTCGAAGACAACGCGATTGTCTATGAGGGAAAAGTCGAGGCGAAGATCTCTCCGTTCTATTGGTTTGTCCATCAGATGGGTGACATCGTCACGGGTTCAATAGAGGCCGGGCTTCAGATCACACACTTGAAGGAGTATCCGCACTCCAATCGCGAGGAGATGTACGATCTCTACGAAAATCAGCAAGTGCAGCTACCTATGTGCTACACGCTTACGGCCATTAAGCGTCAAGCATGAGGAGCAGTGCCGTGTCAGGCACTATCGGCGGCGCAGGCTGGATGAAGAGTGACCACTGGCGCCCTGATGCGTTCATTGAGCAAATCATTGAGCTTTAATGCCGACGGTACCGAGACTTTCCAGATGGCCGGCTCTGAGGCGCAACTAGAGCACTGGACAGTCAAGGATGGAGTGATCTGTTGCATTATGCCCAAGGACCCAACCGAATGTTATCGGCTCAAAAAAGACAACGATGACTACTGGCTAGTGAAGCCGGATACCGGAGAGGTGCATTACAGCTACACCCTCGCACTCCAGTGAGGTAAGAGCCCAGGTCCCGGATTCCATGCCCGGTCATTGTGCCTAATGCCGTTCAGTTAAGCGAATGTGGTCCACTGTAGGAGCGAGCTCGCTCCTACAACTTCCTTAACTGAACAACATTGCGGTCATTGGTCGGGCTTTTTCTTTTCGGCTCCAAAGCTTCAAATTTCCGGCTAGGCTCCAACGCGTTGATGATCAGTATTTCCCAGGCAACGGGCGCTTGCTGGTATTGATCAGCTGTCAGAAGGGAGGCAGTAGATGAGAGATTCTTACATTGAAGACGATGGGGCTGAGTATCCGATAAATAACCTCGTACGCTGCGGCCAGATTCCTTATAGGGTTGATTTCGAAGGTGCGGCAATCGACGACTCGTCAGGCAAGACAAAATCGACGGTTTCGCGAGGGAGGAGCAGGACGAAGTTCCTCCCCAAAGCGATTCACCCGTCGAAGAAGTAGTTGAGATGTAGCCACGCCTCGCCATGTGCGGGGCTTTTCATTTGCGCGTTCCAATGTCTGACGTCACTCAAGAACACCGAAGTTTTCTGCGTATCACTAATCTGCGTCGGCTCAGTGATACAGTCGCCTTTTCAGAATGAGGGAAGGCTATGCGGATTTTGTCAGGGGCTCTTGCGATGGTTCTGTTGGCAGGGTGCACGACGCCCGCGATGAACGAGGCTCGGTCAAAAAGCCCATACAAGACGCTTTCGTCGAATAAACCGGAAAAAGTCGTGGCCCAGTGTGTCCAGTTTGCGTGGCAGGATGAGTCGGTGTTTGGTGTTGATGCCGGGGCATTTCTCCAGCCGGGCAAGTCCGGCGGCTATACGGTCTACACGACCGGAGCGCAGTACTTTGTCGACGTGCAGAGCGCTGCATCAGGTACCACCACCAACTATTACGCGGCATCGGATACTTGGGTCGCCAAGCGCAGGCTTGCCGCGCTGGCAACCTGCCTGTAACCCCTAAAACGAAAGGCTTGGGTGAAGTGTTTCACTCAAGCCTTTCGTGTTTGTCACAAGCGGTCAATTTTGTCTGCGTCACGTTGATTCCTTCTGTCTCATGCTTGGCCCATCACCGAGAATGCAAACCTCCCTCATATTGCCATTGGCATGGTAACGGCACCTGAATGAAGTCAGGGGCGCACCAGGTAGATACCTGGCTACCTGAATCTGGGAAGAGGGGGGTCGATAGGTTTCAAAGATGTCAGGGCACTTCTAATGAGTGGAGTTTCGGTCTCTATCTCTTTGAGACGATCTCGTATTCTGAGTGCTGTGGGATGGCCACCTTGGTGGTCGACCCAGTCTGCGATTTCTTTGCAGGCTGCGGCCAGGCGGACCTGACGGGAGTCGAGGAGTGTCAACAATGTGGTGATGGACTCTTTTTCGGACATTTGCAATACCTCCGTTGAGAGAGGAATCTGACGGGACGAAGCAAAAAAGCCCGCGAGGAGCGAGCTTTCTGCCGATGAGGCTGATCCTTCAGCTGAAATCAGTATAGACCCGGTAATGGATGTGGATCGCCCGACTCTAACGAGATGACACGTGCCTGCTTCTGGCGTTAAGCCGCTGGCATTCACGATCGGCTTCTTCTTCGTGATCAAAGCCATCCCCGATAAAGCCACCCGTGCGGGTATCGGCAATCCGGTACCAGTCGGCTACAGGAGCGAGCAGAGAAGACTCTCCCGCTCTGCGGCCCTGGCTGATGATCTTGTTGCAGCGCTGCACAACGAAAAAGTCTTCCATGGCGTCACCGGTCTGATTCGTGTCAGAACAACTATAGAAGCAAGTTTGAATCGTGCAAAAACCTGCGCCAAGCGGTCATGCGCCTGAAACATCGAAAAAGACCTGATGAGTCATGAACCCTCAATCTTCAGGCGTTCGGTGTTCTTCCTGCCAATTGGTCCCGTCACGCGGTCTGCCCGATGTTCAAGCCAGTACGGCCACTGCTTTGATCTGTGCCCAGAGTTGCTGGCCGGGGCGCAGATTCAACTGATCCCGAGAGTAACGCGTGATCCGCGCCAGCAACGCAGTGCCCGCGGCATCAAGGCGTACCAGTACATGGGCAGCGTTATCAGCGGGGATTTCGCTGATCACCGTGACCGGCAAGCGATTGAGGATGCTGCTGTGTCCGGCGATCTGCAGGCTGAGGCTGACGTCGCGAGCCTGAACCTTGAAGCGTAGGGCCTTTCCATTTGCCAGGAGCGAATGTGCGACTCGTACGCTCAGTAGAGTGCCCGGCAGTTGCAGGGTCAGAAGCTGGTAGTGGGCGTCGTAGGCGCTGACCTTGCCTTCGATCACCACGCCGGCATCGTCTCCCAATGCCATCGGCAGGTCGAGGCGAGCCAGGGTTTCGCCGATGGGGCCGCTGGCCAGGGCTTTGCCCTCGCTGAGCAGGACGATGTGATCGGCCAGACGCGCGACTTCATCCTGCGAGTGGCTGACGTACAGCACCGGGATTTCCAGCTCGTCATGCAGGCGTTCAAGGTAGGGCAGGATTTCGTTCTTGCGCTGGTTGTCCAGCGCCGCCAATGGCTCATCCATCAGCAATAGCCTGGGGCTGGTCAACAAGGCGCGAGCGATGCCGACACGTTGACGCTCACCCCCCGACAGGTTCTGTGGATGGCGATCGAGTAAATGGCCGATCCCCAGCAGTTCGGTGGCATGGGCCATATCGACTCGACGCTGCTGACGCGGGATACGCCGCAGTCCGAATTCGAGGTTGGCCAGCACCGACAAATGGGGGAACAGACTGGCCTCTTGAAAGACGTAGCCCAGTGCCCGTCTATGGGGGGCAAGGAAGAGTTTTTTGCTGCTGTCTTGCCAGACCTCATCGTTGATCTGGATAAAGCCTTGATCGGCTTTTTCAAGGCCGGCGATACAGCGCAAACACGTGGTCTTGCCCGAGCCGGAATGGCCGTACAGCGCGGTGACGCCGCGACCCGGCAGGCGCAGGTCCAGGTCCAGCGTGAAGTCGGGGTAGCTTAGTTGCAGGCGAGCATGAATCAACGCGGTCATCAATCAGCTCCAGCCGGTTTTGGTTTTGCGGCTCGAGTAGAGCGCGAGCAGTATCAGGAACGAGAACACCAGCATGGCACCCGCCAACCAATGGGCCTGTAGATAATTCATGGCTTCGACGTGGTCGTAGATCTGTACCGACACCACGCGGGTCTTCTCGGGAATATTGCCGCCGATCATCAGCACCACGCCGAATTCGCCGACGGTATGGGCGAAGCCGAGAATCGCTGCAGTGATAACGCCGGGCCTGGCCAACGGCAAGATGACACTGAAGAAGGTGTCCCAAGGATTGGCGCGCAACGTTGCGGCGACTTCCAGTGGGCGGGTACCGATGGCTGAAAATGCGTTCTGCAACGGTTGTACGACAAAGGGCATTGAATAGATTACCGAGCCGATCACCAGGCCGCTGAAGCTGAAGGTCAACGTGCCCAGCCCAAGTGACTGGGTGAACTGACCGATAAACCCGTGAGGGCCGAGGGCCAGCAGCAGGTAAAAGCCGATCACCGTCGGTGGCAGCACCAAGGGCAGGGCGACGATCGCGCCGATCGGGCCGCGCAGCCAAGAGCGGGTGCGCGAGAGCCATAGCGCAATCGGAGTGCCGATGATCAGCAGGATCACCGTAACCAGGGACGCCAGTTTCAGGGTCAGCCAAATGGCGGAAAAATCGGCACTCGATAGCGGCATTTAGAGTTGGTAACCGTAGGATTTGATGACGGCAGCGGCTTTCGGACCTTTCAGGTAGTCAACCAGTGCCTTGGCGGCCGGGTTGTCTTTACCTTTGTTGAGGATCACCGCGTCTTGTTTGATCGGGTCGTGCATGGCAGCCGGAACGATCCAGGCCGAGCCGCTGGAGACTTTGCCGTCTTTATAGATCTGCGACAAGGCGACGAAGCCCAATTCGGCGTTACCGGTGGACACGAACTGATAGGCCTGGGTGATGTTCTGGCCTTCGACGATCTTGCCTTTGACCTTGTCTGTCAGGCCCAGTTTGGCCAAAACCTGTGTAGCGGCCAGGCCATAAGGCGCTGCTTCAGGGTTGGCGATGGACAGATGCTGAAACTGGTTATCGCTGAGCACTTTGCCCTTGGCGTCGATGTAACCGTCCTTGGCCGACCACAGCGCAAGGGTGCCGATCGCGTAGGTAAAGCGCGAACCCTTGACGGCGTCGCCTTCGGTTTCGAGTTTCTGTGGCGTGCTGTCATCGGCGGACAGGAACACTTCGAAAGGCGCGCCATTCTTGATCTGGGTATAGAACTGGCCAGTGGCGCCATAGGCGGCGACCAGCTTGTGGCCGGTGTCCTTTTCGAAGTCGGCAGCGATTGCCTGAATCGGTGCGGTGAAGTTGGCCGCTACCGCCACCTGGACTTCATCGGCCTGAGCTGATCCGAAAGCGCAGACCGCGAGCAGTGAGGCCAGGCAGGTGGGGGCGTAACGTGAGACACGAATAGTCATGTAGCAGCTCCGTGGGCTGAGTGTGGTGGGCAGTTTGTCTGTAGGAGCGAGGCTTGCCCGCGAAGAACGACAACGCGCAATGCCTGAAAAACCGCGGCGTTTGCTTCGCGGGCAAGCCTCGCTCCTGCATCGGATCAGCGCTTGGGGGGTTAAACGCTATATAGTTGAATATATAGCGAATCGGCAGCGAACGGAACTGGAGGCATTGGCGCAGGGATATTTTAGCGGGGATCAACTGGAGAAGGCCGCGATCTGGATCGCGGCCCTGTGCGTGTTAATGCGCGGTCAATTTAGCCAGAGCCTGTGCGGCTAAACGTGTGGTCAGCTCAGCGGTCGACAGTTCGACGCCCAGTCGTATTGCCTGTCCGGACCAGAGGGTGCTGAAGTCAGCCTCATCTTTGGCACGCAGCGGCATCAAGGCACCGCCAGCGAAAGGGAAGGCCGGTGCCGCAGGGCTGATCGGGCCGAGTTCGCGCATGACCCGGTTGAGAATCCCCCGAGCCGGACGGCCCGTGAAGACATTGGTCAATGCAGTCTCGCTCTCTTTGGCGGTGCGTAGGGCCTTGTGATGAGACGCCGTGACTTTCGCTTCTGGCGTGAACAAATAGGCCGTACCCAACTGAACCGCTGAAGCGCCGAGGAGGAAAGCCGCGGCGATTCCTCGGGCGTCGCCAATCCCGCCCGCTGCGATGACCGGGACGCTGACGGCATCGACGATTTGCGGCACCAGGGCCATGGTGCCGACCTGGCTATTGAGGTCATCGCTGAGAAACATCCCACGATGTCCGCCGGCTTCATAGCCCATGGCGATGATCGCATCGCAACCGTGCTGTTCCAGCCAGATGGCTTCATCGACGGTGGTCGCCGAGGAAAGGATTTTCGCGCCGCTCGCTTTGACGCGATCCAGCAGAGATTTTTCAGGCAGGCCGAAATGAAAGCTGACGACCTCCGGGCGAAATTCTTCGACCACTTCGCAGGCGGCGTTATCGAACGGTGCGCGGTTGGATACAGGTGTGGGTGCCTCGAAATCAGCGCCGAGTTCGCGGTAATACGGCTCCAGCAGATTCTTCCAGTCGCGGTCGCGACCCGCATCGGCGGCTGGTGGTTGATGACAGAAAAAGTTCACGTTCAGCGGGCGCTGACTGTGTTGGCGGAAAACCTTCAACTCCTCGCGCAACTGCTCGATGCTCAACATGGCGGCAGGCAAGGAGCCCAGACCTCCGGCATTGCTGGCGGCGATGACCATGGCTGAAGTGGTCGCACCGGCCATGGGCGCTTGAATGATCGGCAGTTCGATGCCAAGCAGGTCAAGAATGCGGGTATCAGGCCATTGGCTCATTTTGGGTTCTTCTCCGACGTCAAAAAAGATAAGGACGGCTACGGGACGTTTGTATCAGGAGTGACTGGCGCAGGGCCAGTCGACTTTCAGCTGGGTTCTACCTTTGGCTGATTGACTTGAGAGACGAGAAGGCTAATGTCCTTGTCATGACGATGAACGCCACCTCAGCTCACACGTTCATTACCCACCAACGCTCTACCGGGAGGCGCTATGTTCAATGGTATTTTGATCGAGAAAGATGAAAGTGGTTATCGGGCCAATCTGACTCAAATCAGCGAAGACCAGTTGCCGGAGGGAAATGTCACCGTCCGTGTGGCGTATAGCACCTTGAACTTCAAGGACGGCCTGGCCATCACTGGCAGCAGCCCGGTAGTGCGTAAATTTCCCATGGTGCCGGGGATTGATCTGGCCGGGACTGTCGAAGTCAGCAGCCATCCAGACTACAAGGCCGGAGACAAAGTCCTGCTCAATGGCTGGGGCGTAGGCGAAGGTCATTGGGGCGGTCTGGCGCAAAAGGCACGACTTGACGGCGATTGGCTGATTCCGTTGCCTGCGGCGTTTACTCCGGCCCAGGCCATGGCGATCGGCACCGCGGGTTACACGGCGATGCTCAGTATCCTCGCGCTGGAGCGTAATGGCGTGAGACCGGATCAGGGCGAGGTGCTGGTGACTGGCGCTAACGGCGGGGTCGGCAGTTTTGCCATCGCCTTGTTGGCCAGGCTCGGTTATCGAGTGGTGGCGTCCACAGGTCGCACCTCAGAGCACGCCTATTTGCACCAGTTGGGGGCCAGCGAAATCATCGACCGGGCCAGTCTGTCCGAACCCGGCAAACCGTTGGCCAAAGAACGCTGGGCGGCGGTAATTGACTCAGTCGGCAGTCACACCCTGGCCAATGCCTGCGCCAGCACCCGAGCCAATGGAACCGTGGCGGCCTGTGGTCTGGCGCAAGGTATGGACTTTCCTGCGTCTGTGGCACCCTTCATTTTACGTGGCGTTACATTGGCCGGGATCAATAGCGTGACCCAACTCAAGGCCAATCGTATCGTTGCCTGGGATCGCCTGGCCAAGGATCTGGACTTCGCTTTGCTGGCGCTGATCAGTCATGAAATTGGCTTGAGTGAAGCCATAGAGGCTGCGCCGCGGTTACTCGCCGGTCAATTGCGTGGTCGGGTTGTGGTGGATGTGAATCGTTAAACAGGGCTTTATGGGTCTAGAGCCAATGCCCGTCAGTTAAGCCTTTACGCGGTCCGTAGCAGCTGGCGAAGCCTGCGTCCGGCTGCGCAGCAGCCGTAAACCCTGCTGCCACGGTTTGTCTGGAATACCGCAGCGCTTGATTTTACGGCTGCTGGGCAGTCGAACGCAGCCTTCGGCAGCTGCTACGGGGGAATGTGCGGGGCCAGAAACTTCTTAACTGACCGGCATTGGGTCTAGGTCGGTCAAACAGCCAGTCAACCAACAGCCGCAAACCCGGCGCAGGTTCGTACCGGCCCCGATAGCGTGGCGGTCCATATCGGGGTTTTCTAAGCCTGAGTCTCACGCTCCAGCAGCTGGCGTTTGCGCTCCACGCCCCAGCGATAGCCCGAGAGGTTGCCGTCGCTGCGCACCACCCGGTGGCAGGGGATCGCCACCGCCAGACTGTTGGCGCCGCAGGCTTGAGCTACGGCGCGGAATGATTTCGGTGCGCCGATGCGCTGGGCGATTTCGGCGTAGCTGGCGGTGCTGCCCGCCGGAATCTCCCGTAGCGCCATCCATACGCGCTCTTGAAACGCTGTGCCGCGCAGATCCAGGGGTAAATCCAGGCCAATGGCCGGCATCTCGATAAAACCGACGACTTTGGCGATCAATTGCTCAAAGTCATGGTCGGCGCCAATCAGATTGGCCTGCGGGAATTTATCCTGCAGGTCATGGACGAGGGCATCGGGATCGTCCCCCAACAGAATCGCGCAGACCCCGCGATTGCTTTGTGCGACCAATATTGCGCCCAATGAACATTGACCAACGGCAAAACGGATGTCGGCGTTCAGTCCACCGGCGCGGTAGTCGCTGGGTTTCATGCCGAGCAGGTTATCGGCTGACTCGTAGAAGCGACTGTTGGAATTGAAGCCGGCGTCATACAGTGCGTCCGTTACGGAGTTGCCATGATCGAGCCGCTCACGGACTTTGCGCGAACGGTGACCCGTGGCATAGCCCTTGGGCGTCAGACCGGTAACGGCTTTGAAGACCCGGTGAAAGTGAAAGGCGCTCATGCCCGCCATCTGCGCCAATTCTTTCAGGCTGGGCAGGGTCTCGGCGGATTCAATCTGCCGACAGGCTGTTGCGACCAGCGCGCAGTGTTGCGCCGCGACATGCGTCTGGTCTGCCGCGGCGCGTTTGCTCGGACGATAGCCGGCGGCTTGCGCTTGTTCGGCAGTGTCGAAGAATTCGACGTTTTCAGGTTTGGGCAGGCGCGCCAGGCTGCTCGGCCGGCAATAGATTCCTGTGGTTTTTACCGCGTAGACAAACTGACCGTCCGCGCGCGGATCTCGTGCCAGCACCGCTGACCAGCGTGGGTCGTTCTCTGTCGTGGTTTTTGCGGGGGCCGATGTCATGTTGTCCTACTCGTTTACAGGTTCAGGTCAGATTATCGAGCAAGGAGGGCGAGAGCACTCCGGGCCTTGCGGTCAAATTCCACTCTGGAGGTTTCATCAGTCGGCGGTACGAAAGGTGAAGTTGATACGTTGGGCGCCGAGCAGCGAGTGCAGGCCATCCTTGAGTGGCAGGATGCCGTGATAGCGCAAGCGATCGACACCGCCCCAAACCACGATGTCTCCATGAAACAGCGGCACTCGTTGGCTTTTATCACTGCGTTTATGACCACCAAACAAGAATATGGCCGGTAACCCGAGGGACACCGAAACGATCGGTGCGCTGTAGGAGCGTTCGTTCTTGTCTTGGTGCAAGGACATCCTGGCTCCCGGCACATAGTGGTTGATCAGGCAGGAGTCCGGCTGGAAGTCGTGAAATCCTGCTTCCAGTGCCGCCGCCTGAGCCAGCGCCAGGAACACGGCTGGCATATCGGGCCATGGCTGGCCCGTTTGCGGATCGACGGGGGTGTAGCGGTAGCCGGTTCGATCAGTGGTCCAGCCCAGTGCGCCGCAACTGCTCAAACCCACTGACATGGTAAAGCCGCCGGGCGTGACCATTTGGCGAAACGGCGCAGCCAGCAGAACCCTTTCCAGTGCGGGTAACAACCGATCTTCCCATGGCAGGGCAAAGCCCCTGAGGACGAAAGATTGTTCGCCTATCTGTTCGGTTTTGGCCGGTTGTTGAACGTCGGCGTCAGCAAACAGGTCAACGATTGTCGAGTTCATGTCATCACTGCGCATCGTGAAATATGACTCCAAGCGTATGCCGCTTACCCGTGTGCAGGCGACTTACACCGTGGCGTAACGTGACTTCGTAGTAGCCGCGAACGCCGTGTACCGGTCGGTGGTGTACGGCAAAAATCACTGCGTCGCCTTTCTTCAGGCCTATGACCTGTGGACGCGACTGCATGCGCGGGCGTTGTTCCGTGATGACGAACTCGCCGCCGGTGAAGTCTTCGCCTGGTTCGGATAGCAAAATCGCCACCTGCAATGGGAAGACGTGCTCGCCATACAGATCCTGGTGCAAACAGTTGTAGTCCTCTGGCCCATATTGCAGCAGTAAAGGCGTCGGCCGCTGCTGTCCGGCTTCATGGCAGCGCTGGAGGAAGTCCTCGTGCTGTATCGGATAGCGCGTTGGCAGATTCATTTGCTCATTCCAGCGGTTGGCCAACTCAACGAGCTCTGGATACAACGCGCCACGCAAATGGGCAACCATGTCGGGCAGCGGGTACCTGAAATATTTGTATTCGCCGCGACCGAAACCGTGTCGGGCCATCAGCACATGAGAGCGGAACAGCGCTTGATTGTCATATAAGGCGCTCAGGCGGTCGCAGTCGGTTGCACCGAGAAGTCCGGTGATAGTGGCGCTGCCGTTCTGGTCAAGACTTTGTTCGATCGCGGGCCAGTCCAGAGCGGCAAGACGTCGGGAGAGATCGTGCTCGCTCATCGCTGTGCCTCACGGCGAACAGTCGAGAGGTGATTCGTTGAGGTGGTGTATGCAAGGGACATGGTCTGATTCCTGAACCAGAGGTTGAGGTCTGCCAGTCTAGAAAACGATCATCGCGCTGACACTCCGGCGCTTGCGGTCGAATTTCGGGGGGGGAAGCGCGGGAGTGGCCAATCAAGGCGCGGGGGAGCGTGACGTCCATGTTGCTCCGGTGCATTTGCGCGGCTTTAGAGCGCCTTGCTCACGTTGACTTCGCTGATGATGTCGTCGGTCTGGCCATGAATGGCCTCCAGTGCGGCTTTGGCTTCTTCCACTGTGCCTGACACAAGCTGAGCGAATTCGAAACGACGCTCGCCATTGAGTTTGTATTTGATGACGTACTTGATCGTTTGGGTCACGGTCGTACCTGTTCCTGTTGATCGAGGGGCAGTGCGGGGCGGGTTTCAGCGCAGTTTCGAGCTGGAACGGCGGATGATCTTGATCGAATGGGTCAGGTTCGGTTTGCGGGTTACGCTGATTGCCCGGCTGCTGACGGTGTCGATGGTGATATTCCAGAAACCGGTGCTGGGTGCAGTGATCTTGGCCGGAAACTTGTCGAACGCGCCGCCGTGGTAAGTATGGCGACCGCCATTTTTGAAGCTGCGAAAATTGGCGTCGTTCATCAGCCGGATGTTGCAAACCTGGGAGCATTCGATGACGACGATATCGTCTTCATTGAGGTGCTCGCGCTGGTGGATAAATTTCATGGGCGCCTCCAGAAGGGCTTTTTCTACAAAATCAAAACGATAGATGAGCAGTGGCCCAGTTTATCAGTCCAAACGGTTTATTATCGGACTGACGAGGGCGGGTTGGACAATCAGGAACAGTTATTTGGGATTTTATGAGAGATACAAGCCTGCGTCTCGGAGAAAAACAGCATTTGCGCTGTCGGACCGTCTTTATCGGAGGTTTTGTATGAAGCGGGCGGTGTGGGTTCTGGCCTTGGCTATAAGTGGTTGCGCGACGGTAGCGGACATCAGGCAGACGCCGCCAACCATGGTTGTAATCTCGGGAAAAAGTCCGCAGGACTATGCCAGGTGTGTGACCGACAAACTGTCGAGTAGCCGTGGTGCCTCGCAGATCGAGCCGCACAAGGACGGCGTGAGGGTTATCGTCCCGCAAAAATTTTCCTCGGGACCGGCCGCGGTGTTTGAGATTGAAGACCGATCCAATGGCAGCAGCATCAAACTTTTTGAGCGAATGTCCAACATGCCGCTGCGACCCTGGGATGTGCGTAATGCGGCCTCGGAGTGTATTTCCGGCTGATTGCGAGCTTTTACATTTAAAGCCTGAAGAGGCATGAACACGTAGTGTTTGTGGCACTTCAGGCTTTTTGGTTTCGGCAATATGGTTGGCAGGGAGTGGCCTGCTGATGGCAAGGTCGAGCACCTATTGGCCAAGGCATCCGATAAACTGTCGTGAATCGATACAGATGCCGTCGAGGCTGGCGCTTGGGCGGCATTGTTATTTTTTTGGGGGGCAGTGATGAAGCGTGAACAGGTAAGAGAGCGGCATGCCGAGGGGCATATCTCGGCGACCCATGTGATTCAAAATCCGGCCAATTCGGGCGAGTGGATTGTGTTTTTCAAGAAAAGTGCAGGGCGCAGCTTTTTCCTGGTGGATGACAGCGATGAAGTCGAGTCATTCGCGCGACTGGATGATCTGATCGAGACGGTGCGCGGGCTCGGGATCAAATTTGCTGAAATTCATATGTGATCACGACGGGGCTGGTTGCAGGCTTACTTGCAGACCACCACCACGCTGCGGCTCTTGAAGTTGCCGACGTCGACGCCCAGCGTTTTGTCGCTTTCCTTGGGTGAAGGTGTACCGTCGGTGCCAATGATGCTGTAGCCGGTACCGGCACATGAAGCATCTGCTTTTTCATAGCAGGCGGCCCATGAGTTGACCTCTCCGGAGCAGTCAATGGTCAGCCCTTGTTGGCCGTCGTTCAGATAAGTCTTTTCTGCGCTGGCACAGCCACTGAGAGCCGCCAGTATCGCGCTGATTACCAAAACCTTCTTCATGTTATTTATCGTCATCAAAGTGTTGAAACAGAGCGCGTACAGCCGGGCTTGGCGAAAGATTATAGCGAAAGGCCATTTGGGTACAGACAAACACCCGCAAGCCCTGCGCAAAGGCAGGGCCTGAATAGCGCGGGCTTTTAGGGCTTGGTGCTGCGTCGCCGGGCAGGGGGCGCCGGCTGGTCCTGCAGCACCTCTGCAACCTCAATGGCCAACGCCTGTGTGGGGAAAGGCCCGGCAACATTTTCGCCGCTGGCACTGTCTACCCACCATTGGCCATCTTTTGCCTGATTGATCAGGTAACCGTTCACGCTTTTTGCTGCCGACATCGATCTGCCTCGTTGGCTGGGTAAAGCGCGCAATCATAGCGTCAAAAGCGGGGTGAAAGGGCAGTTGGCGGTTTGTCGACGCTCAGGACAGTACCGTCTGAAGAAGTACGCATCCCCCCTTTAAAAGCGGGGTCTGACGACAAGAAGGTGATTTACGGCAGGCTCGATATGTAAGATGCTGCGGAACTATTGCTCCTGATATTTCTCTATGATGGCGTCGGTTAGCCCGCGCAGGGCATTGTAAGGTGCTCGCCGCCTGATTAGACTGCGCCGAAATTCGTACGTACAGCCCTTTCAAGGACTCATATGATCAAGAAATGCTTGTTCCCAGCAGCCGGTTACGGTACTCGCTTCCTGCCAGCGACCAAGGCCATGCCTAAAGAAATGCTGCCGGTGGTGAACAAGCCACTGATCCAGTACGGCGTTGAAGAAGCACTGGACGCTGGCTTGACAGAAATCTCCATTGTTACCGGTCGTGGCAAACGTGCCCTGGAAGACCACTTCGACATCAGCTACGAGCTGGAAAACCAGATTAAAGGTACTGACAAAGAGAAGTACCTGGTCGGCATCCGCAAGCTGCTCGACGAGTGCTCGTTCTCCTACACCCGTCAAACCGAAATGAAAGGCCTGGGTCACGCTATTCTGACCGGCCGTCCATTGATCGGCGACGAACCCTTTGCCGTAGTGCTGGCGGACGACTTGTGCGTCAACCTGGAAGGCGATGGTGTGCTGACCCAGATGGTCAAACTGTACAAACAGTACCGTTGCACAATCGTGGCAATCCAGGAAGTCGACCCGCAGGAAACCCACAAATACGGCGTGATCGCCGGCGATTTGATCGGTGATGACCTGTATCGCGTGCGTAACATGGTCGAGAAGCCAAAACCTGAAGATGCCCCGTCCAACCTGGCGATCATCGGTCGTTACATCCTGACCCCGGACATCTTCAAGTTGATCGAAGCAACCGATCCGGGCAAAGGTGGCGAGATCCAGATCACCGACGCCCTGATGAAGCAGGCGCAGGACGGTTGTGTGATTGCCTATAAGTTCAAAGGCACACGTTTCGACTGCGGTGGTGCTGAAGGCTACATTGAAGCAACCAACTTCTGCTTCGAACACTTCTACAAAACGGGCAAGGCTTACTGATAGCGCTTCACCGTTCTGTTCTAAAAAGCCACCTTCGGGTGGCTTTTTCTTTTTCCGGCCCCATGTAGCTCGCAGCGCTGCCCAAAAAGGCCGCAGCGGTTATGCTTGTGGCCTGCCGAGGAGATTGAAATGGCCTACGATTTTGACCTTTATGTGATTGGTGCCGGTTCCGGCGGTGTTCGTGCTGCGCGTTTCGCTGCCGGCTTTGGTGCGAAAGTGGCCATTGCCGAGAGCCGATATTTGGGCGGTACCTGCGTCAATGTGGGGTGCGTGCCGAAAAAGCTGTTGGTGTATGGCGCCCACTTCGCTGAAGACTTTGAACAGGCCAAGGGCTTTGGTTGGTCGCCGGGCGAGGCCGAATTCGATTGGCCGACGCTGATTGCCAACAAGGACCGCGAAATCAACCGATTGAACGGTATCTATCGAAATCTGCTGGTCAACAGCGGTGTAACGCTTCATGAAGGTCACGCCAGGCTGATCGATCCGCATCAGGTGGAAATCAATGGCCAGCGCTTCACGGCAGAGCACATTCTGATTGCTACAGGTGGCTGGCCGCAGATCCCGGATATCCCGGGTCACGAGCACGCCATCAGTTCCAACCAGGCCTTCTTCCTGAAAGAGTTGCCCAAGCGCATTCTGGTGGTGGGCGGTGGTTATATCGCGGTCGAGTTCGCCGGGATCTTCCATGGTCTGGGTGCAAAAACCACACTGCTGTATCGCGGCAATCTGTTCTTGCGTGGCTTCGATGGTGCGGTGCGCACCCATTTGCAGGAAGAGTTGACCAAGCGCGGGATGGATCTGCAGTTCAGCGCGGATATTGAACGTATCGACAAGCAAGGCGACGGCAGTTTGAAAGTGACGCTCAAGGATGGTCGCGAACTGGAAGCTGATTGTGTGTTCTACGCCACGGGTCGCCGTCCGATGCTGGACAATCTAGGCCTGGAAAACACCTCGGTGAAACTCGACAAGCGCGGTTTCGTCGAAGTCGATGAGCAATACCAAACCAGCGAGCCCTCTATTCTGGCAATCGGAGATGTGATTGGTCGCGTTCAACTGACGCCAGTCGCCTTGGCGGAAGGCATGGCCGTGGCGCGACGCTTGTTCAAGCCAGAGCAATACCGCCTGGTGGATTACAGGATGATCCCGACGGCGGTGTTCAGCTTGCCGAATATCGGCACTGTCGGCCTGACTGAAGAGCAGGCCAGAGAAGACGGCTACACCGTGCAGATTTTCGAAAGCCGTTTCCGGCCAATGAAGCTGACGCTGACTGAGTGCCAGGAGCGCACGCTGATGAAGCTGGTGGTAGACGCCAAGACCGACAAGGTTCTGGGTTGCCATATGGTCGGGCCGGAAGCCGGTGAGATCGTTCAGGGGCTGGCCATTGCCTTGAAGGCGGGCGCGACCAAGCGCGATTTCGATGAAACCATCGGCGTGCATCCTACGGCCGCTGAAGAGTTCGTCACCATGCGCACGCCGGTGGCGGGTTAATCGTCTTTAGCGGGCTCTGAGGCACCTTGCGTATCTGGCTCTGTGGTCGTCACGGACGCCAGGTGCAGGGCTTGCAGGCTTGCTTCGGCTTTTGCCAGTGAAAGCTCCAGTTCCTTGTTGGTTTGAGTCTGCTCGTTGACGGTTTGTTTGAGTGAGTGGCTTTCCAGCAAGGCGACGCGCAAGCGTTCCTGGAGGAGGGTGCGATCACTGTCGACGTGGTTTGAGTGCTCCAGTAACTGTTGGTAGCGGTTGTTGACCTGCTTGAGCTGCTCCTGGATCAGGCTCAGCTCCCGAAGTGTGCCGCGGTTCTCGGTCAACAGGCGTTCGTTGTCGCGGTGCAGCTGGGTGATCTCGTCCTGACGCACCAGTGCACTCTGCTGTGCCTGACGCAGCTCCATTTGAACCTGCTGCAGTTGTCCTTCGTGGCGGCGTTGTTCTTGCTCGCGCTGTTCCTTGATGGCATTGCGGTAATGTTCCAGGGCATCGCGGGCATGCAGGTGCTTTTCTTCCAGTGAGCGTATCTGCTCATCCTTGTCTTTCAAGCGTAATTCGAAGTCGCTCAGTGCCTGATTCAATCCGGCGTTGCGGGTTTGCTCGGTCTGCAGCATCGAGCGGGTGCTCTGCAATGTAGCGGTCTCGTCGGCGAGCGCCAGGTGCTGAATCTCAAGTTGTTGCTTGAGCCGAGCCTGAGCGTCGATGGCTTCAGTCAGTTGCGCTTCCAGCGCGTTTCTTTGCGACTCGAATCGTGCCTCGGCGCGATCGATCGGTTCTTGAGCCTGTTCTTTAAGGCGCTGCGCCAGGCGCGCAACCAAACCCGTCAGCTCATCGTCAATCTGCTCGTGCGGCGCGCTCAGGCGTTCGTCGCTGTCGTCCAGCTCCTTCAGATAGCGATGGATGGTGGTCTTGGATCCGGTGTTGCCCATCTCGATACGTACCGCATCGATGCTTGGATGCTCGCCGCGGGCGAGGATCGCCAGGCGTGCCGTTTGCACTACCGCTTTATTAACGCCGCCACGAGCCATGTGTTCTCCTACGATTTCGTACTGTGGTATGTACTACATATATACGTACTATATCACGCGATAATTAAAATTAAAGATTTGCATTTTTAGCATGGGATATACTGGTATTACCCCGTGTCATAGCTGTTCCGAAGTATTTATCGCTCTATTTCCGTACACAACACCCTTGTAGGAGCAGCCGGTCGACGCTCGATTGCTCGCGAAAAACTTGAGAGCGCTGAGGTGCATCTGGCTTCCCGCGTTA
>NZ_JBWKWW010000018.1:0-103386 GCF_059422425.1 Pseudomonas sp. GW821-FHT01E05
CGCCGCCGGACGCAGCCTTCGGCAGCTGCTACGGGGGACAGTGCTGAACCTGAAATTCCTTAACTGACTGGCATTGGGCTCACTTCCCCCCTTTAAGACGCCGGATAATCTCTCCGAGATTGGCGCCGTCAACCCACTGCATCGCTTTGATGCTGATCGGTATGACCATCAATGCGCACAGGAATGCAGCGACACCACTGGTCAGGAAAGGGGCGAGTGGCAACGTCACCGGGGTGAACAGGTAACCGACGCCAGCGGACAACAACAACAACAACAACAACAACAACAACAACAACAACAACAACAACAACAACAACAACAACAACAATGAACCTATACGCTGCCAAGCCTTGAGGTTTTTCCGGGTGGTGGTGACTAACCAGGCCCCAAGGGCCGCTCCAAACAGTGCTTCGCCATCGATCGGCGGCAGTGTCGCTGCAACGCCCAACCCAAGTAGCAGTCCGCTGATGCTGCTGTAGGTCGAATCAGTCATGCTCATGGGCCTCTCGTTCGATGCTACCCATGGAGATAATCCCCAGTTCGATGGCCTTGAGCACTGCCGCGCTGCGCGAGCTGACCGCGAACTTGCGGCGAATATTGGAGAAATGAAAGTTGATCGTGGCTTCTGAGCAACTCTGAATCCGTGCGATTTCCCAAGAGGTTTTCCCTTGAGAACTCCATTGCAGAACTTGCGTTTCTTTAGGCGTCAGCCTGACAGGAGTGTTTTTATCGGCCCCATAAGGCAGACCACGGCAGACGACGGGATCATCCGCTTGACGGTATGACATGATGCAAATTCCCTCTATAGCCGAACGCCTGTGTGCAGAGCGTTCATCAATAGAGAGAGATATTGGATACACGCCTGCCCCCCGGCAACGCACCGAGGTTGTAGCGCCGCAAGGGACAAATCCGGGGGCAGAGGCCTACCTGAGAATCACCAACCTATTTGGCAATTCATTGCGCACATGGGTCACCGGCACATGCACCCTGAGCAGTTCACCGCAGGCTTCGATACAGGTGATGAACCCCTGCAAGGTCTGGCCCTGTTTCACTTGCTGGGTAAAGACGGCGACGATGGCATCCCAGCATTTGTTGTCCAGGCGTTTGGAAATGCCCTCGTCCACCAGGATTTCGACATAACGCTCCGCCTCGCAAACAAAAATCAGCATGCCGGTGCTGCCGACGGTGTGATGCAGGTTCTGTTCGAGGAACTGCCGACGCGCCAGGTTCGAGGCGCGCCAATGGCGTACCGAGCGCGGGATCAAGTGGGTGGTGATCCTGGGGATCCGGAACAGCAGGCAGAGAATGATAAAGCTGACCCACTGCACCAGCAGCAACGTATGCATGTTCATCCAGCCGGACAGGTAGTGCACGACGCCCGGCACGATCAGCGCCAGCAGGCTGGCCCAGAGCAGCGGAATATAGGCATAGTCGTCGGCCCGGGCAGCGAGAACGGTGACCAGTTCGGCATCGGTGTATTGCTCGACCCGCGCAATCGCTTCGGCGACCTTGCGCTGTTCGTATTCACTCAGTAACGCCATGTCTTCGAATACTCATTCATTATTTTTAGTACCGCGAGGATGAAGTCGCGCCACGCTGATGCGGTTTTCGGTGCCTTCAAGTTGCGATTGCAGGGCCAGAAAGTTCTGGTTGGCCTTTGAGGTCCGGATAGCGCTCGGAAACCGCCATCAAACGGCTGAGGGCGCCGGTCAACTGGTCCTGAGCCTGCTTGAACTGCTTGAATTTTTCCGGGTCGTCCAGAATGCTGGCATCGACCTGGATCGGGGTGACACGCCCTTGCACAACCCTATGGAATGGAACCAGCGACCCTTTACATCGAGCTCTTGGGGCATAATCTGCTGCCACCACTGGATTGCATCGAGCCAATCAGCTAAAAGATGCCCTGCGCGAAAAAGCGTTCAGAAGTGTGCTGCATTTATCCGAACAACAATAGTCGCTCCCTAAATTTTGGCTATCCAGCGCGTTTCAACTGCGACTGCTTATAAGCCAGCGAGAATAATATTCATGAAGAAGTTGTGTTTGCTGGGCCTTGTTATCAGTCTGGCCAGTCACTCTGTATTGGCCGACACAAATCCCGCACCCATTGAGAACAAGGACGCCTTCATCGCCAACCTGATGAAGCAAATGACCCTCGATGAAAAGATCGGCCAGTTGCGCCTGATCAGCATCGGCCCGGAAATGCCCCGCGAGATGATCCGCAAGGAAATCGCTGCCGGGCGCATCGGTGGCACGTTCAACTCGATTACCCGTCCGGAAAACCGTCCGATGCAGGACGCGGCGATGCGCAGCCGGCTGAAGATCCCGATGTTCTTCGCCTATGACGTGATCCACGGTCACCGGACGATCTTCCCGATCAGCCTGGCCCTGGCCTCGAGCTGGGACATGGACGCGATTGGCCTGAGCGGGCGCATCGCCGCCAAAGAAGCCAGTGCCGACAGTCTCGACATTACCTTCGCGCCGATGGTCGACATCTCCCGCGACCCACGCTGGGGCCGCACCTCAGAAGGTTTCGGTGAAGACACCTACCTGGTGTCGCGCATTGCCAAAGTCATGGTCAAGGCCTTCCAGGGCGCTAGCCCGAGTGCAGCGGACAGCATCATGGCCAGCGTCAAACACTTTGCCTTGTACGGCGCGGTCGAGGGCGGTCGCGACTACAACACCGTGGACATGAGCCCGGTCAAGATGTACCAGGACTACCTGCCACCCTACCGCGCGGCCATCGATGCCGGTGCCGGCGGAGTGATGGTCGCCCTGAACTCGATCAACGGTGTCCCCGCCACCGCCAATATGTGGCTGATGCAGGACCTGTTGCGCAAAGAATGGGGCTTCAAGGGCCTGGCGGTCAGCGACCACGGGGCGATTTTCGAGCTGATCAAACATGGCGTCGCACGCGACGGTCGCCAAGCCGCGAAGCTGGCGATCAAGGCCGGCATCGACATGAGCATGAACGACACGTTGTATGGCCAGGAACTGCCGGGGCTGCTGAAGTCCGGAGAGATTGCCCAGAGCGATATCGATAACGCGGTGCGTGAAGTGTTGGCCGCCAAGTACGACATGGGCCTGTTCAAAGACCCGTACCTGCGCATCGGCAAGGCCGAAGACGATCCGGCCGACACCAATGCCGAAAGCCGCCTGCACCGCAGCGAAGCCCGCGACGTGGCCCGCCGCAGCCTGGTGCTGCTGAAAAATCAGGGTGAAACCCTGCCGCTGAAAAAGACCGCCAAAATCGCACTGGTCGGCCCGCTCGCCAAAGCGCCGATCGACATGATGGGCAGTTGGGCCGCCGCTGGCGTGCCGGCCCAGTCAGTGACCCTGTTCGACGGCATGACCCGCGCGCTTGGCAATCAGTCGACGCTGATCTACGCCCGTGGCGCCAACATCACGTCCGACCAGAAGGTCGTCGGTTACCTGAACTTCCTCAACTTCGATGCCCCGGAAGTGGTGGACGATCCGCGCTCGGCAGCAGTGATGATCGATGAAGCGGTCAAAGCCGCGCAACAGGCCGATGTGGTTGTGGCTGCGGTCGGCGAGTCCCGCGGCATGTCCCACGAGTCTTCGAGCCGCACCGACCTGAACATCCCGGCCAGCCAGCGCGAGCTGATCAAAGCCCTCAAAGCCACCGGAAAACCGCTGGTGCTGGTGTTGATGAACGGCCGCCCGCTGACCATTCTCGACGAGAAGGAACAGGCCGATGCGATCCTCGAAACCTGGTTCGCCGGCACCGAGGGCGGCAATGCGATTGCCGACGTGCTGTTCGGCGACTACAACCCGTCCGGCAAGTTGCCGATCAGCTTCCCGCGTTCGGTGGGGCAGATCCCGACTTACTACAACCACCTGAGCATCGGCCGTCCGTTCACTCCGGGCAAGCCAGGCAACTACACCTCACAGTACTTCGACGACATCACCGGCCCCCTGTACCCGTTCGGTTACGGTTTGAGCTACACCGACTTCAGCCTGTCCGATATGGCGCTGTCGGCCACTACCTTGAACAAGACCGGCAAGCTCGACGCCAGTGTGAAAGTTAAAAACACCGGCAAGCGCGATGGCGAAACCGTGGTGCAGCTGTATATCCAGGATGTCACCGGCTCGATGATCCGTCCGGTCAAGGAGCTGAAGAACTTCCAGAAAGTGATGCTCAAGGCTGGCGAAGAGAAAGTCGTGCACTTCAGCATCGAAGAGAACGACTTGAAGTTCTACAACACCCAGCTGAAATTCGCGGCCGAGCCAGGCAAATTCAACGTGCAGATCGGCCTGGATTCCCAGGACGTAAAAGAACAGAGTTTCGAGCTGTTGTAAAACCGCGACAGGCCTTGGATCGTTCCCACGCTCTGCGTGGGAATGCAGCCCGTGACGCTGCGCGTCACATTCAAGAGCGGACGCAGAGCGTCCGGTGAGGCATTCCCACGCGGAGCGTGGGAACAATCATGTGGTCACCCCCGTCGATCCAGCAGATTCACGACCAAGCGATCCACCCAACCCCAAACTCGCTGTTTGACCCGTCGCCACAACGGCCGGTTTCTCCACGCCTCAAGGCTGACAGCCTGGCTCTGGGCAAAGTCCGCCTCAAAACTCGCCGCCACCGCACGCGTCAGCTCAAGATCGAGCGCCTCCAGATTGGCTTCCAGATTGAAACGCAAAGTCCAGTGATCGAAGTTGCACGAACCGATGCTCACCCAGTCGTCGATCAAGACCATTTTCAGATGCAGGAAGCACGGCTGATACTCGAAGATCTTCACGCCAGCCCTGAGCAGACGTGGGTAGTAGCGATGCCCGGCGTAACGCACTGAGGGGTGATCGGTACGCGGCCCGGTGAGCAGCAGGCGCACATCGATACCGCGCGCTGCGGCTCTGCGCAACGAGCGGCGAACTTTCCAGGTCGGCAGGAAGTACGGCGTCGCCAGCCAGATGCGGCGCTGCCCGCTGTTCAAGGCGCGTACCAGCGATTGCAGGATGTCCCGATGCTGACGGGCGTCGGCATAAGCCACCCGCCCCATGCCCGGAGCGATCGCCGGCACACGGGGCAGCCGTTGCAGACCGAAGTTCGAGGCCGGTTTCCAGGCCCGGCGGTGACGGTTGGCGACCCATTGGCGGTCGAACAGCATCTGCCAGTCCTGCACCAACGGGCCGACGATTTCCACCATCACCTCATGCCATTCGCTGGTGTCCTCGCCCGGGGTCCAGAACTCATCGGTGACACCCGTGCCCCCCACCACTGCCAGGCTTTGATCGACCAACAGCAGCTTGCGGTGATCGCGGTAAAAATTGCGCACCCAGTGTCGCCAGCTCAACCGATTGTAGAAACACAGCTCGACACCGGCCTCCATCAATCGGCTGCGCAAACTCAAGGTGAAGGCCAGGCTCCCGTAGTCATCGAACAGGCAGCGCACGCGAACGCCGCGTTCGGCCGCCTGCACCAGCGACTGGACCATGGCTTCGGCGCAGGCTCCGGCCTCCAACAGGTACAACTCAAGCTCCACCTGGCGCTCGGCCCGCGCAATCGCCACCAACATGCGCGGGAAGAAACCCGGCCCGTCGATCAGCAGTTCGAAGTGATTGCCTTCGCGCCAGGGGAATACCGCGCCGCTCATGTCAGCGCGCCGCGAAAATCAGTACCGCACCCACCGGCACCGAGAGACTGATCGCCGACAAATCGGCGGCTTTGCGCAATGTAATCAGGCCCGGTGCCAAATCGAAGTCTTCGGCATTGAGCACCAGCGGCTCAAGGGTGACCACCTGAAAACGCCGGTCATCAAGCCTTGTGGCCAGCAGTTCGGCGTTGTAGCTCTGCTCCTTGCCGTGAAGCTTTACGGTCAGCGGCAACCGTAGTTCGAGCTGCGCACCGGGGGCGAGGTCTTTGATCGGCAGCAGATTGATTTGCGCGGTGATCAGCGCCTGCGGGAATGTCTTGATCTCGAACAGATCCTTGCGCATGCGCTCATCGCGTAGCGCATTTGCGCTATTGACCGACTCCAGCTCGACCTGTACTTGCGTCATGCCCGTGTCATCAACCTTGCCGTGCAGCGCCAGAAAGCGCTGAACTTCAGAGATATGGGCGTTCCTGGTGGTGACAAAGGACAGTCGTGAAGACTCGCCATCCAGATACCAGTCGGCGTGAGCAGGCAGGGCCGCGCAGGCCGTCAGCAGCAAAGTGCACAGTTTGAGTAACGAAGCGTTGGGCATAACAACTCATGGGCAAATAAACCTGAGTTGAACCTTAACCATACTCGCCGAACTTGCAAACTTTCATGAGCCCGGCAACCGATCAGCCTGTGGCAGCAACCGGCAACCCTGGCGCGTGCCTATCCAGCCAGCGGTGTGGGTTCGGCCCATGCCGCTGGCCGTCACACGCTTGCTCGCCGCATCATCAAAAAAACCGCTGATGGGCAAATATTGCTTCACATAAGCAGTGCAATACTGGGTCGGATTGTTCATCACATAGCGACAGGAGCAGTACTCCTTGGCGGTGTAAGCTCCAAGGATGTCGGGGAACGCCTGCAATGCCTCCCGTTCCTGCCAGCCCCAGCCGAGCGACGCCAGAACCAGCAAAATCAGCACACTGCTGAACGGTCTGCGCCGGACAAACCCGCGACGGCTCATGGCAACACCTGTGGGGTAAAAGCGGCCAACGCACGCTTGAGCAATTCGTTGTGCTGGTAACTGCCATCGCGATCATCAGCATAACGCACGATCACCAGGTTCTCGCTGGGGATGACATACAGCGCCTGCCCCCAATGGCCCAGTGCGGCAAAGGTATCGGCCGGAGCATCCGGCCAGGGTTTGCCTGCACCCTCCACCGCGCGATTGAGCCACCACTGGCCACCGGGCACAACGTCGTCCTGCTTCGCTTGATAGTACGCAAAAGGCTGGCGATTGAACTCGACCCACTCCTTTGGCAACAACTGCCGATCGCGCCAACGACCGTCGCGCTGCATCAACAGACCGACCCGTGCCAGATCACGCGCGGTGAGGTAGCAATAGGATGAGGCGACAAAAGTACCGCTGGCGTCGGTTTCCCAAATAGCGTTGCGAATGCCCAAGGGTTCGAACAACCCGGTCCACGGATAGTCCGGATACTTTGCGCCGAGCAGGTTTTTCAGTGTGGCGGACAACAGATTGCTGTCACCACTGGAGTAGCGAAACACCTGTCCCGCCGCGCTGAGCTCAGCACGTTCGGCAGTGAACGCTGCCATATCGCCGCGACCCAGGGTGTACAGCATGGCCACCACCGATGACTTCAACGGGGCGTATTCATAGTCTTCCTGCCAATCCAGGCCAGACGCCCAGTGCAACAGGTCGGCCATGGAAATCGCCGGATGCTTTTGCAGCGGCGGATAGAATTTCGCCGCAGGGTCCTGCAACGCAAAACGTCCCTCGCCATAAGCCACGCCCAACACGGTGGCCATCAGGCTTTTGCTGATGGACCAAGTGAGATGCGGCGTATCGACGGTGGTCGGCCCGGCATAGCGTTCGTAAATCAGCTGGCCGTCGCGGATGACCAGCAAGGCATCGGTGCGGATGCCTTTATGGGTAGTGTCGTCGCGAGTCTCAAAGGCGTAATCCTCCAGGGCTTTAAGCGCCGGACCGGTGACCTGAGGGCCTTGGGACCATTGTTCGGCAGGCCAGTTTTCGGCAACAGCCTGATGGTCCACAAACAGCAACAGCGCGAGGAGCAGGGTCAAGCCTTTGGGCATGGTAGGCACTCAGGGGATGAACCTGCTGAGCCTAGTCGAGATAGATGACAGTTTTGAAGGTGAATACCGAGGACCCTTGGCTGCAAAAAAAAACCCGTAGCAGCTGGCGAAGCCTGCGTTCGGCCGCGAAGCGGTCGTGAAACCTGCAATCGCGTTTCTTCAGACAAAACGCATCTATCGGATTGCGACCGCTTCGCGGCCGAACGCAGGCTTCGCCAGCTGCTACGAGGAGCGGGGCCTTTTCAACCCGCCAACGCCTTGGCCAGCCGTTTGGCCCGCGCCACAGTGGCCAGGTCCAGCAGCGCCCGATCACGGTTCCACAGCTCAGCCCACTCCGGCGGGCCATCGTTGAACGCTTCGTTCAGCTCAGGCTTGAGCGAATCAAACTGTGCGAACAAACCACCCAGCAAGATATGCCCGGCATTTGAACCCGGGCTGTGCCGACTGACTTCGGCACACCCGGCCAGCAGCGCCAACAGCCGCAATTGCAGGCTCTGCGGCCAGTCGCTGTCGTGACCGACGCCATACAACCAGGCGCTCATGGCACTGAGCACATAGATGTCTTCCAGGGTACGGAACGGTTTGACGTAGGCGTCCCAACCGTCCCCGGCGAGCAATTCGCACTGGGCATAGTCGAGAAACAGGCGGCCGTGGCTGATGTCCGGCATCAACGCGATGGCCGGTAATTTTTCCAGACGTACACCGGGCTCTCCGGGGTAAACCACCGCCAGACTCAAACGCGGTGGTTCATCCGGCCCTTCGCAGCGCGCGGCAATCAATAGCCAGTCCGCGGCATCGCCGGCCGTGACGAAATCCTTACGCCCGCTCAGTCGCAGGCCATCGAGACGGGTCTGCATGTCTGACGGTCGCAGGCTGCGCTGCTCGGTCGCGCACAAGGCACCCAGGCTCGGCGGCGCACTGGGCCAAAGCATGCGCAACGCTGCCTGGTAGCCCACCAGAAACGCCAGCCCCGGCGTTGCCATCAATCGACCACCGCGCACCGCCAGCTCGAACGGCGTCACGTTGCCCAACTTGTGTAACAAAGCCGCATAGCCTTCAGCCAGATCCGGACCGGCGGGCAACCGGGTGCAGCGGCTCAACAGGGCTTGCCAAGGCATAAGAGGTTCCTCAAAGGGCTGTCATACAAGCATCACCAAAGCTTCATGGCGATGACACCGGGGCTACATAGCCTGACTTTGCACAACAAAGTCGATCGGCTGCAACCCAAGATGGGTCAGTAGCCCGTAAGGAGATTCGCAATGACTCAGATCGCCCGCATCAGCGACACCGGCAATGAACGCCGCCTGCAAGCCGAACGCCTGATCGGTACCGAGGCATTGCAGGAAGCCCAGGCCTTGCGCTTCAACGTTTTCAGCGGCGAATTCAACGCCAGGTTAAAAGGAGCCGAGTTCGGTCTGGACATGGATGACTATGATGTTCACTGCGCCCACATCGGTGTACGTGACCTGAACACCGGCCGTCTGGTTGCCACCACTCGCTTGCTCGACCATCAGGCCGCCAGCAGCCTGGGGCGCTTCTACAGCGAAGAAGAATTCAGCCTGCACGGCCTGGTGCACCTCAAAGGCCCGATCCTGGAAATCGGCCGCACCTGCGTTGATCCGGCGTATCGCAACGGCGGTACCATCGCCGTGCTCTGGGGCGAACTGGCTGAAGTGCTCAACCAGGGCGGTTACAGCTACCTGATGGGTTGCGCCAGCATCCCGATGCAGGACGGCGGGATTCAGGCCCAGGCGATCATGCAACGGCTGCGCGAACGCTACCTGAGCACCGAACACTTGCGCGCCGAACCGAAGAAACCGCTGCCGCCCCTCGACATCCCGTCCAACGTAATCGCCGAAATGCCGCCACTGCTCAAGGCTTACATGCGCCTTGGGGCGAAAATCTGCGGCGAACCCTGCTGGGACGAAGACTTCCAGGTCGCTGACGTGTTCATCCTGCTCAAGCGTGACGAGTTGTGCCCGCGTTACGCACGGCACTTCAAGGCGGCAGTCTGATGAGCCGGTTGCGGGTGTACGCACGGATTGCGCGGGTGTTGCTGGTGGTCGCGCTAGGTTTGAGCATGGCCAGCCTGTTCGGTTTTTTCGAGCGCATGGGCATCGCCAACTCCATGGTCCGGCGTCAGCGCTGGTCACGGTTTTTCATGGCACGGCTGAGTAATGCCCTGCCCTTCCGTGTGACCGTTCAGGGGGAACTGCCGCAACAACCAATGCTATGGGTCAGCAACCATGTGTCATGGACCGACATTCCGTTGCTCGGCATGCTGACTCCGCTGTCCTTTCTGTCCAAGGCTGAAGTGCGTACCTGGCCGGTCGCCGGCTGGTTGGCGGCGAAGGCTGGCAGTCTGTTTATCCGTCGCGGCTCGGGCGACAGCCAGTTGATCCGCAAACAGATGAGCCGTCATCTGGAGCAAGAACATCCGCTGCTGATATTCCCGGAAGGCACCACCACCGACGGCCGTTCGCTGCGCACCTTCCATGGCCGCTTGCTGTCTGCCGCCATCGACGCCGACGTGGCCTTGCAACCGGTGGCCATTCGGTATTTACGTGATGGACAGATCGATCCATTGGCACCCTTCATTGGCGACGATGACCTGCTGTCACACCTGATGCGCTTGTTTGCCAATGATCAGGGCGAGGTGGAAATCCACCTGCTCAAACCGATTGCCTGTCACGGTCAGGAACGTGCGGCATTAGCCTTTCAGGCGCAGCAAGCGGTGCAAAAAGCATTGTTTGGTGAGGTCGCTCAACCTGCAGAACCGCGCCGTACCGGTGACCTGATCGCTGCCTGACCCCCGCGTCTGTAGGAGCCGAGCTTGCTCGCGATGGGATCGCCACGGTGTATCAGCCCAACCGAGGTGTCCGCATCGCGAGCAAACGAACGTCGCCCGACCCTTCCCACACTAGATCATCGCTGCGCTCAAGAATGTATTCGCAATTGTTCTTGTGAGAACGCCTGCAACTCTGGATAGAACACCCGAAAATCCTCACTCAACGGCTCATACAACCTTTCCAGTTCCTGCATGGCGCCAGCCAGTTCCTCGGGGCGCGACAAGCGCCGCGAGATACCCCGGAGCACTTGCTCCAGCACCGCAAAATCACGATACGAACCCAGCCAGTCATGGGCCGCCATGTGCGGCGCAATTTCCGCCAGGCGCCCTGGCAACCGGGGTTCAGCGGCCAGCACCCGATAAACGTCTGCAGTGAAACTGTCCAGCGGACGGTCGGTATACAGCTGCCAGTCCCGCGCCAGGCAATGGTCGAAGAACACGTCCAGCACGATTCCAGCGTAACGCCGCCGCGTCAGCGAAAACCGCGATAGCGACTGGCCGACCAGCGGGTGGCGATCGGTGAACATATCGATATGCCGATGCAGCGCAATGGCCGCCTCGATCTCCGGATCGAACTGCCCTTGCAGCCGGCCTTTGACGAAATCGCCATACAGGCTGCCGAGCAGTTGACCCGGGCGCTGACCGCCAAGGTGTAGGTGTGCGAGATAGTTCATAGAGCGCAGCTTAGCACCAGGCGCTGATATCGTTATAACCCGATATATCGATTTACGCTGATCTCAGACCAAAGTCATATTTGTATATCGCGAAATAACGATTTAAAGTTCGCTCCATCGCGATATAACGTTTTACCCACCCCGAGCACTGCCATGACCATCGACCTCGACGAAATAATAAAAGCCCTGGCGCACCCAGTACGGCGAGACATTCTCAACTGGCTGAAAGACCCGAAAGCTCAGTTCCCCGATCAAATCCACCATCACGAGTACGGCATCTGTGCCGGACAAATCGATCAACGCTGCGGCCTGTCGCAGTCGACCGTGTCGGCTCACTTGGCGACCTTGCAGCGTGCGGGGCTGATCACCAGCCAGAAGGCCGGTCAGTGGCACTTCTTCAAACGCAACGAGGATGTGATTCAGGAATTCCTGCGCACCATCAGCAAAGAGCTCTGACCCGGCACTTTTAAAAGGATTAAACATGCCCCTCTCGCTACTCATCCTGGCCCTGAGTGCCTTCGCCATCGGCACCACCGAGTTCGTCATCATGGGCTTGCTGCCCGATGTGGCGGCCGACCTCGGGGTGTCGATTCCCGGCGCCGGCTGGCTGGTGACCGGCTACGCCCTGGGCGTGGCCATCGGTGCGCCGTTCATGGCACTGGCCACCGCCAAACTGCCACGCAAGGCCGCACTGGTAGCGTTGATGGGCATCTTCATCGTCGGCAACCTGCTCTGTGCCCTGGCCAGTGACTACAACGTGTTGATGTTCGCCCGGGTCGTGACGGCCCTGTGTCACGGCGCCTTCTTCGGCATCGGTTCGGTGGTGGCTGCCGGCCTGGTACCCGCCAACAAACGCGCCTCGGCCGTGGCCTTGATGTTCACCGGCCTGACCCTGGCCAACGTGTTGGGCGTACCGCTGGGCACCGCTCTGGGTCAGGAAGCCGGCTGGCGTTCGACCTTCTGGGCAGTGACAGTTATCGGTGTGATCGCGCTGATCGGCCTGATCCGTTTCCTGCCAGCCAGACGCGATGAAGAAAAACTCGATATGCGCTCGGAGCTGGCCGCCCTGAAAGGTGCCGGGATCTGGTTGTCGCTGAGCATGACCGCGCTGTTTGCGGCGTCGATGTTCACCCTCTTCACCTACGTTGCACCGCTGTTGGGTGACGTCACCGGTGTTTCGCCCAAGGGCGTGACCTGGACCCTGCTGTTAATAGGTCTCGGGTTGACCGGGGGTAACATCATCGGCGGCAAGCTGGCGGACAAACGCCTGGCGGCCACGCTGATCGGGGTCTTCATCTCGATGGCGGTGGTCTCGAGCGTGTTGAGCTGGACCAGCGTCGCGCTGATCCCGACCGAAATCACCCTGTTCTTCTGGGCCAGCGCCTCGTTCGCCGCCGTTCCGGCCCTGCAAGTGAACGTAGTGACCTTCGGCAAGGCCGCACCGAACCTGGTGTCGACCCTCAATATTGGCGCCTTCAACATCGGCAACGCCCTCGGCGCCTGGGTCGGCGGCAGCGTCATTGCCCACGGTTTCGGCCTGACCAGCGTGCCCTTGGCCGCTGCTGCGCTGGCGGTCCTCGCACTGCTGGTGACCCTGATTACTTTTCGTCAGAGCGGCAATGCCGAGCTGGCCCCAGCTACCAACTGATCATTAAGAGGGTTGTATCCATGGCAACTATTTTCGATCCAATCAAACTCGGCGACCTCGAACTGCCGAACCGCATCATCATGGCACCGCTGACTCGCTGCCGCGCCGATGAAGGCCGTGTGCCGAACGCGCTGATGGCTGAATACTATGTTCAGCGCGCCTCCGCCGGCTTGATCCTCAGCGAGGCCACTTCGGTCACACCAATGGGCGTCGGCTACCCTGACACCCCGGGCATCTGGTCCAACGATCAAGTGCGCGGCTGGAGCAACGTGACCAAGGCCATTCACGGCGCTGGCGGGCGGATTTTCCTGCAGCTGTGGCACGTCGGGCGAGTTTCCCACCCCTCTTACCTGAATGGCGAAACACCGGTCGCCCCGAGCGCCATTCAGCCCAAAGGCCATGTCAGCCTGGTTCGTCCGCTGTCCGACTACCCGACGCCACGCGCACTGGAAACCGCTGAAATCGCCGACATCGTCGACGCCTACCGCGTGGGTGCCGAGAACGCCAAAGCCGCCGGTTTCGACGGTGTGGAAATCCACGGTGCCAACGGTTATCTGCTCGATCAATTCCTGCAAAGCAGCACCAACCAGCGCACCGACAACTACGGTGGCTCGCTGGAAAACCGTGCACGGCTGATGCTCGAAGTGACTGACGCAGTAATCGAAGTATGGGGCGCTGGCCGCGTCGGCATGCACCTGGCGCCACGGGCCGACTCCCACGACATGGGCGACGAAAACCCGTCAGAGACCTTCAGCTACGTCGCTCGGGAACTGGGCAAACGTGGCATCGCCTTCATCTGCTCGCGCGAGAAAGAAGGCGCCGACAGCCTCGGCCCGCAGCTCAAAGAAGCGTTCGGCGGCCCATACATCGCCAACGAACGCTTCACCAAAGACAGCGCCAATGCCTGGCTGGCCAGCGGCAAGGCCGATGCGATCGCCTTCGGCGTACCGTTCATCGCCAACCCGGACCTGCCAGCGCGCCTGAAAGCCGATGCCGAACTGAACCAGGCGCATCCTGAAACCTTCTACGGCAAAGGCCCGGTCGGCTACATCGACTACCCAGTGCTGTAAACAAAGCGCCTTAATCGGCATAGGGAGCGGCCTATGCCGATTATGGAAAGGTCGGGTTGATCGTTCCCACGCTCTGCGTGGGAACGCCTCAATGGACGCTCTGCGTCCGCTGTTGGGACGCGGAGCGTCCCGGGCTGCATTCCCACGCGGAGCGTGGGAACGATCATTTCAGCCGCTACCGGTCTTTTTGCAGGCACATTCCGGGAAAGGGGAGAGCAGCCCCCCAAACGCAAAAAGCCCCGACTCGAAAGAGCCGGGGCTTTTTGTTGGCAAAGCAATTTGCCTGGAATGTACTCGCCCCCCTGTAGGAGCGAGGCTTGCCCGCGAAGGGAGCGATGCGGTCTGCCTGACCTACCGCGTTATCGTTCATCGCTGGCAAGCCAGGCTCCTGCAAAGAGCCGTCGATCAAGCGCTGATCGGGCACCCGGTCGCCGCTTGCAGTTCTTCCAGGCTCACACCCGCCGCCAGCTCCACCAGTTTCAGGCCCTGCCCGGTCACATCCAGCACCGCCAGATCAGTAATGATCCGGTCCACCACACCGACGCCGGTCAGCGGCAAGTCGCAGCGTTTGAGCAGTTTGTGGCTACCGCCCTTGGCGGTATGTTCCATCAATATCACCACGCGCTTGACCCCAGCCACCAGGTCCATGGCGCCGCCCATGCCTTTGACCATTTTGCCAGGGATCATCCAGTTGGCCAGATCGCCGTGTTCCGACACCTGCATGGCACCGAGAATCGACAGATTGATGTGGCCGCCACGGATCATCGCGAAGGAGTCGGCACTGTTGAAAAAACTGCTGCCAGGCAAGGTGGTGATGGTCTGCTTGCCGGCATTGATCAGGTCAGGATCGACTTCATCTTCAAGCGGAAACGGACCGATACCGAGCAAACCGTTTTCGCTCTGCAGCCAGACGTCCATGCCTTCGGGAATATAGTTGGCCACCAGTGTCGGCAAACCGATACCGAGGTTCACGTAGAAACCGTCCTGCAATTCTTGAGCGGCGCGCTGCGCCATTTCTTCACGAGTCCAGGCCATGATCAGGCGCTCCGCACAGTGCGTTGTTCGATGCGTTTTTCAGGGGTGGCGTTGAGCACCAGACGCTGCACGTAGATCCCCGGCAAGTGGATCTGGTCGGCATCCAGTTCGCCTGTCTCAACAATCTCTTCCACTTCGACAACACAGACTTTCGCCGCCATGGCGGCCAGCGGGTTGAAATTGCGGGCGGTCTTGTTGAACAGCAGATTGCCCGACTTGTCGGCCTTCCAGGCTTTGACCAACGCCAGGTCGGCACGCAGCGAACGCTCCATCACGTACCACTCGCCATCGAACTCACGGGTTTCCTTGCCTTCGGCCACCAGAGTGCCGTAACCGGTCTTGGTGAAAAACGCCGGTATACCCGCACCACCAGCGCGGAGCTTTTCCGCCAGTGTCCCTTGCGGGGTGAACTCCAGTTCCAGCTCGCCGGCCAGGTACTGCCGCTCGAACTCTTTGTTCTCGCCGACGTATGAGGAAATCATCTTGCGGATCTGCCGGGTGGTCAGCAGTTGACCCAATCCGAAACCATCGACCCCGGCATTGTTGCTGATCACCGTCAGCCCGCTCTTGCCGGTGTCACGCAAGGCGGCGATCAAGGCCTCGGGGATACCGCACAACCCAAAGCCACCTACCGCAAGGGTCATGCCGTCTTCGACGAGACCTTGCAGGGCGGATTCTGCACTCGAGTAAATCTTGTTCACAGGTTTTTCCTCGAATTCACCACGACCCGCAGGCATGCGGACGCGGCCTGTTTGCTCTGGTCGGGAGGAGCCAGGACCATCAGCGACCACCCCTCCCCCGATTCGGCTGCCTCGTCAGCTTAGCCCTTGCGCTGCCCCCAGGCCACGGCAAGACCGCTCAGGCAAATCACTGCAATCCCGATGATGCCGAAGATGTCCGGCGTATGGTCAAAGATCAGGTAGCCGTACATTCCGGCAAACAGAATCTGCCCGTAGCTGAACGGCGCGAGCATCGCCGGGGCGGCATGGCGAAAGGCCTGGGTCAGCAACATATGGCCAAGCATGCCGCAGGTCCCCAGACCGATCATGAACAGAGCGTGAACCAGCGTTGGCGTGCTCCAGAAAAATGGCAGCAGCGCGCTCATGATCAACGAGTTGAGAATACCGGTAAGGAAGTTGCTGGTAGTCGGGCTGTCGATGCCGCTGAGTTTGCGGGTCAGCAGTTGATAGAAGCCAAAACACAGCGCCGAGCACAGCGGCAGGAAAATCGCCGGCGTGAACAGTGCCCCGCCCGGCCGCACCACGATCAGCACCCCGACAAAACCGGCCAGCACCGCCAGCCATTGGCTGCGCGTGACCTGCTCACCCAGCAACGGGACGGACAACGCGGTAACCAATAAAGGCGCGAGAAAGTTGACCGAAGTGGCTTCCGCCAACGGGATATAGCGCAAACCTGTGGTGAAGAACAGGCTGGTGCCAATCAGGCAAAGGGCGCGAAGCAACTGCAAACCCGGGCGTTTGGTGCGCACCACTGCCGAAAAACCAGTGCGCGGCACGAAGATCACCAGCATCAACAGCGTGTGCACCACATAACGTGCCCACACCACCATGACGATGGGGTAAAACACCGACAAGTACTTGGCCAGCGAGTCGTGACTTGCAAACAGCAAAACCGCCAGGCAAATCAGTGCGATGCCTCTGATCGGCTGCTCAGCTCCTTTGAACAACGGGGCGTTTACACTCATTCACACACTCGCACAATTTTCCTACAAAATACGTAGCTCGCTATCTATCAAGATATAACCAGCACGTATATAAAAGCACCCCATCGAAACAAGGCAAACGCAGGATCGATCTTCGCTCGCCTTAAGTGTTGACACAACTGGTCTCAATTACGCATTTTGTCTTAATTGCGCAAGCTCGGACTCCAGCGCAGCATGTCCAACCCGGTATCGACCCAACGCTCGGCTTCTGTGTGCAGTTCAAAACCGTCAGGAGCCAGAAGCCACTTGTAAAGGATGCCGTTGATGAATGCATGCATGCTGATCGCTGCGCGGGCGGTATCCAGATTCTCGGGAAGCTGCCCACGATTCACCGCATTACGCAACGCCAGGCCGATACGCACATTGCAATCCAGGCTGGCGACGCGGCGCTGCTGACGCAGATCGCACATTTCATCGGTGAACTCGCACTTATGAAACAGAATCTCATTAATGCGTCGGGTCTTCGGGTCCAGGGCAACTTGATGAAACAAATGAATCAGCAGCTTGCGCATGCAACCCAACGGGTCGAGCTCCTCTTCATTTTCACTGGCCCTGGCCATCTCATCCAGCGGCTCATGCAAAGTGTCGAGCATGGCCTGAAGCAGATCCGCCTTGTTACTGAAATGCCAATAAATGGCCCCGCGCGTGACGCCAGCCAGCGCCGCGATATCCGCCAGCGTGGTACGCGCCACACCACGCTCATAAAAGGCTTTCTCTGCCGCTTCGAGTATCTGGCTACGGGTTTCCTGAGCTTCCTCTTTGGTACGACGGACCATGGCAGTACAACCTCAATCAGGGTGCCTCAGACGGCACCGGACCTTAATCTGAGCTTAATAGCGGGCGGCGATTGTTATGCCTTCCCCAACCTACAATTCGTGCCTTGTAACAGCCCGGGTACACGCCCCGGTATTTACAAACAACCATGAACGTAAGTATATTAATTAGCAAGCTACTTATCTACCCAGCGCACATTTTTTACCTTTCCACTTTTCTTGTGCGCATTTCGCGCGCCTGACCCGAGGATTTTCATGCAATTCAAGCCAGTTGTTACCGCTCTGGTCACTGCCGTCGCCCTGGCATCGCTGCTTGGCGGATGCAAAAAGGAAGAGGCGGCACCTGCCCCACAAGTCCCTCAGGTCGGCGTAGTGACCCTTCAACCCCAGGCCTTCACCCTGACCTCCGAACTTCCTGGCCGTACCACGGCCTACCGCATGGCGGAAGTCCGCCCTCAGGTCAACGGCATCATTCTCAAGCGTCTGTTCAAGGAAGGCGGCGACGTCAAAGCCGGCCAACAGCTGTACCAAATCGATCCGTCGGTCTATGAAGCCACCCAGAAAAGCGCCGAAGCGAACCTGCAGTCGACCAAGTCGATTTCCGATCGCTACAAACAACTGGTCAGCGAGCAAGCCGTAAGCCGTCAGGAATACGACACTGCCGTGGCCAATCGTTTGCAATCGGAAGCAAGTCTGCAAAACGCACAGATCAACCTGCGTTACACCAAAGTGCTAGCGCCACTCTCAGGCCGTATCGGCCGCTCTTCGGTCACCGAAGGTGCACTGGTCAACAGCGGCCAGGCGACCGCCATGGCGGTGATTCAGCAACTCGACCCGATCTACGTCGACGTCACTCAGTCGTCGGTCGAGTTGCTTGAGCTGCGCCGCGAACTGGAAAGCGGTCGCCTGCAAAAGGCCGGCGAGAATGCGGCCATGGTCAAGCTGACCCTGGAGGACGGCAGCCAATACAAACCGGAAGGCAAACTGGAGTTCTCCGAAGTCTCGGTCGACGAAACAACCGGTTCCGTGACCCTGCGCGCGGTATTCCCGAACCCCGACCACACTCTGCTGCCGGGCATGTTTGTCCATGCGCAGTTGCAGACTGGCGTGAACGCTGCGGCGATTCTCGCTCCGCAACAAGGCGTGACCCGTGACCTGAAAGGCACCCCCACCGCTCTGGTGGTTGGCCCGGACAACAAAGTCGAGCTGCGTCAGCTCAAGGCCAGTCGGACAGTCGGTAGTCAATGGCTGATCGAGGATGGCTTGAAGGCGGGCGATCGGCTGATTACCGAAGGCCTGCAATTCGTCAAACCTGGCGTTGAGGTCAAGGCCAGCGAAGCGACCAACGTTGCGGCGAAAAACCCGACCACTGCGCAGGCAACAAACAAAGCTGCAGGCGGCAAAGGGGAGTAAACCATGTCGAAATTTTTTATCGACCGTCCGATTTTCGCCTGGGTAATTGCTCTGGTGATCATGTTGGTCGGGGCTCTATCGATCCTCAAATTGCCGATCAACCAGTACCCGAGCATCGCGCCACCGGCGATCGCCATCTCCGTTGCCTACCCAGGCGCTTCTGCACAAACCGTGCAGGACACCGTGGTTCAGGTCATTGAGCAGCAGCTCAACGGTATCGACAACCTGCGTTATGTGTCTTCGGAAAGTAACTCTGACGGCAGCATGACCATTACCGCGACCTTCGAACAGGGCACCAACTCCGATACCGCGCAGGTTCAGGTCCAGAACAAACTGAACCTGGCCACCCCGCTGCTGCCGCAAGAAGTGCAACAGCAGGGCATCCGTGTCACCAAGGCAGTGAAGAACTTCCTGCTGGTCATCGGTGTGGTCTCGCAAGACGGCAGCATGTCCAAGGACGACTTGTCCAACTACATCGTCTCCAACATGCAGGACCCGATCTCCCGGACCGCAGGTGTCGGTGACTTCCAGGTGTTCGGTGCCCAGTACGCGATGCGTATCTGGCTCGACCCGGCCAAGCTGAACAACTTCAACATGACGCCGGTGGACGTGAAGACCGCCATCGCTGCGCAGAACGTCCAGGTGTCGTCCGGGCAACTCGGTGGCTTGCCAGCCGTTTCTGGCCAGCAACTGAACGCAACCATTATCGGCAAGACTCGCCTGCAAACGGCCGAGCAGTTCAAATCCATCTTGCTGAAGGTCAACAAAGACGGCTCGCAAGTGCGTCTGGGTGACGTGGCCGATGTCGGCCTTGGTGGTGAGAACTACAGCATCAGCGCCCAGTTCAACGGCAGGCCGGCCTCCGGTCTGGCGGTCAAGCTGGCCAACGGTGCCAACGCTCTCGACACCGCAAAGGCCTTGCGCAAGACCATCAGCGACCTGGAACCCTTCTTCCCTGAAGGGATGAAAGTGGTGTTCCCGTACGACACCACTCCAGTGGTGACCGAGTCGATCAAGGGTGTGGTTGAAACCCTGGTCGAAGCGATCGTGCTGGTGTTCCTGGTGATGTTCCTGTTCCTGCAGAACTTCCGCGCTACCGTTATCACCACGATGACTGTGCCGGTTGTGTTGCTGGGTACCTTCGGGATCCTCGCGGCCTTTGGCTTCAGCATCAACACCCTGACCATGTTCGGTATGGTGTTGGCCATCGGCTTGCTGGTGGACGATGCCATCGTCGTGGTGGAAAACGTCGAGCGGGTAATGAGCGAGGAAGGACTGTCGCCCAAGGAAGCCACCAAGAAGTCCATGGGGCAGATCCAGGGCGCACTGGTCGGTATTGCGCTGGTGCTATCGGCAGTACTGCTGCCCATGGCGTTCTTCAGTGGCTCGACCGGGGTGATCTACAAACAGTTCTCGATCACTATCGTTTCAGCCATGGCGCTGTCGGTAATGGTCGCCCTGATCTTCACCCCGGCGCTGTGCGCAACCATGCTCAAGGCCATTCCAAAAGGTGAGCACGGCGCACCTAAGCGTGGTTTCTTCGGCTGGTTCAACCGCAACTTCGACCGTAGCGTGAAAAGCTACGAGCGCGGTGTCGGCAACATCCTCAGAAACAAGGCTCCGTACCTGCTGGCTTACGTGATCATCGTGATCGGTATGGTCTGGTTGTTCGCCCGTATCCCTACTGCGTTCCTGCCGGAAGAAGACCAGGGCGTGCTTTTCGCTCAGGTGCAGACCCCGGCCGGCTCCAGTTCCGGACGAACTCAGGTGGTGGTCGACGAGATGCGCGAATTCCTGCTGCGCCCAAGCGCGCAAGGCGGTGAAGGCGACGCCGTCAACTCGGTGTTTACCGTGACCGGCTTCAACTTCGCCGGCCGTGGCCAGAGCTCGGGTATGGCATTCATCATGCTCAAGCCATGGGGCGAACGCTCTGCAGAAAACAGCGTGTTCAAGCTGGCTGCCCGGGCTCAGCAGCACTTCTTCACCTTCCGTGACGCGATGGTGTTTGCCTTCGCGCCACCGGCAGTACTGGAGCTGGGTAACGCCACCGGTTTCGACGTGTTCTTGCAGGATCGCGCCGGTATCGGTCACGACAAGCTGATGGCTGCACGTAACCAGTTCCTGGGTATGGCAGCGCAAAGCAAGGTACTGTCGCAGGTGCGCCCGAACGGCCTGAACGATGAACCGCAGTACCAACTGACCATCGACGATGAACGCGCCAGCGCCTTGGGCGTGACGCTGTCAGACATCAACAGCACCCTGTCGATCGGACTGGGCAGTAGTTATGTCAACGACTTCATCGACCGCGGTCGGGTGAAGAAGGTCTACATCCAGGGTCAGCCCGGTGCCCGCATGAGCCCCGAAGACCTGAAGAAATGGTATGTGCGCAACAGCGCCGGCACCATGGTTCCGTTCTCGGCCTTCGCCAAGGGTGAATGGATCTACGGCTCGCCGAAGCTGGCCCGTTACAACGGCGTCGAAGCCATGGAAATCCTCGGTGCCCCGGCGCCCGGCTACAGTACCGGTGAAGCCATGGCCGAAGTCGAAGCCCTGGCCAAGAAGCTGCCGGCCGGTGTCGGTATTTCCTGGACTGGCCTGTCCTACGAGGAGCGTCTGTCCGGCTCGCAAGCGCCGGCGCTGTATGCGCTGTCTCTGCTGATGGTCTTCCTCTGTCTGGCAGCGCTGTACGAAAGCTGGTCGATTCCGATCGCGGTCATGCTGGTGGTTCCGCTGGGGATTATCGGTGCCCTGCTCGCCACGAGCTTGCGTGGCCTGTCCAACGACGTGTACTTCCAGGTGGGCTTGTTGACGACCATCGGTCTGGCATCGAAAAACGCCATTCTGATCGTCGAGTTTGCCAAGGAGTTGCATCATCAGGGACGTAGTCTGACCGATGCGGCCATTGAAGCCTGCCGGATGCGTCTGCGGCCGATCATCATGACTTCGCTGGCATTCGTGCTCGGCGTGGTACCACTGGCAATCTCCACAGGCGCAGGTTCGGGCAGCCAGCATGCAATCGGTACCGGGGTAATTGGCGGCATGATCACCGCCACTGTTCTGGCGATCTTCTGGGTGCCGTTGTTCTTCGTCACAGTGTCCTCCTTAGGCCGCAGAGAAAACGTGGACGAACTGGACACCATTGAAACTCAAACCGAGGCTAGCCAATGAGCAAGTCGCTACTTTCCCTGGCAATTACCGCGTTCGTGCTCGGTGGTTGCTCGCTGATACCCGATTATCAGCAGCCAGAAGCACCGGTCGCGGCGCAATGGCCGCAAGGTCCAGCCTACAGCCCTACGGAGGCCGCCAACGTGGCGGCCGCTGAACAAGGCTGGCGGCAGTTTTTCCATGACCCGGCACTGCAACAGCTTATTCAGACCGCACTGGTGAACAACCGCGATCTGCGCGTTGCGGCCCTGAACATCGACGCCTTTGCGGCTCAATACCGCATCCAGCGCGCCGACTTGTTCCCGGCCGTCTCGGCGACCGGCAGCGGTAGCCGTCAACGTACTCCGGCGCGCCTGTCGCAAACCGGCGCAGAACACATCACCAGCCAGTATTCGGCGACTCTGGGCGTCAGCGCCTATGAGCTGGATTTGTTTGGCCGCGTTCGCAGCTTGAGCGAACAAGCCTTGCAAACCTATTTCTCCAGTGAAGAGGCCCGTCGCAGTACTCAGATCAGCCTGGTGGCCAGCGTGGCCAACGCCTACCTGACCTGGCAAGCCGACAAGGAACTGCTGAAGCTGACCGAGACCACCCTGGGTACATACGAGGAGAGCTACAGACTTACTGCGCGCAGCAACGAAGTCGGTGTGGCCTCGGCCCTCGACCTGAGCCAGTCGCGGACCTCCGTAGAGAACGCACGAGTGCAATTGGCGCGTTATACCCGCCTGGTAGCACAGGACGAAAATAGCCTGGCGCTGTTGCTGGGCACCGGGGTTCCGGCCAACCTGCCAGGCGGTCAGCCGCTGGCTGGCGACCTGCTGAGTGAAGTACCCGCCGGTCTGCCTTCTGACCTGCTGCAGCGTCGCCCGGACATCCTTGCAGCCGAACACAAGCTCAAGGCTGCCAACGCCAACATTGGCGCGGCACGGGCGGCGTTCTTCCCGAGCATCAGCCTGACCGCCAACGCCGGCACGCTGAGCCCGGATCTGTCCGGTCTGTTCAAAGGTGGTTCGGGGACCTGGTTGTTCCAGCCGCAAATCAATCTGCCGATCTTCAATGCCGGCAGCCTGAAAGCGAGCCTGGATAACTCGAAAATCCAGAAAGACATCACCGTGGCACAGTACGAAAAGTCCATCCAGACCGCCTTCCAGGAAGTCTCCGATGGCCTGGCCGCACGCCAGACCTTCAACCAACAGTTGCAGGCCCAGCGTGATCTGGTCAGTGCCAACCAGGCTTACTACCGTTTGGCCGAGCGTCGCTACCGGATCGGTATCGACAGCAACCTGACCTTCCTCGATGCCCAGCGCCAGTTGTACAGCGCGCAGCAAGCATTGATCACTGACCGTCTTTCGCAGTTGGTCAGCGAGGTCAATCTGTACAAGGCCCTCGGTGGCGGCTGGAACGAACAAACCGCGCAGAACGAGCCGATCAAGGAAGAGGCGCCGAAGCTCAAGCTGCTCTGAAAGCCTGAGTAAGGATCGCTGAACGCTCCTTGATGAGTAAAAAATCCGGAGCCCGATAAGGGCTCCGGATTTTTTTTGCCTGTTCCACAGGATTCGAGCGCTAACTCTCGTAGCAGCTGACGAGCTTGCGAGGCTGCATTCGACTGCGAAGCGGTCGTGAATCAGACAACACGCTCTTTCAGGTAAACCGCGCGCACAGGTTTTGCGAGGACTTCGTCCTCGAACGCAGCCTCGCAAGCTCGGCAGCTGCTACGGCGCCCGGACAAGCACTCACAGCGTGTTTGAGATCGTTGACGAGGCATTCACTGCCGAATCGTGTGGAGCCTGCCTGGCACACCGCACAGGAGCGTTTACCGGCATCCCACACGATGCCAAACCCTTTCATAAAAAGCGCACAAAAAAAAACGCCCCAAGCCGTTAGGCTTGGGGCGCTTTTCATGTTTGGTGCACTCGACAGGATTCGAACCTGTGACCGCTCGGTTCGTAGCCGAGTACTCTATCCAGCTGAGCTACGAGTGCAATTTGTGTTTGATAGACCAGACCACCCTGGTTGAAGCAAGTTGCTCGCATTACTACAAACAACCCTTAAATGGTGCACTCGACAGGATTCGAACCTGTGACCGCTCGGTTCGTAGCCGAGTACTCTATCCAGCTGAGCTACGAGTGCATTTGTTGCCGCGCATTATAGGCCGTAGAATCTTTTTGTAAAGCACTTTTTCTAGTAATTTCAACAACTTACAGAACAAGCCAGATTACAACGTACTAAATAAATAATGGCGGAGAAGGGGGGATTCGAACCCCCGACACCCTTTTGAGGTGTACTCCCTTAGCAGGGGAGCGCCTTCGGCCACTCGGCCACCTCTCCGCAACACGGGGCGTATCTTAACCAACCTTTTCCCCGTTTGCAAACATAAAAAACGATAAAAATTAATGGCTTGGTTCTTCGTCCTTCTCTTTCTTTATACGCAGGTAAATTTCCTCACGGTGAACCGCCACCTCTTTGGGTGCGTTGACACCAATGCGCACTTGATTTCCTTTGACGCCGAGCACGGTCACAGTGATTTCGCCATCACCAATAATCAGGCTTTCTGCGCACCGACGAGTCAGAATCAGCATACCTTTCTCCTCACGCATTTCAGTTCAGGGACAACAGTCTGCAAAAAAAAGGCACTCGACCTACAACCAGAACGGTCGCAGCCCTGCATGCCTAAGTATTGACTAGCACGAGCAAAAGAACAGTTTTCCGTCGCACCGATCAAAAAACGAAGGGCGCGGATAACCGCGCCCTTCGGGCAACGCGTCACTCGCCCTGTCGGGCCGCCGCGTCGAGTTCGAAAGCCGTGTGCAGAGCGCGCACAGCCAGTTCCAGGTACTTCTCTTCGATGACGACCGAAACCTTGATTTCCGACGTCGAGATCATCTGGATGTTGATGCTTTCTTTAGCCAGCGCTTCGAACATGCGGCTGGCGACACCTGCGTGAGAACGCATGCCCACACCGACGATCGACACCTTGGCAATCTTGGTATCACCCACCACTTCACGCGCACCGATTTCACGCGCAGTGTTTTCCAGGACCGACTGAGCCGCCTGGTAATCATTGCGGTGAACCGTGAAGGTGAAGTCGGTGGTGTTATCGTGCGCCACGTTCTGCACGATCATGTCGACTTCAATGTTCGCGGCGCTGATCGGGCCGAGAATTTTAAAGGCTACGCCCGGGGTGTCTGGCACACCACGGATGGTCAGCTTGGCTTCATCGCGGTTGAAGGCGATGCCGGAAATGATCGGCTGTTCCATGGATTCCTCTTCATCAATAGTAATGAGGGTACCCGGACCCTCCTTAAAGCTGTGCAGGACGCGCAGCGGAACGTTGTACTTGCCGGCAAACTCGACCGCACGGATCTGCAGCACCTTGGAACCGAGGCTGGCCATTTCCAGCATCTCTTCGAAGGTGATCTTGTCCAGGCGTTGAGCCGAAGACACGACTCGCGGGTCGGTGGTGTAGACGCCGTCCACGTCGGTGTAGATCTGGCACTCATCAGCCTTCAAGGCTGCGGCCAGAGCCACGCCAGTGGTGTCGGAGCCGCCACGACCGAGGGTCGTGATGTTGCCGTGCTCATCGACGCCCTGGAAACCGGCGACCACAACCACGCGACCGGCCTTCAGATCACCACGAATCTTCTGGTCATCAATCTGCAAGATGCGCGCTTTATTGTGCGCGCTATCGGTCAGAATCCGCACCTGATTACCGGTGTACGAAACCGCCGGCACGCCGCGCTTGATCAGCGCCATGGCCAGCAGTGCGATCGTCACCTGCTCACCGGTGGAGACAATCACATCCAGTTCACGGGGAACCGGTTGGTTGTCGCCACTGATTTGCCTGGCCAGATCGATCAGGCGATTGGTTTCGCCACTCATCGCGGACAGCACAACCACCAGGTCATCACCGGCTTCGCGGAATTTCTTAACCTTGTCAGCGACCTGCTCGATTCTCTCGACAGTGCCGACCGAGGTGCCTCCAAACTTCTGTACGATCAAAGCCATTTCAAAGCCGCCTCAGCCCATGAAGGGCCCCCATTAATCATTCAAACTACGCAGGTCCGAAGCCCGCCACTAGACGACGGGCCCGGCTTGGAGCCTTAGATACCCTGCTCTACAAACGGTACGGTCAGGGCCAGTGCGGCATCCAGCGCGCTGGCGTCGATACCGCCGCCTTGCGCCATGTCCGGACGACCGCCGCCCTTCCCGCCCACTGCCGCAGCGGCTTGCTTCATCAAATCACCGGCTTTGAGTTGGCCAGTCAGGTCTTTGGTCACGCCTGCAACCAGAACGACCTTTTCCTCATGCACACTGCCGAGCAGGATCACTGCGCGGCCGAGTTTGTTCTTCAATTGATCGACCAAGGCCAACAACGCCTTGCCGTCCTGACCGTCCAGACGCACGGCCAGCACCTTCACACCCTTGACGTCCAACGCCTGTGCCGACAAGTCATCACCGGCAGCGCTCGCGGCCTTGGCCTGCAACTGCTCGAGCTGTTTCTCCAGCAGACGGTTGCGCTCAAGCACAGACAACAGTTTGTCGATCAGGTTGTCGCGACTGCCTTTGACCAGGCTCGCGGCTTCCTTGAGTTGTTCATCAGCGGCGTTCAGATACGCCAGCGCCGCAGCACCAGTGACCGCCTCAATACGACGAACGCCAGAGGCCACACCGCCTTCGCTGATGATTTTCAGCAGGCCGATGTCGCCCGTGCGATTGGCGTGGATACCGCCGCACAGCTCGACGGAGAAATCACCGCCCATGCTCAGCACGCGCACGCTGTCGCCGTACTTCTCGCCGAACAGCGCCATGGCGCCTTTTTGCTTGGCGGTTTCGATATCGGTTTCTTCGGTTTCGACCTCGGTGTTGCTACGCACTTCGTGGTTGACGATGTCTTCCAGGGCTTTCAACTGCTCTGGCTTGATCGCTTCGAAGTGGCTGAAGTCAAAGCGCAGGCGCTGACTGTCGACCAACGAACCTTTCTGCTGCACGTGCTCGCCCAGTACCTGGCGCAGAGCGGCGTGAAGCAAGTGCGTCGCGGAGTGGTTCAGCGAAGTGGCATGACGCACGTCTGCATCGACCTGAGCCTGCACCGGCGCACCGACGGTCAAGCTGCCCGAAGCCAACACACCGTGGTGCAGGAACGCGCCACCGGTCTTGGTGGTATCGCGCACATCGAAGCGCGCAACACCGGCCTGCGTGCTGGTCATCAAGAACCCGCAATCACCAATCTGGCCGCCCGACTCAGCGTAGAACGGGGTCTGGTCAAGAACCACCACGCCCTCTTCACCTTCGCTCAACACGTCGACCGATTGCCCGTCTTTATAGAGAGCCACAACGTTGGCCGAACCGCTGGTGGCTGTGTAGCCGGTGAACTCGGTGGCCACATCAACCTTGACCAGGCTGTTGTAGTCCATGCCGAACGAGCTGGCGGAACGCGCGCGCACGCGCTGGGCTTCCATCTCGCGCTCGAAACCTGCTTCATCGATCGTCAGGCTGCGCTCACGGGCGATGTCGCCAGTCAGGTCCATCGGGAAACCGTAGGTGTCGTACAACTTGAACACCACATCGCCCGGTACCACGTCGCCCTTGAGCTCGGCCAGATCCTGCTCGAGGATCTTCAGGCCCTGCTCCAGGGTCTTGGCAAACTGCTCTTCTTCAGCTTTCAGTACGCGCTCGATGTGCGCCTGGTTTTGCGTGAGTTCAGGGAACGCCTCGCCCATCTCGGCGACCAGTGCCGCAACGATCTGATAGAAGAAGCTGCCCTTGGCGCCCAGCTTGTTGCCGTGACGGCAAGCACGACGGATGATCCGGCGCAGCACGTAGCCGCGACCTTCGTTCGATGGCAGCACGCCATCAGCGATCAGGAAACCGCAGGAACGAATGTGGTCCGCGACCACTTTCAGCGAAGCCTGGCTGTCGTTGGTGCAACCAATGGCCTTGGCCGAAGCACTCAGCAGGCTTTGGAACAGGTCGATTTCATAGTTCGAGTGGACGTGCTGCAGCACGGCACTGATTCGCTCCAGGCCCATGCCGGTATCCACCGACGGCGCCGGCAGCGGGTGCAGCACGCCATCGGCAGTGCGGTTGAACTGCATGAACACGTTGTTCCAGATTTCGATGTAACGGTCGCCGTCTTCTTCCGGCGAACCCGGTGGGCCGCCCCAGATGTCGGCGCCGTGATCGTAGAAAATCTCGGTGCAAGGGCCGCACGGGCCGGTGTCGCCCATGGTCCAGAAGTTGTCGGAAGCGTACGGCGCGCCTTTGTTGTCGCCGATACGGACCATACGTTCAGCCGGAACCCCGACTTCCTTGGTCCAGATGTCATAGGCTTCATCATCGCTGGCGTAGACCGTGACCCAGAGTTTGTCCTTGGGCAGGTTCAGGACAGAGGTCAGGAAGGTCCAGGCGAAGGTGATCGCATCACGCTTGAAGTAATCGCCGAAGCTGAAGTTACCCAGCATTTCAAAGAAGGTGTGGTGACGAGCGGTATAACCGACGTTTTCCAGGTCATTATGCTTGCCGCCGGCGCGTACGCACTTCTGGCTGCTGACAGCGCGGGTGTAGGCGCGCTTTTCCTGGCCCAGAAAGCAGTCCTTGAATTGGTTCATCCCCGCGTTAGTGAACAGCAGGGTTGGGTCGTTGCCCGGAATCAAAGAGCTGGAGGCTACACGGGTGTGGCCTTGCTCTTCGAAGAAGCGAAGGAAGGCTTCACGGATTTCTGCGCTTTTCATTAGGTTCTTCCACGGAGACTGCGGCCAAAGGCCTGTGCAAAACGTCAAAAGACGGAGCGACGGCAAAGGGCCGCATTATATCGGCGTTAGTGACCAGGTACAGTGTGTTTGTACGATACAGACAGTCAATTGGACGACCAACACCGTCAGTTGCGAGAAAATTCGATAAAAGTCGCTACAACCTGCTCGATCTGTGCGCGACTGACGTCCAGATGGGTGACCATCCGCAACCGCGGGGCCGCACTGAGTTTGATCCCACGCTCAGCGGCGAAGGCTTTCAGCGCTTCGGCTTTGTCACCCAGTTGAACATAAACCATATTGGTCTGCACCGGCTCCACCCCATAACCGGCGTCGAGCAAGCCCTCAGCCAGCAATCGGGCGTTGAGATGGTCATCGGCCAGACGCTGCACCTGATGATCCAGCGCATACAGCCCCGCCGCCGCGAGAGTTCCGGCCTGGCGCATGCCGCCACCGACCATCTTGCGCAGCCGCCGTGCCTTTGCGATCAACTCGGCCGTGCCGCACAGCACTGAACCAATCGGCGCGCCGAGGCCCTTGGACAGGCAAACCGACACCGAATCGAAATGCTGAGTGATCTCCCGTGCGTCGACACCCAGTTTAACCGCTGCGTTGTACAACCGCGCGCCATCCAGATGCAGGGAGAGGCCATGTTCCTGGGTAAAACTGCGCGCTCGGGCCAGATACTCCAATGGCAGGACCTTGCCTTGCATGGTGTTTTCCAGGGCCAGCAAGCGGGTACGGGCGAAATGGAAGTCGTCCGGCTTGATCGCCGCAGCCACCTGCGCCAGGTCCAGCGAGCCATCGGGCTGGACCTCCAGCGGCTGCGGCTGGATCGAACCCAGCACTGCCGCCCCGCCGCCTTCGTACTTATAAGTGTGCGCCTGCTGGCCGACGATATATTCGTCGCCGCGCTCACAATGGGCCATCAGCCCGAGCAGGTTGCTCATGGTGCCAGTGGGTACAAACAGCGCCTGAGCAAAGCCCAGACGCCTGGCCAGCTCGGCTTCAAGCCGGTTCACCGTGGGATCTTCGCCGTACACGTCATCACCGGTGACGGCCGTTGCCATTGCGTGGAGCATCCCGGCAGTCGGTTGGGTCACTGTGTCGCTACGAAGATCGATAACTCTCATGGAACAGGCCTCGGCAATGGGACGTGAACGTCGCGGCTAACTAAACGGGAAAATCCCTTTCGAACTCGATTACTGCGGTCGTCGCACTCGATAGTCAAGGCTTCGGGTAAGAAAAGCCTGCTCAAGCCAACGGAAAATTCGATTCGTATCATCAGAAAGCAGCGATGCGCTGTTCAGAAATATATGTTAAAAACTCTCCGCCGCCAGAAATCCTGGTGGCAACGTTCTCAGGGCGGGGTGTAACTCCCCACCGGCGGTAATTGCGCGCAATGCGCATAGCCCGCGAGCGCTTGGTGACACGAACAGCTTGGGCAGTGTGCGTCGGCAAGGTCAGCAGACCCGGTGTGATCCCGGGGCCGACGGTCATAGTCCGGATGAAGAGAGAACGGGATTGGCGCCAAAGGGCCGTCTCAAGGTACTCGTGCGTATACCTGCACGATTGACCGGAACGTACCCTTAAATCCCCTTCGATTCATAACGCCCTGTTTTTCACACAAACAGGAGTCAGAACAGATGCAACCCACCGCAATCGATAGCAAGAGCAAAAGCCACCACGGCGAGCGCGTCGCGTTTATCCAGGCCTGCTGGCACAAGGATATTGTCGATCAGAGCCGTAAAGGCTTCGTCGCCGAAATGCTCGTCCAGGGCTATCAGGAAAGTGATATCGATTTCTTCGAAGTCGGCGGCGCCTTTGAAATCCCGCTGCACGCCAAGCTACTGGCCAAGTCCGGCCGTTATGCCGGCATCGTCGCTGCCGGGCTGGTAGTGGACGGCGGGATCTACCGCCACGAGTTCGTCGCCCAGTCGGTGATCAGCGGCCTGATGCAGGTTCAGCTGGAAACCGAAGTGCCGGTATTTTCGGTCGTGCTCACCCCGCACCACTTCCATGCAGGCGAAGAACATCAGAAGTTCTTCTTTGAACACTTCCTGCATAAAGGCCAGGAAGCGGCAAAGACCTGTGCCGATACGTTGCACAAGACGCGTGTGTTGCGTCGTAGCGAGCAGCGTGCGGTAGCGGTTTAAGCGTCAAAAGCTTGATGACCGATCATTCCCACGCTCCGCGTGGGAATGCAGCCCGTGACGCTGCGCGTCACAATCCAGAGCGGACGCAGAGCGTCCAGTGAGGCATTCCCACGCAGAGCGTGGGAACGATCATTCAAGCGAGATCGTCGGCGGTGGTTGGCACTATCAGAATCCCTGCCCGCAGCCCGTTTTTGACCTTCGGGTTAGGGAAAATGATCCGCGCGCCCTCTTCTTCGACGATCCAGCGCGTCTGGGCGATGTCCTCGGCCAGCAGATAACCCACTTCCAGCTCCGAGAAGTTCTCGATATCCGCCGGTAAGTTCAGGTGGAATGCATCGCTGTGCTTGATGATTTCCCGCGCCACGCTGAACAGCTGCAAGCCGTTCAACCCTTCGTCCGCCAACGACGGCTCGTTGCCTTCGATAATCTGCTTCAGACGGGTTTCCAGGCGTTCGACGTTAACCCCCTGGTTCTGCCCGAACGGCCGGGCCTTGCCCAACTCGAGGGTGAAGGACTCGGCACCGAGCTTGTCGTAGGTGTACGAACTGAAAACGATGGAGGGTTTGTTCTGCAACAGCACCGCTTCCATACCGGCGGCGCGCAAGCGAACCAGCTCCTGGCGTGAATGCTGGCGACCTTCCTTCCAGGGATACAGCGCGAATTGCTCGATCTTCGAGCCGCGGATCGCGGTGTGCAGATCGTAGTGCAAACGGCTGCGATCCGGCAGGTTGAAGAAGCTCGCTGCCAGACGCTCCAGCTCGCAAGCGCGCAAGGCTTCCGAACCACTCGTCAGTTCGTGACGGCCGTTGAACAGCCGGTTGACGTCCTGGTCGACAAAACGCTCGCCGTGACGCATGGCGTCGGGGTTGCCGAACAGGAACAGAATGCGTGCGCGTGGTTTCAACTCACCACGGGCGATTTCATGTAACAGACGGTCGAGCAGCTCGATTGGCGCTGTCTCGTTACCGTGGATACCGGCTGACAACAGCAGATCCAGGCCATTGTCGCGAGCCTCGGGCGGCCGGACTTCCAGCGCACCTTCGCTCAGCCAGCGCATCCGCACGCCTTCGACAGTCAGTTGAGTCTTCTCCGCCGGTTCGCGGCCGGCGAGGGTCAGTTCAAGCAGTTTGCCGAGGGCGAGCATAGAGCGATTTCCTTAATGGTCGTGTGCGCAATCCGGGCCGTGCACGTGGTCTTCGTCACCGATTTCGGCCGGTTCCATTTCCAGTTGCAGACTTACCAGATTAGTCGCCAATGGACGCAACAGCAGGTTGGCGTACTCAGCGTCGCCTTCTTCAACATCTACACCGATCAGCAACTGGCCGCGGCCGTCGTGCTGAATCCACAATTCTTTGCCTTGCCACATCACCGCAACGCGGGTGCAGGAGGTTTCCAGCTGAGTGCCGTCGGTGTCTTCAAGGATCAGCTGCAGGGTATCGCTCATTATTACGCTCTCATCTGGGATAAAGCTGCACGCCCGGCGCTGTTTGAGCCGGGCGTGGGCTTTCAATTGATCTGGAATGGATAAACCGCGCCCAGTTTAAGGATTTGCGTCAGTTCATCCAGTGCCGTCCGGCACTCAAGCAACAATTGCGGGTCCGCCAGATCAGTTTCACTCAGACGGTCGCGGTAGTGCTTGTCGACCCATTGGGTCAGCGTGCCGTACAACGGCGCGGTCATGATAACCCCTGGGTTGACCGCCGCCAGCTCGGTTTCATTCAGTGCGACGCGAAGACGCAGACACGCCGGGCCGCCACCATTCTGCATGCTCTGCTTGAGATCGAAGACTTTCACTTCGCGGATCAGACCACCAGAACCGGTCAGGCCTTGCAGGTACTGCCAGACGCGGTCGTTGTTCTGGCACTCTTGCGGCACGATCAACAGCATCGAACCGTCGGCGCGCGACAGCAGTTGACTGTTGAACAGGTACGAACGCACGGCGTCTTCTACCGACACCTGGGAACGCGGCACGCAGATCGCTTTGAAATTGCCGCCGCGCTTGGCCAGCTTGGCTTGCAACTCAGCAAGCATTGGCTCGGTGTCGAGGAACGCATCCTCGTGATAGAACAGCACCTCGCCGTTGCCCACCGCGATCACGTCGTTATGGAACACGCCCTGATCGATCACCGACGGGTTCTGCTGGGCATAGACCACACCGTCATCGCTCAAGCCGTGCAGGCGCGCGACCGCTTGCGATGCTTCCAGGGTCTGGCGTGCCGGGTACTTTTGCGGGGCCGGGTAACGGGTGTCGAACGCACTGCGACCGAACACAAAGAACTCGACACCGGCCTCGCCGTATTCACGGCAGAAACGTGTGTGGTTGGCCGCGCCTTCGTCACCGAACTGCGCCACTGCCGGCAACGCGGCGTGATGGGCGAAGTGCTTCTGATCAGCAAACATTGCCCCCAGCACGCGGCTGGTGGTCGGGTGTTCGATGCTGCGGTGGTATTTGCAGTTCAGGTTGGCGGCGGTGAAATGCACGCGACCGTCTGCAGTATCGGCGCTCGGGCTGACCGTGGCGGCGTTGGCCACCCACATGCTCGAGGCCGAGCAGCTGGCGACCAGCAATGGCATTGCCTGCCTGGCGGCTTGCTCGATTACTTGAGCATCGCTGCCACTGAAACCCAGCTTACGCAGGCCGGCCACATCCGGGCGTTCTTGCGGAGCCAGGACGCCTTGTTGAAAGCCCATTTCCATCAGCGCTTTCATTTTCGCCAGGCCTTGCAGCGCCGCTTCCTTGGGATTGGAGGACTGCTGACTGTTGCTCTGGGACGCAACGTTGCCGTAGGACAGACCGCCATAGTTATGGGTCGGCCCCACTAGACCGTCGAAATTGACTTCATAGGATTTCATCAGCGAGGCTCCACGAAAATCTGTTGTTATATATTTGATTCGACCGCTTCGCGGTCATCGCGAGCAAGCTCGCTCCTACATGGATTGCATTGAACCTGTAGGAGCGAGCTTGCTCGCGATAAGACGCCAGAGGCGTCTTACGAAAGCTTCACGCCGGGCGTCAACGCCGTCGGCAACGTCAGGCTCGGTGTTTCCAGCGAGGCTACCGGGTACGCGCAGTAATCCGCCGCGTAGTAAGCACTGGCGCGATGGTTGCCCGAGGCACCCACGCCACCGAACGGTGCGCTGCTCGCAGCCCCCGTCAGCTGCTTGTTCCAGTTGACGATACCGGCGCGGCTTTCCAGCCAGAACTGCTGATAACGCGCCTCGGAATCCGACAGCAAACCTGCCGCAAGACCGTATTGCGTGTCGTTGGCTTCAGCGATCGCAGCTTCAAAGTCAGCGTAGCGGATCACTTGCAGCAGCGGACCGAAGAGCTCTTCATCCGGACGCTCGCTGACCGCAGTCACATCGAGAATGCCCGGTGTCAGCAAGGCCGCCTGGGCCTGCGGTTGAGTCATTTCCAGCAGCGCCACGGCGCCGTTACCGAGCAAGTGCTCTTGAGCTTCCATCAACGCACGGGCGGCGCCAAGGGAAATCACCGAGCCCATGAACGGTGCCGGTTGCTGATCGAAGGCGCCGACTTCAATCGTCGAGCTGACCGCCACCAGGCGCGCCAGCAGCGTGTCGCCCCAGGCGCCTTGCGGCACCAGCAAACGACGGGCGCAGGTGCAACGCTGACCGGCGGAAATGAAGGCCGACTGAATAATGGTGTAGACCGCAGCGTCGAGGTCAGCGACCTGATCGACCACCAGCGGGTTGTTGCCGCCCATTTCCAGCGCCAGGATCTTGTCCGGGCGACCGGAGAACTGCTGATGCAGGTGGTTGCCGGTGCGGCTGGAACCGGTGAAGAACAAGCCGTCGATACCCGGATTGGCCGCCAGGGCGATCCCGGTTTCGCGAGCGCCTTGCAGCAGGTTCAGCACGCCAGCCGGCAAACCGGCTTCGATCCAGCACTTGACCGTCAGCTCGGCGACTTTCGGGGTCAGCTCGCTTGGCTTGAACAACACACAGTTACCGGCCAGCAGTGCCGGAACGATATGCCCATTCGGCAGGTGACCCGGGAAGTTGTACGGGCCGAACACCGCGACCACACCATGTGGTTTGTGGCGCAATACGGCGGTGGCGTCGCCCAATGGGCCGCTCTTCTCGCCGGTACGCTCACGGTAGCTTTGCACCGAGATGGCGATCTTGTTGATCATGCTGGTGACTTCGGTGGCCGACTCCCACAGCGGTTTGCCGGTTTCTTCACCGATGCAGCGGGCCAGATCGTCGGCGTGGTTTTTCAGGCTGGCGGCGAAGGCCTCCAGCACACCGATCCGATCTTCCAGTGAACGCTTGGCCCAGGCCGCAAACGCCTGGCGAGCCGACTGCACGGCAGACTCGACTTGCGCGGCGTTCGCGCCATTGCCGGACCACAAGACCTGCTGGGTTACCGGATTCAGCGACTCGAAGGCTTCGCCCTGACCTGCCAGCCATTCACCAGCGATGTAAAGCGTACTCATTATTTCGACTCCCGAGAAACTGGCTGGGCCGACAACGGCACAGCACGTACCTGATCGCCCGCATTGAGTTTAAGGCGTTTGGCAGTCAACTGATCGACCACCAGAGTGCCCGCCGCGAGACGTGCTGGAGCAGCAGTGATCCGGCAGTCTTCGCGCTTGCGGTTGTGGATCAAAAATGGCGTAGCGTCGTCACCCGGGGTGCCGATGGCCAGCACTAGCGCCTGGCTGTCGCGCACTGCACGGATCTTGCCGGTTTCGCATTCCACGGCCGGGCCGGCGTCGAAGATGTCGACGTAACCCTGATAGCTGAAGCCTTCGCTCTTGAGCATCGCCAGTGCCGGTTCGGTGTCAGGGTGAACCTGGCCGATCACATTGCGTGCGCCCTCGGAGAGGAAGCAGGTGTACAGCGGGAACTTTGGCATCAGCTCGGCGATGAACGCCTTATTGCCCACGCCGGTCAGGTAATCAGCCTGGCTGAATTCCATTTTGAAGAAGTGCCGGCCCAGACTTTCCCAGAACGGCGAGCGCCCGGCGGCGTCGGACACACCGCGCATTTCGGCGATGATCTTGTTGCCGAACAGCTGCGGGAATTCGGCGATAAACAGCATCCGCGCCTTGGCCAGCATGCGGCCGTTGAGGCCACTGCGGTAATCGGCATGCAGGAACAACGAGCACAGCTCGGAGTTGCCGGTCAGGTCGTTGGCCAGGAACAGCGTCGGGATCTCGCGGTAGATATTCAGCTCCTGGGAAGCGCTGACGGTCAGACCGACCCGGAAGTTGTACCAGGGCTCGCGCAGGCCAACCGCACCGGCAATCGCGGAAATGCCCACGACGCGACCGTTGTCATCTTCGAGCACGAACAAATAGTCCGCGTCACCGCGTGACGCTTCGCCGCGAAAAGTCTTTTCCGCCCAACCGACCCGATGCGCCAGGCGCTCTTCGTTGGCCGGCAAGGTGGTCAGGCCGGTGCCAGTGCTGCGGGCAAGTTCAATCAGAGCGGGTAAATCGCTGCTGCGTACGGGACGAACGATCATGCTATCTCCTCAAACAGGTGGCGTGTGGCGCCACCCGCGAAACTCACTGCTTTCCAGGATTCTTTCCAGGCACTCTTTATCGGCATGGCAGCAGGCGTTAAACCGCCACCAGGCGCACGCTGGCACCTTCGCCGACGCCCAGGGCTTCGGCCGTTTCAAGATCCAGGGTCACCGGTTTGCCCGGCGCGTAGTCCAGTTCCAGCATTACCGCTCGGTAATCCTGCAGTTGTGCGTTGGATACCAGGTACTGACGCCCGCCACCCTTGGCGACTTCACCGATTTTCACCGGTACTACACGGCTCTGAGCGATCGAACGAATCCCGGAAACACGGGCATGCAAGGTCGGACCACCATCGAAGATGTCGATGTAGTGATCGGTCTCGAAGCCTTCGCGCATCAGAATGTCGAAGGTGATCTGCGCTCGCGGATGCACCTGCCCCATCGCTTCTTGAGCGGCATCGGGCAGCAGCGGCACGTAGATCGGGTAATGCGGCATCAGTTCAGCGAGGAAGGTCCGGCTTTTCAGCCCGCACAGACGCTCGGCGGCAGCATAGTTAAGGTCGAAGAAGTTACGGCCGATGGCGTCCCAGAACGGCGAATCGCCATTCTCGTCGCTGTAACCGACGATCTCGGTCACGACCGAATCAGCGAAACGTTCCGGGTGGCTGGCGACAAACAGTAGACGACCACGGGAGTTGAGTTCCGACCACGGCGAACCCACCAGCTCCGGGACCACATAGAAGCTGGTCAGCAGGCTGTTGCCAGTCAGGTCATGGCACTGGGAAAGCACGTGAATCTTGTTATGAATCTTCAGTTCACGGGAGGCGTGAACGAAGGTTTCATTACGGAAACTGTAGAACGGCTCGGAGTAACCGGCCGAAGCAACGATCGCCGAGCAGCCGACCAGTTTGCCGGTGGTCGTGTCTTCGAGAACGAAGAAGTAGCTCTCTTCACCGTTGAAGCTGACTTCGGCGGCGAACGAAGCTTCGGACGCGGCGATCTTGTCGCTCAGGCGTTCGATATCATCCGGCAGGGACGTGACACCAATCGGGCTGTCCGCAGCCAGACGCTGTACCTCGCCCAGATCAGCCATTTGCGCGGGGCGCATCACCAGCATGGTGTCACTCCTTACTGAAAAACAGGTCGGCAAAAGTGCCAACTCGGGGAAAAAAATGCCGGGCAGGCCCGGCACAGGAATTTGGCTCAACGCTTACTACAAGAATAGGCGTTGAGGGAGTACCACGGCCTGAATCAGATCCCTGTAGGAGCAGCCGGTCGACGCTCGATTGCTCGCGATGGAGGCATAACAGTCGACATCAATGTTGGACGTCAGACCGCTATCGCGAGCAAGCTCGGCTCCTACAGGGCCGCGGGATCAGGCTTGAGTCAGTTTTGCCACGGCGCGTTCGAAACGCTCCAGGCCCTGCTCGATATCGGCATCTTCAACCACCAGGCTTGGCGCGAAACGAATCACGTCCGGGCCGGCCTGCAGAATCATCAAACCTTCACGCTCTGCTGCGTTGAACACGTCTTTGGCCTTGCCTTTCCAGGCATCGCTCAGCACGCAGCCGATCAACAGACCGAGACCACGAACCTCAGTGAACAGGCCGTATTGCTTGCCGATCTGCTGCAGACGGGTCTTGAACTTGTCGTGCTTGGCTTTGACGCCGTTCAGCACTTCTGGTGTGTTGATCACGTCGATCACTGCTTCCGCCACAGCGCAAGCCAACGGGTTGCCGCCGTAAGTGGTGCCGTGAGTACCGACCACCAGGTGCTTGGCCAGTTCTTCGGTGGTCAGCATTGCCGCGATCGGGAAACCGCCACCCAGGCTCTTGGCGCTGGTCAGGATGTCCGGGGTCACGCCGTAATGCATGTAGGCGAACAGCTCGCCGCTGCGGCCCATGCCGGTTTGCACTTCGTCGAACACCAACAGCGCGTTGTGCTCATTGCACAGCTCGCGGGCGCCCTGCAGATAAGCCAGCTCGGCCGGCAATACGCCGCCCTCGCCCTGAACCGGTTCCAGCACCACGGCGCAGGTCTTGTCGGAGATCGCGGCTTTCAGCGCTGCCAGATCGTTGAACGGCACGTGAGTGATGCCAACGATCTTCGGGCCGAAGCCGTCGGAGTACTTCGACTGACCGCCCACGTTCACGGTGAACAGCGTACGACCGTGGAAGCTGTTCAGCGCGGCAATGATTTCGTATTTTTCCGGGCCGAAACGGTCGTGAGCAACACGACGGGCCAGCTTGAAGGCGGCCTCGTTGGCTTCGGCGCCGGAGTTGCAGAGGAACACGCGCTCGGCAAAGGTAGCGTCGATCAGCTTATGGGCCAGGCGCAAGGCCGGCTCATTGGTGAACACGTTGGACACGTGCCACAGTTTGTTCGCCTGTTCAGTCAAGGCACCGACCAGCGCCGGGTGCGCATGGCCCAATACGTTAACCGCGATTCCACCACCGAAATCGATCAGCTCACGACCCGACTGATCCCAGACTCGGGAGCCGGCACCGCGCACAGGAATGAAAGCAGCAGGCGCGTAGTTGGGAACCATTACCTGGTCGAAATCGGCGCGTTGCACCGGAGCATGCTCAACGGACATCGGAGTCTCCTGAAGAGGAACACCCGCCTGAAACTGGCGAGCGATGGGGGGATTGTAAGGACAGTTTTCAGCTTGGCCTTGCCGCCAAGCGACAACTTCTTATAGCGCCAAACCCGGTTTTAGCCGGGTTTATGGCAATGCGACAAATAGCGTCGCAAAGGCGCAGTTTAAACTGCTTGCGAGGATTTGCGGCTGGGTTGGGGAATTTGATTTGCACAGGGTTGGGAGGTGTGGTGCTGGTGATGGCCTCATCGCGAGCAAGCTCGGCTCCTACAAGAGTCCCGCAATACCTGTAGGAGCCGAGCTTGCTCGCGATAGCTATATCAAAGACACAACAGAGCTTGAAACTCAGCCGCGCTCTGAAGGCACCGACGACAATTCGAACGGGCTGCTGCTACGGCGCTGGTTGCGGTCTTCGCGCGGGGTGGCGCCGAAGAAGTTGCGGTAGGCGCTGGAGAAGTGCGGCCCCGAGGAGAAGCCACAGGACAAACCGATCTGGATAATCGATTTGCTGGTCTGCATCAACATCTGCCGGGCCTTGTTCAGGCGCAGTTCCAGGTAATACTGGCTCGGCACGCGGTTGAGGTACTGCTTGAAGATCCGCTCCAGCTGTCGACGGGACACGCACACGTGCTGCGCGATTTCGTCGGTGGTCAGCGGCTCTTCGATGTTCGCCTCCATCAGCAACACCGCTTGCGTGAGCTTCGGATGGCTGGAACCGAGGCGGTTCTGCAATGGAATGCGCTGACGCTCGCCGCCTTCGCGAATCCGCTCCACCACCAACTCTTCGGACACGGCGCCCGCCAACTCGGCGCCGTGATCACGAGCCAACACGGCCAGCAGCAGATCCAGCACCGACATCCCGCCGCAAGCGGTCAAGCGATCGCGATCCCAGTCGAACAGATGGCTGGTGGCGATGACTTTCGGATAACGCTCGGCAAAATCATCCTGCCAGCGCCAGTGCACGGCGGCGCGGTAACCATCGAGCAGGCCCAGTTGCGCCAGCGGGTAGACACCGGCAGACAAACCACCGATCACACACCCTGCGCGTACCAGTTGTTTGAGTGCACTGCTGAGCGCCGGCGCAAGCGATGTCGGCGGTTCATCCGCCAGCAGAAAAAGCTTCTGAAAACCTTCGAGCTTCCCGACCCAAGGCTCACCCGGCAATTGCCAGGCCCCTTCGGCTGGCACTTCGGCCTGCAGAAACGAGAGTTCGTAAACAACATCCGGATGCACGCGCTGAGCAACACGCAAGGCCTCCTCAGCCAGCGCCAGCGTCAAGGCTTTAGTGCTGGGCCAAATCAGGAAACCAATTCGATGGGCAGTCATGGCGTGCAATCCGAAACGAAAACAGTGTTAAAAGCCGAAGGCGGCAGCAACCAAATTAGACCATCCGGCGCGCGGTGCGCAGCATGACCTAATTCGGTGCACAACGGGAGCGTTAAACGGTATTACTTCAAGCTGCCCGACAGGAACTGCTGCAAACGTTCGGATTGCGGATTAACCAGCACTTCACGCGGATTGCCGCATTCCTCCACCAGACCTTTGTGCAGGAACACCAACTGGTTCGACACTTCGCGAGCGAAGCCCATTTCGTGAGTCACCACCACCATGGTCCGACCTTCCTGAGCCAGCGATTGCATCACCTTGAGCACGTCGCCCACCAGCTCCGGGTCCAGCGCCGAAGTCGGTTCGTCGAACAGCATGACTTCCGGCTCCATCGCCAGCGCGCGGGCAATCGCTACACGCTGCTGCTCACCACCGGACATGTGGCCCGGGTATGCGTCCTTACGATGGGAAACGCCGACCTTGGCAAGGTAATGCTCAGCTTTTTCCCGGGCCTCCACCTTGGACATACCGAGCACATGCACCGGCGCTTCCATGATGTTTTCCATCGCGGTCATGTGCGACCACAGGTTGAAATGCTGGAACACCATCGACAGTCGCGAACGCATGCGCTGCAGCTGTTTCGGATCGGCGGCCTTCAGCGCGCCGTCCTTGTTCGATACCAGCTTCAACTCTTCGTTGTTCAGCAGAATCTTGCCCGCGTGAGGTTGCTCGAGCAGGTTGATGCAGCGCAGGAAAGTACTTTTGCCGGAGCCACTGGAGCCGATGATGCTGATCACATCACCAGCCTGAGCTGCCAGGGACACGCCCTTGAGCACTTCGTGACTGCCATAGCGTTTATGCAGGTCTTGGACTTCAAGCTTGTACATGCGGTCGGTTCTCACAAAAACAGTCAGTCAGTCGTTAAGCAAGCGCCCGTGACGCAGCGCTTCGCGCCCCGCCACCTTGGCCAGCCAGAAACCGGGTTGGGCGTAACGTAGCCGTTCAATGGCAAACAACACACCAGCCGTACCAGCACACACGGTGCTGACCCGATCGGATAAAGGATCAATCACTTCAAAAACCGGCTCGCCCACTTCGACCCAGCTACCCACCGGGAGGAGAAAGCTCACCACGCCAGGATGCGGCGCAAACAGCAACTCAGTGCCTTCGAACGGCATGGCTTCGCACGCTTGCTGCTGCGGGGCCGGCCAAACACCAGTAATCAAGCCTTGCTCGGCAAGGAACGCCAGAATGCCTTCAGCGTGCGCCTCGGCTTGCGGGCGACCGGTATCGGCCTGACCACCCAACTCGAGGGTCGTCGCCAGACAGGCCAATGGGATCTGCGCCTGTGGAAACAGTCGAGACAGGCGCAACCACGGCAGCGAACAGGCCTCATCAAAGGAGCTGCCGCCGGAGTCTTCCGCCAGCAGACCGACCCGCACATTCAAATGCGCAGCCAACGAGCGCCAATGCGGCCAGTGTTGTGGCAAGGCGTACATGTGCAGCGCGGCCTCGGCATCGCAATGCAGATCGAGCACCACATCCGCCGTGCAGGCATGGCTGAGCAACACTCGCTGCATACCTTGCAACTGACTGGCCGCCGGCGGCAGTGCCGCCAGCACATCGACCATGGCCAACCGGATCAGTTTGATATTGGCGTGCGGATCATCACCCAGGCACCCTTGCAGCTGTGCAGCCACCGGCTCGCTCAGCTCGAAAAAATCCCGATTGAAGTTCTTGCCACTGCCAAACTCGAAACGCCCTTGATGGCTACCCTGCAACAGTTGACCAAGGCCCAGCGGGTTCGCCACCGGTACCAGCTCGATCACACCATTCAATGCGCCCTGGGCTTCGAGCTCGGTCAGGCGCTTTTTCAGCTCCCAGGCGGTGCGCATCCCCGGCAGTTCGTCAGCGTGCAGGCTGGCCTGGATATAGGCCTTGCGCTCGCCGCTGCCGAAGCGAAACACCGATACATGGCGTTCGCTGCCCAAGTGGCTCCACGGCAATGGATGATCGATACGTTCCATGATCAGGCCTTGCGCGGGGCCAGGTAGCCCAGCCAGCGGCGCTCAGCCTGCTTGAACAGGCGCACCAGGATGAATGTCATGCACAGGTAGAACACGCCTGCGGTGATATAGGCTTCGAACGGCAAGTAGTACTGAGCGTTGACTGTGCGCGCGGCACCGGTGATATCGATCAGGGTCACGATGGAGGCCAGACTGGTGGTCTGCAGCATCATGATCACTTCGTTGCTGTACTGTGGCAGCGCCCGGCGCAGGGCCGACGGCAGCAGGATGCGGCGATACAACTTGTAGCGTGACATTCCCATGGCCTTGGCCGCTTCGATCTCGCCATTGGGTGTAGCGCGCAGGCTACCGGCAATGATTTCGGCGGTGTAAGCACTGGTATTGACGGCAAAGGCCAGGCAAGCGCAGAACGTCGCGCTCGACAGCCACGGCCAAAGGAAGCTCTCACGCACCACTTCAAATTGCGCCAGACCGTAGTAGATCAAGAACAGCTGCACCAACATCGGCGTGCCGCGAATCACATAGGTGTAGAGCCAGGCGGTCATGTTCACCACCGGCTGCCTGGAGACGCGCATCAAGCCCAGCGGCAAGGCGGCCAGCAGACCGAACAGCAGCGACAGTGCGAGCAATTTCAGGGTAGTCAGCAAACCGCCGAAGTACAGCGGCAGAGCCTCCCAAATGACGTTGTAGTCGAAGATCATAGATCAGCCGCCCTTACGCCTACCGAGTAGCGCTTCTCAAGGTGACGCAATGCCAGCAACGAGACACTGGTGATCACCAGGTACATCGCCGCCACTGCGAGGAAGAAGGTGAAAGGCTCGCGGGTGGCATCTGCCGCCTGCTTGGCCTTGAACATCATGTCTTGCAGACCCACCACCGAAATCAGCGCGGTAGCCTTGGTCAACACCAGCCAGTTATTGGTGAAACCAGGAATCGCCAGGCGAATCATCTGAGGCACCAATACCCGGAAAAACACCTGGAAACTGCTCATGCCATACGCCATGCCAGCTTCTGCCTGCCCCTTCGAGATCGCCATGAAGGCTCCACGGAAGGTTTCCGACAGGTACGCACCGAAGATGAAACCCAGGGTGCCGATACCAGCAGCCAGCGGGTTCAAGTCAATGTAATCGTTGAAGCCGAGCAGCGGCGCAACGCGATTGAGCAGGTCCTGACCGCCGTAGAAAATCAGCAGGATGAGTACCAGATCGGGAATCCCGCGGATCACCGTGGAATACAGATCGCCCAGCCAGGCCAGCCAGCGTACCGGCGACAGGCGCAACGCGACCCCGATCAGACCCAGAACAATGGCCAAGGCCATGGACGACAAGGCGAGCTCAAGCGTCAGCCATGCGCCATCGAGGATGACAGCCCCGTAGCCTTTCAACATGATTCAGGTCCTCGAAAGTAGGGATGAAAAAATGGCGCAAACCTCAGAGACCCTGTTGCTTGCGCCATTTCGGACTTACCGCTGCGACCTATTTACTTGCCGTAAATGTCGAAGGCGAAGTACTTGTCCTGGATTTGCTTGTACTTGCCGTTCGCGCGAATGGCAGCGATGGCAGTGTTGATCTTGTCCAGTTCAGCCTTGTCGCCTTTACGTACCGCGATGCCTACGCCGTCACCAAAGTATTTGACGTCGGTGAACGCCGGGCCAACGAAGGCGAAGCCTTTGCCAGCGTCGGTTTTCAGGAAGCCGTCATCCAGCAGGGTAGCGTCTGCCACGGTGCCGTCGAGGCGACCGGCAGCCACGTCCAGGTAGATTTCGTTCTGCGAGCCATATGGTTTGACTTCCGCACCCAGCGGCTTCAGGACTTCTTCAGCGAAACGGTTGTGGATCGAACCGCGTTGCACGCCGATTTTCTTGCCCTTGAGCTCGGCCAGGTTGTCGCCGACCTGAGTACCGGCCTTCATGACCAGACGTGCCGGGGTGTTGTAGTACTTGTTGGTGAAGTCCACGGACTTCTTGCGATCGTCAGTGATCGACATGGACGACAGGATCGCGTCGATCTTGCGTACTTTGAGTGCCGGGATCAGACCGTCGAACTCTTGCTCGACCCAGACGCACTTGACCTTCATCTCTTCGCACAGCGCGTTGCCGATGTCGTAGTCGAAACCAACGATACTGCCGTCTGGCGCTTTCGATGCGAACGGAGGGTAAGCCGCCTCGATACCAATTTTCAGAGGCTTTTCATCAGCGAATGTCGGCAGGGAAAGCACGGACAGTGCCAGGGCGCCAAGAAGCACGAGTTTCTTCATCGTAGGACTCCATCGGTAAAGGGCGAAAACGGCAGAGTGAGCGACAGCCCAATATGCGAATGGGTGAAACCTGAAAGCGATGCTGCGTCCCAGAATCCTTGCGTTGAAATCAACACAAGCAACGACGAGCGAGTGATCGGCATTCTAACGACAGGCCCGAAGCCGATATTTCTTCAATGCGACAACAATTTACAGAAGCACTGAGAAAGCCGGTCAAGCACATTGACAGCCCTGCAAGTTTATGCAGAAGCAAAAGAAAGGCAAACGATCTATGTAGCAAATAACGGGCCCATTATTCGCAAACCCTTCTATTCCGGCAAGCGTAGCGTTCTATCTTATTTTCCGTGTGGGTTGAAGCGGCCCAAAACAAGGCTTTACGTTTCGCTTTGCCCCGAAATCGGTCGCGGGGTTACACATTTGGTTACTTGACCGAGAATGGGTAACAACAGGAGGGTTCCTACCGGAAAAACCGATAATTATTGGTACATTGATCGTTCCCACGCTCTGCGTGGGAATGCCGCCCCGGACGCTCTGCGTCCGCTGTAGAGATGACGCAGAGCGTCACCGGATGCGTTCCCACGCGGGAGCGTGGGAACGGTCAACCCCGGCTCACAAAAAAGCCCCACCCGGTTCAACACCGAATGGGGCTCGATGACGCTGAACTCGCCTTACGCGACGTTCATGGTCTTGTGGGTATCGATCAAATGCTGCACCACACCAGGATCTGCCAGGGTGGAGATATCTCCCAGACCGTCATATTCGGCGGTGGCAATCTTGCGCAGGATACGGCGCATGATTTTCCCCGAACGGGTTTTCGGCAGGCCCGGCGCCCACTGGATGACATCCGGCGAAGCAATCGGACCGATCTCTTTACGCACCCAGTTCTTCAACTCAAGACGCAGCGCTTCGCTCGGTTCTTCGCCACCGTTGAGGGTGACATAGACATAGATGCCCTGCCCCTTGATGTCGTGCGGCACACCCACCACCGCCGCTTCGGCGACTTTCGGGTGAGCGACCATCGCGCTTTCGATCTCGGCGGTCCCCATACGGTGACCAGAAACGTTCAACACGTCATCCACACGACCGGTGATCCAGTAGTAACCGTCCTCATCGCGACGGGCACCGTCACCGGTGAAATACATGCCGCGGAAGGTCTTGAAGTAGGTGTCGACGAACCGGTCATGGTCGCCATACAGCGTGCGCGCCTGGCCTGGCCACGAATCGAGAATCACCAGGTTGCCCTCGGCAGCGCCTTCGATGATGTTGCCCAGGTTATCCACCAACGCCGGCACTACACCGAAGAATGGTCGTGCTGCGGAACCCGGCTTGAGCGCGTGAGCACCCGGCAGCGGGCTCATCAGCGTGGCGCCGGTCTCGGTCTGCCACCAGGTATCGACGATCGGGCAGCGCGACTGGCCGACGTTTTTGTAGTACCAGTCCCAGGCTTCCGGGTTGATCGGCTCACCGACCGAACCCAGCAGACGCAGACTGCTGCCATCGGCGCCTTCGAAAGCAGCCTTGCCCGAGGCCATCATCGCGCGGATCGCGGTCGGCGCGGTGTAGAGGACATTGACCTTATGCTTGTCGACGACCTTCGCCACCCGAGTGATATCCGGGTAGTTCGGCACGCCTTCGAACAGCACGGTGGTCGCGCCATTGGCCAGCGGGCCATAGACAATATAGGTGTGGCCGGTGACCCAGCCGACGTCGGCGGTGCACCAGTAGATTTCGCCCGGACGGTAGTCGAACACCCGCTCATGGGTCAGCGCGGCGTACAGCAGATAGCCCGCGGTGGTGTGCTGCACGCCCTTCGGCTTGCCGGTGGAACCTGAGGTGTAAAGGATGAACAGCGCTTCTTCAGCACCCATTTCTTTCGGCGCACACACGGTGCCCGCCACTTTCATCAGGTCTTCGTACCAGATGTCGCGGTGCTGGTTCCACTTGATGTCGCCACCGGTGCGCTTGCACACGATGACCTTCTGGATGCTGCTGGTTTCCGGGTTGGTCAGCGCGTCATCGACGTTGGCCTTGAGCGAGATTTTTTTGCCGGCACGCAGGCCTTCGTCAGCGGTGATCACCACTTTCGATTTGCAGTCGATGATCCGACCGGCCAGGGCTTCCGGCGAGAAACCACCGAACACCACCGAGTGAATCGCGCCGATCCGGGCACACGCCAGCATAGCGACCACGGCTTCGGGAATCATCGGCATATAGATAGTCACCACGTCGCCGCGGTGCACATCCTGGCCACGCAGGGCGTTGGCGAACTTGCAGACTTCTTCGTGCAGCTCGCGGTAGGTGATGTGGCGGCTCTCGGCAGGGTCATCGCCTTCCCAGATGATCGCCACCTGATCGCCACGCTCGGCGAGGTGACGGTCCAGGCAGTTATAGGAAACGTTCAGGGTGCCGTCGGCAAACCATTTGATGTCGACATGGTGATCATCAAAGGAAGTCTGCTTGACCGTGGTGAAAGGTTTGATCCAGTCGAGGCGCTTGGCTTGCTCGCGCCAGAAGCCGTCCGGGTTGACCACCGACTGCTGGTACATGGCCTTGTAGGTCGCCTCATCAGTCAGCGTGTTGGCCGCAACCTCGGGACGAACGGGATACAGAGAAGCCGCACTCATCTTTCTTACCTCGGTGACATAGTTGTAGTTGTTGTATGCCCCAGTTGTAGCCGGGGCGGGCCTATAGAACCATTCGACGATGGTAGTAACAAGACCCTACAAAATGTCGTGTTTGCCCCTCAAGCCGCTCAAAACCGGCGCATACCGCGATTTTTACCCCTTTGAAAATGCTTGTTTCAGGACCCTTGAGGTCGTTTTCGGGTGATTGTTACAAAAACCGCCAATAGTCTTTATCAAAAGCACGGCTATATGAATGACATTCCCCCGCTTAAAATCAGCCTCGCCAACAACGGCAAAGTGATTAACCACGTTACAGCCCCCACGAAGGCACGTTAATCCAGGTTCTCTTTTCAAGCTCCACACGCAACCTCAAAAGGGTTGCGTGCTCCCTCACGACCCTAGAAAGGTAATATGGATATGAAAGCTTTATTAGTTCTGGCCCTCAGTAGCCTTTGCGCCACCGCCATGGCTGATGAGATCGCGACAGACGCTGCCAGCCAGCAAATGCCGGTGGAGGAATACACCTACTCAACCGACCTGGACATCGCCAAAGTTGTATCGATGAGCGAAGTCCCCAATGTTTGTGAAGTTGTACCGGCCCGCATGGAATATGACGACTCCAAAGGCCAACGGCATATTCTGCGATACAGCGTGATGGGCAATGGTTGCTCTAACGGTTAATCGCCCACGTTAGACCCAGAACTCTTTACCACTGCCGGCCGCAAGAAATCACTCTTGCAGCAAAGATGCCCGGATGCACACCCGACCCTGGGACTGTTGCACCGCATCGCCCAATAGAGGTGCGACCACGGCACTCGCACTCACCTGATTCTTTACCGCTTGATCTACCGCGCTGCGACCTTCTGGCCGCAAGTGCAAGGAACGTCGAGCACTACACATCGATTTATACGATTGTTTTAAGCATTTATTTGCGCTTTTTAATCGAAATAGTCCGAGTAGTATGAGCTTCACACCCACTGAACAAAACGCACAACACCCGGAGCTACCCTCATGAAAACCAAACTGATCCTCGCCCTGACCCTCTCCGTACTGGCCGCCAACACCTTTGCTGCCGATGGCTATGACCGCACCATCGCTGCCGATGGTTACGATCGCACTGGTTCCGCCACCGTCGCCGCTGACGGCTACGACCGCACTGGTGCCGCCACCGTCGCCGCTGACGGCTACGACCGCACTGGCGCTGCCACCGTCGCTGCTGATGGCTACGACCGCACTGGTGCTGCCACCGTCGCTGCTGATGGCTACGACCGCACTGGTGCTGCCACCGTCGCTGCTGACGGCTACGACCGCACCGAAGCCAGCCGCCTCAGCTAATAGCTGACCGCGACGTCACAGCCCGGCCTCGGCCGGGCTTAGTTGTTTCTGGATACCCAAAAAAACCCGTAACACCGCACGAGCTGTAGGAGCGAGCTTGCTCGCGATGACCGCAAAGCGGTCGCAATCCAGCCCCCCCTCTATAGTTGACGAAACGCGACCAGACAATTTACGACCGCTACGCGGGCAAGCCCGCTCGCCACAAGGTCATGCCAAAAGCCACCCAAATTTCCCACCCTTGCGCAACACTCCCGCCCACAAAAAAAACCTGTCCTATCCCAACGCCCCGCAAACCCTTGCCCCGCCTCAACAAAGCCCAACCTCGCCCTCCTCACTGAGACAATCGACCGCCCCCGAACTGAAAAACTGGCTGAAATACCCTGATAAAAACCCTTATACTGGCGCAGTCAAAAGGGCTTGAAATATCCCCTAGTCGGGCTATAAACCCACGCTGATTCAGCCTTCAAAGGCCATAGGGAAAGGCTCAGCGCCCGCCTCCCATCAGCGATTCCGGGGCCATCCCCAACAAATTTATGTTTTTTGCGTGCGTTCACCGCTACTGCACTCAACAATTCTTTAGATCCAAAGCGGCCATTGGTCGTGTGACAACCCACCATAAGTGTTTTTCACACGGGCAATCTGGCCCTCACGCAGGAGACGACACGTCATGCTGAGCTGGGACGAATTCGACAAAGAGGACGGTGAAGTCGCCGCCAAAGGCGCCAACGCCGGCCACGCTTCTGAAGCCAACATGGACCGCCTCGACAGCGCCGGTGGTGCCGCAGCTCAAGAAGCCCGCGCCGTAACCGCCACCGACTCCGCCGCCATCATCCGCGCCAAGGCTGCTCTCGATAACCTCGACATCGCCGAAGGCCTGGCCGAGCTCGAAGGCGCTTCCGCCCGTGTTGCCGTCGACGAAAAGCGCATGATCAACTGCCGCGCCGACCTTAACCAACTCGTACCGTTCAAGTACGACTGGGCCTGGCAGAAGTACCTGGACGGCTGCGCAAACCACTGGATGCCGCAAGAAGTCAACATGACCGCCGACATCGCCCTCTGGAAAGATCCGGAAGGCCTGACCGACGACGAGCGCCGCATCGTGATGCGCAACCTGGGCTTCTTCTCCACTGCCGACTCCCTGGTTGCCAACAACCTGGTACTGGCCGTGTACCGCCTGATCACCAACCCGGAATGCCGCCAGTACATCCTGCGCCAGGCGTTCGAAGAGGCGATCCACACCCACGCCTACCAGTACTGCATCGAATCGCTGGCCATGGATGAAGGCGAGATCTTCAACATGTACCACGAGATCCCATCGGTCGCTAAAAAAGCCACCTGGGGCCTGAAGTACACCCGTTCGATCTCCGATCCGAAGTTCGAAACCGGCACCGTCGAGACCGACAAAGAGCTGCTGCGCAACCTGATCGCCTACTACTGCGTTCTGGAAGGCATCTTCTTCTACTGCGGCTTCACCCAGATCCTCTCCATGGGCCGGCGCAACAAAATGACCGGCGTCGCCGAGCAGTTCCAGTACATCCTGCGCGACGAATCCATGCACCTGAACTTCGGCATCGACGTGATCAACCAGATCAAAATCGAAAACCCACACCTGTGGGACGCCGAAATGAAGGAAGAAGCTTCGCAGATGATCCTGCAGGGCACCCAGCTCGAAATCGAATACGCTCGCGACACCATGCCGCGCGGCGTACTGGGCATGAACGCCGCGATGATGGAGGACTACCTCAAATTCATCGCCAACCGTCGCCTGTCGCAGATCGGTTTGAAGGAAGAGTACCCAGGTACGACTAACCCGTTCCCATGGATGAGCGAGATCATGGACTTGAAGAAAGAGAAAAACTTCTTCGAGACTCGGGTTATCGAGTATCAAACCGGTGGCGCGCTTAGCTGGGATTGATTCCCGGAGCTGGCCACGATCTGCCGCTCATGAATTGAATCGGCAAATCGCAAAAATCAAAAAGCCCTGAACGTCTTCAGGGCTTTTTATTAGGAGAAAACATACCGCGTAGCAGTTGCCGAAGGCTACGTTCGGCCGCGCAGCGGACGCAAAACCAAACACCCCCGAAATCGCTAGAATCGCGAAAAATCATTCAATGAAATCCTGAAGACCCCGATCAAAAACCGCTGACACGCGAATCTGCCCTTTAAGCCGCCCTGGCTTGCGCCTACGCATAACATCAACATGCGGCAGCAAATCCAGATAAGGCTTACCGTCCTTCGTAATCACAACCCTGTCACCGGCCCAAACGCGTTTGGCAAGCAGTGAAAGCTGGGATCTCGCTTCATCCATTGTGAACAGTACCGGTTCGCTCATACTGGCTTCTCCCGTGACTAGTCAAATCAACCTAACCTGTAAGCTCGCGCTGGGTAAAGTGTTGAGATTGCCACAGGCAAAAGACAGGTGCCAACTGAAAGTCGAAACGCTCGCCACACACTGCTCATGAACACCACGAACCGGCCGCCCCCCCCTAACACCTACATACTAAATACTAAATACTAAATACTAAATAGTGATTGGATTAACACCCATGGATTTACTAATCACACCCAAACGCTCACGAATATTAGATGAATCATTAGTACCTTGCTGAGAAAGCCTATCAAACTCTAACAGCTCGAAACTGGCCTCAGCATAATTTTCTTCTGCTCTCAGCCTATTATCGCGCACCTGATCCCGAAACAAGTAAAGACTCTCACGGGAGATACTCCCTCCGGAGCCTTCCTGAATCGCACTTGAGCTCAAAAGATAATAAAGCACCATATTTCCTTGCGCTCGGAGAAGCTCATCTTTCTCTATAAAAATCGAATTCATAAAGTCCAACACCACGCGAACAGCTTTTTTCACATCGGTGACCAGAGCACTTTTTCCTTCGCGATAATTTCGAGCGAGAGCGTCAAGATACTCTTTTTTAGTATCAATTATTTTCCCCTGAGTCCTTAAGTTTTCCTCAATGAAAATAAATCGAGCCGCAACCTCTCTATGCTGATAACGCTTATTACCAAATGCCACACAACGGGTAAAAAAATCATGCGAGGCAATTTCTCGAATTGCTGCAACGAGCTCCCCTCCTATTGCGTTTCTTTTTTCCGCCGCATTTAATGGCACTGCTTCATTAAGACGGGAGAACATATCTTCGATTAGCTCCTGATCATCAGTATCCACACCAATTACTGGCAATACAAAAGAATCGAACTTAATCTTTATTTTTGGATAGCTACTTGCGATATCAGAGTAACCAAGACGGGCCAAGCCTAGAGACTCATCAGCCTGATATTTGAAATCTTCTGACAAAGCGAACTTCCCTTCAATAAACTGCCAAATCGCTTCTAGTCGCTGCCTACCATCTATCACTGCATATGAAAACCCATCAGATTTTTTTTGCTCGCGCGTAAAGGCATGCAAATAAATTTTTGGAATGTCATAGTCATTTAAAATCGAGTCCATCAACAGCTGTTTCTTTTCTAATGTCCAAACCCCGCCCATTCTCTGATAGTCAGGATTTAGCATAATTTCATCTTTTTCAGAGTAGAGCCGCATTATCGTGCTGTGCTGAACCGGAAACGTTTCAATATAGCTCACGACAGACCTCGCTTAATATTTTCACCAATACTTGCCAACTCAGGAAACATAGTGAACTTAGAAAAGCCAAGCAACCGAAGCTGATCTAAAATATGAGCTCGCTTAGACTCCGGTATATTGTATTTAACCACATGACTACCATCGCCAATCTTATCTATCGCAACCTCATCCAAATGGTGAATAGTAAACACACCGAGCTGCGCTTGAATTCTTGTATTATTACGTGTAGCTATTGTTGCAATTGGAAGAAGGCGTGTTCTTTTTGGGCCACTCGCGAGACTCTCGATAGAATAGTTTTTTAATTCCTCATCATCAAAAGAAGGAATAAAAAACTCTTCATTATCATCCTGTATATTTGCCTTTTTATTTAACTCCGAAGGACGCAAACACCATAAAGCAGCATCTTCACCCGGATACTTTTCATTTTCCTCAAGTGCAAAATAAAGCGCAACCAATGGACTCTCACTCCAATCAAGAAGTCTGGTTGGTAAGCCGTAATGCTGCATTAAAAAAAGCCAGTCAAATGAATCTTTAGGATCTCGATCAATAAGCATGGCAGCGCTTTGCTTAAACCGTTTGAGGAGAGTTGATTCAGAGGGTGGCTTTTTTAATCGAAGGTATCCGGGAGCAAGCGCCCAATGGTTACACGCTTGGCCTCTAAACCAAATAGCGCCATCGTATGCTTTGTGATCTCGCTCCAACGCCCCGATAAGCTCAGAGACAGAGCCGACCTCGAATTCAAGCAATCTCAATACCCCCCAGAAGGACAAATAGCCAATAAACTCTTGAGCTTGATACTAGATGGCAAAACGCCCTAAAGGAATAGATTTTTCCTACAAATAATGCAGTCGATTCTGACAACGTAGCAGACTACAGCCTCAAAGGCCGGACGGCATTCATCCAAATTTTTTAAAGCATATGGATTACTCTGTCAGAACCAGACGCTGCCAGGGAAGACCGATCACCAACGCCTGAAGCTGCTCGGGACTCAGCTCCATCTTCGAGCCATGTCGGCGGCTGGGCCAGACAAATCCTCCCTAATGCAGGCGGCATGCCGCCAGCCAGATTCCCTGGCCGTCATGCACCAATACCTTGATCCGGTTGCCGCGTCGGTTGGCGAACAGATAAGCGCAGTGTAGGCTGCGCCGCACCGAACACGGCCACGACTCTGGACAGAGTCGTTTCGGTGCCTGCGCGCATGTCAATGGGGTCGCTGGCCAACCAGATCGAGTTGACTCGGATCACCGCGCAAATCGAGTACAGCCTTGGGGATCAGAAGCTGGCCGCTGCACAAGCACACTGTTGCATGCTTGCCAGGCAACTCGATATGGATGGGTGTTGCGATGCTGGTTTGGTTAACCCGCTCCAGTTTCAAAGAAACGAAAGCGGTTAGATGTGAAAACCCAGGTGGGCAGCTCTAAGCGATGAGATCAGAAAAGTGAGTTAGCCGGGCGCTTGCTGAAATCTAGCGTAATTGAGCGAACTTAGTTAGGGTGCTTGCCAGTAAACTGTTCCAGCCATGGAGCTGCCTCCGACGACTACGCGTTACGCGTTTCTCCAGTGGTGTGCTCCGCGATCAGAAACGGTTAGCGGCGATATTGGTTTCACTAAAGCCCTTAGCGCTGCTCTCAACGCTCATAGATGGAGAGTCGCATTGTCGAGCCCAACGATGAAGATCTTGTATGGCCCGCCTGGTACAGGGAAAACCTGGCAGGCAGCCAGGGAAGCTGTAAGGGCAATCGAGCCTGTCCGTTATGCCCTTGCGATGCAGGAAGCTGATCCGGCCGAGGCATTGCGACAGTTGCATGAGAGCTTGGTCACCGAAGGTAGGATACTCTGGGTCACTTTCCACCCTAGCTATTCATACGAAGACTTTGTTGAAGGTTATAGGCCGGTTGTTGATGATTCCGGGCAGCTTGCTTACCGCGTGGTAGATGGCCCATTCAAATCTCTCTGCTTGCGTGCGCGGTTCGAAACGGACCTACAGATCGGGGATCAGTTGACGAACGGATCAGGAGGTGCGGCAGGCGTAGTTGTTGGAAAAGACGCTGGCGGTTGGGTCGTGCAAGTCAAAACTGATCGCTCTGATAAGGTCGCTGGTTCAATAGACAAATATGTCCCACGATTTGTAGTGAATCGCATTCTGGCTATGCGGCTTCCCCCACAGATATTTTCCATTCCCGGTGCAGGGAGCTATGAGCTAGCGGACTATGGTATTGATCCAAGTGATCTAGATGTGCCTGAACCACAGGAGGGGGACACCGCCACCACTCGCGGAGGATCTGTAATCCGAAAAATTGTCGCTGCACGTACTGGAGTGTTTTCGAGCTCTGACCTGAGTAACTCCGCTCACATAGGCTCGGTCGTTCGACGGTTAAGTAAAATGCAGGAAGAGGCTCCCGGAGCGGGCAGTCCAGTTGCACTTGTTATCGACGAGATCAACCGGGCAGAGCCATCGCGGGTGTTTGGCGAGCTGCTCACATTACTGGAAGAGGATAAGCGTGAAGGAAAGCCCGAGGCGAAGCAGATATGGCTCCCATACTCCAAAAAGCTTTTCTCGGTACCAGCAAATGTGTCGATTATCGGAACGATGAATACAGTTGACCGCTCGCTTACCGCTTTGGACTTTGCGATGAGGCGTCGATTCGAATTCACCCACGTGCCCGCACAGCCAGAGCTTGTTCCCTATAGTTATGGTGGTGTAAGCACTCGAACACTGCTGCAGCGTATCAACAATCGTGTAGCGATGTTGCTCGGCAGTGGATACGAGTTTGGACATGCCTTTCTGATGCAGGAAAAGCTTGAGGCTATCAGTTCTTCTATGCATTGGGCTGCAGAGCCAGACAACCAGCTTCGTGTGCTGGCGCATGTAATGAGAGCCAATATCCTGCCGACACTAGCTGAATACCTCCATGGTGATTGGAGCAAAATTCGAGCAATTGCCGGCGAGGCTCGCCATGAGGCTGAAACAATTTCGTTGTTTGAATCTCCCCCCTTGGATCCCCAGTTTATGACCCGCTTGCCGGATGACTATGACTCCTTTGAGGCGAAGTCTTTGACGTTTTCACATTGGTGGGATCCGAGCGGTACTCAGTGGGATGGTGTGCGATTCCTTCGTTTTATTGTCGCGTTGGCAGCAGGTAACTAATCCAGGGGGTAACTCTTTTGCCTGAAGTAACCACCTGGGAAGGAATGCCCATTCCGCTCCCCCCTGATGTAGAACCTCGCTGGTTTGCGGACCGACTTATACAACTCACCGACTCGGCGCCTTTTACGGCCTTTCGCTGGAAGCGGGGGGGCTTGCATGCGGCGGAAGTTGTGGGTTGTGTTCAGCTTGGCCGTATTCGAATCAACATTCTACCCAAGCTCGACACGCCTAAGCCGGATCGTGATAAGTCGTTTTTGTTGAACCTTCTACGCGCTGCTGGCTACCTCAGTTATCTACATCAAGGTGCGGCAGAGGTCCGTGCAGAAACTTTAGATCCACTGGAAGCGATGATTTCTGAAATTGCGATAGAGATGGCCTATGCTCTACGCAAGGGTTACCCCAGACGATATGAAGAAGAGTGCGAAGATTCTCCGGTATTAAGAGGTCGGATTGACTTTACGCGGCTATCTACTCGCCTGCCGGGATCTGCAATTATACCAATTCGGCATTCCCCATTAAGCGTAAACAATCAACTTGCCAAAGTTATTAAGGGAATAGCGACCTTCTTGCATCGTATTACTCGCAATGCGGTAAACCGACAGAGACTGGGGGTGGTCCTTGCTAGCCTCTCACTTGTGAACAACAAAATAGTCAGTGTTGCTCAAGTTGATGCCATAGTGCTTTCCCGATATGAGATGCATTGGTCTAAGACCTTGGCTGTAGGTCGTTTATTGTTGAGCGGGCAGTCGCCAGATCCAACATTCGGCGGGAGTAATCAAGCATTCTCACTGCTTTTCCCCATGCAGCATCTCTACGAACGTGCGTTAAGGAAGATTCTTGCTACGGCTATTGATGGCAGTGGTCTGAGTGTCAACTCCCGTAGCGAGCCTTTGTTCTTATTCGTAGATACGGATGATCAATCAGGGGTAGTCCGACTACGACCTGACTATGTTTTCAGTCGTGGAGGTGAGCCTGTTGCGATTGCAGATGCAAAGTGGAAACGTGCAAGCGAGGGGGGAGCAGCCCACGGTATAAAGCGGGAAGATTTTTATCAGATACATGCATATCTGACACGGTATAAAGTGTCTGAGGCAATAATCCTCGTTCCGAGAGCTCCTTGGATGCCTGAGAAGTGGACTAAAAGCTATCGCGATGGCGATACACATGCTCAAGTGCATTTAATAGGCGTAGATGTAGAGGGGTTGGTGAGCCGTAACTATAAGGCACGAAACATGAGCTATAAATTGCTCACTGATATGCTCGGTAGTATCCTACCTGCATAGAGTCGATTTTTTCGCTTTTCTGGGGCGCATCTCTTGATATGCCGTCTGTTCAGAAATCAGATATTCGATATTCCACCGCTCCAAGATCCCGCTAAAGCAGACTGGCTCCACTTTCACAACCATCGCTCGATCCCTAAATAGCACGGCTGGATCAAGGTAGGCATTTGCAACGTCCGTCGCCACCTGAGCGAGATCAGATTCTACTTCATGCTCCCAAAATCGTAAGACACGCCAACCGCTCTCGATCAGAGCGACGGTTTGTTTACGGTCTCGTCTAGTGTTGGACTCCAGCTTTTCTGACCAAAACTCAGGTCTTGTTCGAGGCATAACATAGTGGTGTGGGCAGCCGTGCCAGAAGCAGCCGTCTATGAACACAGCTAATTTACGTGAGATGAAGACGATATCAGGGCGTGTTCCTGCAACCCTGAAATTCACTCGGAATCGAAACCCTCTATGCCACAGTGCCTTGCGCAGTAGCATTTCAGGGGCGGTGTCCCGCCCTCTGATCTTTGACATGTTGAAACTGCGTGAGCGCTCTGGATCCAGAGCGCCCTTCGAGCTATTAGGTGATGGCAAGTGGTTTTGGCTCGATGTTAGGCGCGGCATAAGGAAGTTTTTTCGATCCCGACATCATTTTTTCCTTGGATAGAACCTGTGCAACACGCTGTGCAAATTGCAAGCTCAGCAGGGGGGGCACTGCGTTACCAACGACCCGGAAACCATCCACAAGGCCAACACTTCCAAACCTGTAGTCATCAGGAAAGGACTGTACCCGTGCAGCTTCCCTTACAGATAGTGTGCGCGGGAGGGTGGGGTGGACGAACGCATAAGTATCTTTCGCCATATGGCTAACGATAGTCTTCGAGGGTTGCGCTGGATCCATGCGAGACAACCAATCACCATGGGCACCCTCGCGCTTGCGCAGGTAGGTTGTCGTAAGCAGATGATGTTGGAGTTCACCAGGTTGAGGTGGAATGCTTTCTAACATTAGGCGAAGGCTCAATGAGCCATCAGCGGAAGCTACTAGATCGCTGACCTCATCATTAGAGATGCCAAGGCGCCCCCCTAAGTCCGGGGAGGCCTTGAGTTCCTCGTTGAGCTTTGTCAGCATCGTTGCAATTCGCTGAAGAGTTGGTGATTCATCGCAACGATAGTCCATCCAGCGCTTACCGGGCCCCATAAGCGAGAAGAACGCTTCATCGTCGCGCCGTGGTGGACGGGCAAGGTGCGCATCGACCACTGTTCCGCGAAATGCCCAGGCTCGGTAGATATCACTAGGGTGATCGGACGCAGCGATTTCATTACGTCGCGGGCGGTGAGGCTTTTCGAGTATGGCCTCTTGCTGCTCCTGATTACTGAAGTTGGGGTCAGGCAGTTCTTCCAAAGCAACTTGCAAAGGAACCGGTCTACGTCGTTGTAGTGATAGGCACCAAGAAGCCGCGTCCGAGCTTGAAAGAATTTTGCTCAGTTCTTTTCTTACTCCAGCCATAACAAAGCGCTCGCGCGCCTGGGGTACTGCATGCTGTGAGGCGACAACAATTTTTCGCGACACAGCATAACCAAGCCCTCGTTCTGATACCGATTCGATTGCCTCAGCCAATATATCGGCGGCATCAAATTCGATGCCTTCAGCTTTGACTACCGCCTGGAAGTGACGCACATTCTCGAACAGAAAGATCTTGGGGGCGAGTGCAGCGACAAAGAGAACGTATTGATGCATCAGCTGGTTTCGGCTATCGACAGAGTCCTCGTCTTCATGAACATGGACACTCTGTTCTTTGAGGCTGCGAATTTTTCCTCGGCCAATCCTGCTGAATCCCTGGCAGGGAGGGCCTCCCAGTAACACAGTCACCTGACGCCCATCTTCGTAGATTGACTTGAGTCTTGCCTGCGTAGAAGAGGCTTCAAAGAAGGACCTCCTTACAGCTTCACGTGTTGCACGCCACTCTATCCATAAAGCTTTCACGACCAGCATTGCAGGGCTTTCTAGGAAGTCTAGGAATTTGTCGATTCGCTCTGCGGCGGATGCAAGCTGCCCGCGCCCGGCGCCACTGGCACGAGTAGTGAGCTTTCCGGCCTCGTTGTCCCAGAGCTTGCGCATACCTGAGCGACAAGAACGTAATAGCTTATCGTCTAGCTGTGGATCGAAGGGCTGTACTGTGTCCGGGATATCCCCATCATGGTGCCAAATAAGTGGACCAACCTTGGGGTAGGAACCTCCGCTCGAAGGCAATTTCGTAGCGTTGTGAAAACCTGAAACAGAAGTTTGACCCAGTGTTGCGGAGCCAAGCTTTTTGATTGCCGAGATGTAGTCTGTACGAATTCTTTGAACGTACAGGTTTTCTAGAAAGTCTTGGTCGAGTTCTCTAAGCCTTTTTCTAAGGCCTGGAATGCCACTAGTGCCGAGGTTAGTAAGCTCTTTAGCTAGCGCGGTATCGCCGCTAGATCGGGCAAGGTGGTCTAGGTAATAACCCTGAATCTCAGCTTCGCTCATGAAATCCGTTATGTCGCTCTGCCTGGCTATAGGCAGGTCTCCCGAGGGCGATGGATGATTATCATTGAAGACCCGGACCATTGGAGCTTCAATATCCAATGCCATTGCCACACGATATACACGGCCACCGTCAAAGCGCTCGAAGCCTAGCGACATCCCGCCGCAGCCACAAAAGAGATCAACCACATTCAAGGGCTTTTGAGGCGCTATTGACAGGGTATCCATACCATCAATAGGAGGTAGCGGTGGCAAGAAGGCCTCCCCTATGTCGTGGCGCTGTTTCGTAATGGGTTGCGAGTTGTTTTGGGGCTGTACCCCCTCCAGCCAGAGTCGATATTTGGCCATCGAGTCGCTACGAACGTACTCGCCTGAAAGATGTCGCTCCAGAGCTGAAGTACCGATACCAATAGCCGCTGCTGCTTCTTGCAGGGTCAGATTCTGTGCCTGGATCTTCTGGCGGATCTTGATGAGAGTGGGATTGATCATAGAGCTCAACATAAGAATTCAAAGGCATGGGGCAAGACATGCGGACTGGTGCAGAATGATACAGGAAGGTCTCAGCAGGTGCTCCGTACCTGTTTTGGTTTGGCGATGGATGACGAGGTTTGATAGCTTCCTACCATTGCTCAGCGTGAGGGCAGAGATCGTCCGACATCTAAGGTTTTAAGGCGAACCGGCGAGCAGTGTGGCCGACTTTGAGCCTTCCTCTTGCGGTCGGATCGCGCTGATGGTCACGTACGGCGTGTCAATGGTGATCTGCATTTTGTTAACCTCTCTGTCATACACAGGGAGATAAGTTCCTATTTAGGAACCAATTGTGTACCCCATATAGGAACCTGTCAAGAGGATAAAACATGGATTTGGCGATTAAGCTGAAGGCGATCCGGCGTCAGGAGGGGGTGACCCAATCTGAGTTTTGCGAATTGGTGGGCATCAGCATTAGCACTTACAAAAAGTACGAATCCTCGATGTTTGAGATGGGGTACGGGGCACTTTGCAAGGTGGCGAACCATCCTCGGTTCACGAAGTACACCCTTTGGCTGATGACCGATCACGCCGCTCCGGACTGTGGTCAAGTCAGTCCGAAGTAGCTATGACTATTAACAGCTCGCAGTTGGTCCTTACAAACTAGACTGTCGCCAGGAAGGTAGTGAAGGCTGGCGGATCCGTAAGGAAGACGTTGCCATTCAAGCCCTTCTACGAAGTTATCACCAAGCAAACAGCGGAACTCGGCCTGTAGGAAGTTGTGCTGGCCGGACGGTTACCGATTTGTAGGGTTGACCGCATTCAATTGTGTCTCTAGGCTTTCGATTCGGCGCCTAAGAAACGCCTTAACCAGAGCGGTCCTCCGCACCCGACAGCCATGCGGTTTTTTTTCGCCAGCGGTTTCTCTACGCCTGCGAGAAAATCCCCGTTATGTCGGGAGTGGGCGAATACAAGACCCGAAAGGGGAATATGTCCGGCCCGTCTCTGGTGGGTTTCTTAGCTCCCGGCACCCATAACGAATGCCCTAAGAAAGCAGCCAGAGGTAAAGGAAATGCCTAAAAATCTGACCTTCGCGATGAAGGTGATCCGCCGTACCCGCACAGCAATTCCAGTGCTTCCATCCCAGGAGGCCCGTCATGTCTGAACCACTCATATCTACCCTTTTCATCCGTCATAACATTCACCTCCATGCCCTTCTGCTGGAAAACCAGGTCTGGTTTTGTGCTCATGATCTGGGGCGTTTGATGGGCAAGTACCTCGACGAGCGCATGTCGCGCAAGCTCGATGCAGACCAGCGGCAAATGATGCTGGTAGATGCTCACGGCGCTGCGGAAGAACGCTTGATGCTGAGCGAGTCAGGTGTGTATGCGTTATTGGTTTATCACTATTGCCCGGAGTATCGGCTGTTGCGCGAGTGGCTGACGCACCAGGTGGTGCCGGCATTGCGTGATGCGCGGCCGTTGCGGGCAGTAGAGCGGCCAATATTGAGTGTGCTGGACTGGCCGAAGATGTCGCTCTGCATGCTGCATTGGCAGGATGAGCCGTGGATTCGGTTGCGGGATATGCCTTGTGTGCTGGTGGATGATCCGTTCAATCAACGTGAATCCTGGTGGAGAAAGGCGTCACGGGTTCTGCGAGGGTTTTGATTGTTTGTTGCTGAAATAACAAAATCCGCTGCCTGAAATTCAGGTGGCGGACCTTGTTTATGCGGCATATTCACCGACGCCATCGCGAGCAAGCTCGCTCCTACAGGGGATCTGCGTCGGATTTGGAAATCCCGGTGTTATCAGGGCCGCAGGAATATCCTGCGGCCCTTTTCTTTGGCTACAACAAAGGCTACGAGGTCACCTCCCCAACCCACTAATCCGCCAAGGACACAGCGCTTCCCTCACCCCGCTCGGCCCGACGATCTCCGGTGTCTGCCCCAACGACCGTGCACTCAGGACGCTGGTGACTCGGTCGATCAGTTGATCAAACCCCAGACTCGCGTCTTCTTGATGAAGTCTGCGCAGTTGTTCCACCAAGGCGTAGGTGAAGGCGCCATAGCTGTTGGCGCCGACCTGGTATTCGCTGGCTTTTTCGTTTTCCCGGGCGGCGTAGAGCATCAGGGGCATGTAGGGGCCATGGTGGCCGTAGAGTTTGCCCTGGCGCAGCAGTTGGTTTTTTTTCTCGGGGCGCAGGCCGGTAGCGGCGCCTTGGGTGCTGCGGGTGCGGGTGAGTACGCTGGATTTGCTGTCGGCGGTATGTGCGCCGAAGTCGCGGCCGTCGCTGTCGGCCGCATACACCCGACGGTCCCAGTCGCCGGCGTAGGGGTCCCAGCGCAGCATGCGGTGGCGAATGTCGCTGGGTGGGGTGATGCCGCGTACGCGGCCGGTGCCGCGGGTCATGCCGCCGGCGTAGCAGCAGTCGAACATGACGGTGAGTTTGGCGCCGTGGCCGTTCGGGTCAAAGGGCAGATGGCTGTAGAACTGGCGGAACAGTTTGTCGGTGAAATGTGTGCTCTCGTCATCCCAATCGAAGTCGTAGAGCACCAGGGTTTCGTCCATGCGGTCGGCTTCGCCGCTGCTGCTGTAGGCCGGCAGTTGGGTGCCGTGGCCGGAATAGAACAGCACCCGCTCGTCTCCAGCGCGGGCGCCTTCCACCAGCCATTCCAGGCGTTCGACAAAGTTCGCCTGGGTGGCTCGGGCGTCATGCAGCAAACGAATGTCGCCGGCGTCGTAGCCGCTTTCCTGGAGCATGCGGCTGATCAGGTAGGTGTCGTTGATGCAGCCGTCGAGGCGTGCGCTCGGGTCGGGGTAATCGTCGATGCCGACCACCAGGGCGCGGCGTTTACGTTGGCCGCTGCGAGAGAGGAACGCCGGTACTTCCAGGATGCGCGCCGCCACCACGTCGCGGGCCAGTTGCGGCCAGAGGCTGGTCTGGCTGGCGGGTGCCGACAAGTAGGCTTGCGCGGCGTGATTGAGGTCGAGCAGGTCATCACGCAGCGGCACGCTGAACTCGGTTTGCAGGTCGATGCGCGCCGAGTCCGGCGAAGTGATCGGCCGGGTCAGCAAGCCGTCGTTGGGGTTATAAAGGTGGAACCAGCGGCGGATGCCTCGACCGTTATCGCTCAAGCGCATGACCCGCCCGCCCCACACTTCGCGCATCACCAGCGGCAGCGCGATGGGTGAGCCGAAGCTGACGAACACCCGGCCATCGATGCGCTTGAGCGCCGAGCCTTTTTTGGCCACCGAACGGCGCAAGGCGTCGTATCCGATCAGGCTGCCCAGCCCTTGGGCGAAGATGATCTGCGGGTCGAACGCGTCGATCTTCGCCAGCAGGTGCTGGGTCAGTGCGGTGCGCAAATCGGCGTCTTCGATCCATTGCACGATGGCGCCGACGGTGCTGCGCAGCATCTGATTGACCGGCAGGCCCCAACTGCCGAAGGTCTCGTCGGCCTTGCCACTGGCGTCTGCCCGCAACATCGCCAGGCCTCGGGTGATCTGGGCGAAATCCGGCCCCTCCTTGAGTTGGTCATCGAAGGGTAGAAAGTCGATGTCCTGATCATCGATCACGCGACCGTTCTGTGCCAGTTGGCTGCGGATCAGCGTACGCCATTGTGCCTGCCAGTTCGCGTCGGTGCCGCCCTGCCCGCTGGCTGTCTGGGTAAATCCCACACCGGGCAGGCACAGGACTCGCAGTCGCGAGGGCGCAACACCCGGCCCCGGCTCTGCCTGCAAGGCTTTGCTGACGGGCTGCGCAGCGGCTGGAGCCGGGGCGGGTTGGCTGTACGCGGTGACCATCAGGTCCTGCAGGCGACGCAGCTTCGCCTCCAGGTTGTTCGCACTCGGCACGGCGGACGTGAGGGCGGCTTGTCCGGGATCAACCAGTGCCCGGGTGCGGTTGTCGAGAAAACTGCTGACGCCTTGGGCGCTGTTCTTCCAGACTTGCTCCGGATCAAGACCGTCGAGGTACCCCGTGGCGCTGTCCACCACCTGCCGGCTGAGGGTCGCAAGTGTAGACTCGATCAATGGCAGACCGGCGCGGCTTGGCAGCGCGGTGGGTGCCAGTTGCAGCGCTGCAGTCACGCTCGCGGCGCTGCGCCAGATCGGCGCATCACCGAAGTGCTGGGCCGCCACCACCCGTGGACCAAGGGCGCTGCGCGGTAATTTGAAATGATCGCAAAGAAAGGCCAGCAGGCTGGTGTGATCGTAATGCTGCGCCTGGAGTGTGCCCGTCCAGGGAATCAAACCCGGTTTCAGCCACGGCGATGCGAGGATCGCCGGCACACGAATGCCGAGTCGGGTGAAGGGATTGGGCCAGTCGACATCGGATGTTGCGCTGGGCGAAACACAGGTCGGCGGCACCACATGGTCATGGAAGCCGCCGTGCTCGTCGTACAGCAGCACGAACAACGTCTTGTTCCACAGGTCTGTGTTGGCCGACAACGCGTTGAACACATCACCGACAAACTGATCGCCGAAGCGCAGGTCTTCCGGTGGATGATGCGACACGTTGGGGCCGAGCTTGCCGTTGAGCAGGCCATAGCTCGGCTCGATCCAGGACAGTTCGGGGAGTTTGTTAGCGGCGACATCCGATTTGAAGTCGTCGATGCCCAGATGCTGCAAACCACCCTTGACCAACGCCGCCAGCGGGATCGCGCCGTCGGAGTAGATGCGCACATCGTGGCCCTTGTCCCGCAGCAACGAAAAAATACTGTCACCACCAAATTGCGCTATCAGGCTTTTGATACCGGCCAGCACCGTGCCCGTGGACGGCATCAGCACGCGGCCGTTGCTACTGCCAAGCATGGCGAAAAAACGGTTCGGCCAGGTCGGACCCGGCACCGACGCAAACCAACGGTCGCACACCGTAAAATGACGCGCCAGTCCCTGGATCGCTGGCAGCGGATCGGCCGCCGGCGTGGCACCGAACGGGATGTAGTTCATCGCCCGCTGAGCCATGGATTGGGACCAGGTTTTGTAAATTTTAAGGTCGGTGCGGGCCTTGTCATAGGCGTCCTGCGCAAAGCCATTGAGCTTGGGTGCGCTCAGGCTGGTCTTGAGTGACACATCCAGTTGCTTCACTACATCGACGAACTCATGGCCAAGGTCGAAACCTTCGCTGTCTTTCGCAGGCGTTGCCGGTGGTGAAGGCGCGGGCGGTGCCCACAGACTGAAGTAATCCGGCAATTCCGGCGTTTGAGTGATCACGATCGAACTGCCACTGGCCAACGTCAGCGGGTTGGTGCTTGGGGCGTTGCGGTCGATGCCATCGCACGCAGGATTGATGCTTTTGTAATCACCCAGTAAATGATCGAAGGAACGGTTTTCCATCATCAGCACGACGACGTGCTCAATCTCGGCGGGCCAGTTGTTCGGCATGTTGCGCTCCCTGAAATGAAGTCCCTGATTTCGATGTCTCTGGTTTCAAAGCGCTCAAGGCTTGGGCTGCGGATCGGCTTTGCTAGCTGATCGAGCGTAGCTGGCGAGTTGTCTTTCACGAGATTGCTGGCCATCTGCATACCCGCTGCAAGCAAGGTGTCATTGCGCACCAGGCCTTAGCATCCCGAGAATCGCGTCCAGCACGACCGATCCAGACACCCCCGACCTCCTTGTTGGCACGGCTAACGACGGACAGTGCGCAACTACACACCTCATGACAAGGAAGGGAGCGCGGCCACCCGTGCACAACGCTAGTTAAGGTATTGGCCCTTGTCCATTGGCGAGTTCATCCCATCCGGCACTGGCAACGAACGTGAAAGAGTTGGTGCACCCCACAGCCCCACCCGCTATTAATAGGCCATCCCCTCTCAGGATCAGCAAGCGAATGAAATTCGACAAAGCCTACTGCCTCAGCCTCGATGAAAAGCTGTCGATCTATGACGTGCGGGATTTGAATTTCGACGAGACGATGGCATTCGATTCGGCCAGGGAAAGCTTTCAATGCCCTAACGATGCATGCCGGGCGGCGTTCGATGCACAGAATGTGTTGGGTACGTTCAATGCGAAGAACGTCAACTATATAAGGACGCCGCACTTCAAGAATGTGCCCAGCACCCGGCACGTTGATGGCTGCCCTTACCTCAGTCCTAAAGCTTTGGCCTCGGGGCTGGATGCCGAGGGCGATAACGATCGGGAGGAACATTTCCCGTCGGAGTTGCTGCTCACCCGTCGCCAATATGTGCGCAAGCCATCCAGTCCGGCGACAGATGTTGCCTCTCCACAGGATGAGCTGAAGACGCCGTCTGCGAACACCACCACGGAGCACGCGCCCCGTGAAACAGCGCCGGACAAGACCAGCGTATTTGCCCATCCGGTGGAATGCTTTGTGTCGAACATCGATGACAAGGAGCGGCTCAAAAGCATGCCGCTCAAGATCGGTGAACAGACAGCGTCCTACTGGTCGTTCTTCAAGAAGATTGAATACCTGCAAGACAACAAAGGGCTGATTTACTGGGGCAAGATCAAAGAGATCAAAGACTACAAAACCAGCTTCCGGATCGATTTCGAGAAGAAGGTCTGGGTCGAGAAGAAGCCTTACTCAGTGAACGTTTACCTGAGCAAACACCTGATTGAGAACTACCGCAAACGCAAAGCCTTCCTGGAGGAGATCAAGAACGCCATTGGCAGCGAGCGGGACCTGTATTGCTTCTTCTATGGCGTGACGCCGGAGTTGAAGCAAGTACCGAGCAAGAAAAACCCCGAGCAGACCTTCGGAGTGTTCAGCGGCGACATTGAGAACCTCGACCACTTCATCATTCGTGAAGCGCCGGGGTTGGAGGCGAAGTAGTCAGCCCAAAAAGAGAGGCCACTGCCGCTACACCCCCTGTAGGAGCCGAGCTTGCTCGCGATGGACGTTAACGATAACGCGTATTTTCTGAATGAATGCGCTGCCCTTGAGTCCATCGTCGGAACGCCGCCCGGAGCAAGCTCGGCTCCTACAGGGGGTGTAGCGTTTGCCTCAAGCCTACAGCAGCTCAAAACTCTGCTCTTTCACATCCTGAGAATCCAGACCGATTTGCACCCGGAACTCGCCCGGCTCGGCGGCGTATTTCAACTGTGTGTTGAAGAACTTCAAATCGCTCTCATCAATGGTGAAGTGGACAGCTTTCTCCTCCCCGGCCTTCAGCATGATTTTTTGAAAGTTTTTAAGTTCTTTGACGGGACGACTGACGGATGCAACGACCTCTCGGATATACAGTTGAACGACCGTTTCGCCGTCGCGCTTGCCGATGTTTCGCACCGTGATGCTGGCATCGACGTTGCCATTGCTCTTGAGTGTTGGAGCCGACAGGGTTACTTCGGACAGGCTGAAATCGGTGTAGCTCAGTCCATAGCCGAAGGGATAAAGCGGACCATAGGATTGATCGAAATATTGAGAAGTGTAGTTGCGAGGCCCACCCGGTATGTAGGGGCGACCGGTGTTCAAGTGGCTGTAGTAACTCGGGATCTGCCCCACGGAACGCGGAAAGGTGATGGGTAGCTTGCCGGACGGGTTGTAGTCACCGAACACTACATCGGCAATGGCGTTACCCCCCTCAGAGCCGCTGTACCAGGTTTCCAGAACCGCATCGGCCTGGTCCTGCTCCTTGCCGATGGACAGTGGACGGCCGTTCATCAATACCAGTATCAGCGGTTTGCCGGTAGTTTTCAGGGCGGCGATCAATTCACTCTGGCGCCCTGGCAGATCCAGGCTGGTTCGGCTTGCCGCTTCATGAGACATACTACGAGGCTCACCCACCACGGCAATCACAACATCGGCTCGCTGTGCGGCCTTGACTGCTTCATCAATCATTTCTGCTGCCGGACGAGAGTCGTTCTCGACTTCGGACACTCCCAGGTATTTAACAACCTCCTGATCCTCCGTGAGATTGGCTCCTCGGGCATAGATCAGCGAGCCCTTGTTCATCGCGCTTTTCAGCCCGTCGTAGATCGTCACGGATTGCGAGGCCATGCCGCTTGCAGACCAACTGCCCATGATGTCGACGGTACTTTTTGCCAGCGGGCCAATAAGTGCGATCGTTCCCTCTTTTTTTAGCGGCAAGAGCCCATTTTCATTCTTCAGCAGCACCAACGTCTTGCGTGCCACTTCACGGGCTTGCGTTCTGTGCAGACGGTTTTCGGCGTTGATATCAACGGGGTCGTCACTGGCAACGCCGATGCGCCGGTAAGGGTCTTCGAACAGCCCCATGTCGTACTTGGCCCCCAGTACTTCCCGCACTGCGTTATCAATATCGCTCTGAGAAATAGCGCCAGACCTAAGCAGTCCTGGTAGCTCCTGACCATAGGAGGAATCGTTCATGCTCATATCAATGCCAGCCCTGATTGCGAGTCTGGCAGCGTCGCGGTCATCCTTCGCAACACCATGCTGAACCAACTCGGTTATCGCACTATGGTCGCTGATGACCAGGCCCTTGAAGCCCCAGGCTTTGCGAAGCAGGTCTTGCATCAACCATGTATTGGAAGCTGCTGGCACACCATTTATCGAGTTAAGCGCCACCATGACCGCTCCCGCGCCACCATCAATCGCCGAACGATAAGGTGGCAGGTAGTCCTGGTACATCCTGGCCAGGCCCATGTCGACGCTGTTGTAGTCGCGTCCCCCCTCGACAGCACCATACAACGCAAAATGTTTAGCGCTGGCCATGATGCTGTCGGGTGCATTCGGGCTTTTGCCCTGATAGGCCTGAACCATCACTTTGGCAATGCGGGAAACCAGATAGGTGTCTTCACCGAAGCCTTCGGATGTGCGCCCCCAACGAGGATCACGGGCGATATCTATCGTCGGTGCAAAGGTCAAATCGACACCGTCCGCACTGGCTTCTTTCGCCGCCGTGCGACCGCTCAACTCGATAGCGTCCATATCCCAGCTGGAGGCCAATGCCAGGCCAATGGGAAAAATGGTTCGATGACCGTGTATCACGTCCCAGCCGAAAAACACTGGTATTTTCAGGCGGCTACGTTGAGCCGCGTCCTGCATGGGGCGGTTTTTGTAACGGGTCACAGAACCGAACATACCACCGACTCGCCCGGCAGTGATCTCTTGGCGCATCCTTTCGGGAGTCATGATGTCATCAATAGCGATCAGCCGTAGTTGGCCGACCTTTTCTTCCAGGGTCATCTGCTCTATCAGGTTAGCCACGAAGGCATCTTTGTTTGACGATGCCATATCGGCCAGGACCGGCAAACTGATAAAACCGATCAGGGTACACAGCAGACGTAGTCTCTTCATGATGCCATTCCCTGGAAAAAACGTTGTGGTGCACACCGCCTGCTTGCCTTTAAAACGCAACCTTTGCGCGTATTGAAATCAGGAAGCTGACGTCCAATTGTTGCTTTTATTGTTAAACGTCAATTGAGCTTTTAGGGTCTTACATAAAATATCGTAGTCGACTGTCAGCTCTTACGGCGAGGCAGCGCTGAAAATTGGCGAAGCAGAGGTAACCGGGCGAATTTTCCGACCTCTGATGCCCAATCAAACTCACTTCACCCACAGACCGACCATCACCACCAGCAAACCGATGTAAACCCTGCCTGAGCGAGAAAAAATAGAATCGATCAAAAAATGAGTTTGATCCGGGCATAAAACAACTGTACAAAAACACAGTATTTTATTGAATCGCCACTCTCGAACCCCGGAGAAAACCATGGCCTCTCTTGCGATGAAAATCACCCTCGAACGTATCGCCCTTCATCAATTCACCCCCGAACACTGCGCACAGGCCCGCGAGCTATTGGGCTGGAGCCTGGAGCAGTTATCTCAGGAATCAGGGGTTTCAATAGCCGCCATCCAGCGGTTTGAAGCCCAAGGGGAGTTGCTGGACGTCACTCGCCTGGCCCTGGCCTATCGGCTGGAAGCGCAAGGTCTGGTGTTTTTCCCGGGCTTTGCGCCGGGCAGAGGCATGAACATCAAAGGCACGACACCTGATCCGGTCGGGCGGGCTGATTACGCGATGATTGAGTGAACACCGATACGAACAGAAGCCGGCTCCGCGGTTGGCGGCAGGCTTCGATCGACGAACTATTGCTGCTTGAAGGCCGGGGCCTGCCATGCCAGAGAGGCTTGCTCATAGCTATAGGCAAGTGCCAGGAGCCTGGCGTCGATCCAGCGCTCACCATAAAAGAAAACCGAGGTTGGCAAACCGTCAGCGTCTATGCCTGAAGGCACTGTGATGCCCGGGTAACCGGACAAGGGCGCGACGAAAATCGCAGGTGATGCAACATCAGCAATCAATGCGTCCAGGTAACGCATTTAGCGCAGTCATCCGGATGAGTGCGGTGAAGTGATATTTCAGAGTTCCATTCATGAATAGACGTCCCGTAAATGCTGAAGGATGAGGGATTATTTCACTCTCTCGGTCAGCCTAGGGCAGGGCTCGGGATAGCCCCCCGAGCCCCTTTCCTCTTCACGTGTATGACTATTCAACCAGACGCGCAGCCTGTCAGGTCAGCGCGTTGTGCTCCGAGCACGGCACACTCTCCACCTCCAGCCACCACGCCCGTCCACGCTGGGGTTGTGTCAGGTTGAACGCTTCACCCATTTGCGGTGTGGTGATGGCGATATTTCGCTCCCAGGCCAGGGCCAGGATGCGGTCGAAGGGTTCGTGCCAGGCGTGCATCGACAGATCGAACGTGCCGTTGTGGATCGGCAGTAACCAGCGACCTTTGAGGTCGATATGCGCCTGGAGGGTTTGCTCTGGCTGCATATGAATATGCGGCCATTCGACGTTGTAGGCGCCGGTTTCCATCAGCGTCAAATCAAACGGGCCGTACTGCTCGCCGATGCGTTTGAAACCATCGAAATAGCCGGTGTCGCCGCTGAAGAAGATCCGTGTATCGCCATCGATCATGACCCAGGACGCCCACAGTGTACTGTTGCCATCGAACAGGCCGCGTCCGGAAAAATGCTGGGATGGTGTGGCGATGAAGCGAATGCCATCCACTTCAGTGCCCTGCCACCAATCCAGTTGGCGCACCTTGCTGGCGTCGATCCCCCATTTGATCAAGGTATCGCCCACACCCAGCGGCGCGAGGAAGTATCTGGTTTTGTCGGCCAGTTTGAGAATGGACTGATGATCGAGGTGGTCGTAATGATCGTGGGACAGGATCACCGCCTCAATCGGTGGCAGTTCTTCCAGGCTGATGGGTGGCTGATGGAAGCGCCGTGGGCCGGCCCACTGCACCGGCGATGCGCGCTCGGCGAAGACCGGGTCGGTCAGCCAGAACTTGTCGTGCAATTTGAGCAGCACGGTCGAATGGCCGAGACGGAACACGCTGTGATTTGGCGCAGCCAACAGTGCTTCGCGGGTCAAGGCTTGTACAGGGATAACCCCGGCCGGGCGAGTGTTGCGCGGTTTGTGGAACAGCATGTTCCAGAAAATCCGCAAGGTTTTGCGAAAGCCTTCGCGCGGCACTGCTACAGGGTTGCGGTAATGACCTTCGTCCCGCAAAGAGCCTTTGAGGCTGGGGGCGCTGTCAGCGCGAGATGAGAGAGTGGCCATGATTGAGGTGACTCCAAGGAAACCGGTGAGGTTCCGGTGCTCCGTTGTTGGACGATAACTGGCCAACGCATGCACGCATTAGCCGCAAACTCTATTTTTTACCGCGCAATTACACTGCACAGTGTAGTTTCAAGATTGCAACAAACGAGAGAATAAGTAAACTGCGAAGTGTAATTTTCATTTCACCCGCCGAAGCCTATTTATGACAGCTGCACTGCGCCTCACCGACCGAAAACGCGAAGCCATCGTCCAGGCGGCCATTGTCGAATTCCGGACCAACGGTTTCGACATCACCAGCATGGACAAGATAGCCGCCACGGCCGGCGTTTCGAAGCGCACGGTGTACAACCACTTCCCCAGCAAGGAAGAGCTGTTCGCCGAGATCCTGAATAAATTATGGACCAGCATCAGCACCCAGCAGGACACGATCTACCGCAGTGATCTGCCGCTACGCGAGCAGCTGGAAGTGTTGTTGCGGGCCAAACTGCACATGCTGGCGGACAACAACCTCCTCGACCTGGCGCGTGTGGCAATTGCCGCCACGATCCACTCCCCCGAACGGGCCCAGGATATGGTCGCCAGGCTGGGAGAGCGTGAAGAGAGCCTCACCGTGTGGATTCGCGCGGCCCAGGCCGACGGCAGGTTGAAACCCGTCGACCCGTGTTTCGCCGCGCAACAGGTGCAGGGGCTGATCAAGGCATTCGCCTTCTGGCCACAAATCTCCATGAACCAGCCAGTGCTGTCACCCGAGATGCAGACCACCGTTGTAGCGTCTGCAATGGATATGTTCCTGGCCTGCTATCAGCTGTAGTCCCGTCCACCCGGGGAGGATTCCCTGGGGCCCTTCCTCGCCTGCTCTGCTGGGGGCGGCCTTCGCCCCTGACAACCAGTACGCTTCAGGTCTATGCCTGCCTGCCGATGCTGACGCTCTACCCGCTGGCGGTAGGCACGGTGTGTTACCAGCTGGCAATCAAGTCAGTTAAGCGAACGCTGCCCCTTGTAGGAGCAGCCGGTCGACGCTCGATTGCTCGCGATGACGTTAACGATAACGCGTGTTTGCTGGATAAACGCGTCGCCCTCAGGTCCATCGTCGGAGCGCCGCCCGGAGCAATCGAGCGTCGACCGGCTGCTCCTACATTTTGCCGGACATGCCTCTGGAGCAAGCCAGGGAGTTCGTGGAACGCTTGCGTGAAGTCTTCAGCAACTACCGCAGCCAGGAGATCCCTGAGCTTGAGGTGAGCTTGAGCATTGGTCTTGCCGCTTACCAGTTACAGTTCGAGGATGCCGCGATATGGCTCAACGAGGCGGACAAAGCGCTGTACGCCGCGAAAATCACCGGGCGCAACAAAATCAACGTTGCCACGAGCGACCCGGTCAGAGAACCCGCGATTGCCCGTCTGGCACAAGCCCACTGGATGCCCTTAGAGGATTTCCTCAATCGTGGGTACTCGGGGCTATAGTAGACCCCAGTCCCACGGCATTGCAGAGAGCACTATGAACTCAGTCAAACCCGAAGCAGAGCCTGGCTCTGAAGTCGATCACCTGCGCTTTCACCGCCCTCACGCCCATCTGGCGCCGACCTTCGGCACTGACAGTTTTGCCTTGAAGGCTGAAGCCTTTGCCCGTTTTTTCGGGACGCCGACCTTCCTCGGCGCGCAAACACTGATTGTCGCACTCTGGATTGGCGTCAACCTGGCTGGACTGACGAATTTCGATGTCTATCCGTTCATCCTGCTGAACCTGGCTTTCAGCCTCCAGGCAGCCTATGCCGCGCCGCTGATTCTGCTCGCTCAAACTCGCCAGGCGGCACGGGACAAAGCCCATTCCGATGCGGATGCCCTGCACCGTGAAACCCTTGCCCTTGCCAACGCCGAACGGCAGGTACAAGCCGCCCAGACCACAGCACAACTACTGGAATTACTTGAGCAAAACACCCGTTTGACCGAGATGACCAAGACCCTGACCGAGCGCATCGAAAACCTGACCTCCGAAATGCATCAGCATTTTGTGCGCAAGGATGAGCCCAAGGTTTGAACCCATCGCGCCGGAGGAGCAGAACTAAGGCAAACGGACGCTGCGCGCCAGTTCATCGAACAGCGTCACCACCGAGCGCAAGGTGCGGCAGTCCGGGCGGGTCAGCAGCCATAGACTGGTGTCGTAACCGTGCAGGGGCTCACTCAAGGCTTGCAGTCCCGATTCACCGATCAGGAAGTCCGGCAGCGCCGCGACGCCCAACCCGGCACGCACCAGTTCGGTGACCGACAGCATGCTGTTGCAGCGGTAATTGGGCAGCACGCCGGGCAACTGCTGACGACGCCAGGCCACGGTTGGATGATCCGGCAGGAAGTCATCCGGGGCGATCCAGGCAAGCCTGGCCAGGTCACTGGGGTCGACCGATTGCAGGTAAGCCGCACTGGCGCAAACCCGGTACGACACCGAGCCCAGGCACCGCCCGACCAGATGCTGCGGCGGTGTGCAGGTCAAGCGCAAAGCGATGTCGGCGTCGCGGCGGCTGAGGTTGGCAAAATCGTTGGACGTACTCAATTCGATGGTCAAGGCCGGATATGCCGGCATGAACTGCGCCAGTGCCGGCAAAAGCAAACCTTGCAGGACCGAATCGGTGCAGGTCAGGCGGACCGTGCCACTGATAACTTCCCCACCTTGCTCCACACCAATGCGCGCCGCGTCCAGCGCTTGCTCGGCACGCTCAGCCTGTTCGGCCAAGGCTTGCGCCATGCTGCTCGGTAGATAGCCTGCGCGGCTTTTCTCGAACAACTCCTGACCCAAGGCGGCTTCCAGTCTGCGCACCGCACGAAATACCGTCGACACATCGACCTTCAACAGCGCTGCTGCACGGGCCAGAGAGCCGCCACGCACCAGCGCCAGGATCAGCGACAGGTCCGGGTAATCGAGTTGATAGTGCGTTGATGCATTGAGCATTTGGGTAAACGCCAATATTGATTGCGTGAGCGCCAATCTATAGTGGGCTCCAGGAATCAACAAGCCTTGGCCGCACCAGGAGAACCACATGCAAACCCCTTCAGATAAGCCCCTCATCCATATCGCTCTGATCGGTGACTACAACCGCGATGTCATCGCTCACCAGGCGATCCCGCTGGCGCTGACCATGGCGGCCGAGAACGCCGATATGAAGGTGCAGTTTGAGTGGCTGCCCACCGATAGCATCACATCGGCCACCCAGCTGAATGTCTTCGACGGTTTCTGGTGTGTGCCGGCCAGCCCTTACCGCGATGTGGACGGCGCACTCCTGGCCATCCGTTATGCCCGCGAACAACAACGACCCTTTCTGGGGACCTGCGGCGGTTTTCAACACGCAGTGCTTGAGTACGCGCGCAACGTGCTCGGCTGGGCCGATGCCGAGCATGGCGAGACTTCACCGGACGCCGCCCGCGCCCTGGTCACGCCGTTGAGTTGCTCGTTGGTCGAGGCCGTGGACGGTATCCGCCTGGTCGAAGGTTCGTTGATCGCCAACGCCTATGGCGCACTGCAAATCCGCGAAGGTTATCACTGCCGGTACGGCGTCAATCCCGAGTTCGAAACGCAGCTGCTGACACAAAGCCTGCACGCCACCGGACACGACTCGGCGGGTGATCTGAGGAGCGTCGAGCTGCGCGGTCATCCGTTCTTCGTCGCCACGTTATTTCAGCCCGAACGCGCCGCACTGGCCGGCACGCCCCCGCCTCTGGTCAGCGCATTTCTCAACGCCTGCGCGGGGAACCCGGCATGATCGCCAAGACACCAGCGACGCCCTACTACGCGGTGATTTTCACGTCCCTGCGAACCGAGGGGGATCAAGGCTATGAGCAAGCCGCCGGGCGCATGCTCGAGCTGGCCCGCGAGCAACCGGGATTTCTCGGTGTTGAGTCAGCCCGCGGTGAAGACGGGCTCGGCATTACTGTTTCCTATTGGGCCAGTGAGGCCGCAATCCTCGCCTGGAAACATCACGCCGAACACACCGAGGTCCGCGAGCAGGGGCGCTCGACCTGGTATGAGGCTTGTCATACACGGGTGTGCAAGGTTGAGCGCGCTTATCGGTTTGAGAAATAGTCGAGCGTCGGGGGGCGTTAACTGCCGGGCCAACGAGTACTGCACAGAGCCGCACAAAAGCACTGAAATACCGGCTCTGACACACGTAATGTCGGTATGGCGATAGCACAAGTGGCGTTCAGTTGTTAAAAGGTAATCCTTGGACATCGCTCTCTATGAAAGGACTTCGAATATGCCCGTCACCTTCCGCAAAAGTGCCCTGTTGCTGAGCCTTATGCTCGGCCTTGGCCAGGCACAGGCCACCAGCCAGCCGAGCCCGACCGCTCTGGCCAGCGCCATAGGTGTTCCACACCCGGCGGTCATTGCCCACCGTGGCGCATCCTTCGATGCGCCGGAATCAACCGCGGCCTCCTACAAACTGGCGCGTGACCTGGGTGCCGACTACCTGGAAATGGACCTGCAACGCAGCAAAGACGGTGTGCTGTTTGCCCTGCATGACAACAACCTGCAACGCACCACTGACGTTGCCAGTAAATTTCCCGAGCGCAAGGACAGTCCGGCCAACGAGTTCACCCTGGCCGAACTGAAAACCCTGGATGCCGGCAGTTGGTTCAACAAGGCGTACCCGGACCGTGCGCGCCCCTCGTATGTGGGCCTGAAGATCCTGACCCTCGACGAAATCATCGATATCGCGCAAGGCAACCCGCAGCACCAACCCGGGCTGTACATCGAAACCAAAGAGCCAAAGCAGTTTCCGGGTATCGAACGTGACCTGAAAGATAAATTGCAGGACCGTGGCTGGTTGAGCCCGACCGGCTCGAAACTGGCGAAAAGCGATTTGGCGGTCGGCCAGGGCAAAGGCAAGGTCGTGCTGCAAACCTTCGAGAAGAGCAGCCTGGAACTGCTGCAAAAGGAAATGCCGCAGGTACCGAAAATCCTTCTGCTGTGGGTCGGTGAAGGCAGTATCGAACCCAAATCCAATGTCAGCTTCGCCGCCAGCGGTGAAAAGGACAAGGCCGCCTGGTACGCCAGACAGGAACCCAGGGACAAAGCCGAATTCGAGAAATGGGTCAACTACGCCAAGGCTCAAGGCGCCATCGGTACAGGACCTTCGGCAGCCCTGACCACAGGTGGCGATCAAAGCTATTCGGACCTGGTGCAGCCGTGGATGAACACCTTCACTCACGACAAAGGTCTGTTGGTGCATGCCTACACCATCGACGAACCGGTGGATTACAAGAAGGTGATGGACGCCGGCGTTGATGGCATCTTCACCAACCGCGCCAGCGAGCTGCTCAAGTACTTCAAACGCCCGGCGCCGGCCAGCGTCGCGCAGTTGCTTGAGGCTAACGGCTATTAAATGATCAATCGGCCGTGAGCCGGGGCGTATAGCGCCCCATGCAGGAATGGGCGAACGGAACCGTCAGCGCTGAGGTGCAATTAAGGGTGAATTAAGTTCGGCGGACTACGCTGGTCCCACTTAAACAGTTCACCCCAAGGAAAGAACTCATGAAAACGTTGACTGCCCTGTTCGCCGCTGCTGCCTTGACCCTGACCGCCGGCCTGGCCCGGGCTGACGTGCGCCCGGATCTGATTCCGGGTCTGCTCAAAGATGGCAGCATCATGGACCTGGAAAAACTCAACCAGGCCGCCCTCGCCCAGCATCCAGGAGCTACGGCAGCCAACATCACCGACACCGGGCTTGAGAAAAAAGGCGCGGATTACGTCTACCAGGTCGAAATACGCGACGCCAAAGGTGTTGAGTGGGACGTGCACCTGGACGCCAGGACCGGTCAGGTGCTGAGCAACAAACAAGACAAGTAACGGGAACACTGTAAAAGCCGCGCGACCTTTGGGTCGCGTGGTTTTTTTTGCGTTTTAGCGCAAAACACAAAGCCCGCGTTCGCGCTCGATCACCGCCGGCTCCCGACGTTATGCCGAGGTACTGACCAACGAGCCCGAGGTGCTGCTGCTCGAGCTCTGCAAGGCTTGCAACAGCGCGGCAGTAGCGGTCTGCAATGAGCCTGAGGTGGCTGAGCTACCTGCTGCCGTTGACGAGGTGCTGTCGGTCTTGCTGGTGTCGGCACTGTCAGTGATCGTGGTTTTGCTGGACGTTGTAGAAAGGCTCTGATTGATCGAAACGGAAGTGACGCTGACCATGGGTGGTTGATCCATGTGAGTCTAGGGATAACCTCCTCATCGACGTAAGCGGTACAAGCTTGAGATTTATCGTGTACCGGCCCGGATACCGAGCCGATACACAATCACGCCTGGAGGTGCCCGGTCATGCACTCAGACGTGCAGTCACCTCGTTCAGTTGCCCCGACAACCCGTGCAGATTCTGGCTCGCCGCTTCGGTGCGCTGCACGTTATCCAGGTTAGTACTGGCGATGCAGGTGATCTCGGTGAGGTTGCGCGAAATATCTTCGGCGACCGAGGTCTGCTGTTCGGCGGCGGTGGCGATTTGGCGGTTCATGTCGCGAATCGCTTCCACCGCCACAGTGATGCGCTCCAGCATCGCACCGGCCTGAGTGACCTGTTCGACGCTTTCTTCACTGCGCGACTGGCCACTCTCGATCGCCTGGGCCGCATCCACTGCGCCGGTTTGAACGGTCTGGATGATTTGATTGATCTCGATGATCGACGCCGCAGTGCGCTGAGCCAGGCTGCGCACTTCATCCGCGACCACGGCAAACCCACGCCCGGCCTCACCGGCACGGGCCGCTTCGATGGCCGCGTTGAGCGCCAGCAGGTTGGTCTGTTCGGCGATCCCGCGAATCACTTCCAGCACCTTGCCGATGCGCCCGCTGTCGGCCTCCAGACGCCGGATAACCGTAGCGGTATTGGCGATTTCACCGCGCATTTGAGTGATGGTGTGAATCGTCCCCTGCATGACCTTTTCGCCCTGCCGAGCAGAGTGATCGGCATCATCGGCAGCCCGCGCCGCGTCGGCGGCGTGGCGGGCGACTTCCTGAACGGTGGCGGACATTTCGTTCATCGCCGTGGCGACTTGATCGGTGCGGTTGAATTGCTCGTTGGTACCGTGGGTCATGAGGCTTGCAATGGAATTCAGCTCACCGCTGGCACTGTCCAGATCCGAGGCACTGCGCTGCAAATGGCTGAAGGTTTCTGCGAGAAAATCCCTCAGTGTATTGGCGGCAACGGCCAGCTTGCCCAACTCATCCTGACGATTGCTCGCCACCCGCTCGGCAAAGCGACCCTGACTGAGTTGCGCCACATACTCGATCAGCTTGCGGATCGGCTCCACCAGATGGCGGTTGACCAGCCACAGGCTGAACAGACCGATCAACAGGCCCGAAGCAAGCATCACCACAATTGCCAGCAGCACCGTGCGATCGGCGCTGGCGCTGATCAATGTCGATTGCTCGGTGCCTTGCTTGCGTAACTCGTTGACCAGCTCGCCCATTTGCTCGCTGGCGGCGCGGTCCACACCTTTGACCGCAGCGTCTCCGGCCGTTGGATCAGCACCTGCCGCCAGATAAGCGTCGCGGCCCTTCTGATAGGCCGTGCCCAAGACCCGGTGTTCCTCACGCAGTCGCTCGATGCGTGTCTTGAGCTGTGCATCGATTCCAGGTTGGCTGGCCAGCTGGCCAAGAATGCCCTGAACATCGCGTTGGCGATCTTCAAACTGCGTCCAGTACTTGTCCAGGTCAGCCGGCTGCTTGCCACGCAGCAGTACGTTTTTCCATTCCTGTACCTGAACTTTGAATTGCAGGTTGGCCTCATCGATCAGTTGTGAGGTGTGCAGCGGGCCTTCGATCAGATTGTGATAGCTCTGAACACCGCTGGAGAGAAAGTGAAAGCACGCCAGAGCAATCAACAGCATCGCAATCAAGCTGCCGCTCAGCATTGCCAGAATTTGAGCTCTCAGGGATTTTTGCAAAAACATCGAGTGGGATCTCATGACAGGGATAAAGCAGGCCATCTAGGGGCATGCATGACGTCTAGACATCCCTGTCACCAACAACCAGGCCTATGGCCAAAACACGAAAGATTACGTGAGCGTGATCGGCGCGCTGTTCGCATTCTTTAAAGGGTTCCGACCACTGGTCATCGCTCACTCGCCCGCGTCGCCAAACTGTCACAAAACCGTCAAACAGCCTTGCCATGATGCGGTTCAAGTGAGCCTGTGAAACGTCCTACAGGCACCTCCCGCCAGCGAGACTCCATGAACCACAGTATCGACCAACGCCATCGCGACTCTGATCTGTTCGGCCTGCTCTACGGTTTCAGTTTTCGCCCCGGCGAACGCGGCCGTGAAATCGATTCGGCCAAGGCTCTGGAATGCTTGAAACAACCCGCTGACACAGACGAGTTTCTCTGGTTGCACCTCAACCTGGCCCACGCCGCCTGCGAGCGCTGGATGAAAACCCATCTGGATTTGCCAGAAGAATTCTTCGAAGCGCTGCATGAAGGTTCACGTTCTACACGCATCGAACACGTCGATACGGCGCTGCTGGCAGTGGTCAACGATGTGGTGTTCAACCTGAGCAGCATGGTGTCTTCGGACATCTCGACCCTGTGGGTCTGCGCCCGCAGCCGCCTGATCATCAGCGCCCGCCTGCAACCCTTGCACTCAGTGGACAAGCTGCGTTCCTCGGTCAAGGCCGGTGAACGCTTTCGCTCGCCACTGGAACTGCTGGTACATCTGCTGCGTGATCAGGGCGAAGTGCTGACCCAGATCGTGCGCAAAACCAGCATCAGCGTCGACCAGATCGAAGACCAGCTATTGTCCTCGCGCCTGTCCACCAACCGCGCCGAACTGGGTACAAACCGCCGGGTGCTGGTGCGCCTGCAACGCTTGTTGGCGCTTGAACCGGGGTCGTTGCTGCGGCTGCTCAACCGCCCACCGCAGTGGCTACAGAAGGAGGACGTCAAGGAGCTGCGCAAGTCCACGGAGGAGTTTGCGCTGATCATCAACGACCTCACGGCCCTGGGCGAACGCATCAAACTGCTGCAAGAAGAAATCGCCGCCAACCTCAACGAACAAAGCAACCGCACCCTGTTCACCCTGACCGTGGTCACTGTGCTGGCGCTGCCGATCAACATCATTGCCGGCTTCTTTGGCATGAACGTCGGTGGCATCCCGCTCTCGGGCGACCCCGAGGGCTTCTGGATTCTGGTGGCACTGGTGGCGACCTTTACCGTGCTGGCCGGGCGTTGGGCATTTCGCAAGCGCCAGGATTATTGAGTCAAGCGGGCTTGCACAATCCCTGTAGCAGCTGCTACGGATCGCGTTGCGGCTGGGGCTATCGGGCAGTTTGTATTGGCTGTTTACGCAGTTGTTCCAAGCCTCGCTCAACAACTGAAAAAATCCCGGACCGGGCAATCGGTTCGGGATTTTTTATCCAGCGAATCAGACTCAGGCAAGCGCAACACGCATTTCGTCGAAAAATCAGCGTATTAACGACCTTTTGCTCCAGCATCCGCTGGATTGCACTTCAGTTTGTTACCTTTGTGCCGACTCTTTAGAGACCCAACGTATTCAGGAGGGGGAAACCGTGAATTTGTATATTAATCAGCTTCAGAACAAAGCTGACTTCAAAAGCGCCATCTACGCTGGCGATATCTTCCTGAACACCCAGCTCAACGCAGCCAAAGAACTGTGCGCATTCGCCCGGCAAAGCATCACCGCGGCGTTTGACGGCGAGACTGATCACCAGTCCCTGCACACGCTGATGCCGGTCGAAGAATTCGTCATCCAGGTAACCCGGCTCAAGGGCCAGTTCACCAACAGTCTGCAGGTCAAGGAGCTGATTCGCGCCTTCACCCTGGAAATTGGCGCCGACCCCAAGGACTACATTTTCGATGTGCCGCGCATCCGCGTGGTGCCGAACTACGACTACCTGCACGCCGGCATCAGTTATGCCTACAAACCGCACCGGGACACCTGGTACGGCGGCGTGGACTGCCAGATCAACACCTGGATGCCGGTTTACACCATCGCCCCGGACCAGACCATGATGATCAATCCGGGCTACTTCGATGTGCCGGTGAAGAACACCTCGGCGCAGTGGAGTTTGTCCGACTGGATCAACGTACAGCGTGAGCGAGCCAAGGACAACGTCAAAGAAGAAGTCCGCGTTCACCCGGTGCCGCTGGAAGAGATCAACACCTCATCGGAAATCCGCGTCGCCGGTAACACTGCCGAGATGCTGATTTTCTCTGGCTCGCACCTGCATGGCACCGTCCCCAACTACACCGAACAGACCCGCTTCAGCGTGGACTTCCGGCTGATGCACCTCGATGACCTCAAGCACAAACGCGGCGCAATCAATGTCGACAGCGAGTGCCCGGATGTCGGGGCCGGCTTCAAAGACTATTTGCACGTCCACGATTTCTCGAATTTTTCAGGAGCCAAATAATGACCAAGCGTCGCCTTACGCCTGCCGAGACCGAATACAACGAAACCCGTGCCAACGTCCTGAAACGGGTCGACGCCGAGTATGTGGCCGATGCGCCATACGTGTTCGCCAACCGCATTGGCGTGACCGCAGCATTGTCGCGCATGGAGTTGTTCAAGAAAGTCGCCGAGATACCGGGCGCGATCATTGAGTGCGGCGTGTACAAGGGCAACTCGCTGATGCTCTACATGCACTTGTCGATGATTCTGGAACCCTACGCGATCAACCGTTCGATCGTCGGTTTCGACACCTTCGAAGGTTTCACCAGCATCAACAAGGACGAAGACCCGACGGACATCAACGAGAACATGTTCTCCGACACCGACCAGTCGCTGATCCAGGACATGATCGACGCCAACGACTTGCTGCGTCCGGTCAACCGCATCCCGCGTTGCGAGCTGGTCAAGGGTGACATCTGCAAAACCGCACCGGAGTACGTCAAGTCCCGGCCGGACCTGGTCGTGGCCATGCTGATCCTCGACACCGACCTCTACGAGCCGACCAAAGTCGCGCTGGAAACCTTCCTGCCGTACATGCCAAAAGGCGCCATCGTGGTGCTGGACGAAGTCGCCTATCGCAACTTCCCGGGCGAAACCAAAGCCCTGCGTGAAGTGTTCGACATGAACAAGATCGAACTCAAACGCCTGCCGTTCGATTCCTGCGTGGGTTACTTCCACATCTGATCGCCCTTTTCAGGCTCGGCACAACCCCTGTAGCAGCTGGCGCAGCCTGCGTTCGGCTGCGCAGCGGTCGTAAATCCTGCCTCCACGGTTAACCTGAAAAACCGCGGTGTCGGATTTTACGACCGCTGCGCAGCCGAACGCAGCCTGCAGCAGCTGCTACGGATCGCGTAGCGGCTTGACTGACTAGCCGCGAAGGCGTCATCCGCGAGATGGCTCTCGGCGTAACATCATCCTCTCGCGCACCACGTCATACGCCCAGTGGTAGACGTAGGTGTACGGCAGGAAAAACAGCAACACGCCGATGTCCAGAATCAGTGCCTGCAACAGGCTGATGTTCAGCCACCAGGCCACCAGCGGCACGCTGACGACCACCAGACCGCCCTCGAACAGTAACGCATGCAACATGCGGGTCCAGCCATTCTGGACCATGGCGAAACGCTCGCGCATGCGGTCGAACATGCCATTGAAGAGCACGTTCCAGCCCAGCGCGATAAAGCAGTTGGCGACGGTCACCACGCCCATGTCGAACAATGGCTTATCCATCAACCAGGCGAACAGTGGGGTGCACATCAGCACCGCGAAGACTTCAAAGCCAATGGCCTGGAAAACCCGTTCAGTCAGGGATTTTTGGGTACTCATGATCAGACTCTCTGGGTAACGATGGTTGCCATCATTGCCCACCAGCCCGATACTTCATAACCAATAACCATCGATCAAGGCGATAGTTCATGGCATCTCATGAAGTGCTGCTGGCCTTTGTCCAGGCCGCGACCCAAGGCTCGTTCTCTGCGGCCGCACGCAAACTGGGCAAGAGCCAGTCGACCATCAGCGCGGCCGTCGCCAGCCTGGAAATCGATCTGGATGTGATTCTGTTCGATCGCAGCAGCCGCAAACCCGGCCTGACACCCGCCGGGCATGTGATGCTGCAACGTGCCGAAGACATCCTGGCTGCGACCAGTCGGCTGGAAATGGCCGCCAGCCAGCTGTCACAAGGCTTCGAACCGAAGCTGACCGTGGCCATTTCCGACACCTGGCAGTCCGACCGTTTCGAGACGTGCTTGAGCGAGTTCGAGCAGCGTTACCCGGACCTGGAACTCGAATGCCTGATCGCCGAATGCGACGATCTGGTGGCGCTGGTCCAGCGTGGCCGGGCGCAGATTGCCTTCGCCGAGATGCAGCCGAGCTATCCGGCGGACCTTGCCAGTTCGACAGTCGACGAACGCACGGAAATCGCCTTGTTTGTCTCTCGTGAGCATCCACTGGCCGCGCTGCAAAGAGTCGACAAGGACACCTTGCAACAACACCGCGAGTTGCGTCTGGCGACCATCGTCAACCCGTATGAAACCCGCGCACAAGGCCGGGTCTGGTCGGCACCGAGTTATTTGATGCTGCTGGAAATGGCTCAAGGCGGTTTTGGCTGGGCACCGTTACCGCGCTGGCTGGTGGGCCGCTTTGGCGCAGGCTCGCTCCATGAACTCACCGTGCGCGGCTGGCCACGGCCGGTGGCGGTGGATGCACTGTGGTCACGCCTGCATCCGCCGGGGCCTGCGGGGAGTTGGTTGCTGGGGAAAATGCTGGAGTGAAACCGTTCGTAGAACCTGTTGTGGTCGCGCAGAGAACACCCGTAGGAGCACGGCTTGCCGGCGATGGCGTCCTTGAGATCACCATCGCGAGCAAACGGAGCACCGCCCGGCTGGCTCCTACAAAAAGCCATTTATTTCATTCAATGCGCTATTTTTAGTTCTAGTAAAAGAACGGTTTCAGCGCTTCAAGCCGCCGCTCGATAAACCGCCGTTCCGGTACTTGCCGAGTCAACTCCAGGGCACGCTGATAAGCCTCTCTGGCCTGCTCGACGCGCCCGAGCTGCCGGCAGAACTCCGCCCGGGCCGAATGTGCCAGGTGGTAATCGAGCAGCTCGCCTCGCGCCAGAATCCCCTCGATCAACTCCAGCCCCGCCAGCGGTCCATCACGCTTGGCCAGGGCCGCCGCGCGATTGAGCTCGATCACCGGCGAAGGCACCGCCCGCAGCAATACGTCATAAAGCCCGACGATCTGTACCCAGTCGGTTTCCTCCGCGGTCGGCGCTTCGGCATGTACCGCGGCGATCGCGGCTTGCAGGCAGTATGGGCCGAAGCGACGGGTGCTCAGCGCCTGCTCCACCAGAGCGCAGCCTTCGGCGATCAGCCCGGCATTCCACAGCGAGCGGTCCTGTTCATCCAGCACAATCAGTTCACCCGAGGCCGAAGTCCGGGCCGGGCGTCGCGACTCGTGCAGCAGCATCAGCGCCAGCAGCCCCATGACCTCGGGCTCCGGCAGCAACTCCATCAGCAAACGAGCAAGGCGTATGGCCTCGGCGGTCAAATCTTCACGCGTCACCTGCTCGCCCATCGAGGCCGAATAACCTTCGTTGAACACCAGATAAATCACCCGCAACACGCTGTCCAGACGCTCGGGCAGTTCGGCCATGGACGGCACTTGATAGGGGATCTTCGCGTCACGAATCTTCGCTTTGGCGCGCACGATGCGCTGGGCAATGGTGGCCGGTGCCGTGAGAAAGGCCCGAGCGATTTCCTCGGTCGTCAGGTCGCAGATTTCCCGAAGCGTCAACGGCACCTGAGCATCCGCCGCCAAGGCCGGGTGGCAGCAGATGAAGATCAATCGCAGGCGATCGTCTTCCACGTCTTCCTCGCTCCAGTCGGTCTCTTCGAGCTCTTGCACCTGGCTGACCAACGCCGCCCCGGATGCGCTGAAACGCGCCCGCCGGCGCAACCCGTCAATGGCCTTGAAGCGCCCGGTAGACACCAGCCAGGCGCGCGGATTAGCCGGCACGCCATCACGCTGCCAACGCTCGACCGCGACGAAGAAAGCTTCATGTAATGCCTCTTCGGCGAGGTCGAAATCGCCGAGCAAGCGAATCAGGGTCGCGAGTATCCGCCGTGACTCGGTGCGATAAACCGTCTCCAGCTGTGCCTTGACCGCCCCGCTCGCCTCGCCCGGCATCAGTCAGTCATGCCTTCGGTCACCAGCGTCACCAACCGGTCCAGGCTTTGTCCCCAGCCTTCATGAAAACCCATCGCCTCGTGGGCCTGGCGATCCTCTTCAGTCCAGTGCATGGCGCGCGCGGTGTAGAGGGTTTTGCCATCAACTTCCTCAAGAGTCACCTCAGCGCTCATGAAGGGTTTGCCCGAAGGAATCCAGCCCGGTTTGAAGGCATCGGTGAAGACAATCCGCTGTGGCGCGACGATCTCCAGGTACACCCCCTGGGTCGGATATTCCTTGCCATCCGGCGCGCGCATCAAGGTGCGAAACAGACCACCGACCCGCAGGTCTATTTCACATTCCGGCGTGGTCATGCCATGGGGCCCCCACCACTGCACAAGCAACTGCGGTTCGGTCCAGGCACGGAAAATCCTGCTGCGGGGCGCATCAATCAAACGGCTGATGGATAACTCGAATTCAGCAGGTTGTGGTTGAGCCAATTGAGCGTTCATCAGGGTCTCCTGCTTATGATTGTTATGAGGGATTCAATTCACGTACGGGGCGCACTTCGACACTGCCGACCCGGGCCGCCGGAATGTTGCCGGCGACCTGGATAGCCTCGTTGAGGTCTTTGGCATCAATCAGATAGAAGCCGGCCAATTGCTCTTTGGTTTCAGCGAATGGCCCGTCGGTGATCGACAGCTTGCCGTTGCGCATGCGCACGGTGGTCGCGGTCTGCACTGACTCCAGCGCCTCGGCGGCGAGCATCCGGCCACTGCCCTGAACGGACTCGGCGTAGGCCATGCACTCAGCGTCTTTCGGGCTGTCAGGCAGGCTGTGCAACAGATGCTCGTCGCTGTAGACCAGGCATAGGTATTTCATGAAGTTCTCCGTCATCAAGCTGATCAACTATGGCTGCTGATTCGAGGTTTGGCGAAAATCCCGACGATCAGGGTTGCAGATCGAACAACGCCGTACCACTCATCATGTCGAACGGTGCCGACCAGTGCTCATGCACCACCAACCATTGGCCATTGATGCGTTGATAACCGGCGGTGACCCGCATCCAGCAGGCTTTGGTTTCACCTTTTTCGTCCGTCCCGCCGCAATGGGCCAGCCAATGGGCAAAAGCGATGTCGGCGGCCGGCACGACGTGCAACTGGTGAAACTCGAAAATGCCGGGACCGGGGCAGACTTTCATGCACTCTTGCCAGTGCGCACGGTAGGCCGCTTTGCCCTTGAATTGCAGCGCGGTCACGGCGTCGAACGAAGTGATGTCGTCGGAGTAATAGCTGACGATTTTGTCGATATCCTTGGCGATGACGGCTTGCTGCCAGGTCTCGATCAAGGCGCGGATTTCAATTTCAGTGTTGTGAGTGTTCACGAGGGTTCTCCTTGCGATTGGTTTGCACAGGCTCATCGGGCGGCCTGATTAGTGGCACTTGAATCGTGAAGGCACCCCTAGTCGTATGGCGCACACCGAAATCGACAAGTTCGACGTGTTGCCACAAAAATATTTTTGCCCGCCGCAAACTCGTTAGAATCCCGGGTCTCACATTTGTCGGTACCACTCGTGACTACTCAGCTTGTGCCCTACGACAGCCTGACCCCGGTTCAGCGCCAACAAGTCGAAGCCATCGAAATCCTCCCACAGCAAAAGGAATTCTCCGGCGATATCGACGGCGCCTTGCACGCCCTGCGGTCCAACGCCAACCCCGGCGTCAAAGGCTTTGCCCTGCTTTCACAAGAGGTTCCGGTGGCCTTCCTGCTGCTCAAACGCCCGCCGTGCCTTCCCCATTGGGCCGATGAAGACACCGCCACACTGCACGCCCTGCAAGTCGACCACCGCGCCCAGGGCAAAGGCTTCGCAAAAGCCTGCCTGCAAGCCCTGCCGCAAGTCGCTCGCCAGACCTGGCCGCAAATCAACGGGTTGATGCTCTCGGTGGACACCCACAATGAAGCGGCGCTCAACCTGTACCTCAAGCAAGGTTGGGTCGATACCGGCGAAGCGTACAAGGGCCGGATCGGTTATGAACGCAGGCTGTCGCTGGCCTTCTGAACATGCGACATGATCGACTTCAGCCACGATAAACCCCTGCGGCCAGGTGGCAATGCGCGTGGCGATTTTCTCGCGGGTGGCCGCTTCGTTGATCGTTCCCACGCTCTGCGTGGGAATGCAGCCCGTGACGCTCTGCGTCACATTCAAAGCGGACGCGGAGCGTCCGGTGAGGCATTCCCACGCAGAGCGTGGGAACGATCAATCATCGGTTCTCCCCTCCAGTTTCAACACCATTTCATGCCAGGCCATCCCGCCGTGGTCAGAGGCTGAAGCCTTGAGGTAGGCGAAGCCGAAGCCGGCATAAAGCGCAATATGCCGCTCCTTGCACATCAGGTTGATGCTCGCCTTGTGCATTGCGCGCATGCGCTCGATGAATTCGCTCATCAAACGTTTCGCCAAGCCCTGCCCTTGATAATCCGGGTGCACCACCACCGACATGATCACCACATGCGGGCCGTCCGGGTCATGGCCGATCAGCTCCTTGAAGGCTTCATCGGCCATTTCCACCTGGTAGGCGGCGCCGGAGTTGATGAAGCCTGCGACCAGGCCATCGACTTCAGCCACGATAAACCCCTGTGGCCAGGTGGCAATGCGCGTGGCGATTTTCTCGCGGGTGGCCGCTTCGTCGCCTTCGTAGGCAATCGATTCGATGGCGAAACAGCGGTCCAGGTCAGCGGGCGTGACCAGGCGAACAACAGTGTTTGACGATTTCATAGGAGACAACAGCTACCTTGTAAGGTGACGACGACAGGCGCAACGGCAGGCGATTCTAACAACAGCCTTCGCTCGTGACATTGATCAGTCGGACTTGAGCGGCAGCCAGATCTCCAGAACACCTTCCCCTGTTTGCGGATTGAAGTCCGCGCTGTAACGTTCGAACTCCGGCGCATCTGCGGCTTCACTACCGGACTGCGGCAGCCAGGTATTCCAGATGTATCGAAAGGTCTGGGGCAAGGTAGCCAGTGAGCCTTTATGCTCGAACACCGCATAGTGTTGTGGTTGTACTTCGATCCAGCGGTATTGCTCAGGCAAGTCATCGAGCTTGCTGATTTCAACTCCGGCGATGTATTCAAAACCGCCCTTGCCATCCGGGTTGCAACAAATGCCGTAGGTCGCGTCGTTTTTTTGGCCCGGGATTTTGCCGATATGCGGAATGAATTTTTCCCAAAGCTGTGGGATGCCTTGGGTGGTTTTGGCAGTAAACCGCCCGCCCAGTCCCGCAATCAGTAGGAAATGTCCATGTTCAAAGCGCGGTTGCGCAAGATCGGAATTTTTTTGTTCGTCCATGAAAGCGACCTCAATAGTGAAAGATGGGTTCGGCTGGGAGTATAGAAGCCAAACCCAGTCAAAGGCCCGGAAGCTCAGCCACGCCCGCCGAACCGACAAACTCCCGATAGCCAGATACGATCACGTAGACCGCGAAATAGCAGAAGATCGCTGCAGATGCCATGTATGAATAGCGCAACAGTTTGTCGCCCAACAACTTGCCGCCCTGGGTTGCGGCCAGGCACAAGCCGCCACACCAGAGCAGCCCGGCAAAGAAGAATCCCGCCAGAAACAACCCTGAGCTGAGCAGGCTCCCGCCACCGGAACGGGCAATGAGCGTACCGCCCACCGCAGCGAACCAGAGGATGGCGCTCGGCGAGGACATGGCGAGGAAAATGCCGCGAAAAAACTCCCGTCGATGGGAGCCGTTGCTGACTTCGACCGCCTCGGCCAGGGTCGCCTGATGGTAGATCGCCGAATGAATCATCTTCGCCGCGAAGTACAGTAGCAGCGCCGAACCGCCGACCCACAGCACCCAGCGCACGGTCGAATACTGCAACAGCACACTCATGCCGGCCAACGCCAGCACTGCGTAGATCAAATCACCCACGCAGGTCCCGAGCCCAAGGGCAAAACCCTGAAAATAACCGCGTTGCATGGCAAGGGTGATCATCGCGATATTCGCCACGCCGATATCCAGACACAGCGAAAGGCTCAGCAAGAAGCCACTGGTAAATTCCATGTTCATTCCATCGAAAGCGCTAAGTGGTGGGCAGATTTTGAACGCAGCTTTTCAACCGTTTTTTAACTCGGTTTTTCAGCCAAAAAACAGCCCGCTGTTGTATCGCAGAAAATGCCTGCGCCGCAAATGGGCCGAATGTCGCCACGAACGACCATCGAAATATTTGACTGCGCGCGCTGGACAATCCGCTATCACTGCCCTTATCTTCCGCCACAGGCCACCGCAGTGGCCAACGTCGCTCGGACGGTTCCGGGCGCTCACGTTACCCGAGGCAACAATGGCAGACCAAGGTTCGCCGCGCCGCTTTGCGCGCATTGATCGACTCCCCCCTTACGTATTCAACATCACTGCCGAATTGAAGATGGCCGCCCGTCGTCGTGGCGAAGACATCATCGATTTGAGCATGGGCAACCCCGATGGCCCGACACCGCCGCACATTGTCGAAAAACTGGTCACCGTCGCCCAGCGCGAAGACACTCACGGTTACTCCACGTCCAAGGGCATTCCACGCCTGCGGCGGGCGATTTCCCGTTGGTACAAAGATCGCTACGAGGTCGACATCGATCCGGAAAGCGAAGCCATTGTCACCATCGGTTCCAAGGAAGGCCTGGCGCACTTGATGCTCGCCACCCTCGACCAGGGCGATACGGTGCTGGTGCCCAATCCCAGCTATCCGATCCACATCTACGGCGCGGTGATTGCCGGCGCCCAGGTGCGTTCAGTGCCGCTGGTGCCTGGCGTGGACTTCTTCGCTGAACTGGAACGGGCGATTCGCGGCTCGATCCCCAAACCGAAGATGATGATTCTCGGCTTCCCGTCCAACCCGACCGCGCAGTGTGTGGAGCTGGATTTCTTCGAGCGGGTTATCGCTCTGGCCAAGCAATACGACGTGCTGGTGGTCCACGACCTGGCCTACGCCGACATCGTCTACGACGGCTGGAAAGCCCCGTCGATCATGCAAGTGCCGGGCGCCAAGGACATCGCGGTGGAATTTTTCACCTTGTCCAAGAGCTACAACATGGCTGGCTGGCGCATTGGTTTCATGGTCGGCAACGCAGAATTGGTCAACGCCCTGGCGCGGATCAAGAGTTACCACGACTACGGCACCTTCACTCCGCTGCAGGTCGCGGCCATCGCCGCGCTGGAAGGTGATCAGCAGTGCGTCAAAGACATCGCCGAGCAATACCGGCAGCGCCGCAACGTGCTGGTCAAAGGCCTGCATGAGTTGGGCTGGATGGTCGAGAATCCGAAGGCATCGATGTACGTCTGGGCCAAGATCCCCGACGCCTATGCGCACCTTGGCTCGCTGGAATTCGCCAAGAAAATGCTGGCTGAAGCCAAGGTCTGTGTATCGCCGGGGGTTGGTTTCGGTGAATACGGTGATGACCATGTGCGCTTTGCACTGATCGAGAACCAGGATCGGATTCGCCAGGCCGTGCGCGGAATTCGCGGGATGTTCAGGGCCGATGGGCTGGTGCAGAAGACCAGCAACAGTTAAGCCGAAACACACCCGTAGGACCTGCCGCAGGCCGCGATCTTTTAGCGATCCTGAAATCGCGAAGATCAAAAGATCGCAGCCTGCGATGGCGTTTTTGGGTCTTACAGCAGACTGATCGGGTAGCTGACGATCACTCGGTTCTCGTCGAACTCGTTGTTACTGAAATCGCGACGGATGGTCGAGTTGCGCCATTTGAGGTTAAGGCTTTTCAGGGCTCCACTTTGCACGGTATAGCCCAGTTCGGTCTCGCGACCCCATTCCTTGCCATCGGTGATGGTCCCGGTATGCACATTGTCGCCGCTGATGTAGCGGTTCATCAGGGTCAGGCCGGGCACGCCGAGGGCGGCGAAGTTGTAGTCGTGGCGCAGCTGCCAGGACTTTTCCTTGGCGTTGTCGTAGCTTGAGTTGTAGCTGTCGTTGGCCAGGGTGCCGCCGCTGGTACCGTTGACCCGCATCCAGGCGTTGTCGCCGGTGACTTTCTGCAGGCCGACATAGAAGGTGTTGCCGCCGTACTTGGCCGAGAACAGTCCGGACCAGGTCTTGTTGTCCAGATCGCCAGCCCGGGCGCTGCCGTCCTCCTTGCCGTAGAAGAAGCCCAGGTTGGCCCCCAGGGTCCAGTCGCCCAAGGGCTGAGTGTGCACCAGGTTGAGGTATTGCTGGCTGTAAATGTCCTTGAGTTCGGCGTTCCACAGACCGATCTGGGTGCGTTTTTCATTGAAGGCGTATTCGGCGCCCTCAAAGTTGAAGCGGTCGGAAGTGAACGCGGCTTTGCCGGTCATCGACATGTTGCTCATGCTGCTGTCGTCACGCGGACTGTTGGCGCGGAACTGGCCGCCGTAGAGGGTCAGGCCGTCGATTTCCTTCGAGGTGATCTGGCCACCACGGAACGTCTGGGGCAACGAACGACCATCGTCCGAACGCAGGATCGGCAAGACCGGCATCCATTCGCCGACTTTCAGTTCGGTCTGGGAAAGCTTCGCCTTGAAGGCCACGCCCAGGCGACCGAAGTTATCGGCCGGTTCACCATCGTGGTCGAGCGGCAGCAGCTGCGTACCGCCGGTGCCGCGGCCGCCGTCGAGTTTCAGCGAGTACAGGCCGAGCACGTCCATGCCGAAACCGACGGTGCCTCGGGTGAACCCGGACTTGGCATCGAGGATGAAGCTCTGAGTCCACTCTTGGGCCATGCCCTGAGTCTTGGTCGGGTTGGTGAAGTTGCGATTGATGTAGAAATTGCGCAGGTTCAGGTTGACCTTGGCGTCTTCGAGAAAGCCGGATTCCTCGGCCATGGCCGGCAATGCCGCGCTCGCCAGCGCTATGGCCAGCAGAGCGTGAGGGGTGGCTGGGAAAGAGGTGAATGGCTTCATGTGATCGGATTCTCTAATTGTTAGGGATGAAGCGGGGCGCTGCCGCAACGTCGGGTTGCGGACAAAAGTGTCGAACTGAAGGAACGAGCGGGCTGGATCAGCCGGAGTTGGCAGGGCGCTGGGTCATGGGGTCGAACCTGTTGTTATTGGTTTATGTCGGTGCGGTGGATGAAATGCCGGCAGGTGAAGGCGATGGTTCGTCGCCTGGATGACCTTCAGGAAATGCTGCAGATGGAGCGTAATCGTCTCGCCGTGTCCGACGTCGGGCCAACCATTTGACCCGAAACTTGCGCTTGCCCGGTGAGGGTTAAGACGGTATCTACGGGTGTTCGGTCAGACTACCAACGACAGCAGCATGATGAAGATCAGCGCCACGATGGACAGGATGGTCTCCATCGCCGTCCAGGTCTTGAAGGTTTCGGCGACGGTCATGTTGAAGTACTGCTTCACCAGCCAGAAACCCGCATCGTTGACGTGAGACAGAATCAACGAGCCCGCCCCCGTTGCCAGCACCAGCAATTCACGATTGACGCCCGGAATCATCCCCACCACCGGCACCACAATTCCTGCACCGGTAATGGTCGCGACGGTGGCTGAACCTGTAGCGACGCGAATCACCGCAGCCACCAGCCACGCCAGCAAAATCGGCGAGATCTGCGCATTCACCGCCATATGGCCGATCACATCGCCCACACCGCTGGTCACCAGCATCTGCTTGAAGCCACCGCCAGCACCAATGATCAGAATGATCGCTGCGGTCGGCGCGAGGCTGGCGTCGAGCAGTTTGAGTATTCTCTTCGAATCGAAACCGCGCTTGTAGCCGAAGGTATACAGCGACAGCAGCAAGGCCAGCAGCAAGGCAGCGATCGGGTGGCCGATCATGTCCATCCAGTTGCGCACGCCGTGACCTTCGGGCAGCGCCACATCGGCAAAGGTCTTGAGCAACATCAGGAACACCGGCAGCAGCACGGTGATCAGGGTGATGCCGAAGCTTGGCAGCGTGGAGGCTTCCGGCTCATGGGCCAGTTGATCCACCAGCTGCTGATTCGGGTGGCCCGGGATGTATTTGGAGATAAAGGAGCCGTACAGGGGGCCGGCAATGATGGCGGTCGGCAGAGCGACGATCAGGCCGTAGAGAATGGTTTTGCCAATGTCTGCGCCAAACACGCCGATGGCCAGCAACGGCCCCGGGTGCGGCGGTACCAGACCGTGAACCACGGACAGCCCCGCCAGCAGCGGGATACCAATCTTGATCATCGACACGCCGGTACGCCGGGCAACGATGAACACCAGCGGAATCAGCAGCACAAAGCCGATTTCGAAGAACAACGGAATACCGACCAGAAAGGCCGCGCACATCATTGCCCATTGCACGCGTTCCTTGCCGAATGCCTGAATCAGGGTACGGGCGATCTGATCCGCCCCACCCGACTCGGCCATCATTTTGCCGAGCATGGTGCCCAGCGCCAGGATGATGCCGACGAAACCGAGAACGCCGCCGAAGCCGTCCTGGAATGCCTTGATGATTTTGTCCACCGGCATGCCCGAGGTCAGCCCGAGGAAGCCGGCAGCAATGATCAGCGCAATGAACGGATGCAGCTTGAACCGGGTGATCAATACGATCAGACCGATGATGGTGACCACTGCATCGAGCAGCAGATAGGTCTCGTGGGACATGCCAAACATGGGGTAACTCCTGTTTGTTGTTTTTATTAAAACGGTTTTTAAACGACTGCCGACTAGGACAGCGCTATCTTTTCGAGCCAGGCATCAGTCGATGGATTCCAGGCCACGCTGGAGCCACCAGGCATAGGCATGCTCGGCCAGGTAATCGACATTTTGCGTGGAGGCATCCAGGGCCAGGGTCAACGGTTCGCCGACAGGCGATTCGAGGGTGGCGAACTGGCTGTCGATCAGGGTCGAGGGCATGAAATGACCGGGGCGATGGGAGACCCGTTGCTCTGCGACCTCAGGGGTCAGCTCGAGAAAAACGAAACCCAGGCCCGGCACGGCGCTACGCAACCGTTCGCGATAACGCAATTTAAGGGCCGAGCAGGTCAGTACCGGACGCTGACCTGCAGCGACGGCGCGGCGCAGCTCATCGCACAGACTGTCGAGCCAGCCGGCACGGTCTTCGTCTGTCAGGGGAATGCCTGCGCTCATTTTTTCGATGTTGGCGGCAGGGTGGAAACTGTCACCTTCAATGGCCGTAGCGCCGCTGAGTCGGCACAAGGCCTCGCTGACGCACGTTTTGCCGCAGCCGGCGACGCCCATGATGACCAGGGCGGTGATGGGTTGACTCATGTAACACCTCAGCGCGCAGACAGCGCTACCTTTGCAAGTAAAACTCTAGTGCAAAAATAGATTCTACCGACGCCTTCTTGTATTTTTATGGGTTGCAGCATGTGCTGTATCGACGCTGGGAGAGTGGGATCAGGCAAGCCACACTCAAGCATTTGCAGCGGCATCGAGACAGCGCTACCTTAGTGCCTTGAATTTTGTTTGGCAAGCCGTCCGATGACCTCCTCCAAAAACGATAAAAATACCCGCACCACGGGACGCCCGACCCTCAACGAAGTCGCGCGCCTGGCCGGCGTCAGTCCGATCACTGCTTCCAGAGCGTTGCGCGGCGTCAGCAGCGTGGCCACCGAACTGGTGGAAAAGGTCCAGCAGGCCGCGCTCGAGCTGAACTACGTGGTCAACCCTGCCGCCCGCGCCCTGGCCTCGGCCCAGAGCCATTCGGTGGTCGTTTTGGTGCCGTCGCTGTCCAACCTGCTGTTCATCGAAACTCTGGAAGCCATTCACACCGTCTTGCGGCCCAAAGGCTTCGAAGTGTTGATCGGCAACTATCACTACTCGCGCGACGAAGAAGAAAACCTGCTGCGCAATTACATGGCCTACCAACCGCGCGGCCTTTTGCTGACCGGGTTTGATCGCACCGAAAGCGCCCGGCGGATGATCGAGGCGAGCAACGTTCCCTGTGTCTACATGATGGACCTGGACCCCGGTGCCGGGCTCAACTGCGTCGGTTTCTCGCAACTGAGCGCCGGCGAGACCGCGGCCGAGCATTTGATTTCACGCGGTCGCAGACGGCTGGCCTACATCGGCGCGCAACTCGACCAACGCACCCTGCTGCGTGGCGAAGGCTTCCGCCGTGCGCTGCAAAAAGCCGGTTTGTATGACCCCGACCTGGAAATCCTGACCCCGCGCCCGTCGTCGGTCGGTCTGGGTGGCGAGTTATTTCTGCAATTGATGGCCAGCCATCCGCAGGTCGACGCGATCTTCTTCGGCAACGATGACCTGGCCCACGGCGCCCTGCTCGAAGCCATGCGCTGCGGCATCAAAATCCCGCAGCAAGTGGCGGTCCTCGGCTTCAACGACCTGCCCGCCTCGGCTCACATGGTGCCGCGCCTGAGTAGCATCAGCACCCCGCGAGAAGCCATTGGCCGCCGCGCCGCCGAGCAGATGCTGACCCTGATGGCTGGCAATACCGTGGCCAAACCGGTGCAGGACATGGGGTTTGAGTTGATGGTACGCGAGAGTACTTAGCGGCACGGTCGGCGACACGGTTCAAGAAATTTGCCGGGCCTGCCGTTTCAGCATCAGAACCCAGGTGAATATCTACGGTTACCCCCTTCCCGAAAACTGCTAGATTCCCTAGGCTAAATCACCACAGGCAGGGAAGCTCAATGGGAACCGCACTCAGAATTCTAGGTAAAGCCTCTTCGATCAACGTCCGAAAAGTCTTGTGGACCTGCCATGAGCTGGGCTTGACCTACGAACGCGAAGACTGGGGCAGCGGCTTTGCCTCGACCCACACGCCGGAGTTTCTCCAGCTCAATCCCAATGCCCAGGTGCCGGTCATCGTCGACGAGGCAGGCGTGCTTTGGGAGTCCAACACCATCTGCCGATACCTCGTCGGCAAACAACGGAACACCGACCTGTTGCCAATCGAACCCGCTGCGCGGGCGCGCGTCGAACAATGGATGGATTGGCAAGCCACCGAGCTCAATCCATCCTGGAGCTATGCCTTCGTCGCTCTAGTGCGACAAAACCCGGACTTCCAGGATCCGCAGCGAATCGCCGCCGGCGTTCGCGGCTGGAACGAGAAAATGGGCATTCTCGAGCAACGGCTGACCGTGACCGGCGCCTATGTGGCCGGTCCTGAGTTTACGCTGGCTGATATCGGCATCGGCTTGTCGGTCAACCGCTGGTTGATGACGCCAATGGAGCGTGCGAACTATCCGGCGGTGATCGACTACTACGAAAAACTCAGTGCGCGCTCAGGTTTCCGCGAGCACGGCCGTAATGGCCTGCCTTGAGCACAAAGCCGTTCAACCACGCCGATAACTCATACAAGGTGGCATCCATGAAAGGACTCAACGTACTGCTGACAGGCGCCTGCGGCAGGATCGGCAAGACATTTTTCGAAGCTTCGCAGGACCGTTATAACTTCACCCTCACAGATCGCGTTGCTCCAGACTTCGCAATCGGTGCCCATCGATTCGTGAGCCTGGAGCTGACAGACAAAGAAGCCCTCAATTCGGTGCTCGAAGGCATCGATGTGATCGTTCACCTGGCCGGCATTCCCCACGCCAGGGCATCCTTCGATGAACTGCTGCCCAACAATATCCTGGCCACCACCTACCTGTTTGAAGCCGCCGTGGCGGCGGGCTGCAAGCGCCTGATCTTCGCCAGCAGCGCGCAGACCATCGAAGGCTACCCGGTGGACCGACAGATCACGCCGGGCATGCAAGTCATGCCGGCCAACCTGTATGGCGTGAGCAAATGTTATGGCGAAGCCTTGTGCGCCTTTTATGCCGCCAAACACGACCTTTCGACCATCGCCCTGCGCATCGGTGCTTTTGAGTTCCCGGATCGCCACGAACTGACCAACGCCCGTGACCTGAGCGCCTGGCTCAGCCCAAGAGACGCCGTGCAATTGTTGCAACGCTCGGTAGACGTCGAAGGGGTAAGGCACCTGATCGCCCACGGTATTTCCAACAACCGCTTCAAGCGTCTGGACCTGAGCGAAACCACCCGGGTATTGGGCTATCAGCCGGTGGACGACGCGTTCCAGATGTTTGATTTGCCGATTGAGTATTAAATGTTCTGCCCTTAGGCCGCTTCGCCGCCCGAGTTGCCAGCTCTAGTCGTCAGTCTGAAAAAGCGGTCGAAAGCGGCAAGATTTGGCCGCCCATCGGCGCTTCCTGATGAACGCGATGCTGCCATGCCCCGCAAAACCTGGGCATGCGGGTACCGGCACGCAAATTGCTCTCTACCTGTCGATAGCAATCATTCAGGTGCTCGAATCATGTTGGTCAACGCACAAAAAGCTTCGATCGTTCAGCCTACCCACCGGTCCGATATGGACCCGACCACGGCTGCCGCCAGCGCGCTCTACAGCGGTTTGATGCAGAACGCACAAAATGCCACGAACAGTCAGACGTCCAGCGCAACGCAACAAACCAGCAACACGGTGAGCGACAATGTCGACGCTGCGTTCGCCAAAACCCGCGTACTGCTGCAAAGCACTGCGCCGGCCACCAGCACACCGAATGCGACGACCGCCACGGACAGTACGGCGAGTACCGATTTCAAGAATTACATGAGCAAAACCCCTGAGCAGCAGATGCGCGACAGCATTCTGAAAGAAATGGGGATTACCGAGAACGACTTGAAAAACATGTCGCCTGAAAAACAATTGGCGATCGGCAAGGAAATTGCCCAACGCGTCGAAGACAAGATGAAGGTGGCACAGGTCGAGAAAGGCAACAGCACCACGGACAAACAAGTGGCCGACACGTTTCTGGCTGCGCTTTAAGTCGTCTCGAACTGAAAAGGGTTCCCTTTCAGGCGGCGACGCCTGGAAGGGAACCCTTTTCAATGGCTGAACGGTTTAACTGATCTGCAGTGTCGAGTTGAACTGACTGATCGCATCCACCACGTGCCGCGAGCCTTGCTGGATTTCCAGAATCGCTTCGCCAGCCTCATTGGCCAGTTCCACGCCGAGCCCGGTACGGCTCAAACTCGATTGCATGCTCGAGACCGCGTTCAGTGACAGGTCATGGTTCTTGCGCACCACCTCGACGATCTCCAGGGTCGCCTGACTGGTGCGTGCAGCCAGGCTGCGCACCTCATCGGCGACCACCGCGAAACCTCGTCCATGTTCCCCTGCCCGCGCCGCCTCGATGGCCGCGTTCAGGGCCAGCAGGTTGGTCTGATCGGCAATCCCGCGAATGGTCTGAACGATGCTGCCGATGATCTCGGATTGTTTACTCACCGCGTCGATACTGAGGGCGGCTTCGTTGAGGTCCCTGGAGATTTCTTCGATGATCTGAACCGTCTGCTGCACCACCTGCGAGCCCTTCCGGGCACAGGCATCGTTCTGAACGGAGGTGCTATGAGCGGATTCGGCAGCGGTCTGCAAAGTGGTCATCTGCCCGGTAATATCACTGGCGAACTTGACCACTTTGCACAAGCGACCCTTGGCGTCGAAAATCGGGTTGTACGAGGCTTCGAGAAATACCGTGTGGCCATACTTGTCGACCCGTTCGAAGCGATGGGAGTGATACTCGCCGCGATTGAGCGAGGCCCAGAATGCTCTGTAGTTCTGTGACTCACTTTCGGCCCGCTGACAGAACAGACTGTGATGCTGGCCGACCACCTCGCCGAGCGAGTAGTGCATGGTTTTCAGGAAGTTCTCGTTTGCATGAATGACCCGGCCTTCCGGGGTGAATTCAATCACCGCCATGGAGCGGCCAATGGCATCGATCAGGTTCTGATTTTCGTGCTCCCTTTGGGCCCGCGCGCAAATATCCGACGCCACTTTGATCACACTTTTCACTTGCCGGTCGGGGCCCAGGATCGGCAGGTAACTGGCCTCGAGCCAGATCTCTTTACCGCTCTTGTTCAGCCGTAAAAAAGTGCCAGTGATCGGCTCACCACGGCCCAGGTCGCGCCAGAGCCTGGCGTAGGCTTCGCTGCGATAGAACTCTTCTTCGCAGAAGATCCGGTGATGTTTGCCGCGAACTTCCTCGACGGTATAACCCATGACGTTACAGAAGTTTTCGTTGGCATTGAGCACGATACCGTCAGGAGCGAACTCGATCATTGCCATCGAACGACTGACCGCTGCCAACTTGGCATTCGCCTCGTTCAGCGCGCAGGTAAATCGTTCAATTTCAAGCAGGTCAGCCTTGCGATGTAAATTAAACATGGTGGTATCACCTTCAGCGCTGTCTTTTGATTGACGGAAGTTCCAAGTCTTTCACTGAACCCACTACAACTTTCCACAGAACACGCAAACGTATCCCTGAAGGAGGGATAAGTGTCAGGTGATAAATGATGTTTAATCGGAGTGTCCGTACGGCAACGCTCTTATCAAGCCATCCTTTTCTTGACAGCCCGGTGTCGGGCCCAACCTAACGTTGACAAGTAATTCCATTTAAAAAACATTCCTTTTAACAAGGGTGCCTCGAGTTGCGCACTCTTGACGCTAGATCACGGTTGCAGCCTGAGGAACCCTTCACATAGCGGTCGACATGATTTGTCACGGCTGAGCATAGACAGCTACTGAACGGATGCAAGGCCACTAATGTGCCATCATTCAAATTATTTCCGACATCGAAGTCGCTGACTGAATTCATGACCGCTAGTGCAGCATCTCCAACAACGCTTGCACCGCCGCTGACGGTGCCCTGTCCTGCGACACCGCCAGCGCGAACTCTCGATAAACCGGTAGGGTCAACGGGACGACGCGCAGCCCCTTGCGATCATCTGGCAGGGTCATTTCCGGCACCAGCGTCACACCGACATTTTCCCGCACCAGCGTGAACGCACTGCTCCACTCGCGCACTTCAACCCGTACGTCGAGCAGCTCCAGACCGGCATCCGCCGCCAGGCTGCGAGCGTTGACCGAACAGCCACCGGTGGCGAGCACGAAGGGCTGCGCGGTCAACTCTGCCAACGATACGCCGGCCTCATGCGGGCGCCGCGCCAGGGGATGGCTGATGGGCAATACGGCAACCCAGCTATCGCGTCCCAACAACCCGGCGTTACGTTCAGCAGGCGGATTCAACACCACCCCTACGTCCACCAGCCCGGTACTGAGCAGGGCTTCGACCTCGTCATCACTGACCTCCAGCGCCACCACCTGAATACCGGGATAAAGCTGATTGAACTGGCGAAGCAGCGGCGGCAGGAAGGTGGCCAGAACCATGGGAAAACTTGCCAGGCGGATCGTGCCGCGCTGGATGTCTTTCGCGGCATCAACAGTGGTACGAATGGTCTCCAGCGCCGAGAGCATCAACCGCGCTTGCTCGATCACTTGCAGACCAATCGCAGTCGGCCGGGCCTGGCGGTTTTCCCGGGTGAACAACTGCACCCCGAGCATGTCTTCGAGCAACGCCAGTGCCTGGCTGGCGCCGGACTGGGTCATACCGACGCGCTCGGCGGCGCGGGTGATATTGCCGGCATCCGCCACCGCCACCAGCATGCGCCAATGCATCAGATTCATCATGGCAGTAGCTGTCCTTATGGCTGCGTTCTGAAAGAGTCATTTTACGGATGATGGCAACGACTATGACACTGATCAAAACCGTCCAGAAGAGTGCTCTCCATGAAGTTGTATTTCTCACCCCAGGCCTGCTCGTTGGCGCCACACATTGTCCTGCGTGAACTGGATCAACCGTTCGAACTGATCCGCGTCGACAACACCACCAAGAAGACCGTCGACGGTGCCGACTTTCTCGCCATCAACCCCAAAGGTTATGTCGCGGCGTTACAGCTGGATAACGCACAGGTACTGACCGAAGGCCCGGCCATCCTGCAATACCTCGCCGACCTCAAGCCACAGACCGGCCTGGCACCCGCTAACGGAACGTGGGAAAGAGTGCGCTTGCAGGAATGGTTGAACTTCGTCTCCAGCGAGATCCATGGCGGGTTGGGCCTGTTGTTCAACAACTCGATTCCCGATCAAGTGAAGGCGATCTTGCGGGAGAAACTGTTCAAGCGTTTCGCCGTGCTGACCCAAGCGCTGGCACAACAGGATTACCTGCTCGGCGAGCAGTTCAGCGTCGCCGATGCGTACCTGTTCAGCGTGCTGCGCTGGACGCGGCTCTTTGCCATCGACCTGGGGCAATGGCCGGCGCTGGAGCGCTTCCAGGCGCGGATCGATTCGCGTCCGACAGTTAAAGCGGCGTTGGCCGCGGAGATGGCGTAAGCCTTTAGATTGATCGCGGGCAAGCCCTAATGTTGTTCAGTTAAGCGAATGTGGTCCACTGTAGGAGCGAGCTTGCTCGCGATGGTCGTTAACGATAACGCGTGTTTACTGGCTAAACGCGGCGCACTTAAGTCCATCGTCGGAACGCCGCCCGGAGCAAGCTCGCTCCTACAACTTCCTTAACTGAACAACATTAGGGCTTGCCCGCGAATGCGATGTCTCAGGCACCCTTGAAACATCAGGCAAATAATCGAATCCCTTTACAAACTCCCACTCACCCGTGTCGCCACCTCTGCAGGCACCCAGCCCTGCCACACGTGCGGTTGCTCCTTCAGAAACGCCTCGGCAACCTGGCGCGGCTGTTGGCGTTTCTCGCTCATCTGGCCGAGGGTCTGGTTCAGCAGATCGATCGGCAGGTCGACTTTCTCGAAAAACGACACCAGGTCCGGGTATTGGGCTTTGAACGGCGCGGACACACCAATGGCCAGGTTGGCGGGCATCGAGCGAGTGCCCTTGGGGTGCGGGTTGTTGGCATCGGCCAGGGTTTTCCAGGCCTGGGCATCGAACGCCGGTTCTTCGAGTTTCACCAGTTTGAAGCGACCCAGCAGCGGCGTCGGCGACCAGTAGTAGAACAATACCGGTTTGCCGCGACGGATCGATGAGGCGACCTCGGCGTCCAGCGCCGCGCCGGAGCCGGTGCGGAAGTTGACGAAGCTATCGCTCAGCTCGTAGGCCTTGAGTTTCTGGCTGTTGACGATCTCCGAGGTCCAGCCGGTCGGGCTGTTGAGGAAGCGCCCGCGGGTTGGGTCCTCGGGGTCGCGGAACACATCTTTATAGCGCGCCAGATCGGCAACGGATTTCAGCTCCGGAGCCAAAGGTTTGATGCCCCGTTCCGGGTCGCCCTTGATCACGTATTCCGGGACCCACCAGCCCTCTGTGGCACCTTTGACGGTATCTCCGAGGCCGAACACCTTGCCCTCCGATTGCGCCTTGATCCAGGCCGGACTGCGCCCGGCCCATTCTTCACCGATAACCTGAATATCGTTCCTGGCCAGCGCCGCTTCCAGGCTGACGGTACTGCCCGGCAGCGTGTCGGTCGGGTAGCCATAGCCCTTCTCGACGATCAAACGCAGGATCTCGGTGATCAGGCTGCCGCTTTCCCAAGTGATATCACCGAAATGGATCGGCACGGGTTTCTCGGCGGCAGGCGCCTGTTGCGCCAGCAGGCTCAGCGCCAGCAGCGAGCTGCCAAGCAGGGTTTTGATCGATCTCATGCGGACCTCTGTAGGGATGGTTGTCGAAGTAATGGCTGGTTGGCGCTAAGGTCGTTCGCGACATCCCAAGGCGCACAGGCGGCGCTTGAGCGGGTCATGTAATCACTCACCGAACGCTGGGAAATCCCGAGTTGCGCAGCGACCTGGGGATAAGTCAGTCCATTGACCCGCGCCAGCAAGAAAGCGGCACGGACCTTGGCCGGCAAGCGCTTGAGCTGATGGTCAATGCCGTGCAAGGCTTCGAGTACCTGCGCCAGATCCTGAGGCGACACCCCTTGGGACTGTTCATCCTGCAAGGCATCGAGGTGATTGCGCTCCAGGTCGCGACGACGCCAGAACTGGTACATCAAGCGCTGGGCAATGGTGGTCAGCAGCGCCCGCGGCTGATGAATCGGGATCAGCCCCGGTGTGCTCAGGAGTTGGACGAAGGTGTCGGCGGCAATGTCTTCGGCATTGGCGCTGGAACCCAGATGGCGGCGCAATCGTGCGCACAGCCATTGGTAATGATTGCGGAACAATCCGCCCACGTATTCGCGGTGAGAAGTGTCGGTGCCGGACATGAAGGCTCCAATAGAAATGGTTGCGCTGTATGTCCGGTGTTCCGGTGACGCGATCCTATCAAGGAGTTTTATTCTTTAATAATACTTAAAAACTATTTTTATATATCTTTTTAGAATTTAAGGACGTGAGATGTTTATCGCCTGATCCATCGTCATCGCGGGCAAGTCGGATCGCCGCCCGCTCGCTCCTACA
>NZ_JBWKWW010000019.1:0-62981 GCF_059422425.1 Pseudomonas sp. GW821-FHT01E05
GGCGTCCCCTAGGGGACTCGAACCCCTGTTACCGCCGTGAAAGGGCGGTGTCCTAGGCCACTAGACGAAGGGGACGCTGCCCGGAACATATGGTGTATGTTCCAGTGTCCAAAACCTTATCCGAAGACTTGGCTCTGGTTTCACCAGCCCTGCCCTAGAGCAAAGCTGCTTAAAAATGGAGCGGGAAACGAGACTCGAACTCGCGACCCCGACCTTGGCAAGGTCGTGCTCTACCAACTGAGCTATTCCCGCATTGGCGTCCCCTAGGGGACTCGAACCCCTGTTACCGCCGTGAAAGGGCGGTGTCCTAGGCCACTAGACGAAGGGGACACACCTACAACATTCACTACTTACTGCGTTTCGCTGTGTGCTTTACGCTGTAAGTGGCGCGCATTCTATGGATGGATTGGGAGGTCGTCAACCCCCAGATATAAATTTATTTAAATCAATGACTTCGCCATGGTTTTGGGGGCTGTTTCAGCCTTTTCCCCGCCCAGGCTTTGGCGCCTATATTCTGGCACCCGACAAGACGTTATAGTCCAACGCAGCAAATGATGGCAATGTGCATTCATCCAGCAACTGCCGTTAATAGCGGCGCGACAGCGCGTTTCAACTCGTCGCACTGCCCTATGCGCTCAAATGCTAAGCCACTACACTCGCACGCAAACCCTATAAAGAGGTCTTAACGGTGACACCACTCATGATCACCCTGCTAGTAGTAGCCGGGATCGTAATACTGATCGCCATTGGCTACATGAACCATGTGGTGGAAAACAATAAGCTGAAAAAGGCGCGCACCAAGGTCGAACTCAACGACCGCCTGCGCCGTTGCGGCGAAATCACCGAGACCTTCCCCGGCCAGTTGATGACACCGGCACTCAAGCTGCTGCTGACCCGACTGGAGCTCAATGTCACTCAGCGCCTGTTGAACCTGAACAAATCCGACACATCTACCAAGGCGCGGGTAACCGAACTCAACGCCATGGTCGCCCAGGGCGAATCGATTCCGGTCAACAATCCGCCGGCACCGATCCAGACCGAAGCCAAAGCCAAGGATGTGCGCTTTCTACTAGAAGCGCTGCACGGCCAGGTTACTCGGGCAGCACAGGACGGTTTCCTGCCAGCCAATGAGGCCAAGCACTGGATCAGAGAAGTTCGTCATATCCTGGTGTTGCTGCATATCGAGTTCTTCAACAACCTGGGGCAGCATGCCCTACAACAGGATCAACCTGGTCAGGCGCGCCTGGCGTTCGAACGCGGCGTGCAGTACCTGCGCAAGCAGCCGGATCCGGTGGTCTATAACGAGCAGCTCAAGTACCTGGAAAAACTCCTGGCGCGCGCCAACTCGATGGTACTGACCAACATTGAGCCGGTAGAAGGTGACGTCAACGAGTTGACCGAAGGCCTGAAGACAGTGGAAGCCGACGCTGACTGGAAGAAGAAAGCGATTTACGACTAAGAGATGCTTCCATTGTAGAAGCAGCCGGTCGACGCTCGATTGGTCCGGGCGGCGTTCCGACGATGGACTCAAGGGCGACGCGTTTATTCAGAAAACACGCGTTATCGTTAACGTCCATCGCGAGCAATCGAGCGTCGACCGGCTGCTCCTGCTACAACCGGAAATGCCCAACCATCCCCTTCAGCTCTGCCCCCAGCTGCGCCAGTTCGATGCTGGAGGCGGCGTTACCCTGCATTGCCAAAGACGATTGATCGGCACTGGCGCGGATGCTGGTGACACTGCGGTTGATCTCTTCGGCCACCGAACTTTGCTGTTCGGCCGCAGCGGCGATTTGCTGGTTCATCTGCTGAATCAATGACACCGCAACAGCAATGCTGCCCAGAGCGCTTTCGGTCTGCAACGCATCGCTGACGGCCAGTTTGACCAGCTCGCCACTGCTCTGAATTTGCTGCACCGACGAATGCGCGGCTGAACGCAAAGCGCTCACCAGTCGTTCGATTTCCTCCGTGGATTGCTGGGTTCGTTTGGCCAAAGCCCGCACCTCGTCGGCAACCACCGCAAAGCCTCTGCCCTGTTCTCCCGCGCGTGCCGCTTCGATAGCTGCGTTGAGCGCCAACAGGTTGGTTTGCTCGGCCACGCTTTTGATGACACCAAGCACCGTACCGATGTTTTGTATTTGCGCACTGAGACTTTCAATGCTGGTGCTGGCCGAGGTGGCGGAGTCCGCGAGCTGCTCTATACGCTGCATGCTCTGACGGACAACCTGCTGACCGCTTTCAACTTTGTCGTCGGCCTTCTGTGCAGCCTGAGCTGCTTCTTCGGCGTTGCGCGCCACGTCATGCACAGTGGCAGTCATCTGGTTCATCGCCGTAGCGACCTGCTCGGTCTCTTCTTTTTGGCTGCTGACTTCGAGATTGGTCTGTTCGGTCACCGCCGACAGCGAATGAGCCGAACTCGCCAACTGCTCGATACCCGCCTGCAATCCACTGACGATATTGCTTAGCCCGGCACCCATCTGCTGCATCGCGAGCATCAACTGGCCAATTTCGTCACGACGCGTGACCTCCACCGTCGCACTGAGATCCCCCGCCGCTATTTGTTGAGCGACATGAATCACGCTACGCAGCGGCGCAACGATCAGACGGGTAATCACCCACGCGGCAATCAACCCGACCAGCAGCGCCAATGCCGAGGAGCCGATGATCAGCACCGAGTTCTTTTTAAGCTCCACCTGCATCGACTGATCTTCGGCTGCATAGGCCTGATCGACCCGCTCGACCACTTGCGCGGCACGCTCATGCAGTTGCTGGTAGACCTTTTTCTCCTGCACCAGCAAACCGGTGTATTCGGTAAGCTTTTCGCTGAAGCTGGCAATATGCCCGGCCACTTCGTTGAGGACTGTCTGATACCCCGCATCCTTGACCGTTGCCTTGAGCTGCTCGGCCTGGGTCAGCGCCTGATCAGCCTGCTCGATCTTGCCTTGCTCCCCACTCTCATCTTCGCCCTTGCGGCTCTGATCCAGACGCATGCGAGCTTCGTTCATCGCCTGCAGCATCAGTCTGGATACCTGACTGACCTGATTGGCTTGCGCGATAAACTCTGCACCCTCCTTGCCCTGGGATTGCTTCAGTGTGTAGGCACCATCATCGGCAAGACCGGCCTGAAGTACATCGAGGTTATTGGCGACACTGGAAACCGACCAACTGGCCATTTCCAGCGCGAGATCCTTGGCCTGGGTCAGCTCGACGAACTCATCGAAGGCTTTGCGATAAGCCCCAAGCGCCTGTTCGACATCGTTCATCACCGGGACGTTGGCCGCCGACTGCGCCTTGAGTTGCGTCGCCAGCGCGATCAGACCGTCAACACCCTCATGCAAGGCATCGGCGGTTTTCGAGTCGCCATGCAGCGCATAGTTCTGCTCCAGCAAGCGCACTTTAAGCAGGCCACTGTTGAGCGATGACATTTGTTTGAGACCATCGAAGCGATGACTGATCACCTGTAGGGACCACACGCCTATGGCTGCCACCAAAGCCGTCAGAAGCAATACCAGAAAAAACCCGATACCCAGTTTTTTCGCCATACCAAGGTTGGCAAAACGTCCTTGAGCGGCCGTAATCATTGCGCGTAGTCCCCTTCCAACACCGAATGGCATAAAGGCCATTTTCTGTTTGTGCAGATTCGCAATGGGCTGCCCTTGAGCACAAGTCTCCGGCGTCTGAATAATGGCAAAAAGCTACGCCAAGGTCGTTTTCAGGATGGTAGAGGTCGATCCGACAGAGTCGTGGCGCGGAAAAATGCCAAGGCCCGCGGGTCGTTGGCGTAGGCCACATTGATACGCAGCCATTTGCCTGGAGCACCGTCTGGATTGAACCCACCGCCAGGACAAAGCACTACACCAAGTTTGCCAGCCTGTTCGCGCACCCGAGCATAGTCGGACAACCCGGGCCGAGCCCAAATGAACATGCCACTGGCGGGTCTGCTGAACACTTCCCATTCGGCGTCCTCCAGCGCTTGCAGAGTGACAAGCCTGTCTTTGTTCAAACGCTGACGCAGGCGTTGCGCCATCTTGCGATAGGCACCGGTGGCCAACAGGCTGGCCACCACCGCCTCACAAAATCGCGAAGCTCCGAGGCTGGTAATCATCTTCACCTCGGCCAGCCTGGCGATGATGGTAACGCTGGCGCTGATATAGCCGAGCCGTAGCGAGCTGCTGAGGGTTTTCGAGAAACTGGCGATGTAAATGACCCGCTCATTGGCATCCAGAGCCGCCAGGCGCGTGCAAGCGCCATTCTGGAAATCGGCATAGACGTCGTCTTCGACAATGAAGAAGTCATGGTGGGTCGCCAATTGCAGCAATCGCTGCGCCACCAATGAAGTCAGGCTGCTGCCGGTCGGGTTGTGGTACAGACTATTGATAAACAAAGCGCGAGGTTTATGTTTCTCCAGCACGCTGTCGAGCTCATCGAGGTCCGGCCCGCTACGCGCTCTGGGAACCTCAAGCAGCGTAATCCCATGAAGCCTCAGCAAACGATGGAGATTGGAGAAGCCCGGGGGTTCGATCACCACACAATCGCCCGGTTTGAGCAGTGTGCGCACCACCAGATCGAGGGCATGACTGGCGCCATGGGTGGTCAGGATTTGCTCCTCATCCACACAGATGTTGATCCGCTTCAGATGCTTTTGCAGTTGCTGGCGCAAGAGAGGCAAACCCAACGGCGTGCTGTAGTTGAATAACGCGCTCATGTCGGTGCGAATGAGCTGGCGAATCGCGTAACTGAGGTCATCGCTTTCTCGCCAGCTTTCAGGCAACCACCCGCACCCCAACCTCAACTCACCCGAAGGGCTGCCGGTGAAGCGACTCCACCCCGCCTCGACATTTTCATACCACTGAGCTTTATTCCGGGGCTGGAGCGCAGACACCTGTTCGCCGACGAAGAACCCGGAACCCTGCCGTGATACCAGCAACCCCTGAGCAACCATCCGCTCATAGGCTTCGATGACGCTGGACTGGCTGAGCAGATTGTCCCGGGCCAATTGCCTGACAGGAGGCAGACGCGTACCGGATTGCACGTTGCCCTGATAGATCCACGCAGCCAATGCGTTGACGATTTGCTGCACAACCGGCACGAGCGCCTGCCGATCAATTTTCAAATCCATGAATAGACGATCCCTGACTGTTTTTTCTGAAAACAGTTAAGCACAGGCACGCTGCTGGCAAGGGACGATAAGGCCTTGAAATCGCCCGCCCTAACCATTTGAAACACAACACCCGCCCCTTGGCTGACATGGCCAGTGCATCGTCACCGACATCCAGACAGATGGGATAGTCACGCGCCAGCGAAGAAGGTTTTCCACAGCAAAACGCCCCGGACCAGTAAGGTCCGGGGCGTTTAAGAGGTCAAAGACCCGGCATCCAGTGGATCGCAAGCTGCACCGCTTGAACAAGCAGCATTGCAGGGCAATAACCGGGTTTTATCGCTGTACCTGATCAGAGTTTCGCGGCGTGCCGTTGGTGACGCTCCATGTAGCGCTCCACATAGGAGCACGACGGAATGACCGTGTAGCCCATGCGGTCAGCGTACTCGAGCGCCTGCTCGGTCAGCGCGGCAGCTATACCGCGGCCACGCAGTGCGTTGGGCACGAACGTCCGATAGATGTCCAGGGTTTGCTTACCCAGGTCCATATAGGTCAGGTAGGCACGATGACCGTCCACATTGGTCTCGAACTGATGACCAGCCTGGTCATGGTGGATGGACAACGCCTCGCTCATCACTACTCCTCGCGGGTCTTGGATTCTGACCACTACCTTACCGATGTTTTTCCGGCGAAGAAACATCTACTACGCCACCCCGTGCCTGTCTGGACACCGAGAAGAGCTTACCGATCCCGCACAGCCGAGCACGTTTCAAATAGTAGGCGCCATTATCGTAAATGCTCAAGGCGCGCTCGTCATCGTGTAGCTCCCGCTGGCGCGGCTCTGTATCACGTAGAGGTGGCCCGACCGAACACCCCCTGGTCGATAGCCTGTGCATTGCCGGATATTGAGACTTTATGACGAGCGCCCTGTCTTAAAGTCACCTCAACATGGACAAAGATACGTGAGCCGCTCCGCAATTTCTGAACACAAGTGTAGACCGATCAATATAGACCGACTTTCACCCACACTCCAAAACAGCCCCAGGCGGTAGCGAGCACTCATGATCCACTATGAAGCAGCTCGCCCAGCACGGGCCTCACAGCTGCATACTTTTTATACAGACTGATGAATAGTTGCTCGAAAAATATTCAAGGCCTAGAATATTTTTTGCTTCTTGCGCTACGTCAGTTTACTTACTACAAGTAATGGGTAGTATGTACGCCGGCTATTTCCTCACTCTGAAGAGATGGCTATTTAATAGAAAGTCCTTGAAGGGGAACCCGATGAACAACGTTCTGAAATTCTCTGCTCTGGCTCTGGCCGCAGTTCTGGCTACCGGTTGCAGCAGCGTATCCAAAGAAACCGAAGCACGTCTGACCGCTACTGAAGACGCAGCTGCTCGCTCCCAAGCTCGTGCAGACGAAGCGTATCGTAAAGCTGATGAAGCTCTGGCTGCTGCTCAAAAAGCACAACAGACTGCTGACGAAGCTAACGAGCGTGCTCTGCGCATGCTGGACAAAGCTAGCCGCAAGTAATAATCCCTCGGGATTGTTATCAAGCCGATCCATTCTTGGATCGGCTTTTTTATTGCCCGGATTTTCTGACGGCAATAAAAAACCGCCGAAGCTGTGAAGCCTCGGCGGTTTTTTTAGAGCGATTACTGTTGCAGATCGATCGGTATACTGGACACCAGCGGCGCATTGTTCGGTACTGCGATTTCTACCGGCATGCCATCTTCAGCGGCTACCACGTCGCGCACCACATCCCAGTTCATGCGCAGGTTATTGGCCAGGTCCTGACGCTTGAGCAAGGCGTTGATCACCGCGGTGTGCTTGTCGACTACTGACGGATTGCCTTTGTCATCCAGTGGCGTATGCGCTTCAAGATAGACCTTGCCGCCACTGATACCGAACTTGTACGGATCGTTGAGTATGCGTACCGACGTACCCACCGGCACCATGCCGGCCATTTCCAGGACGTTGTTGTTGTACATCCGGAAGCAGCCATGGCTGGTACGCATGCCAATGCCGAATTTCTTGTTCGAACCGTGGATCAGGTAACCCGGAGTCCCCAGAGTGAACTTGAACGGCCCCAGCGGGTTATCCGGGCCTGCTGGCACCACATTCGGCAACGGGTCGCCATCAGCAGCGTGCTCGGCCTTGATCGAAGCGGGAGGAGTCCAGGTCGGATTCGGAGTCTTCGCGATAATACTGGTGTGGGCGATCGGCGAGCCCCAGCCTTCACGACCGATACCCAGCGGGAAGGTGTAAACCACATTCCGGCCTTTGGGGTAGTAGTACATGCGATATTCAGCCAGGTTGATCACGATGCCTTCACGCGGGCCCGGCGGCAGAATGAAGCGCGTGGGCAGCACGACCTCAGTGCCCGCACCCGGCAACCATGGATCGACACCCGGGTTGGCCGCAACCATCTCCAGATAGCCCAGGTCGTAGGTCGTGCCCAGATCGGCAAAGGTATCTTCATACTTGGCCTTGACCACTTGCACCTGACCGACGACATCTTCGCCCGGCGGTGGTAAAGGCAGCTCCAATGCTGCAACGGGCCCCGCCACACACAGGGCGGCAAGAGACAGGTAACGGGTGACGGCAGGAAAACGCGGCAACATCCGGAAAATCCTTCGCATGATCAACGGGTAAGGGAGGGATTGTACACCGCCGCCCCCACCTTCGGGAGGCGGGGCGACGAGCTCCAGGTTGCACACAATTGGTGCAGGAGCTACCGCAAGGTTCGGGCCGCCGATCTTTTCGCCTCTTACAGCTCGAAGCGCAACTCCGGCCAGATCGGCGACGTCCCGCGTTTCTGTGATTCGAGGATTGCCCGACATAGCGAACACAGGCGCTGGTCCTGGAAGATCGTCCGGTCGACGCTCGACCAGCGCGGCTGAGCCGGCAACAAGGTGCCGCACAGCGTACGGTCGGCCGAGCCGCCCAACTCCAATTGACGCGTCACCAGATGCACCCGGACTTCCTGGCAGGCGAACAGATCCAGCTGTTCATCAGGCTCGATCAGTTGATAGGCAAACAGGGACCAGGCGGGACGCGGCATCGGGGGCTCCAAATCGGGGCGCCACATTAGCCGAAAGACTGCCAGTAGAAAAGTGTCAAAGCAGCGGTTTTAGCGTCGGCCAGACATTTTCCAGCAACTTGCCCTGGGCCACTGCCGCGGGATGTATGCCATCCGCCTGCATCAGCTCGGGAATCCCGCCCACCCCTTCGAGAAAAAACGGTACCAGCGGGATTTTTTTCTCCTCGGCGAGGTTGCTGTAAACCTCGGCAAAGGCCTTGGTGTAACGCGCACCGTAGTTGGGTGGCAACTGCATGCCCAGCAAGAGCACCTTGGCACCGCTGGCACGGGAGCTGTCGATCATCGATGCAAGATTTTGTTGCAATTGAGCGGGCGGCTGACCGCGCAGGCCGTCATTGCCGCCCAATTCAAGGATTACCAACTCAGGCTTATGCTCTACAAGCAGCGCTGGCAGGCGCGCCTGGCCGCCGGCACTGGTATCGCCACTGATGGATGCATTGACTACCTTATCGGTGAAGCCTTCGCTCTTGAGCCGTTGCTCGAGCAGGGACACCCACCCCTGGCGGGTATCCAGGCCGAAAGCCGCGCTGATACTATCGCCAACGATCAGGACAGTACCCGCCGCTGCGCTCTGGGCCATGCACATCAAGGCCAGGCCAGCACTTAAAAACCACACACGCATCGGACTCTCCATGGGCGCAAGCATTCTCACAGCGCGCAACCTTAGCAAAGTGGTTCCCAGCTCGGAAGGTGAACTGACCATCCTGCACGAACTCAGCCTGGAACTGAACACGGGCGATAGCCTGGCGATTGTCGGTGCCTCCGGTTCCGGTAAATCTACCCTGCTCGGCCTGCTGGCCGGTCTCGACCTGCCCAGCAGCGGTGAAGTCGTGCTCGCCGGTCGAGCCCTGAGCACCCTCGACGAAGATCAACGCGCACGGATCAGGGCCGAGCATGTCGGTTTCGTCTTTCAATCATTCCAGTTGCTCGACAGCCTCAACGCTCTGGAAAACGTCATGCTGCCGCTGGAGCTGGACGGCCGCAAGGACGCCCGCGAGCGCGCCAGAGAACTGCTTGAGCGGGTTGGCCTGGGTCAGCGACTCAGTCACTCACCACGCCAGCTCTCCGGCGGCGAACAGCAACGGGTCGCGATTGCCCGCGCGTTTGCTGCGCAGCCCACTGTACTGTTCGCCGATGAACCTACCGGCAACCTCGACAGCCACACCGGCGAGCGCATCAGCGACCTGCTCTTCGAACTCAATAAAGAAAGTGGCACGACCCTCGTACTGGTGACTCACGATGAACGCCTGGCACATCGCTGCCGGCGCCTGATCCGCCTTGAAGCCGGCCTGCTGGTCGCCCCACTGGAGCCTTGATGGCACACTTGCCGCTATTGCGCCTGTTCAGCCTTGCCATCCGCCAATTGCTGCGCGATGCCCGTGCCGGTGAGCTGCGGGTGCTGTTCTTCGCCATTCTGGTCGCCGTGGCGGCGAGTACCGCCATCGGCTATTTCGGCGCTCGTCTGAATGGCGCCATGCTATTGCGCGCGACCGAGTTTCTGGGGGCCGACTTGCTGCTCGAGGGGAGCTCGCCAGCGCGCCCCGAACAGATTCAAAGCGGCATCGAACTGGGCCTCGAACATGCCCGGGTGGTTGAATTTTCCAGCGTCATCGCCACGGATAACGGCATTCAGCTTTCCAGTATCAAAGCCGTCGACAACACCTATCCGTTGCGCGGCGAGCTTAAAAGCGCCGTCGCCCCTTACGCCCCGGAAGAACCCGGGGGCGGCCCGAGACCCGGTGAAGCCTGGGTCGAGGCCCGCCTGTTGCCGGCGCTGGATCTGAAGATCGGCGACAGCATCGATGTCGGCATGAAAAACCTGCGCCTGACCCGGGTGCTGACCTACGAGCCGGATCGCGCCGGCAACTTCTACAGCCTGACGCCCAGGGTACTGATCAATCTGGCAGACCTTGAGGCCACTGGCGTGGTGCAACCCGGTAGCCGGGTCAGCTACCGTGAACTCTGGCGCGGCACAGCGCCCGCCCTGGAAAGCTATCGACAGTTGATCAAGCCCGGCCTGGCCGCCAATCAGCGATTACAGGATGCCCGCGACGGCAACCGGCAGATCGGTGGCGCCTTGGGCAAGGCCGAACGCTACTTGAACATGGCCAGCCTGGTGGCAGTGTTACTTTCCGGGGTGGCGGTCGCGCTTAGCGCCACTCGCTTCGCCACACGCCGATTCGATGCCAGCGCATTGCTGCGCTGCCTGGGTTTGTCTCGCCGGGAAACCATGCAGTTGTTCAGCGTGCAATTGGCCGTACTCGGCCTGCTGGCCAGCCTCGGTGGTGCCCTGCTCGGCTGGCTCGCACAGCTGGGCTTGTTCTATCTGTTGCATGACCTGCTACCGACCGATGTACCGCCCGGTGGCCTGCTGCCGGCGATCGCCGGGATCGGCACCGGGCTGGTGGCCTTGGCCGGGTTCGCTCTGCCGCCATTGGCCGCTCTGGGGCGTGTTCCACCGCTGCGCGTGTTGCGCCGGGACCTGCTGCCAATCCCCTCGAGCACCTGGATGGTCTATGGCACGGCATTGGCGGCCCTTGCGCTGATCATGTGGCGTTTGAGCCTGGACCTGGTGCTGACCTTCGCCCTGCTCGGTGGCGGGGTAATTGCCGCACTGGTGCTCGGTGGCCTGTTGCTGGTGGTGCTGCAAAGCCTGCGTCGATTGCTGGCTCGTGCTTCCCTGCCGTGGCGCCTGGGATTGGGTCAGTTGCTGCGCCATCCGCTGGCGGCAGCAGGGCAATCGCTGGCATTCGGTTTGATTCTGCTGTCGATGGCGCTGATCGCACTGCTGCGCGGCGAGTTGCTGGACACCTGGCAGAATCAGCTGCCCAAAGACGCTCCCAACTATTTCGCGCTGAATATCCTGCCTGCCGATAAAGACGCCTTCACCAATCGGTTGATTGAGCTATCTGCACAATCGGCACCGTTGTATCCGGTAGTACCCGGTCGGCTGATCAGCATCAATGGCGAACCGGCGCGGGAAATCGTCAGCAAGGATACCGAAGGTGATCGGGCCATCCAGCGCGATCTGAGCCTGACCTGGGCTGCCAATTTGCCAACGGGCAACATCCTCACGCAGGGCTCGTGGTGGTCGCAACAGCCTTCCGGTGATGTACCGGGTGTTTCGGTCGAGGCCAAAGTGGCCGAAAGCCTGAAACTCAAGCTCGGCGATCATCTGATCTTCACCGTGGGTGGGGTCAATCGCGAAGCTCAGGTCACCAGCCTGCGTACGATCAACTGGGATAACTTTCAGCCAAATTTCTTCATGATCTTCCAGCCGGGAACCTTGAAGGATCTGCCTGCTACCTACCTGACCAGCTTTTATCTGGCTGCCGGTCATGATCAGCAGATCATCGATCTCGCGCGCGCCTTCCCGGCGGTGACCATTCTTCAGGTCGAAGCCTTGCTCGCGCAGCTGCGCAGCATCCTCGCCCAGGTCACGCTGGCGGTGGAGTATGTGCTGTTGTTTGTTCTCGCCGCGGGGATGGCGGTGCTGTTTTCCGGTTTGCAGGCGACCCTCGACGAACGCATTCGTCAAGGCGCACTGCTGCGGGCCCTCGGCGCGGAGCGACAACTGCTGGTCAAGGCGCGGCGTATCGAGTTCGGTCTGCTGGGTGCGGTCAGCGGCATGCTGGCAGCATTGGGGTCGGAGTTGGTGAGCCTGGTGCTGTACCGCTACACCTTCGATCTGGCCTGGCACCCGCATCCGTGGCTGCTGCTGTTGCCGGTAATCGGCGCGCTACTGGTGGGTGGTGCCGGGGTGTTCGGTACCCGGCGGGCCCTGAACACCAGCCCCCTGACGGTCCTGCGCGAGGGTTGACTGGCTCGGGCCGCGCTCCTGAGCTGCGGCCCGTGCGACAACCTATTTCACGTATTCGATTTTGTTCACCCACCACTCCATGTCTCCATGGGGTGTAGGAACGACAACGTCGTCTCCGACTTCCTTCTTCAGCAACGCACGGGCCATGGGCGAATCGATGGAGATGTAATCCATGCGTTCATAAATCTCGTCGTAGCCGACTATTCGAAAACGCTTGGTTTCACCCTTTTCATTTTCAATCTCGACCCAGGCGCCGAAGAAAACGCGCCCCTCCTGTTCAGGTGAATACTCCACCACCCGCATATCTTCCAGGCGCTTGCGGATGTAACGGACGCGGCGGTCTATCTCCCTCAGCAGCTTCTTGTTGTATTGGTAGTCTGCGTTCTCGCTTCTATCGCCCAAGGAAGCCGCCCACGTGACTTTCCGGGTGGTGTCGGGACGCTTCTCTCGCCAAAGGTAATCCAGCTCCTTTTTAAGGGCCTCATGTCCTTCCTTCGTGATGATTTTCGTGCTCAATGGGTTGCTCGCTTTTCCTGGCGCGGATGCCAGCTTACCACTCAGAAGTTCGCTGAAAACCCGGGGGTCGCAGCAATTTCTTCGTCCTGATTACCCGCTCAAGCTTTCTCGACCAACGGATAAAGCGCCTCATCGAACTGCGACAAGCGCGGGAACTCGATAGGTTGGTCCTGGGCGATGTTTTCCAGGCGCTGCTGATAGCTATGCAGGAATTCCTTGCGCGCGTCGTCGCTGATGTACGGCACATGCCAGGCCACGAACGGCTCCAGCACATCGAACCCGACGTAGGCCAACGTGCCACGCAGGATCGGTCGCAACATGTCTTGCAGCGGGCCATGAATCGCACCGTCGCCGAACATGTGCTCACGGCCGCCCAGCGTCACCGTCACCAGTGCCTTCTTGCCACTGAGCCCGCCCTGATCGTAGAAACGTTTGCCGCCATAGCAGACGCCGGAAACCAATACCCGGTCGATCCAGCCTTTAAGCATCGCTGGCGCCGAGAACCAGAAAATCGGGAAGTTCAGAATCAGCAGATCGGCCCACAGCAGCTTGTCCAGTTCCTGCTGGATATCCGCCGCCAGTGACTGGCTTTTGACCCCCAGACGCTGCTCCAGCGCATAGACCAGATAGTCCGGATTCTCCCGCGAGGAGAAGTCATCAGCGCTGGCCACCGGGTTCCAGTTCATGGCATACAAATCACTGACCTGCACCTGATGCCCCTGGGCTTTCAGGGTTTCTACCGCCTGTTCGCGCAAGGCGGCAGTAAAGGAGTTGGGCTCCGGATGGGCGTGGACGATCAATACATTCATAGGAGTTCCTTGGACGTTTTCAAACCTGGAAGGCGAAGGCTGGGCAACGGTCATGGCGAAATCACACTTGCATCGCCTTCACTTCAACAAACTCGGCCAACCCTTCTTCACCCCATTCGCGACCGTTGCCCGACTGTTTGTAGCCACCAAACGGCGCCTGATAGTTGAACGCCCCGCCGTTGATAAAGCACTGCCCGGCGCGCATTTGCCGCCCCAACCCGAGTGCACGCTCAGTGCTGCCAGCCCATACACCGCTGGACAGACCGAACGGCGAGTCGTTGGCCATTTGTATCGCGTGTGCTTCGTCCGTATAGGGAATCAGGCACAGCACCGGGCCGAAGATTTCTTCCTGAGCGATGCGCATCCGGTTGTCGACATCAGCAAACAGCGTTGGCTTGACGTAAAAACCGCGCTCGAACTCCTCGGCCGTTTCGCCACCACACAGCAGGCGCGCGCCCTCTTGCTGACCGATTCGAATGTAGTCGCGCACGGTACGTCGCTGCGCCGCCGAGCACATCGGTCCCAGGAAGCTCTGCCGGTCGAGCGGATCGCCCATGCGCAGGCTTAGTGTCTCGGCAAGGGCCAGTTCCAGCGCCTCGGCGTAGCGGCTGGCGGGCAGCAGCATACGGGTCAAGGCGGTGCAGGTCTGCCCGGAGTTGATCATCACGTCCTGCACGCCGTAGCGCACCGCGGCTGCCAGATCGGCATCTTCGCCGATCAGCAACGGTGACTTGCCGCCCAGTTCCAGGCATACCCGCTTGACCGAAGGCGCCGCCGCCTGCGCCACGCGTACGCCGGCGCCGGTAGAGCCAGTGAACGAGACCATGTCCACGTCCGGATGCCTGGCCAAGGCCTCACCGACCTTCGAACCCGGCCCGCTGACCAGGTTGAATACTCCGGCCGGCAGGCCGATGGCCTCGATCATTTCGGCCAGCAAGAAGGCGTGCAGCGGGGTTTCCTGACTCGGTTTGACCACCACCGTGCAACCGGCCGCCAGCGCCGGCGCGAGTTTGCCGATCAACTGATGCAGCGGGTAATTCCACGGATTGATGAAGGCGCAGACGCCGACCGGCTCGCGGATCACCAATGAGTTACCGACCTCGCGCACCTCATCCATCAACCCGGCGATTTCGATGTACTGCTCAAGTCCGGCAATCGGCCCGTCGACTTGCACCGAGCGGCACCACTGCACCGGCATGCCCAGTTCGGCGGTAATCACATCCGCCATCTCGTCTGCCCGCGCTCGCAGCTGATCGGCCAATCCGCGGATATAGGCTGCACGCACGCTGGACGAGGTCCGCGACCACGGACCGAAGGCCTTCCGTGCCGCAGCCACGGCGCGTTCGACATCACGCTCGTCACCCAATGGCACCACGCCTGCGACCTGTTCGGTGGCCGGGTTGATCACCTCGGCCATGCCCTGACCAGAAGGCGTCTGCCAGGCGCCGTCAATAAAAAGAGCCGTGTATTCACGCATCAACCAGTATCTCCATCAATTCATTGGCACAGCGAGCGATCCGCCTGCAAGCATCACGCAATGGCCCGGTGTCCAGCACCAGCCCCAGGCGAATATGCCCGGCGGCGCTGGGCCCGAACGCTTCACCGGCCAGTACCGAGACACCGTGCCGATCCAGCAGGCGGTCGGCGAACGCCTGAGCGCTGAGCCCGGTTTCGCGGATATCGACCATCACAAACATGCCGCCATCGGGTTTCAATGCGCGAACGCCGGGGCAGTCCGCCAGGCATTCGCAGACCAGATCCCGGCGCTGGCGATAAGCCAGGCGCATGGCTTCCAGCTCCGGCAGTTGGGTTTCCAGCGCAACCACCGCGGCGTCCTGAATAAAATCCGGGGAGCCGTAGAGCATGCACAACGCGAGGTTTTCCAGATGCCCGGCGAGTGACGGCGGCGCGACCACCCAACCGACGCGCCAACCGGTCATGGCGTGGGATTTCGACAGACTGTTGAGGGTTGCGGTGCGCTCGGCCATGCCCGGCAAACTGGCCGGGCTGATGTGTTCGCCCTCGAACAGCAACTCGCTGTAGACCTCATCGGAAATCAGCCACAGATCATGAGCGATGCACAGCTCGGCCAGCGCCTGCCAGGTTTTGCGCGGCAAACTGGCGCCAGACGGGTTGTGTGGACTGTTGAGCGCCAACGCCCGAGTACGCGGCGTAATGCGCGCGGCGACGTCTTCGGGCAACACGCGAAAGCCGTTCTCGGAGCGCACCGGTACCGGAATCACCACCGCGCCGCAGGCACCGAAGACCGCTTCATAGGTGACGTACATCGGCTCGGCGACGATCACTTCATCGCCGGGATTGAGCACGCATTGCGCGACGCTGAACAACGCACACTGCGCACCGGCCAGCACAACGACCTGATCGGCATCGACCTGTTGGCCGCTGCGTTGCCGATGGCGTTTGGCGATGCTTTCTCGCAAGGCACGCTTGCCGCGCACCTCGGCGTAATGGGTATTGCCCGCCAGCAGGCTGTCGATGGCCGCTTGTACGATCGGCACCGGCGTATCGAAATCCGGGTCGCCCACCGATAGCAGCAAAATGTCTTTGCCCTGTTCCTGAAGCGCCAGGGCACGGTAATGAATTTCCCAGGCAGCCGCGCCGTCACCGGCGATACGTTGGGTCAGATCGGAAAAGCGCATGGTGATGTATTCCCTGTGTATGTTTTTAACCGACCAGAGCACTGGCGTGCTTGAGTTCGATGAGCGTCACACCGTTTCGGTTGAAACCGGCACGCAGTTCGGCTTGCAATTGATCCAGGTTCTGCGGTTGCGTCACGGTGCATCCGAAGGCACGGCCCAGCGCGGCGAAATCCGGGTTACGCGGCAGCACGCCAACAGGCTCGATATCCAGCCCGATCATGTCGTCGCGGATCTGCCCCAAGGCATCGTTGTTCCACAGCAGCACCACCAGCGGGCTGTCCAGCTCTTCCACGGCGGTTGCCAGCTCTTGCGCGGTGTAGAGAAAACCGCCGTCGCCGACCAACACCAGGCCAGGTCGGTTCGGCGCACCGAACTTGGCCCCGATACCCGCCGGCAAGCCGTAACCCAAAGTGCCGTAGCCGGTTGGGTGCAGCCAGCTGCGCGGCGCATTGCTACTGAAGGCGTAATTGCCGGTGTAGGCCAGTTGGGTCATGTCGCTGCTGATAAACGCGTTGTCCGGCAATTCGGCCGAGACCCGGTCGAGGATCGCCTGATGGATCGACTGCAAGGCTCCGTGCCCGGCCTTGACCGCCTTACGCAACATGTCGACCGCTTGGATGGCGGCGCTGGCGTCGCGTGCGGGCTCGGACAGACGCGCCAGCAAGGCGGCCACGGTTTCTTGAGCATCGCCCTGCAAGGCCACCGCGCACGGGTAAAAATCGTTGAACTTGCGCGAGTCGATATCCACCCGTAACAGCTCGGCATTCAGCGGCAAACGCTCGCGCCAATAATCGGTGTCGGCCATTTCGGTACCGACCGCGAGCACCACATCAGCTTCGGCGATCAGCTTCCAGCCAGGTTCCACGCACAAGGTGGAGCCGGCATTCAGTGGCGCATTCGGCGCTAACAAACCTTTCCCTGCGACGCTGCTGAAAAACGGCGCCGCCAGCCGCGTGCTCAATGCCTCAAGCGTTTGTGCTGCATTCAGCGCACCGCCACCGGCGATGATCATCGGGCGGCGCGCCGCTTGCAGTTTCGCCACAGCCTGATCCAGCACCTCGGCAGCCGGTACGCCGCGCCCTGGACGGCGCACCACTTCATGGCTCCAGTCACGCGTCACCGGCGCGGCCAGCACATCCAGTGGCACCGAAATATGCACCGGGCGCGGCCGCTCGCTGTCGAATACCGCATAAGCGCGGGCGATCAGTTCGGGCAAATCCTCGGCACTCAAGGCGACCGCCGAAAACGCCGTGATCGGCGCCGTCATGGCGCGCTGATCCTGGGTTTCGTGCAGGCAGCCCCAACCTTTGCCAAGACTGGCCGTATGGTTGACGCTGGAAATCACCAGCATCGGGATCGAGTCGGCGTAAGCCTGACCGATAGCGGTCGCGGCATTGGTCACACCGGGACCGGTAATGATGAAGCACACGCCCGGTTTGCCGCTGACACGCGCATAGCCGTCGGCCATGAAACCGGCCCCTTGCTCATGACGGGTCAGCACATGACGAATGCCGCTGCCGGGCAAGCCGCGATACAGCTCCAGCGTATGCACGCCGGGAATGCCGAACACCGTGTCGACGCCGTAGTTGGCCAGCAGGCGCACCAGAGTCTGGCCGCCGGTCAAGGTTTTGCTTTGCATGTTCATATCCTCACGCTTGACCGAAGCGAATCAACGCATCGACCGCAGTCGTGCCTTGGGCACCGACCAATAATGGGTTCACATCGAGTTCGAGCAACTGCCCCGCGTTTTCACAGGCGTAGTCCGCCACAGCACGGATCGCTGCGACCAACGCATCCAGATCCGCCGCTTCACGACCGCGAAAACCTTGCAGCAATGGTGCGCTGCGCAGGCTCGACAACGCAGCGCGAATGGCGCCGTCGGAGGTCGGCAACAGCAGGCTGCGGCTGTCCTTGAGCAGTTCCACCAGAATCCCGCCAGTACCGATGACCAGCGCCAACCCGAAGTGGGTTTCACGCTTGATACCGACGATCAATTCGGCCAACGGCGGCGTTGCCATGCGCTCCAGCAGTACTTGATCGAACGGCACCCCCGGTGCGTAGTCGGCAATCCGTGCGCGCATCTGTTCCAGCGCGTCGCTCAATGCCTGCGCATCGCGCAGGTTCAGCGCCACCGCACCGGCTTCAGTCTTGTGCGGCAATTGGGCACTGACAGCCTTGAGCACCAGTGGATAACCCAGCGAATTCGCCGCTGTCAGCGCGTCGCTTGGGGTACTCAGCAGGCCTTGCGGCGTCGGCAGGCCAAAGGCGCGCAAGGCTTGTTTGGACTGCCATTCATCCAGCAACTGCCCCTCACCTTCCAGCGCCTGTGGACAAATCGGCACCAACGCCGACTCTCCGCGCGCAAGCAATACCTGACGATTGTGCTGATAACCGGCAATCCGCCCCCACGCCGCCAAAGCATCTTCCACGCCTTGCAACGCCGCCACGCCATGGGCATGCAAACGCTCGCGAGCGCTGGCCGCAAGCAGCTCGGGAAAGGCTGAAGTGACGAAACCGGTCTTGCCGTGACGGGTCAACGCCGCGCAATACAGTTCCAGCAGCAGATCACATTCCTTGCGCTCGCCGGTCGCCTCAGAAGGGTAATCGAGCACCAACATGGCGGCGTCGGCTTCGGTGCGCAGGGCGCTATCAAGCATCTTGTCCAGCGCTTCGCGGTTGCCCCAGATCGCCGTGGTGAAATCCAGCGGATTGACCAGGTTGGCGTAGCTGGGCAGCACTTGATCCAGCTCGAGCCGCTGGCTTTCGTCGAGTGTGGGCAGGCTCAAATCGTTGCGTTCGGCATAGTCGGCGATCAGCCCGGCATCACCACCGGAACAGGCCAGCGCGATCAGACTCTTGCCAGCCGGTAAATTGCCACAAGCCGCGGCTTTCAGGGTCTCGACAAAACTCACCGGACCACTGACGCGAATCACCCCCAGGCGATCGAACAGGCTGTCGTACAGTGCATCGGAACCGGCCAGCGAACTGGTATGGCTGAGGGCCAATTCAGCACCGAGCTGCGACACACCGGTTTTCAGCGCGATGATCGGAATGCCCTTCTCCAGCGCCTTGTGCGCCGCGCGGGCAAAGCCTGGAACGTTTTTCAATCCTTCCAGATGCAAACCGATTGCCGTGACGCGCGGCTCGTCGAGCAACACATCCATCAGCTCGGCGATGCCCAATTGCGCCTGGTTGCCGACTGAAGCCATGTAGGCCACCGGCAACGAGCGATCACTCATGGACAGGTTGTAGGCAAAATTACCGCTCTGGGTCAGTACCGCCACGCCTTTCTCGACCGTCTTGCCGCCATGGGCAACCGGCCACAGTGCGCAACTGTGCAGGTAATCGAGCAAGCCATAGCAGTTGGGGCCGAGCAAGGCCATGTCGCCGGCGGCCTTGAGCAGCTGATCTTGCAAGGCCTGGCCTTCAGCGCCGGTCTCGGCAAAACCCGATGCGTAGCAAATCGCTCCGCCTGCACCTTTGACCGCCAACTCGGCGACGCAGGTCAAGGTCAGTTCGCGGTTGGTGGCAATGAACACCGCGTCCGGGCCGCACGGCAGTTCTGCCACGCTGCGCACGCACGGCACGCCTTCAAGGCTGTCGTGTTGCGGGTTGACCAGCCACATCTGGCCCTGGTAGCCGCCTTCAGCGCAGCGCTTGAGCGAACGGGCCATGCTTCGGCCGCCGACAAACGCCAGATGGCGCGGCGCGAGCAGGCGTTTGAGGTTGTCGCGAATGTGTTGGGACATAACCGTTCTCCGACCCGATCAGCGCAGCAGCGGCCGCAGTAGCTCGCGGGAAATGATGTGGCGCTGAATCTCCGAGGTGCCTTCCCAGATCCGTTCGATCCGGGCGTTACGCCAGATGCGCTCCACCGGACCTTCGTCCATCAAGCCCATCCCCCCGAAAATCTGTACCGCCTCGTCAGCCACGCGACCGAGCACTTCACTGGCGAACAGTTTGGCCATCCCGGCTTCGCCGTCAGTCATGGAGCCCTGATCCATTTTCCAGGCGGTGTGCAGGGTCAACAGCTCGGCCGCGCGGATTTGCGTGGCCATGTCGGCCAGCTTGAACGACACCCCCTGATAGGTACCGATGGGTTGACCGAACTGCTTGCGATCCGCCGCCCATTGCAGCGACACGTCCAGCGCACGCTGGGCCTGACCGACGCAGTTGGCGGCAACCATCACCCGCCCGGCGGTCAGCCAGGCGTTGGCCACGTCCCAGCCCTTGCCGACTTCGCCCAGCACTTTGGAGGCGGGTACGCGGCAATCGTCGAAGAACATTTCATAGGTGTGATAACCGCGGTTGCTGACGCACTTGGGCCCACGGCGAATGGTCATGCCCGGCGTGTCGCGGTCGACCAGGAACGAGGTTACGGCATTGCGCTTGCGACCGTTGTGTTCGTAGGTATCGGTCACGGCGAAGACAATGGCGAAATCGGCGTGCCCGGCATGGCTGATGAAGTGTTTGCTGCCGTTCAACACAAAGTCATCGCCCTCACGCACCGCGCGGGTCTTGATGGCATTGGCGTCAGAGCCGGCGCCCGGTTCGGTCAGGGCGAAGCAGTCAATCTTTTCACCCTGGATGCACGGCAACAGATAGTCCTGAATCTGCTGGCCGGTGCAAGCCATGAGGATTTTCGACGGACGTGCGACAAACACATGCAGCGCCCACGACACCTTGGACAGCTCGCGTTCGATCAGCGCCTGGGACAGGTAGTCGAGCCCGCCGCCGCCGACCTCTTCCGGCATGTTGAAGGCATAGAAACCCGCCGCCACAGCTTTGCCGCGAATCTGTGCGGCCAGCTCCGGAGAGACTTCATCGGCGCGATCGACCGCTTCTTCATGGGGCAGCAGTTCCTTGGCGACAAAACTGCGAACCGCATCCACCAACATTTCTTGTTCTTGGGTCAGCTGGAAATTCATTGCGCTACCTGCTCTTCGATAACCGAGTATTCGATGACGTTCTATTCGTTGGCTGGAGAGCCCGCCTGGTCGTCGACCCTGTTTGGCCGACCTATTTACCGACAAAGGCCGGCGCGCGTTTTTCCATCGCCGCACGCAACGCTTCGGCGCCGTCTTCACTGCGACCGCAGAGCAAACCGGCGGCGAGTTCCGCGCTCAGTTGTTCAGGCAAGCTGCGATGGGCGCCTTCACGCATCAGTTTCTTGGTCTGGGCGAAGGCGAAGGTCGGGCCGCTGGCCAGACGCGCGGCCAGTTCGCCGGCCACGCTCAGCAGTTGCTCATCGGCACACACTTCACTGACCAGGCCTGCCGCCAAGGCGCGATCGGCGCCCCAGAGTTCATCGAGGAACAACAGACGCTTGGCCTGCTCGACACCGATCAGACGCGGCAGATGCCAGCTGGCACCGGCATCCGGCGAATACGCCATGCTGGTGTAACCGGCCTTGAACCGGGCGGACTGCGCGGCGAGACGCACATCGCAGCACAGCGTCAAATCCATCCCGGCGCCGACGGCGGTGCCATTGATCGCGGCGATGGTGGGTTTATCGAGGCTGTGCAGACGGCTCATCATGGCGTGGGCGGTTTCTGTCCAGCCGTAGCTTTCCAGTGCGCCACGTGCCTCGGCTTCAGCCCATTCAGCGAGATCGGCGCCGGCGCAAAAACTGCGGCCAGTGCCGGTCAAAACGACGACCCGCACAGCAGGATCCGCGTTGAATTGATCGAGCAAGGCGTGAAGGCTTTTCAGCGTCGGGATATCCAGCGCATTGCGTTGTGGTGCGCGGTTGAGGGTGATCCAGGCAACGCCCGCTTCGACCTGACTGAGCAGAGAAGATTGAGTAGTCATACGAGTCCTCGAATTATTGTGATTGACGACATGGCACCCATACTAAACGACTGTTCAGTAAGGCGGCAATCCTGCGGCCAAGGGGCCTGTAACAGCCCTTAAAATTAAATAACTTATTGTTTTAAAAGAAAAAAATTATAGATTTCGAATATCCGCCGAAAAAGCTGTTACATCTTTGAACAACTGACCACGGCGGCTGCTTGCGATTGAGGAATCGGGGGGATGATGAAATGCAGGAGCGAGCTTGCTCCGGGCGGCGTTCCGACGACGACGACATCACATTCAACGGGGATGTTGACTGTCAGTCCGCTATCGCGAGCAAGCTCGCTCCTACAGGTTTTTCGTTTGTTGGCTCAAACCGTTGGCAGGGCCTGCGCCAGAGCCGCTTGACGTTTACGGTTGGTCATGAAGTAAGCGCCGTAGCAGATGGCGATAAAGCCAAAGCCCCAATACAGCGACGGACGTTGGGTCTCGTCGAGGGCCAGGAAGACGAACAGCGAGCAGCACAAAGCGATGCACAGCAGCGGCAGGAACGGGAACCACGGCGCACGGTATTTCAAATCGCTGAGTTTGCCGCCGCCCTTGATGTACGCACGGCGGAATTTGTATTGCGCCAGGGCGATCACGATCCAGGTCACGGTGCCGGACATGCCGCTCACGGCCATCAGCACCATGAACAGGGTGTCGGCAGCGACGAAGCTGGTCATCAGCGACACCAGCGCAAAGCACAGGGTGATGCTCAGAGCACGCAACGGCACGCCGCGAGAGCTCAGTGGCGACAGGCTTTTGGGTGCCATACCGGTTTTCGACATGGCCCAAAGGATCCGCGTCGAAGCGTACAGCCCCGAGTTACCGACCGACAGAATCGCCGTCAGGATCACGAAGTTCATCAGGTCCGCGGCGTAAGGAATGCCGACCATGTCGAACACCTGCACGAACGGGCTTTCCATCAAGCCGGCCTGCTGCCATGGCACGATGGCCGACAGCACCACAATCGCCAGCACATAGAAGATCAGCACGCGGAACACCACGTTGCGCACAGCCCTGGGAATACTTTTCTCCGGCTGATCGGTTTCGCCAGCGGCAACCCCCATGATTTCGCAGCCCTGGAAGGCGTACACCACGGTCATCATCACCGCGAACACCGCAGAGAGCCCGTTGGGGAACAGCGAGTCACCGATCAGATTGGTCATCATCGGCGCCGGGGCACCACTGGTCAGCGGTATCGCGCCGAAAATCACCAGCACGCCAACGATGATAAAGCCGAGGATTGCCGCCACCTTGATGCCGGAGAACCAGTATTCCGCTTCACCGAAAGCACGGGTCGCCAAGGCGTTCAGTCCAAACAACACCACCACGAACAGCGCCGACCAGTACCAGATCGGGATAATCGGGAACCAGCGCACCATCAACATGCCCGCCGCGGTGAATTCCAGACCGACTGTGGTTGCCCAGCTCATCCAGTAAACCCAGCCAATCATAAAGCCGGTGGCAGGCCCGATGTACTTGGTGGCGTGGGTCTGGAAGGATCCGGAAACCGGCATTTCCACCGACAGCTCGCCGAGGCAGACCATCACCAGATACATCAGAAAGCCGGCCACCAGGTAAGCCAGAATGGCGCCCACTGGCCCGCCCTGGTTGATGGTGACACCCGAGCCCATGAACAGCCCGGTGCCGATGACCCCGCCCAGCGACAGCATGAAAATGTGCCGGCTTTTCAAGGCTCGGGTCAGGTGTACGCCTTTTCGTTCGATAGATTCGCTCATGACGGCACCTCTTAAAACTGGGCGAGGTGCGCGGTGGATGACAGGAGGTCATCGCGCGGGGAAAGATCAGCTTTACGGCAGTTCATTATTATTATCTCCAATAAGCTTCGAAGACCGCGTCCGGCGCGGTTGTCCCGATTATTGGAAAGCCATGTAAGTTCGCGTTGTACGCAAAGATCAAAGATGTAATAAGTCGTAACGAATTTGTGCGTCAGGCATTCAACACGTCTGCCAGCACCCCTTGCGAACGCTGCAACACCCCATGGAACTGCGGCACCAGCGCGTGTATCGCCACGGTGTCGTTGATCAGTGCGGCCTCCTCGAAGGCTCGCAGGACATCGGCCAAGGCGCGGAACCCCAGCGAATCGCTGCTCCCGGCCAAACGATGGGCCAGATGCGCCACTTCCGTGCAGTCACCCGCCTCGATGGCTTCCGTAAGCGCCGTGCGATGCTGGGCAATCGAGTCGCGCAACACCTTCAGCAGGCCGTGAAGTTTTTGTTCGCCGAGCAAGGTGCGATGGGTGTGCAGCAACTGCCAGTCCATCAACTCGTGTTCCAGCGCAGGCTCGGGCATGGGCGATTCACCGGCCAATGCCTGGCGCAGACTTTCGAGTTTCAACGGTTTGCCGAGAATGCCCTGCATACCGGCATCCAGATAACCGCGTACCAAGGTCGGCTGCACGCTGGCGGTCAGAGCGAAAATACGGCTGTGTTGATTGGGCCCAGACGTGCTGCGGATCAGTCTGCACAGCTCGACGCCGCTCATTCCCGGCAGATGCACATCCAGCAGAATCAACTCGAAGGATTGCTTGCGGCAGCACTCCAAAGCCTGCTCGGCATCTTCGGCGAGACTGACCCGATGCCCGTCCCGCTCCAGCAAGCCGCTGACCACATCGCGGTTCAGCGCCACGTCTTCGACCACCAGAATGCTCAGGGCCTGGCCCGGCGCACTGGTGGCGGTGGCGTTCGCAACCCCCACGACCGGTTGCAGGGTCAGCTCGAACCAGAAACAGCTGCCCTGCCCCTCCTGGCTGTCGACACCGATGCGCCCGCCAAGAACTTCCACCAGATGTTTACTGATCGCCAATCCCAATCCGGTGCCGCCATAACGCTGCGCCACGTCTTCGCTGGCTTGAGTGAAACGCTCGAAAATCTTTACCTGCACCGCTGCCGCGATGCCGATGCCGTTGTCGGTCACGCTGAAACGCAGGCGCTGTCCAGTTATCAGATCACCAGCAGCCAGCAGCGCGACGTCAACGGTGATCTGCCCTGCCTCGGTGAACTTGACGGCATTGGCCAGGAGATTGCTCAACACCTGACGCAAAAACTGCTCGGCACCGTGGCAACGATCTGCGACCTGCGGATCAAACCGGCAATGCAATTGAGTGCCATTGCTCAACGCCCTCGGCTCAAGCAGCGTCAGCACTTCATCGATCAGTTGCCTGACGGAGAAATCGACGAGCTCCGGATGGCTTTCACCTTCTTCCAGCCGGGCGAAATACAGCACTTCGTTGAGAATCGTCAGCAAACCTTCGCCGGCCTTATACAAAGCTTCCAGACGTTTACCATCGCGCTCCTCGAGGCGGGCGCCGCGCAGCAGTTCAGCCATGCCAAGAATGCCATTGAGCGGCGTGCGCAGTTCATGGCTCATGGTGGCGAGGAAGCGCGACTTGGCGAGGTTGGCCGCTTCGGCATCGTCCTTGGCGCGCAGCAGACTGGCGGTGCGTCGCTCGACCATTTTCTGCAGTTCGTCACGCTTGTCTTGCAGTGCCAGACGGTCGACTTCGCGCCGGTCGATATCGCTAAGGATTGCCCGGCGCATGTCATCGAGCGCGTGAGCCACGGTATCGATTTCGTCCTCGGTACCGGTGCTGCTTTTATCCAGCCGCAAAGGCTCGTGCCAGTCTCCGGCGGCAATTCGCCGGGCAAAATCGGCCATGACCTGCAGATGTCGGGTCACCAAACGGTAGAACAACCCCGAAAGCGCAACCGCCAGACCGCAGAGGAACACACTCATCCATAACAGGCTGGTCAGCCCGGTGGCGTACAAACGGCGATACACCGCCCCCAGATCGGTACTGACTTCCAGCTCGCCCAGATGCCGCGATGGGCCGGCCGGCGGCTGATAGTTCAGCTCGAAACGCTCGATGCGCAACGCCCCCGGTGCAGATGAACTGCCTTGCAGCAGGTCAAAGTCAGGGCTGCTCAAACGCACGCGGGCCACATCGGAAAAATCCACCAACCCGCGTAATTGCACATTCAACTGCTCCTGGTTGAGATCCCAGAGGCTGCGCTCCAGACTTGCCAGGTAGCCGGCCCGGATCAGTTCCATGCGCGAATCGATATCACGCATTTCACGGCGGTACTCGAAGTACAACTGCACGGTGCTGGCGAGGAGGGTGAAACAGAGGCTGAACAGCAGGATGAACAGCAGCAAACGCCGCAACAGGCCGCTGGGATTGGTGCGTTTCATTGCGCATCCGCCGGCAGGTTGATCATGTCTCGGTAGGTGGCTTCACTTTCGTTCAGCCAACGTTCGATCTCGCCGGAGTCGACCATCCGCTGCAGTTGGGCGTCGATATCGGGCATGCGTTCGGCCAGTGCGGAACGGCGTGACACCGCGACCCGTAAATAGTCCACGCTCAACGAATTGGGCAATGCCTCGATGTCTGCGGCGCCCGGCAAGTGTTCAACGAACAGCTGCCCGGTGCGTCGCTCCTGAGTGATGAAGTCGATCCTGCCGCGAATCAGTTTGCCGAAGTTCTGTCGACTGTCGGACACCCATTCGATATTGCCGTGCTGAGCGACGAAACGATCGAAGTCCAGCCCATAGCTTTCACCGAACAGTAAACCGCCACGGTAGTTGCCCAGGTCTTCAAGCCGTTCGAACTTCACCGGATGTTGGCGATTGACGAACACCGCGACTTCTTCGCGCAACACCGGCACCGTCGAGAAGCGCATGCTCTGCTCGCGTTGCGCCGTGCTGTAGGCCAGGACCACGTCAACGCGGCCTTCGGCGGCGTCCAGCAAGCAGCGCTTCCAGTTGCCCAGCACGACGATGTCGACCTCATAACCCAGCTGACCAAACAAGCTTTTGACCACGCTGGGCGCAAGGCCGCGCACCTGTTTGCCGTCGCTCCAGGAAATCGGCGGGTAGACCGGATAATCGCAATAACGAATTCGCTCGGCCGCCGCAGCGCTTGTACCCGCCAGCGCCAACAGCAGCCAGAGCAGCCGCAACATGCCGTTCAGGCAGCCTCACTGGCGGTGAACAAATAACCTGCGCCATGGATGGTAATGATCAATTGCGGTTCGGCGGGATCGTCATGCAGTTTGCGCCGCAAGCGCCCCACCAGGACGTCGATGGAGCGATCATTGGGCACCCATTCACGGTTGCGGATCTGATCCATCAACTGGTCGCGACTCAAGGTATGGCCACTGTTGCGCAAAAACACACTGAGCAACTGGTATTCACCATGGGTCAGCAGGGTTTCGCCACCGGCTTGATCGATCAAGCGTCGGCGATCGGTATCCAGTGCCCAGGCAGCGAACTGTTTGACTTGCTGACGAGGCAGCACCGTCGCCGGCTTGTGCACCTGGGCATGGCGAACCCGGCGCACCAGGTTTTTCGCCCGAGACACCAGTTCACGCGGGTTGAGGGGTTTGATCACATAATCATCGGCGCCGCATTCGAGGCCGACGATGCGGTCGATTTCGTCGTTGCGCCCGGTAATCAGGATGATCCCGACCTCCGAGCGTACGCGCAGCTCGCGGGTAAGGGTCAGGCCATCCTTGCCCGGTAGCCGGATGTCCAGCATCACCAGATCGACAGGGGTGGTTGCCAGAAAGGTTTCGGCCAGTTCCGCGGTTGCGGCGCAGTGCACTTCGTAGCCTTCCTGCGAGAGGTAAGCATGAAGGAGTTCGCGAATCAGCGGATCGTCGTCGACGATCAGTACCCGAGGAGTCATCGCTTGTTGTCCTGCCTGTGCCCGAAGGCGCGTTTCTTATTAGAGTTTTTCCTGCATCAGCGGCAGAGAGTATCCATTGCTGAACAGTCGATCAACAGCCCTCCGTCTGCAGCCGGAAACGCTGGCGACCGCCCGCCTGCAAACCGTCGACCCAGGCTTCGCAAATCTGGATGCCCTGATTCGGGGTGAACGTGCCGGGGTTGAGTCCCGACTCCAGCCACAAGCCGTCGAGCAGCGCGCTCAAACCAATAGCGGCAAGGTCGGCATCGAAGTCTTCCCAGCCCTCTTCCTGCGCCAGATCGTTCAACACCTTGCGCAACTCGGCGCGGTATTCACCGTAGGAATGCTCGTGGGCGAGGTTGATCGCCTCGGCGGTCTTTACCGCGCCCCAAAACGCCAGCCAGGCATCCAGCAATTGCGGATCAAGCATTTCGGCCGAGAACGATGCGCGAAAGAACGCCGACAAACGCTCGCGCGCATTGGGTGCGGCTTGTTCCATGGCTTCGCGTAGCAGGCTCATGACTCGACCGGTGACCGCCATGTAGGCTTCGGCCACCAGTTCATCCTTGCCTGAATAGTGATGACTGATCAGCCCGACCGAAACCCCCGCCTGCGCGGAGATCTTGCGGATCGAAGCGCCCTGGAAGCCGTGGCGTTTGAGGCACACCAGCGTTGCCTCGATCAGGTTGGCCTTGCGCAACTCCGGCTCCATTCGGGAAAAGCGGGCTTCCTGAGTCATTGTGGTCAATCTCCTGGGATCAGTCGTTGGGCTGGTTGTTTGCAGCCACTAAGCTGAACGACTGTACAACAGGAACTCGAACTGTGGCGAGGGGGCTTGCCACGCGAACCGTAGCGGCTGCTACGGGCATTAAGGTCTGCGCCTATTTGCTCGCCCAGGCATTGAAGCGCTCTTCGAGTTCTTCACCGTGATCGACCCAGAACGGCACATTCATCGACAACGCGCCGGTCAGGTTCTGCGGTGCGGTCGGCACCCATTGGGCCAGCTTGGGATCCAGGCGCGCCGCCGCTTGCGTGTTGGTTGGCCCGTAAGGAATCTGCTCGACATACTTGATCTGCGCGTCGGATTGGTTGGCGAAAGCAATGAACCTTTTGGCCTGGTCCACATGTGTTGAGCCTTTGATGATTGCCCAGTAGTCCATGCCGTACAGGCTCCCAGGCCAGACCAGCCCCAGATGGCTGCCGCCTTGCGCGGCGGCGGCGATGCGCCCGCTGTAGGTTGAGGTCATCACCACGTCTCCGGAGATCAGCCATTGCGCCGGTTGCGCGCCGGCTTCCCACCACTGGATATAGGGTTTGAGTTCAGTCAGTTTGGCGAACGCACGATCTACGCCCGCGGGTGTGCTCAATACCGAATACACGTCCTCGACTTTCACCCCGTCCGCCAACAAGGCGAACTCAAGGTTATACACCGCACGTTTACGCAACCCGCGCTTGCCGGGGATTTTCTGTACATCCCAGAAGTCCGCCCATGAAGCTGGTGCCTGCGCCAGTTTGTCGGTGTCGTAAGCAATCGCCACGCTCCATACCAACGCGGCGGAACCGCACGCTTGTGCCGCATCGGGAATCAACTGGTCCTCTCGTCCAAGTTTCTTCCAGTCGAGTCGCTCGTACATGCCCTCATCGCAGCCGCGCATCAGGTCCGGGCCTTCGATCTGCACCACGTCCCAATCGACGTTGCCGGTGTCGACCATCACCTTGATCCTGGCCATCTCGCCGTTGTATTCGCTTTGGATCAGCTTGCTGCCGTCCGCTGCGCTGAAGGGTTGAAAGAAAGCCACATCCTGGGCTTTTTGACCGGCACCGCCATAACCGACCACCACCATGTCCTGTTCTGCTTGAGCGCTACCCAGGCCCATGGCGAGGGTGAGAATCAAAGGATAAAAACCGTGCTTGAGCGTATTCGACTTCATCAGTGGTTCCTCGTGCTGGTATCACTCAGCGAGCGCTGCCGTGACCCGTTTTTATTTTGGTGAGGTTCACCCCAGGAGTGGGTGCGGATTGAAGCTACTCAACCACAATTAAAAAAACAAGTTGATTTTTTACTGAGGGTAAATTTCTATAGCGGAATAATAACAACGCCGAAAATCCTGTTTACCGGCCTCGGCTAGCCTGGAGTACCACACCATGCCGACTTCAAACCAAGCGTTTGCGCACCTCTTCGAACCGCTGCAGATCCGTGGCAAGCGCCTCAAAAACCGCATCATGTCCAGCGGTCACGACACGTCGATGCCGACCGACAATCTGGTCAACGAGCAATTGATCGCCTATCACCGGGCGCGTGCCGAGGGCGGCGTGGGCCTGATCGTGCTGCAAGTTGCCGGGGTGCATGACAGCGCGCGCTACACCTCCCATGTGCTGATGGCCACCGACGACGCCTGCATCGAGGGCTACCGAAAACTGGCCGAAACCTGTCATGCCCATGGCACCGTGGTGCTCTCGCAGATCTTCCATCCGGGGCGGGAAATCATGGAGTCCAGCGATGGCCTGCTGGCCGTCGCCTACTCGCCTTCGGCGGTGCCCAACGAACGCTTTCGGGTCATGCCGCGCGCGCTTGATCAGGCGATGATCGACGACATCGTCGCCGGCTATGGCGCAGCGGCCCGGCGTTTGTATCAAGCCGGGCTGGACGGTGTGGAAGTGGTCGCCAGCCATGGTTACCTGCCCGCGCAATTCATCAACCCACGCGTCAACCAACGCACCGACGGTTACAACGGCGACCTGCAACAGCGCCTGCGGTTTCTGCGCGAAGTCATTGCGCTGGTGCGCGCGAACACTGACGAGCAGTTCATCATCGGCTTGCGCATCTCCGCCGACGAACGCGACCCCGAGGGCCTGACCGAAGACGAGTCGCTGGCGGCGGTCAAGTCACTGCAGCAGTACCTGGATTACGTGCACATCGTCGCGGGGACCTCGGCGTCTTTGGGCGGTGCGGTGCATATCGTGCCGCCGATGGCCATCGAACCGGCCTATCTGGCCAAGGAGGCCGGGACGTTCAAGGCCAGCCTGTCGATTCCGCTGTTCGTCACTGGACGCATCAACCAGCCGCAGGAGGCCGAACTGATCATTGCTCGCGGTCAGGCCGATGTGTGCGGCATGACCCGCGCACTGATCTGCGACCCGCAAATGCCGAACAAGACCGACGCCGGGCGCAGCGAAGATGTTCGAGCCTGCATCGCCTGCAATCAGGCGTGCATCGGGCACTTCCACAAAGGCTTGCCGATTTCCTGCATTCAGCACCCGGAAACCGGCCGTGAACTGGTTTTCGGCTCCCTGCAGCCGACCACCAAACGCAAGCGCATCATGATCGCCGGCGGCGGTCCGGCCGGGATGAAGGCGGCCGCCGTGGCCGCCGAGCGCGGGCATGAGGTCACGCTCTATGAAGCCAGTTCGCAGCTCGGCGGGCAGGTCCTGCTGGCGCAACTGCTGCCTCGGCGCAGCGAATTCGGCGGCGCCAGCACCAACTTGCAGCGGGAAATGGAACTGGCCGGCGTACGCGTGGTGCGCAACACCCGCGTCGACCGGGCACTGGTCGAGCGCGAACAGCCGGATCTGGTGATCGTTGCAACCGGTGCCGAACCCTACTGGCCGGCTTTCGAACGCGGCGGCGAACTGCAAGTGGTGGATGCCTGGCAGGTGCTGCGCGACGAGGTCAAGCTCGGGCGTTCGGCGCTCGTCGTCGACTGGCGTTGCGACTGGATCGGCCCCGGCGTCGCCGAACGTCTGGTGCGCGCAGGGCATCAGGTGCAACTGGCGGTCAACGGCACCCATTGCGGGGAAAACCTGCCGCTGTACGTGCGCGATCAACTGGTCGGTGAGCTGCATCGGCTGGGCATTCCGATCACGCCCTATGCCCGTCTGTACGGCTGCGATGACAGCACCGTCTACATGCAACACACCGCCAGTGCAGAGCCGATCATGTTCGAAGACATCGACACCCTGGTGCTGTGCCAGGGCCATCAGCCGGTGGATACGCTGGGCGCGCAACTGCAGGGGTTGGTGGAATTTCGCCGGATCGGCGACTGCCTGGCACCGCGCACGGCCGAAGAAGCGATTTATGAAGGGTTGAAGGTTGCCTGGGACCTCTGAGGCTGCTTTATACTCCGGGCCCTTGTCAGCGCCCTCGCTGACGTGCCATCGGCAGGCTCGAGCGTTTCAGACGCTCAGCCAACACTCGGTTCGGAGCACGCAATGAGCAACAGCAGCAACCTGCCGCCTGCCAGCGCCGCGTCCGCCAAACAGAGCGGCGCAACAGAGCCGCACTTTCTGGGCACGCGGATTCGCGGGCTGCGCAAACGCCGGGGCATGACCCTGACCGCCCTGGCTGAGATGAGCGAGCTGACGGCAGGCTATATCAGCCAGCTCGAACGCAATCTGGCTTACCCCTCGATTCCGGCGTTGTTCAACATCGCCCGCAGCCTGGGCGTCACCATCCAGTGGTTCTTCGCCAGCGAAGCCAGCACGGCCCCCGAGGACAGTGGTTACGTGGTCCGCAAGAACAGCCGAATGAGCGTGCATTACGAAGACGGCATCGTTGACCAGTTGCTGACCCCGCAACCCAATCGTCAATTGGAGATCCTGCATTCGCGCTTTCCGCCAGGCACTTACAGCCAGCAGAGCTATTGCCATGAAGGCGAGGAAGCCGGATACCTGCTCTCCGGCAACTTTGAGCTGTGGGTCGGCGAGCGCTATTTTCAGCTCAATGAAGGCGACAGTTTCAGTTTTTCCAGCCAGGAACCTCACCGTTATGGCAATCCCGGTGAGGTCGATGCGGTGGTGATCTGGGTAATCACCCCGCCGACCTTTTGAAGCGCCAAAAACAACAAGAAACTGCCGGAACCCGTGGTGTTCCGGACAGTGAAATCCAGCAAAGGCGACCCCATGAACGACCTGATCAAGTGCAACCAAAGCGGCGGACTGTTGACCTTGACCATCAACCGTCCGGACAAGCTCAATGCCCTGAGCAACAGCATGTACACCCGTCTGGCCGACCTGCTGTTTGCTGCCGCCGAAGACCCCGAGACTGCCGTGGTCATCATCACCGGGGGCGAACAGTGCTTTACCAGTGGCAACGACCTGCAGGACTTTCTCCAGGATCCACCGACCCATCTGAATAGCCCGGCGTTCCGTCTCATGGACGCGGTCATCCATCTGGACAAGCCGTTGATCGCCGCGGTCTGCGGCGCTGCCATCGGTATCGGCACCACCCTCCTGCTGCATTGCGATCAGGTGCTGGTCACCCGTAATACCAAACTGCGCATGCCCTTCGTGAACCTTGGCTTGTGCCCTGAATTCGGTGCAAGCCTGCTGTTACCGCGCATGCTCGGCCATGCCAGAGCCGCCCGACTGCTGCTCTGGGGGGACGGCCTGGACGGCACTCAGGCGGTGGCTTGGGGGCTGGCCAATGAAGTGCTGGACGACGGCGAACAATGTCTGGCCGCAGCACAACGGATGGCCGATCGACTGCTGGCCCTGCCTCGCGAGTCCCTGTTGCACAGCAAACGGCTGCTTAAGCAGCCAGTGCTGAAGGAACTGGAGGAAACCCTGCGCAGGGAAAACCTGCTGTTTATCGAACGTCTGAACAGCACCGAAGCCAAGGACGCGTTGAACGCCATGCTGCAACGCAGTAGCGCCAATGCCTGAACCCACTGGCCTCAGCGGCGGGTAATCAACCCTTGCCGGGCGATTCGCGTCAGTTGCTTGATGACTTCTGCCGCGTGCTCGGCGCTGGGTGCCTGAATCACCGCCAGATCGAAACTGTTGCTGGCAAAGCGCGCCAGCGACTCCCCGTCTTCGACAAACTGAATCAGAAAAGCCGAAGGACCACCGGTGCGTCGCGGCCAGCCATCGAGATAGCGCAGCAAAGTGGGTTGATGTTTACCGCCAAGAAGGATTTTTGGATTGCGCTGGGTGAGGTCCGCCGTGATCGGCGCCAGACGTATAAGGGGGCGAAGTGCATTCATCGTGTCGAGTCTCTGCCTCAAAAGTCTGCATGGCAGGTGAGAGGCAACACCGAACCAGCGCTTTAGCGGTATTTCGAAGCCTGTTTCAAGCTTCTGTCGGTAACCCTTTGAGTCACCTGGCGCCCCGCAAGTAGCTGTTTAAATCGGCGCATGAGCAGCATCCTAGAGAAGCCGATGGTGCAGTGTCAAGAATCTCGATGATCACTCTGCTGCCCGACGTCCTCCGTTGAAAACCGCTCTCGATAAGCCTGAGGTGTCACCCCCATGGCCCTGAAGAAACTGCGCCGCAGCGTCTCTTCACTGCCAAACCCGCACTGCGCCGCCACCCGCTTGATCGGCACGGCGGTATCACACAACAAGCGCCGCGCGGTCTCCACCCGAATCAACTCAATCGCGCGAGCCGGAGTCTGACCCGTCTCGGCCCGGTAATGCCGCACAAAGCTACGGTCACTCATCCCGGCTTGTAGCGCCAGGGTCGGGATGTTGAGTTCCATGGCCAGGTTTTCGGCGATCCAGGCGTGGAGCTCGTCGAAGCGATTGCCGTCTTTTTGCAGGGACAAGGTCACGCTGAATTGCGACTGCCCACCTGGGCGTTTGAGAAACACCACCAGTTGCCGTGCAACCTCCAGGGCCATGGCTCGGCCGAGGTCTTCTTCGACCAGGGCGAGTGTCAGGTCGATACCGGCGGTCACCCCGGCCGAGGTCCAGACCGGGCCGTCATTGATGAAGATCGGGTTGGGCTCGACCCGCAGTTGCGGATGTTTCTGTGCAAGCTGTTCACAGCGGGTCCAGTGGGTGACCACGCGCCGACCGTCGAGCCAACCGCTGGCAGCCAGTAGAAAAGCGCCGGTGCAGACCGAAGCAACCCGTCGCGATACTGATGCCTGCTGGCGTACCCACTCAACCAGGCTGGCGTCTTCGGCCGCCGCGTAGACGCCCCAGCCTCCAGCGATAATCAGCGTGTCGCACGGCCGGTCCTTCGCCGGCAGCGGATCGGCCACCAGCGCCAGCCCGGCTGAAGACATCACCGGTCCCGTCTGCGCGGCAATCACCGTCGGCGCATAGGGCTGCGGCAAACCTTGCTGACGGGCCAGATCATTGGCCGAAGCGAAGACCTGCAACGGCCCGGTCACATCGAGCACTTGCACGTTGGCAAAGGCCAGCACATAAACAGTTTTCGGTTGGGTCGTCATGACTGGCGTAAATCGTGGGCTTATTGGCGTATACGCCAAATCCTACGTCGATAGAGTGAAGTCGTCCACCCATGCCGGGTGAGTGCATTGGATCGACCACGAGGATTGTGCAATGACGCTGCAGATCGGTTTTCTGTTGTTTCCACAGGTTCAGCAACTCGACCTGACCGGGCCTTATGATGTGCTGGCCTCGCTGCCGGACGTCACCGTGCATTTGATCTGGAAGGACCTCGAACCGGTGAGTTCGAGCACCGGCCTGATGTTGATCCCGACCACCCGCTTCGACGACTGCCCGCCCCTGGACGTGATCTGCATTCCCGGCGGTTCCGGTGTCGAACCGCTGATGGAAGACACCGAGACCCTGGACTTCATCAAACGTCAGGCCAGCCACGCGCGCTATATCACCTCGGTCTGCACCGGCGCCCTGGTGCTGGGCGCCGCAGGACTGCTACGCGGCAAACGTGCAACCACTCATTGGGCTTACCACGAGTTGCTTGGCCCGTTGGGCGCCATTCCAATACGCGAGCGTGTGGTGCGCGACGGCAACTTGCTGACCGGCGGAGGCATTACCGCCGGAATCGATTTCGCGCTGAGCCTGGCCAGTGAATTGTTCGGCGAAGACACGGCGCAACTGGTGCAGCTGCAGCTCGAATACGCTCCTGCTCCACCGTTCGACTCCGGCAGCCCGCAGACTGCACCGCGCGCGGTGCTGGAGGAAGCCAATCGGCGCTCGGCGCAATCGCGCAAGCTACGTGGTGAGGTTGTCGATCGGGTTGCGCAGCAGCTGAGTCACAACTGGTAAAGCTGCGCCGAACACACAATCTGTGGCGAGGGAGGTCTGCGCGCGGAAAGCGTCGTCGCCGAGCTAAAGCGTAAGGGCGTGATGGTGACAACGGCAGAACCGTTTGCGGCGACCGCCCATGCGCCCCACGCACTGCGGGGGGCGATCGGGCTGCCAATGTTGAAACGGACGCTGGAAACCCTGCGCGAAGTGGTCGAGGTCTGAAGCTGCGGACTTTTCAGCAGATAACAAAAAACCCGCCGAAGCGGGTTTTTCAAGACCATTACGACATCCTGTCGGCTGCATTCCATGCAAATGGTCGGTCATCCATGACCCTGAGCGCGTCCTTCGCTTCAGTTGATGGATGTAGATTAGGCTCAATGCCCAAGCGTCAACAGACGACATTCCATCGACCGCGTGTAAGCCTTTCGCCATAACCGCGCCGTCGTGCAGTAAATGACGATCGGCGCACCGTTTTGGATAACCTCAATGCGCAGCGAGATACGTCTCAATGTTGCTCATCTGCTCGTCCCAGCCCCTGCTGTTCATGCGGAAGGCTTTCAGACGACGCTCCGCCGGGATGTCGTCGAAACCGGACTCCACTACCCGCAGCAAGGTGCCGGCGTCCGGGTCCTCCGGATCCTCCGAGTCCCCCAGGTCTTCCAGCTCAAACCGCACCAGCGTGGTGGGCTCCGCCGAATAGTCGACACCGGGATCCACGGCATAAGGATGCCAACGGAAGGAAAAAACCAGCTCCGGCTCGAGACGCTCGACCAGTACATCCCACACAAGATGTTCGTACCCCGGATAGGTGATTTTCCCTTGGGTACGCTGGCCCGCGACGAAGCGTTGCCCTTTGAGCGCCACGCCGAACCAGTCACCGAAGGCTTCAGCATCCGCTAGCGCACGCCAGACCAATGAGCGCGGCACGTTGAGCAAGACCTTTCTTTCAATGTGATCTGATGATGTGTTCATAGCAATCCTCCTGAATGAACAGTAGGCCTGCCCGTCCCGGGGAGCAACCCTCACGTTACATCAGGTATTCTCAACTATCGGCAAACGTCGGGAAGTTTGGCCATTAATCCCCCCATATGGCCGGTAATCGTCATTAAAAGTAGATACAAGGATGAATCCGTGAATACCCTCAAAGGCAGTTGCCTGTGCAAAACCATCGAATACCAGCTCGATAGCCTCGACATGCCGATCAGCCACTGCCATTGCCACACCTGTCGCAAAGCTCACGCCGCCGCTTTTGCTTCCACGGCAGGCGTCATGCGAGAACACTTTCGCTGGGTCAAAGGTCAGGACAAGCTTTCATCCTTCGAATCTTCACCGGGAAAACTGCGACACTTCTGCTCTGTCTGCGGTTCCCATTTAGTGGCACAGCGCTTGGGTCAGCCTCATGTGATTGTTCGCGTCGCGACGCTCGATGACGATCCGGGAATCAAGCCACAGGCGCACATATGGACGTCCCATGATGTGCCGTGGCTTGAGTATGAAGCGGTAGTGTCCTGGCCAGAATGGCAAGAGTGAAACCCGTGGCCGGCTACCCTCTCATCCGAGAGCAGCCGGTTTGACCATCAGCGCACAAACACCTGTGCCGTGGTAATCGCCATATCCCCACCCGGCATTTTGATACTGCCCACCTGCTTCAGGCTGTCGGCATCAAAAATCGCCACGTCATTGAAGGTCCCGGCCAGGTAGATCTTGCTGCCTTCCTTGTTGAACGAGATGCAGTAGTAGGAGTGATCCAGGGTTGTCGACTGGAGCAGTTTCTTCTGCTTGATATCGTACTTGGCCAACCGGTTGAGGACGCCGAACATCAGGTTCGGGTCTTTGGGTGAACGCATGCCGCTGAAATAGATTTCCGTCAATGGTCCGAAGTCGGTGGTTTCGGTTTTGCCGGTTTTCAAGTCGATGCTGAACAGGCCGTAAAGGAGCTCGGCGGTCGCCGGGTCTTCCTTCTTGTCTTTGAATTTCGCTGCGGTGTAGAGCAGCGAGAAGTCATGCCGATAGGTTTGCTGGTTCCACACGTAGAGCACGTCCGGCGGGCTGTACAACGGACGCTTCCAGTGGCGGCTGGGGATCAGCACGTCGAATTTTCCGGTTTTCACGTCGACCTTGTAGACGTCCGCGCCTGCCACATAGAGTGTGCCGTCATCGCCGCTTTGCATAATGGTGAGCTGCCGTGGCGCAGGGAAGCTGCGGACCGGTTTGGCGCTCATGCCGGCGTCGGTGGCGTAGACATCCAGCCGTGGCGCCTGCACTTCGTAATGGTCACTGCGCATCAATGTCGGATTGGCGACGGTGTAGAGCTCCTTGCCGTCGTGGCTGACGGTGAAGGCGAACATCGAGCGCGCTTTCTCACCCGGTTGTTGGGTGATGCTGGCGTGGAATACCTGCTTGCAGCTATCCAGCTCGACGCCGTAAACATCCGCGTAATGGTTGTTCAGCACGTAGGCAATCTTGCGATCCGGGGACAGCTGGATAGTGCCCGGGCCGAAGGCGTCCGGCAGTTTGCAGGTCTTGTACAGACTGTCGGTCTTAAGGTCGATGACGTGCAGGTTGTTCGGGTAATTGGTGGTCAACATGTACTCGTGACCGGTTTCGAGAATCGGGTTTTCATCGGCCAGTGCCGTGAACGAACACACGCCCAGAATGGCGGAAGCGGCAAGGCCGCAGACATTGGTGCGAAGCATGCTGGAATCCTTCTGTGGGATTATTTGTCTTTCGGGAACTATTTGTCTTTCGGAAAAACAGTCCCCAGATTGCGCCAGCTCTCGTTGGAGGCTTGCGCATCTTTGTTCCAGTCCGGGTAGGTGCTCATCATGTCCGGCACCTGGGCCGGCCACCAGCAGGGGTCGGAGCAACCGTAAAGGTCAGCCTCCATCGGCTGGCACAGCGACGACACGCCGCCAAAGGCGTCGATCTCCCAACCGGGGTCGGTGGTCGAGGCGCAGCCGGCGACGGAGTTCATCGCCACCACTTCTTCGATACGGTTTTCGGCCGCGGCCTGATCGAGCTTCTGGGCTTTGTTGTTGATTGCCTTGAGATGTTTCATATCAGTGAGCCTTGCGCGGAGTGATGTAGCTGCTGATGAACGCAGGGTTGTGGGCCATGATCCGGGTGTAGACCTGGATGCCGAAGTCGACCCAGTCACGCATCAACTCGCAGTAGTGATAGGTCGGGTGCGTCGGGTCGCCATAGCGGGCGTAGCTTTCGTGGTAGCAGCCGCCGGAGCACAGGTTGCGGATGTGGCAGTCTTCACAACCGGTGTTGGTGCGGTCCAGACGCTGGGACAGGAAGTCGTTCAACTCGACCTGCTTCACCCCGCTGTGGACGTTGCCGAACGTCGGTAACGACGAACCGGTAAAACGGTGGCACAGGTTGAGCTCGCCTTTGTGATCCACCGCCAGCATCTTCAGACCCGCACCGCACGGCAGGGCTTTTTTGTGGCCTTCGTGGATGTCGGTGATTAACTGGTGCAGGTTGGAGAAACCAATATTGCGGTGCTCCAGTGCCGCTTCCAGATAACGCCGACCGAGTTTTTTCATGTTGGCGAAGACTTCAATCAGCTCCTCGCTGGACAGGTTGAAGCTGCTGATGTCGCCAGAGGTCACCGGGGCGAATCCGACTTCGGCAAAGCCCAGCTCATTGAACAGGTGATCCCAGATGGTTTCGACGTCGGTGACGCCTGTGGTCAGGGTCACTCGCGCGCCCACCGGGCGGCTGTTGTAGCGCGACAAGAGCATCTCGGCCTTGCGCCGGACCACGTCGTACGTACCCTGCCCGCCCACGGTGATACGGTTGCGGTCGTGCACGGTTTTCGGGCCGTCGATGCTCACTGACAAACCGAAGCGGTGAGCATTCAGGTAGTCGACGGTCTCTTCGGTGAGCAACGTCGCGTTGGTGGTCATGACGAACTCAACGAATTTTCCGGCCTCGGAAAAACGCTTCTCGCAGTAGTCGACCATGTATTCGATCAGCTTGCGATTGCTCAGCGGCTCGCCGCCAAAGAACACCACAGTGAAACGCTCTTCATCCGGGGATTCGCGCAGCAGCATTTCCACTGAAGCGATCGCCGTTTCGACGTCCATTTTCTTACCGGCCGACGGCTTGTCGAGGTCTTCCTTGTAGCAGTAGGTGCAGCTCAGATTGCAGCCAGTGTTGACGTTCAGCACCACGGTATTGATCGCCGTGCGCTCGACCCGTTTGACGCCGATGTCCGGGGTCAGCGGCGAACCGTCGCTGACCAGTTCCAGGGCGATCAGCTCGCGCAGGGTCTCGGTGATTTCCTCGCCGCCGTAGCGCGCGGCCAGGCGCTCGATCAGGTCGTCGGACGAGCAACCGGGACCGCGCAAGGTATCGATAATCGTGCCCGTCAGTTCATCGCTGGCAAACAGCGAACTGCTCGGAATGTGGAACAACATGCGGTCGGCATCGACATGCACTTCGTGCAGATTCCGCTCGATCAGATTCAAAACAGCGCCCATCGCAACCTCCTGTGCAAACCCGGTTATTCAGGGTCTGCGGTCATTCCTGAAAATGCCTGAACTGCTGGTTTAGCCAGACCATCAGGGAATGGGTGGATTGTTCCAGCGTTGCACGGTGACAATCATGTGGCCTTCACCGGTCAGGGATTTTCCGGCGTCATCCACGGCGGCGATTACCTTGAGGTTGCCCGCGTTGTTAGTGGACATTTTGCGTTGTGGATTGGGCCCGGCATCGCCCGGAGTGAACACCCCGTTGTCGGCCTGCATTTGGCCTGCGAACTTGACGTCTTCGTCCTCCTTGGCGCGCTCGTCGAAGGCTTCGACCTTCCACTGCGCCGGGAACACGCCGATCCGATATGGCTTGCCGTCAGCACCTTTGCCCCAGGCTTCGGCATCGAAACGGCCCTGGACCTTCGGTGTGGAACCGCCGCCCTCGCCGATCCGTGCCACCGAAAACCCGGGCACAACCTTGACCTCGGCTATGTTGCTATAGACCGCCAGCGAGGCACCTTTGAGGCTACCCAGCGTGACCTCGCGCAAGCCTGGCTTCGCATCCGCAGCCGCCTTGAGTCTGACCCGCAAGCGCTCAGGGCTTTGCTCCAGCACTTCGACCACGTCCACGCCTTTGCCGAAGTTTGGTTTGCCAGTGAGACCGCTGCCGATCAGCGTGACTTCAGTTTCGCTACCGGCTTTCAGGTAACCCGGCTGCACCGCCAGCAAACGACTGGAACCGTGCCTTGCCGCAATAAAGTCCAGCCCGCGCTCATCGTGCTCGGCCTCGAACATGCGGCCTTGCAGTTCGCTGCCCTTGGCGGCGAACACCTGACGCATGACCACGCCATCGATCGTCACGTTGCCGCGCCATTCGTAGCCGCTGTAGAGGATTGCGCTGCCTTCGCCATTGAACGGGCTGCCGTCGGCGTATTGGCCTTTGACGCTGACCTTGAACTGATCGGTGCCAGCGGTGCTGACGGTCATCACGCCGGCCAGTTCACCCTTGCCCGGCAACTGGCCGCTGAAGCTCCAGTCGCCTGCCAGTGAGTCGGCTTTCGGAGCTGTTTTAAGCCAGTTGTTCCAAGCCTGGTTTTCCAGCGGATAACGCTTGGCCAGCAGCGGCACCATGTCCTTGCGAGCGATATCGAACCAGTCACGGTCGCGGGCCAGTGCCTGATACTCCAACGAAGGCCATTGCCCCAGGTGGAAGTTCACCAGGCGTTCCCACTCCTGAGCCGGCCGCCGTTGCAAGGCAACCCGCGCACCGGAGTGGCAGCGGCCACACATCTGGCTGGTCTGGTCATCGAAATGCTCGACGGTATTGAGTCGACGCTCCAGCGCATAACGCACACCGTCAGTCTCGCTCGGCGCCAGGCCTTGGGTGTCGGCCAGGTATTTGACCAGCGTACGACGGTCCTCATCGCTGATCTGCAGACCATGCATGGTCTGCATACGGGCGATGCTCATCAGCCAGCCTTCCGGGGTCTTGCGCTGGTGGCTGATGCGGCTCAGAGCGTTGCCAGCCTCGGGGGTGTGACAGCCCTGACAGGTTTCCTTGAGGATGGTCTGCGCATCACGCGCCGCCATGCTTGGGGGAGAATGCAGGGCCACACAAGCGGCTATCGCCAGCAGGCTGCCGCTCATGCCTGATCGGAGTTTTCTCTTCATCAACGTCGAACCTCGCACGGTGCTTTCTTATTTTTTATGGATCGTTTTTATGGTCTCTACCGTCAACCGGCACGCTGTTGACGCAGGCCTGAGAAACGTCTGACATGAGCAATACACGGAGCGTGCCAGCTTATAAATAGTGTTTTTAATCAAGGTATTAACCGAAATCCGCGGCCGCAGACCGATTGGATCGATGGTTGCCAACGTCTAATTTCGCGACAACTGTTCCACTCTGAGACGAGCATAGGCGATAGATCCCATAGCAGCCGAACGCAGGCTTCGCCAGCTGCTACGATGACGGCTTAACCGCTTCAGCACCCGGCCCGGACGCGGCCTGACAGGAATCCAGCCATGCTCAACGCCCTGCTTTTCGACCTCGACGGTACCCTGACCGACACCGACAGACTCCACCTGCTGGCCCTGCAACAGCTGCTGCAGGAGGAGGATGGCCGGGCGTTCACGAAGGAAGAATTCGAAGCCCACGTCAGCGGTCAGGCCAACGCCAACATGTGCCGCTATCTGTTCCCCCAGCGCTCGGTGGCCGAACACCAAGCCTTTGCTGATCGCAAGGAAGCGCGGTTCCGTGAACTGTCACCGCAACTCACGCCCATGGCCGGGCTGGTGCGGCTGTTGGACTTTGCCAGGGAACAAGGCATCGGCGTCGCCGTGGTGACCAATGCCCCACGAGCCAATGCCGATCACATGCTTGAAGCCTTGGGTTTGCGAGAACGCTTTGAGACGGTGGTGGTCGCGGAAGAACTACCTCGGGCCAAACCTGACCCGCTGCCCTATCTCACCGGCCTTGAATGCCTGAACGCCAAAGCCCACGTCGCCATCGCCTTCGAGGACTCGATCCCCGGGCTGACGGCAGCGGTGAAGGCCGGCATCTTCACGGTCGGCCTGGTCACCAGTCAGAGCCGTGAAGCATTGCTGGCTGCCGGGGCGCATCTGGTGATTGATGACTTTACCGATGCGGCGCTGTGGGAAGTGATTGATCGGATGCTGAGTCGCCAGGCTTAGAGCGACGCGTGCCTCCAAGGGCTGTTAATGCCCTTGGGAGCGAAAAATCGGCGAAAAAACAATCGGAGACGTCTCAGTGCTGTCGCAAATTGCGACGAAGCACCTGCCCCAGCACGCTCGCCAAAATCCATAACTTGCTGAAAATCAGCCAGTTATTCGAACTTATCCACTTGGCACAGCCATTGCGAAAGACCTCGCCTCACTTCGAACCTTTATTTTCGAACAACAAGAGGTCACGCCATGCAGCTCCCTTCCCTGCTCCCTGCCACCACTGCTTTTATTCAACGCGCGCCACGCATGCTGATCGGCGCCGAATGGGTCGAGGCCGCTGACGGTCAGACCATGCCGTTGCACAACCCGGCCAGCGGCGAAATACTTTGCGTGGTGCCCCGTGCCACAGTGGACGATGTGGATCGCGCGGTGCTCGCGGCACGCCAGGCATTCGATGATTCTGCGTGGACTCGCACCCGGCCTCGGGAGCGGCAGAACCTGCTGTGGAAACTCGCCGATCTGATGCAGCGCGACGCCGAAGTACTGGCGCAGCTGGAATGCCTGAACAACGGCAAAAGTGCGGCGGTGGCACAGGTCATGGATGTACAGCTGTCCATCGACTTCCTGCGTTACATGGCCGGTTGGGCGACCAAGATCGAAGGTTCGAGCGTCGAAGTTTCATTGCCACTGATGCCGGATGATCAGTTTCACAGTTTCATCCGCCGTGAAGCAGTGGGTGTGGTCGGGGCCATCGTCGCCTGGAATTTCCCGCTGCTGCTGGCCTGCTGGAAACTCGGCCCGGCACTGGCGACCGGTTGCACCGTAGTGCTCAAACCGGCTGACGAAACACCGCTGACCGCGCTGAAACTGGCGGAGTTGGTGCTCGAAGCCGGCTACCCGACTGGCGTGTTCAACGTGGTGACCGGCACCGGCATTACCGCTGGCTCAGCCCTGACCCACAACCCGCTGGTGGACAAACTGACCTTCACCGGCTCCACCGCTGTAGGCAAAGAAATCGGCAAGATCGCCATGGATTCCATGACCCGCGTCACGCTGGAGTTAGGCGGTAAATCACCGACCATCGTCATGGCCGACGCCGATTTGAACAGCGCCGCAGCAGGCGCCGCCAGCGCAATATTCTTCAACCAGGGTCAGGTTTGCTGCGCCGGTTCCCGGCTGTATGTGCAGCGCAAACACTTTGACAATGTAGTGGCCGACATCGCCGATATCGCCAACGCCATGAAGCTCGGCAACGGGTTGGACCCTAGCGTGCAGATGGGTCCATTGATCTCGGCCCGCCAGCAGGAACGGGTTTATCGCTATATCGAAATGGGCCGTGAAAGTGGCGCGACCATCGCCTGTGGTGGCGAGCAGTTTGGACCGGGCTTTTTCGTCAAGCCGACAGTGATCGTCGACGTCGATCAGAAGCACTCGCTGGTGCAGGAGGAAATCTTCGGCCCGGTGCTGGTGGCGATTCCTTTCGACGACGAAGCCGATGCCCTGCGCATGGCCAACGACAGCCCCTACGGTTTGGGCGCGAGTATCTGGTCCAACGACCTGGCGGCGGTGCACCGGATGATTCCGCGGGTCAAGTCCGGTTCGGTGTGGGTCAATTGCCACAGCGCCCTGGACCCGGCGCTGCCGTTTGGTGGCTACAAAATGTCCGGTGTCGGGCGGGAAATGGGTTATGCGGCGATTGAGCATTACACCGAGTTGAAGTCGGTGCTGATCAAGCTGTGACACCCTCACCTGATCGTTCCCACGCGGAGCGTGGGAACGATCAAACAGCTTTTGTAGGAGCAGCCGGCCTATACCCCTGCCCCAACAACCATCCGCGAACCATCCTCCCCTGCTCCACCGTCAAATCCGCCAGCGCCTGTTCCGCTGGCCGGGTTTGCAGACGTCGCAGTAAAGGCGCCAGCTCAACGCCCTGCAGATGCCAGATCCCCAGCGGCTGATCCGCCGTCACCACCACCTCGGCCTCATCCACCAAACCCTCGCGCAACACCGGTGCACGCTGTATCCGTAGCGAGGCGAAGTCCGCCGGTTTGTGCGCCGGTTCGCTGTCCGGCCACTGGCGACGTGCCTGCCAGAACGGCTGCTCCTGCCAGCGCTGTTCATCGGCATAGAAGTCACGACCGATACGGGCAAAACGTAGAAACAGTTGCTCGACTCGTTGCTGATGAAACTGCTTTGCCAGGGCCGCGCGTTCAGGTGCACGGAGTAACGTGTTGATCACCACCGGCGCCTGCAACGCCGAAGACAAGGACTGAAAGATTCCGTTACCCGACAGCGGATCAACCGCCATCGCTGCATCACCGACCCGAATCCAGTTATCCCCGCAGACCTGCGGACAAAGGATCGCCGTGCTGCTGCGGGCATGCAGTTGCAGCTCGATTTCAGGTGCAGCGCCAAAAAAGTCGATCGCCAACGCCGATGCCTGGCGCCTGCCCCGACAGTAATCGAGCAACTGCGCCTTACCCGGCAACCCGGCGCTGGCCACGTCCACCGTCAGTTGCCAATAACATTGACCATCGGCCCGCCGCGCCATCCAGGCCCAACCGTCTTCAAGACTCTCGACCGCGCTTGCCGTGGTGCCCGGCGTACCTTGCCAGCGGTTGAGCAGGCTGACGGTTTCCGGCCCGCGCAGACCTTTACCCAACGCCGGAGCCTGGCGTCCTCGCGACTCAACCAGAAAATGCGCCGCTATATCTGCGCGCCCTTCGACTTCCACTCGATGGCCCGATACCTCTGAATGCACCGCCAGCACCCGCCCTTCGACCAACTCGACACCGGCCAGGCGCAAATCTTCGCGCAGGCCTCGATCAAAGCGCGGACGATCCAGCAGGAATTCGATATTTTGCGCGTGTTGCTGAGCGTTCCACGACACCTGACGCTGGGACGGCAGCGTCGCATCGTCCAATGCATGGGTAAAGCCCGCGCTACGCAGGGCGTCGAGAACCCGCACCGAAACGCCTTCCAGTGCCGCAAACCGGCGCCAGTCACTGACCAGCGTCACCGGATAGCCAAGCCGCCGCAAGCCCAAGGCCACCGCCGCCCCGGCTGGCCCGGCCCCGAGAATGAGGATCGCGCTCATGTCCAGACGCGCCGCTCAGGGCCGCGGTAACAGGCATTCTCGCGCAGCCATTCGATGATCTGTGGATTGCTTGCATCGTCATGTTCGGCCAGATAATTGGCGATATGCCCGCTCAATGCCCCACACCCCAGACTCGCACCGGATTGCCCCGGATGAGTGCCGCGAACACAGGCCGCGAAGTCCGCCTGCTGGCTGTTGAGCCACGACCATTGATGCTCGCCACAGCGTGCATCGCCGGTGACCCGCAACACCCCCGGATAACTCGCCGGAAACACTGCCGCGCCCTGCGCCGGGCAGGAAGCGCAGAGCAACACTCCACGCTCCTGCGCCAACCCGCAGGCTTCGCGCAGCAGGCTGCGATCCTGACGCAAACCCAGGCTCAAGTTGATCAACCGCACATCCTGCTCGACCAACCAATCAATGGCCGTGGCGATCTGCAACGCACTGGTCACCCCGCGCTGATCGAAAACCTGCGCAACGCAAAACAACGCCGACGGTGCACGCTGACAAATGGCATCGATCACTGCGCTGCCATGGCCGAGGGGATCATCATGCAAATCATCTTCAGCCAGCCCCTCATCCACCAGACAGAAACGCCGCCCGGCGACCACTCGCGTTCGCTGCGCCATTGAATGACCGCTATCGACAACGCCGATCCGCAGCTCAGGCTTCATGCAGCACCTTCGATGACTTGAGCACACCGTCCACCAATTCAAAACGCAGGTCGGCGTCCGCCAGGGTCGAGGGCCGATGACTGATCAGGATCCGCGTACGCCCGGCAAACAGCCGGTCGATGGCCTCGATCACCTCGCGCTCCGTGGCTTCGTCGACCGCCGAAGTGGCTTCATCGAGCACCAGAATCAACGGGGCTTGCAACAGCGCGCGGGCGATGGCGATCCGCTGTTTCTGACCGCCCGACAGCTGCTGGCCGCGCTCCCCCAACGGGCTGTCGAGGCCTTCGGGCAAGGATTCGATCAGGCTGTCGAGTTGCGCCAGACGCGCCACTTCGGTAATCGCTTCGCGGCTGGCCGAGGGCACGCTATAAGACAGGTTGTCCGCCAGGCTGCCGCGAAACAGTACGATGTCCTGACTGACCACGGCGATGCGCCGGCGCAACTCGAACAGGTCCAGCTCACGCAGGTCAACGCCATCGAGCAACACCTGGCCGGACTGTGGATCGTGGTGGCGTTGCAGTAGATCGATCAGTGTCGTCTTGCCAACACCGGAAGCGCCGCTCAACGCGACTTTCAAACCATAAGGGATTCGTGCTTCGATGCCGCACAAGGTCATCGGGCGCCCTGGATGGCTGTAATGCACCGCTTGAAAACACAGCTCACCCGAGCTCGGCATCGGCTGCGGATCGGCCGGGGTAACGACGCTCGGTTCTTCACCGCGCAACTCCATGACCCGGCCAAGGCTGACGGTCATGCGCTGGATGGCCACGTACAGCCCGAGCAGACTCTGCACCGGCCCCACCGCCATCCCCAGATAAGTGGAAAACGCGATCAGCGCACCGAGCTGCCACGTCCCCTGCACCACCCAGTAACCGCCAATCAAAAAAGCACAGGCGCGGGACAACGAGGTCAGGGTACCGGGGACCGACTGGGTGAAAAACTCAGTCACCTGCAGGCGCAGCAACTGACTCATGTAACCCTGCCCCAGCCTCTCCAGCCGACGCGCTTCGCGTTGTTGTTGACCGGCGCTCTGGATGAATTTCATCACCGGCAAAGTCTCGACCAGGAACGACGACATGTCTGCCGAGCGCTCACGCAGCTGTCGTACATCGCGCTCGACCTTGCGTCGCATCCAGCGCAACCAGAGCACGTCCAAAGGAATCAGCACCAACGCCAGCAGCGAGAGTTTCCAGGACAAGGTCAGCAACATCGCCACCGCGCAGACCAGCCCAATGACGCTGGAGACCGCGGAGAACAGCGAATCGACAGCGAAGCGCTGGATCTCCGCAACGTCGCCGTCGAGGCGCGACATCAGGTCGCCGATCCGCCGTTGCCCGTAAAAGCCTGGCGACAGTGTCTGCAAATGCCGATACAGGTCATCGCGCAGGGCGAATAGAATTCGTCCGGAAAGCCGCGTGTGCAGGTATCGATTGATCCCCGACAGCGCCGTGCCGAGCAACCCGGCAACGATCATCAATCCGGCAATCAGTACCAGCATGGGAAAGTTGCGCGCCAGCAGGCCATCGTCGATCAGCAACTTGGTCAACCACGGTTGCACCAGCACCAGCAACGAGGCGCACACCGACAACCCGAGCAGGCCGCCGATGGCCAGGCGATGGGGCCGGACGAAGCCATACAGCCACTTCAGCGCGGCTTGCAGCGCTTGTGGGTCCCGGCTATCGATCAGCCTGACAATCAAGCGCTGCATCAGTTGCGCAACTGTTTGAGTTTGCGATACAGCGTCGCGCGACTGATACCCAACGCGTCGGCGGCGGCCGACACGTTGCCTTGATGGCTGTCCAGCGATTGGCGGATCAGCTCCAGCTCGTTCTCGCGAATGCTGCCGGTCTGCGGCCGGTCACTGGTGTTGAGCTCATCGAGCATGCTGTCGGGCAGATGCTCCGGGCTCAACTCGATCTCGCCTTCTTCGCGCATGGCCAACGCGGTGCGCAGGACCATTTCCAGCTGGCGGATATTGCCTGGCCAGTGATAGCCGGCCAACAAGGCGTTCAAATCCTCGCGGAGCCTGATCGCAGGCGCGCCCAATTTTCCCAACAAGCTGTTTACCAAGGCGCTGAAGTCCTCACGCTCGCGCAGGGCCGGCAACATCACGCTGATGCCATTGACGCGGTAGAAAAGGTCCTCGCGAAAGTGCTTGTCCTCCACCAGACGCTTGAGGTCGCGGTGGGTGGCGCAGATCAGCGCCACATCGATGTCCTGCTCCTCGCCGGCGCCCAGCGGCGCGACTTTGCGATCCTGCAAGACCCGCAACAAACGGGCTTGCAACGACAGCGGCATGTCGCCGATTTCATCGAGAAACAGCGTGCCGCCGTGGGCCTGTTGCAGACGGCCGATCATCCCGCCGCGACGGGACCCGGTGAAGGCACCTTCACGATAGCCGAACAGTTCCGACTCGATCAGACCTTCCGGGATTGCCGCGCAGTTCACCGCGATAAAGGGTTTGTCGCAGCGGCTACCGGCCAGGTGCAATGCCCGTGCGATGACTTCTTTCCCGGTTCCGGTCTCGCCCAGCAGCAACACCGGCAACTGATTGGCCAAACCTTGACGGGCCATGCGCAAAGCACGGGCATAGCGAGTATTACTGCCTGCCAGGGCATCGAAATCCGGTTGAGTTTTTGCTGTTTTGCCGAGACTGCGCGCTGTGCTGGCGACGTTGATCGAGCGCTGTGGCGCACGCAGGGTTTTGTAGAAGAATTCGCCTTTGGCGGTTTGCAGGCTACCGATGCCGCCCTGCTGCAGACGCGCCAGCAGTTGCAAACCATCCACCCCGAGAAACTCCTCGCAGCGGCGCCCCACCAGGGCCGAACGCTCGGCGTTGAGCAACTGACAAGCCTGGGCGCTGACCGCCAGAATCTGCCCGCCAAGGCTCACCGCCAGCAGTCCTTGCCAGGGTGATTCGAGGTACTGTCGACGACTGTGAAAAGCCAGAACGATCTGCTCTGGATAGCTGGCGTTGAACACCCGGCTCTCAATCTGGCTGACCGCCATGGCCAGCAACGCGGTGCTGTCATGGACTCGCCCGAGCGGACCTTCACGGGTCAAATCGAGTACACCGAGGATGTCGCCCTGAGGACAATGAATCGGCACCGAGGTGCAGGAGAAGTCACTCAGGCGATCGAGGTAATGCTCGCCGCAATCGATAAGGGTCGGCCGGGCTTCCACCAGTGCGGTGCCGAGGGCATTGGTGCCGCGCACCGCTTCGCTCCAGCAGGCACCGAGGGTGATGTCTTGCAGCCCACTGCCCTTGAGGCGATCGGCGCGACCTTCGACGGCCAGAATGGTGGCCTCGGAATTGGCCAGAATGATCAGCCCTTCCTTGCCTTGGCGAGCGGCCAGGTAGTCGATCGCCGGCATTGCGGCATCGATCAACAGGCGATTGCTGGCCAGCAGCACCTCAAGGCTGGCGCTCGACTCCAGAGCCAGCTCATGATTGCCGTTGAAATGCACACCATGGCTGAGGCTGCGCCGCCATGACGCATCGATTTCGGCCCGCAACACCCCATCGGGGACTTCGCCTTCAAGATGAAGCTTCTCCCGAGCCAGTCGGGCTTCATGTTGCAGTTCACTGTTTATTGTTTTTATAAGAGTCATCAAGCGCTCCGGATCGGTCCGCCCAGTAAAACCTGCGCCTGGATACAGCAGCGCCTGATGCAATCTTTACGTTAACGTCAAGGCAATGGCAAGTGCCGTATGGCGATTGACTCCTTGTTAGCGTACTAAAGCATTCGCGGGCAAGCCTCGCTCCTACAGATTCGACGCAATCCCTGTAGGAGCGAGGCTTGCCCGCGATATAGGTAGCCCTGTCAGTCGATATCCATTCACCTGAACAATCAGAGGCTCCAAACCTGCGGTCCCTGAAAGAACGCCCGCGCATTATCCTCAAGACTCTCCAGGTGATACCCGCCCTCCTGCACAATCAAACACGGCAATCCAAGGCTGCGAATCCGCTCACCCAGCCTGGCGAAACCGTCGCGGGTCACCGCCACTTTGCTTTGCGGGTCCAGCTCATAAATATCAAAGCCCAAGGACAGCACCAACACATTCGCCCCGAAGTTCTTCACCGCCGCCAGTGCCAACTCCAGCTGACCCAAAAAATCCGCCTCGCTGGCACCGTGGGCCATTGGCAGGTTGAGGTTGAAGCCTTCCCCTGCCCCCCTTCCACGCTCGTCGGCAAAACCGGCAACCCCCGGATAGAAGTTGGTCGGATCGCCATGAACCGAGACATACAGCACGTCATCCCGGTCATAGAAAATCTCCTGAATGCCCTGACCGTGATGCATGTCGGTATCCAGCACCGCGACCCGCTCAAAACCGCCGCGCAGCATCTGGGCTGCAATCGCCGCGTTGTTCAGGTAGCAAAAACCACCCGCCGCTTCGGCCCGTGCATGGTGCCCCGGTGGCCGACACAACGCGTAGGCAGCCGGCTGGCCGTCGAGCAAGGCCTGGGCTGCGGCTATTGCGCTCTGCGCCGACCAATAGGCCGAACGCCAGGTCAGCTCACCCACCGGACAACTGCCGTCGGCCAGGTAACGCGCGGCCTGGGCGAGAATCCCGCGCAATGCATTGGGTTCGCGAACGAAGATGTTCGACATCACCTCATCGCCCCAGTCCTCCGGGATTTCCTTCCAGCGCTCATGGGCCTCCCGCAGGAATTCCAGATAGGCCGCACCATGCACCGCCAGCAACGGTTGCAAGCCAGCATCCGCAGGTTGCAGCACCTCGAAACCAAGAGAATGCGCCGCCCGGACCAAGCGTTGAGCCCGCTCCGGAACTTCCTGTGGCGTGCGCATCTGGCCGCGTGAGTAGTAGCTGCGTGGGTGGTGGAGCAATTGTTCGGGGTGGAAAAAACAGCGCATCATCTTCTCCTCATTCAGCCTTCCCGGCGCGAGCCAGCACGGCATTGAGCAATACATCGGTGCCCTGACGCACATCTTCGGGCAACACGTCTTCAGCTTCGTTATGACTCAAGCCGCCGACGCAGGGAATAAACACCATGGCCGTTGGGCAGAACCGCGCCAGGTGAATCGCATCATGGCCGGCGCCGCTGACAATCGATTGCTGAGCGTAGCCCAGACCGTCCACAGCCTGCTGCACCGCCGCCACACATTCGGCATCGAACGGCGTCGCCGGGCTGATCCAGTGTGGGGCGATGCTCACACGCAAACCACGATCTTCGGCGATGGCCTGCAAGCGTGCGCGGACCTGTTGCTCCATGGCCTCGATAGCTTCATCGCGGTGATGACGCAAGTCCACAGTGAAATTCACCAGCCCGGGAATGGTATTGCGCGAGGACTTGGCAATGCTCAGTTCACCGACGGTGGTCAGGCCTTCAGGGACGAAATCGGTAGCCAGTGCTTCCAGCGCCAGAATCATCTGTGCCGCGCCGTAGAGCGCATCCTCGCGCAGCGGCATGGGCGTGGTACCGGCGTGGGCGGCCATGCCTTCGACTCGAACATCGAGCCAGCGAATCGCCTGGCCGCCGCTAACCACACCGATGCTCTTGGCGTTGTCCTCAAGAATCGGGCCCTGTTCGATATGGGCTTCGAAATAAGCATCCACAGCGCCGCCCAACGGCCGTTCGCCGGCATACCCGGTGCGTTGCAAAGCCTCGGCAACGCTGATGCCATCGACGTCACGCACGGCCAACGCGGCATTCAGATCCATGATGCCGGTAAACACCGCCGAGCCGAACATCGCCGGGGTGAATCGCGCGCCTTCTTCGTTGGTCCACACCGCTACCTCCAGCGGCTTGCGGGTCTTGATCTGCAGATCATTCAGGCGTCGCACCACTTCCAGGCCGGCGAGCACACCATACACACCATCGAAACGCCCGCCTTCGGGCTGGGTGTCGAGGTGACTGCCCATCATCACCGGTGCGGCATCGGGGTCCGTCCCGGCGCGGCGGGCGAACAGATTGCCGATCGGGTCCACGCTCAAGGTCATCCCGGCCTCGCGGCACCACTGGGCAAACAATTCGCGTCCGGCCTTGTCTTCCTCGCTCAAGGCCAGACGACAGCTACCGCCGCGCGCCGTAGCGCCGATTTCGGCCATGGCCATCAAGCTTGTCCACAAACGTTCACCGTTGATTTTCAACATCAGTCATTTCTCCAAAAATAAGGGGGCGCTCAAGCGCCAGGAGCCTTTTGAAACAATCTTCCTCGAAGGCTGCGGCTTTGCTTGATCGCATGAACGGTCTATCGCTCCCGCGCAAAACGCGGAAGCGATCAGCACCCTCAGAACAGCGGCAGGCTGTAGCTCACCACCAGGCGATTCTGGTCCTGATCGCGAGAGGCTTCGCTGCGAGATGTACCATTGCGCCAGCCCATGGCCACGCCTTTGAGTGGACCGCTCTGGATCACATAATCAAGGCTGAAGTCTCGTTCCCACTCCTTTTGATCCGGACCGGCAGTTGTCTTGATACCCGTACCTGACAAATACATGGCCGAGGCTTTAAGCCCCGGCACGCCCAAGGCTGCGAAGTCGTAGGTGTATTGAGCGAAACCGGTGCGCTCCCCTGCACGGGTGAAGTTCTGGATGTAGCGGTCGGTCAGCAGGTACACGCTGGAACCCGAGGCGCCCTTGTCTGGCAAACCACCCTGATTGAGTTGAACGAAGTTGCTGTCCCTGGATACTTGCTGATAACCCGCCATCAGCGTTTGGGCACCAATACCCCAGGTGAAAGCCAGGCTCCAGGTATCGTTGTCGATCTTGCCGTTGCCATCCTTGGTGAAGCCGCTGGTCCGGAAGCCTTCGCTGCGCCCGGCGGCGGATGCGTTGGCCCCCTCGGCGGTGGTCTTGAAGTAGCGCAGGTCGGTTTTCAGCGAGCCAAAATCACCCAGCTTCAAGTCATGCACCAGACCGCCAAAATGCTGTTGGTAATAGTCCTCAAGGTTGGCGTAGTAATACTGCGCAAGCAGCGCGTCAGTGACTTTGTAATCGGCTCCGGCAAAATTGAACGCATTACTTTCCTGCGTCCCGCCCGCCACTGCCAAGCCGGTGCGGTCGCTGGAGCCACGACCGGTCGCGTGTTCGATATGGCCGCCAGTCAGGGTCAGATGCTCGAAGTCGTTGGAGACGATCTGCCCACCTTCGAAGGTCTGTGGCAACAGGCGACCATCGTTGGCCACCAGAATCGGCAGCTTGGGGGTCAAAGTGCCGTAGAGCACTTGCGTCCTGGCAAAGCGCATCTTCGCCGTCGCCCCCAGGCGTGCCCATTGCTCAGCGGCACCTTTGCCGTCGTCAGGGATCATCGAGCTGCCTACATGGCGGCCGTCACCACTATCGAGTCGAACACCCAGCAGTCCCAACGCATCAACCCCGAACCCCACAGTACCGTCGGTAAAGCCCGATTGATAATTGAGCATCAAGCCCTGGGCCCACTCTTCGGTTTTCGACGGAGCGGCGCTCCCGTCGCGATTGTCGTTGTTGTAATAGAAGTTGCGAAAGCCCAGCGTCGCTTTACTGTCTTTAACAAAGTCCGCCATGCTCAACGGACTGAAAAGTGCACTACCGATCATGACCAGTGCCAAGGGTTGTTTGTTCATTAAATAGAATTCCATAAAACCACGATTATCTTGGCGAGCAACTTTCTACTGTTGATGAGTTGTAACACTCAGTACTTGCGCCAGTGATTCACCGGCGCACAAGCGCTCCAGCAACTTCGGCTCGGCGCGATCCGAAGCCAGCGCTTGTTCGATAACTTGCGCCGCTGTTTGCAGATCGAGAAACAGCACTCCGTTATCGTCGGCCAACACCAGATCACCAGGGAGTACCTGTATTCCCGCGCAGTGAATCGGCTGATTGATCGGGCTATCGCCACGACCATGGAGCTTGGTGGTCAACAGGCTGGTACCACGGGCAAAAACCGGCAGCCCGGCCTCGCGCAGTTCCAGCAAGTCGGTTACCACGCCGTCCACCACAATCCCGACGGCGCCGGCACAGCGGGCCGCGCAACTGGTGACCGCACCGACCGGCGCATGCCGCAGGTCGCCGCCAGTATCGATGACCAGCACATCCCCGGGCTGCAACAGCGCCAGCGCCTGGTTCACCGCGATAGCGTCCGCGCCGCGCAGGCTCAGGGTCACCGCACGACCGACCAACTTGACCCCCGGCACCATGGCGCGCAGCCGTGAATCGGCAAAGCCGTCTTCAAGAAAGTGCCCTAGCGTGGGGAAACTCACTGCTTTGAGTTGCTCGATCAAAAGCTCTAGTTGCGCCTTATCCATGGTCCGGGGCTCCGTTGATCAGTTCGGCCACACAGTCAATTTCCAACGACACGCCCCACAGTGCGACACACACGGTGGTTCGCGCGGGCGGCGCATGGCCGAGCAACTCACGGTAAACCTCGTTGAAGGGCTCCAACTGTGCGGGGTCGGTCAGGTAGGCATTGACCTTGACCAGATGACTGAGGCTGGACCCGGCTTCAATCAGGATCGCCTCAAGGTTGCGCAAGGTCTGGCGCACCTGCTCGGCAAAACTTGCAGGCTGGTCGTCGAGCCCGGTCTGAGCCGGAATCTGTCCGGCGGTAAACACCAGATGACCGCTGACCACCGCTTGTGAATAAGGCCCCACCGGCCCAATGAACCCTGCTGCTGACTGGATTCTGCGCATGTTCTGTGAACTCCGTAGGGATCAGGCCGCAGCCGATTTCAGGGGGGTGGCAGCAGGCTGACCCTCGGCCGGGGCCGAGACTTCGCTGATGTCTTTCTTGAAGGTTTCGGTCAACAGCAACAGCGCCAGCAACGAGATCAACGCCGCGCCGATCATGTACCAGGCCACGGAAGAGCCTTTGCCGGTGGCCGCGAGCAATGCGGTGGTGACAATCGGAGTCGCCGCGCTACCCAGCAGACCGGACAACATGTAGCTGATGGACAACCCCGAATAGCGAACGCGAGTGCCGAACAGCTCGGCGAGGAAGGTCGCAATCGGCCCGTAGTTGGCGGCGAAAGCGGTCATCAACAACAGGTAGCCGAAGATCACCATCGGCAGTTCTTTGGTGTCCATCAACCAGAACATCGGGAACGCCACCAAGGCTTCAGCAACGATCCCGGCCACGATAATCGGCTTGCGACCGTAGCGATCCGACAACGCCCCGAATACTGGCAGCATGACGATGCAATACGCGCAGGACAGCAGCACCACACCGAGCATCACGCTGCGGCTGAAACCGAGGTTCTGCGTGCCATAGGTCAGGCCGAAAGCGACGATGATGTTGAAGGACGCGCCGGTCGACATGGTGGCGATACCGCCCAGCACCACTTGCTTCCAGTATTTACGAAAGACTTCTGCGACCGGCATTTTGACCTGAACCTCAGCCTCCTTGACCTTGTTGAAGGCGGGCGTTTCGGCAATGTTCAGGCGGATATACAACCCCACGGCGATCAACAACACACTACCCAGAAACGGAATCCGCCAGCCCCAGGCAAGCAAGTCCTCAGGCGACAACCAGGCAGCAATTACCAGGAACGCCAGATTGGCAATCATGGTCCCGGCCGGAACCCCGATCTGTACCCACGAACCATATAAACCGCGCTTGTTGGCCGGCGCATGCTCCACCGCCATCAACACCGCGCCGCCCCATTCCCCACCGAGGGCCAGGCCCTGAATCACCCGCAACAGCAGCAACAGAATGGGCGCCCACATACCGATAGCCGCGTAATTGGGTAACAGACCGATAGCGAAGGTCGCTGCGCCCATGGTCAACAGCGAAATCAGCAGCATCGACTTGCGTCCAAGCCGGTCGCCGAAATGCCCGAACAGTGCCGCACCCACAATCCGCGCCAGGTAAGCCGAAGCAAAGGTGCCAAAGGCCAGCAAGGTGCCGATCAGCGGAACGAAGTCCGGGAAGAACACTTTGTTGAACACCAATGCCGAAGCGGTGGCAAACACAAACAAGTCATACCATTCCACCGTGGTGCCGATCACACTGGCGACTGCCACTTTTTTCATACTAATTTCAACTTCGGGTGGTGCGGGGCACTTTTCTACAGACGATATTTCGCTCATAACTGTCTCCAGAGAGCTCTTCAAGAACTCGATGTTTAATTGTTATAACTGGCAGTAAAACGTTTAAAGCGAGGATTATTTTTATAGCCGGCTCGTCAGAACGAACCGGTTCACAAGGCATATTTTATAGTTAACAAACTTGCAACTTCGCTCCGTTGAGGAAGTTACTCAATAACCCAAGGTCATATCCACGCTGTTCAACAACGGCTCACCGGCATTCAGGCGTCGAACATTTTCCGCCACTTGCTCGGCAATACAGTCATGGGACGCCGCCGACGCCATATGCGGGGTGATCGTCACCCCGGGCATGCTCCAAAGTTTGTGTTCTAGCGGTAACGGTTCACGTTCGAATACATCAAGTAATGCGCCACGCAACTGACCGCTTGCCAGCGCCTGTTCGAGATCATCGATCCGCAGATGAGCGCCCCGTCCACAGTTGACCAGCGCTGCGCCGGGGGCGAGCCGGGCAAACGTCGTACTGCCGAGAATGCCGCGGGTTTCAGGGGTCAGCGGCAGCAAGTTGATCAACAATTCCACGCCATCGAGAAAAGGCTCGAAGCCTTCAGTCCCGGCGAATGCCTGCACACCCGGCAAGCTCTTGGCGCCACGGGCCCAGCCCCGCACCGTATAGCCGGCTGCAGCCAGATCGCTGGCGATGGCACTACCCAGCGAGCCAAGGCCCATGACACCCACCCTGAATTGCTTGGCTGAACGTTGCAGCGGGCGTTGCCATGTTTTTTCGCGCTGTTGTTGCAGTACCTGGTCGAAGCCGCGGTGATAGTGAATCACCGCCCAGCGCACGTACTCGGTCATCCCTTGGCGATGACCAGGGTCGACCACTCGGCACACCGGTAAATCTGGACACGACGGGTCATGCTCAAGATGATCGACACCCGCAGCCACGGAGTGGATGACTTGAAGATTGCTCAACGCCCCCAGACTGCCGGGCAATGGAAACCAGCACGCCGCCACCTGCGCCGCTGCGGCCGCCGGATCATCCATCAGCACCGCGTTGATTTGCGGTGCAGAACGGGCGAAAGCGGCTTGCAGTTGCTCGAGCAAGAGGCTGTCGCGTGACAGCAGGACGACCGTGTTCATGAGCAGTAAGACTCGCGCTGGGATTCAATCAGGGTCAGGGCGGCCTCCCAGGCCAGATCGATGATGTTGTCGGACTCATCCCGATCGAACTGCTCGGCGGTGTGCGCGCAGACCTCCGGGGAAGGGAAATGCAGCGCCGAACCACCGGTCAGGGCCTGGACCTGCGCCTGGCAGGCACGCTCCAGGAAATGAATCTCCTGGAAGGCCTGAGCCACGCTGGCGCCGCCGACCAACAGCCCGTGATTGCGCAGGATCATCGCCCTGTGCGGCCCCAGATCGGCAATCAACCGCTCGCGTTCGTCCAGCGACAAAGCGATGCCTTCATAGGTGTGATAGGCCAGCTTGCCGTAGAACTTCAGCGCATGCTGGCTGATCGGCAACAGCCCCTGCTGCTGGGCCGCGACCGCCATGCCGGCTGCGGTGTGGGTATGGATCACGCAGTTCAAATCCGGGCGCGCCATATGAATCGCCGAATGGATGACAAAACCCGCCGCATTGACCCGATGATCGCCATAGGCCGGGTCGACAATCCGGCCCTGCTGGTCGATACGTACCAGATCCGAGGCGCGCATCCGGTCGAAAATCACTCCGTAGCGATTGATCAGGAAGTGATGTTCAGGCCCCGGGATGCGCAAGGTGATATGGGTATCGATCAGGTCGGTCATGCGAAAGTGCGCGACCATCCGGTACAGCGCCGCCAGTTCGCAACGGGCCTGCCATTCAACCGGGCTAATGTGTTCAGGTTTGCTCACGAATACACCTCTTTAGGAGCGTGGGAGACGACCGGGTTGGCCCGCAACCGGGCCAGGCCGCAAACGCCGATCAAGGACACGGCCGACAGCAGCGTGAAGAACACCGCCAGCGGTAACCATTGTCCGGAAAACTTGCTCGCCAGCAGCGTACCGATCAGCGGCGTGGTGCCGCCGGCCAGAGCGCAGCTCAACTGGTATGCGATAGAAATGCCCGAGTAGCGCAGGTGCACCGGGAAGGCCTGGGACATGTAACCGGCGATGACCGCGTACAAGGCCGAGAGGATGACGACCGCCAAAGCGATGCCGATGATCATCAGCAAAATGTTTTGCGTGCCTACCAACAGGAACATCGGGTACGGCGTGACCAAGCACAGCAAGGCAACCAGTTTGAGAAAGCGGCCTTCACCGATACGCTCGGCCAACAGTGCGGAGAGTGGTTGGGACAGTAGCTGGATGATGGTCACCAGAAACAGGCAGTCGAGAATCGTCGAGCGAGCGATGCCTTGATACTGGGTGACGTAGGTAATCATGAAGGTGTTGGTGAAGAAGAACCCGGCCGACCCGATGGTCACCGCCGCTGCGGCAAACAGGATCTGCCGCCAGCAGCTGCGGATAACTTCCATCACCGGGTATTTGGCGGTCTCGTTGTTGTCCCGCACTGCGGCGAACTCCGGCGACTCGTGGACTCCGGAACGGATCATCAAACCGACCATCATCAGCACGCCGCTGGCGAGAAATGGCATACGCCAGCCCCACTCGAGAAAGTCCTGCTGATCAAGGGATGTGACCAGACGAAAAGCGATCAATGCCAACAGCAAACCTGCCGGACTGCCGAGCTGAGCGAAGGATGCGTAGAACGTCTTGCGGTTGGCCGGTGCATGTTCACAGGCCATCAGCACCGCCCCGCCCCATTCGCCGCCGACCGAAATGCCCTGAATCAACCGCAGCGCAATCAGGCTGATCGGTGCCCAGATTCCGGCACTGGCGTAGCCGGGCAACAGGCCGATGCCGGTGGTGGCCAGGCCCATGAGTGCCATGGTCACCAGGAGCATTTTCTTGCGCCCGAGACGGTCACCCAAATGGCCGAACACCATGCCGGCCATAGGGCGGGCAATGAAGCCAACCGCAAAACTGCCGAATGCTGCGAGGGTGCTCATCACCGGATCGCTGCTGGGGAAAAATACTTGCCCGAGCACCAACGCTGCCGCCGTCGCATAGATATAAAAATCGTAGAACTCGATGGTGGTGCCAATAAAGGCTGCCACCGCCGCTCGTCGCGGCTGAGGGGTGGTATGCATGCAAGGACCCTGTGTATTTATTGTTGGGCAGGTACTGAAGGCTGAATCCGGTTGCACTCTCTGGCGCTTGTGAGCTTTATCGCCGCCGGGCTAGGATTAGTCAATTTTCATATTCTTATCTTTACTATTAGCCATGCTACTACTGAGAAAATCATGCCCTCACCTACCTCCACCTCCAACCCATGGGTCGGCCGACGCTTTCTCAATGATCGCCTCGACTGGAACCTCTTGCGCACCTACCTGGTAATCGGTCAGGAAGGCAGCATGAGCCGCGCCGCTGCGCGCTTGCACATCACCCAGTCAGCGGTGAGTCAGGCGCTCAAACGTCTCGAAGAACAGCTTGAATGTGTGTTGATTGCACGTAGCGGAAGGCGCTTCGACCTGACTGAAACCGGGGAAGAAGTGCTGCGCATTGCTGCGGATATTTACGGAGATATTTCGCGGCTAGGGACAGTAGTGGAGAGTCGGCATGACGACCTGGTGGGCAAGATTCGCCTGCTCACCGTCAGCGGTGTCCAGTCGGCGCACTACGATGAGTTTCTGGCGGACTTCCATGTCACCCATCCGAACGTCGAGCTGGAAGTCGAAGTGATGGGCAGCTCGAACATCATCAGTTCGCTGCTGCAAAAGACCGCGACCGTGGGCGTAGGATTGTGCCGACTGGCACAGCCACGGCTGGAACAGCGGGTGCTATTTCGCGAGCGTTATGCGTACTTTTGCGGGCAACGCCATCGGCTGTTCGGGCAGGAGAATCTGACACTGGAGCAGATTGCTGCCGAGAACTTCGTCAGCTTCACCAGCGACCAGTTGGGCGGCAATCTTTCACCCCTGACGCTGTTTCGCGACCAGCAAGGGTTTACCGGCAAGATCGTCGCATCCTCCACCAGTTTCGAAGAGATTCATCGCCTGATCTGCGCAGGGTTCGGCATCGGTTGTTTGCCCATTCATCTGGTGCGCCGAGATGTCGAGCAGGGTCTGCTCTGGCGCCTCCCCCCTGAGGACGGGGTGGTAGACTTCGATATCCAGCTTCTGTGGAATCGCGAGCAGCGAATGAGTCAGGCCGAGAGCGTGTTTCTGGAGAGCTTCCAGCACATGCTCAGCATTCGTGAGCAGGTGCTGTGAAGGTTTAGCCTCAGACGTGGGGATCGCCCGGGGCTTTGCTCGGGGCGGCGTACTGCGGCTTCAGATGCCCGTCCTGATCCAGCAGCCAGGCATCCATGATCTGCCGCACCACCGGACCTGCGACGCGCCCCCCGGCCTCACCGTTTTCGATCATCACCGAGATGACGATCTTCGGATGTTCCGCTGGGGCGAAGCCGACGAACAAGGCGTTGTCGCGATTGCGCTCCTGAGTTTTCAGACGGTTGTAACGCTCGCCCTGCTTGATCGCGACCACTTGAGCCGTACCGCTCTTGCCCGCAATCCGGTATTGCACCCCGATCGCCGCCGCGCGGGCAATACCGCGTGGATCGTGCATGACCATCTGCATGCCGTGGTTGACCTGTTCCCAATCCCGCGGATCTTTAAGCTGAATGTTTGGCATCGGGTGCTCATCCACCGGCGCCACACCGTCCACAGTCTTGGCCAGGTGCGGACGATTCCACACGCCTTTGTTGGCAATCAACGCAGTAGCCTGCGCCAGTTGCAGCGGCGTCACCTGCATATAGCCCTGACCGATGCCGAGAATCACCGTTTCGCCGGGGAACCACGGCTGGCGACGGGTGGCGCGCTTCCACGCCTGAGACGGCATCAAACCGGCCGACTCTTCGAACATATCCAGCGAGACCTTCTCGCCGAGACCGAACATGGTCATGTAATCGTGCAGTCGGTCGATGCCGAGCTTGTGTGCCAGGTCGTAAAAATAGGTGTCGTTGGAGCGCATGATCGCCGCGTCCATATCGACCCAACCATCGCCGCTGTGGTTCCAGTTACGGTATTTGTGATCGAAGTCTGGCAACTGGTAATAGCCCGGGTCGAAGACCCGGGTCTGGGCCGTGACCACGCCAGCGTCCAGCCCGGCAATTGCCACTTCTGGCTTGATCGTCGAACCGGGCGCATACAGGCCACGTAACACCCGGTTGAACAGCGGTCGGTCGATGGAATCGTGCAGAGCGGCGTATTCCTTGAAGCTGATGCCGGTGACAAACAGATTCGGATCAAAGCTCGGCTTGCTGACCATGGCCAGCACCTCACCAGTCGATGGATCGAGAGCAACTACCGACCCGCGTCGATCACCCAGGGCCTCCTCGGCCGCTTCCTGGAGCTTGACGTCGAGACTGAGCACGATGCTTTTGCCCGGAATCGGGTCGGTGTGCTTAAGTACCCGTAGCACGCGGCCCTGAGCATTGGTTTCGACTTCTTCATAGCCGACATGACCGTGCAGCTCGGACTCGTAAAAGCGTTCGATGCCAGTCTTGCCTATCGATTGGGTACCGCGGTACTCCACCGAGTCCAGGGCCTTGGATTCTTTCTCGTTGATCCGCCCGACATAGCCGATCGAATGGGCGAAATGCGCGCCCAACGGGTAGTGACGAACGAACTGCGGCTCTACCTCGATGCCGGGCAGACGGAATTGGTTCACCGCCAGCACGGCGATCTGCTCCTCGGTCAGCTCATAAAACAGAGTGACGGGAACAAAGGGATGACGCGCTTGCTTCATCTCTTTGTCGAACAGAGCCCGCTCTTCAGCCGGCAAGTGCAGCAGACTGACAATCGAGTCCAGCTCGCCTTTCAAGTCGGCCGCACGCTCGCGGGTGATGGTCAAATTGAAGCTGGGCTGGTTATCTGCCAGTAGTACGCCATTGCGGTCGTAAATCAGGCCTCTGGTGGGCGTGATCGGCAGTACATGCACCCGGTTGTTTTCAGAGATCGTCGAGTGATAGTCAAATTCGACCACCTGCAGGAAATACATACGTGCGACCAACGCGCAGGAGATAGCGACGACAAACAGCGCACAGGACAGTAGCCTTTTATTAACCAGGCGCGTTTCTTTTTCGTGATCTTTGATCGGTATCGGTTCGGGCATTTCTACAGCAGCTCTTTGAATGGGTTAAACGACGCTCCCTGCGCGTGAAATCAGTCCTTTTGAAAAACGAGCTGCACCATACCAAAAAGTCCCGAGTCACTTGCGGGTGATTTCCCTGAACGGCTGTCCTTGGCGGCCAATGCGACGGTTGGAGTCCTGCTTTTACTTACGCACACTGTGTGAATTCGTGCGCTCTGACGGCCACTGCCTGAAGAGATCACTGGACGCCCGAGTGCGCGCCATGGCGTCTTCGAAATCGCCGTCGCGAGCCAGCCCGCGCCGACAAATCGCGCGCAAAACAAAACCCCTACCTGCAGACGCAGATAGGGGTTTCGGAAG
>NZ_JBWKWW010000020.1:0-62318 GCF_059422425.1 Pseudomonas sp. GW821-FHT01E05
GTGACGCTCTGCGTCACTGCCGAAGCGGACGCGGAGCGTCCAGTGAGGCATTCCCACGCAGAGCGTGGGAACGATCAACTAAGGCAGAGGTGCCGGGCACAAGACCTGTGGCGAGGGGGCTTGCGACGACGCGCTCCGTAGCAGCTGCCGAAGGCTGCGTTCGGCCGCGTAGCGGTCGTAAAATCAGGCGCTGCGGTGTTACAGGCTAACCGTGGTGGCATGATTCGCGACTGCTGCGCAGCCGAACGCAGCCTTCGGCAGCTGCTACGGACGGGCATCAGCCCCCTATCCACCCGCCGCCAGACCCGCCGGAACCTGAGGTGGCGTCACGATTTGCGTGAGGTCGATATGTTTCCAGACCGGCTTGGCCCCCAGACGCGCGTTGAAGCGGATGTTGAACGTAAAGGCGTCCTGGGTGGGCTCAGTCAACGGCTTGCCGTAAACCGGCTCGATCGCCGCCAGGTCGTAGCCCATCAGCTGCAGCAACGTAGGGAAGATGTTGTAGTGACTGGAGTGGTCTTTATTGCCCGCAAGCGCGGTTTGCCAGTCGAGGGTATGCAGGTCACTGCCCTGGATCACCACCAGCGGCACCAGGCCCTCTTCCTCCAGCGGATCCGCCCCGCAATGAGTATTCAGGCCCGGGTTGCCGCGTTCATGCAGGTCCTGGCCGTGATCGGAGGTGTAGATCAGCACCGCGTGACTCAGGTCCGCATTGGCGAAGACACGCGAGAAGAACTCGCCGACATTCCACAGCAGCGTGTTCTTGTAGGCATTACGGTACAGCATCCAGTCATCGGGCTGGCCGTTGAAGCCGTCACGCGAACCGGTGTCGGCGACCTCGACATACTGCCCGCGTGACAGCGCCGGCCGATAGCTCATGAAGTCATCCGGGTATTTGTCATGGACCGGGAAGTGCGCACCGACCTTGTTGATGACCACCAATTGCGGCTGGCCGTCGTTGAGCAGCTCGATCAGTTTATACGCCACCGCCATGTCCCGGTCGCGTACAGGGGTCTGGTCGAACTGGACGAACTCGTCGATGTCCTTGCGTTCAAGGTCAGTCATCAGATTCTGCAAGAGGCCGCCCGTACGCTGGGCATCGATATACACCGTGCGTAACCCTGCCTGTTTGGCGTACTGCCAGATCGACGGCAGAGTCGAGTTGATCCGCCTGTAGTCACTGCGGGTACCGCCATAGCGCAACGTGACGTTGGTATCAGCGCTGCAGTTGGCAATGGACGCCGCATAGCCATAGTTGTAAATATCCACCCCCGCACGGGGCTCTTTCAGGTTGCTGTGCACACCGAATGGGGCGTTGATATCCAGGTAATTGCCGGACACGCTTTCATCGATGATCAGCACGATATCGTGGCCGACAGCCTGAGGCTGTCGTGACAGGCTGACCTTCTCACGGGGGCCTACGGTGTTATGCGCGGTCTCATAGCCGAACAGGGTCAGGTAAGCCAGCGGCGTGTACATGATGGGCAAGCCTCTGGCGCCCTCGCCCGCCCGCACGAAGAGCACGGCCGAAAGCAGCACCACCCCGAGCACCGGTGCCGCCGTCAGTAGGTAACCTGGCAGAGGCAGGCGCCGCCGCGGTTTGAGCCCGATGCCCAGCAGCAGCAACAACCCACTGGCCGCCGAGCCGAGAATAACCTGACGGTATTGGTAAGCCGCCTCCTGAATGAACCCGCCCGAATAGACCAGCGAGACGAAGCTGCTGTAGGTCAGGTAATCGGCGGTGACCCTGGTGTAGATGTCGAAAAATACCGCTGAGATGAAGAAAACCAGCGCAAACAGATGACGGACCAGCGTCTGGCGAATGCTGGCGCTCAGCAGTAAAACAAGCACCAGGGCGATGAACATTGCGGCAAACAGCAGCACCGGCAAGCCGAAGCCCATCGTGGTAATGCGTTCAAGGTAGTAATCGTAGTTTTTCAGCACATACAGAACGATCAGTAGTTCCTTGATGTACCTCACCATAAATCCCTCTTTTGGGCTGGCGTGCAACCCCCGCACCTTCACTGTAAACGCCCGTTAACACAGGTAAGGGAACGCCGATGCGCAATTGCCGATCCTCCCTTTACCACGCTCGCCAAAAAGTCAATTAATTGACGACCATGATTCGTCTCTGCCATCTCCGTCACTAATTATTTGAGACCCTAGCATCGCACCATCAAAGTGCAAACCGCTGTTTCATCCATGAGAGTGTCAAAAAAAAGGTGACTCAAATCTGACACACCGCTACCGCTTAGAGCCTTACAGATCAAGCGGTACGACCGTCCGTCGCTTAAATTTTGACGCTTTTTCTGACTCAAGAATGTTCCAAAGCCGCAGCCACAAAGCTCCTGATGGCAGAGCGCCTGAATCTACCGATTTACCGACCACGAATAACATGTCATTTCGTTGACACGTTTTGGCCACGCTGGTCTATACCCACTTCAGCAGTCTTATGCAAGTTACATCCACCGCTCGTTGCGAGGCACGCCAATATGGACGTGAGCGTATTCGGTACGGGTTACGTTGGCCTGATTCAAACAGCCACACTGGCAGACGTCGGCCACCGGGTCTATGTCGCGGCCGCGGGGCTGCATTATCGTGGAATCGGCCTGCGCAGCTTTGTCCCGGAAGGGGCGAGCGAATGAAAGTTCTGGTGACGGGTGCTGCCGGCTTTATCGGCGCCCATTGCGTTTTGCGTCTACTGCGCGATGGGCATCAGGTGTGTGGGCTGGACAATTTCAACGACTACTACAGCCCGGCCCTGAAGAGGGCCCGTGTGCGTTGGGTCAAAGCACAAGCGGGCGACTTCCCGCTGTTTCACCTGGACCTGGCCGACAATCAGGCGATCGCCGCGCTGTTCGCCCGCGAGCAACCGGAGGTGGTCATCCACCTGGCTGCACAGGCCGGGGTGCGCTATTCGCTGGACAACCCGCACGCCTACGTCGACAGCAACCTGACCGGGTTTCTGAATGTCCTCGAAGGCTGCCGTCATCACCCTGTGCGCCATTTGATCTATGCCTCATCCAGTTCGGTTTACGGTGCCAACCAGCACACGCCTTACTCGGTACAAGAAGGCGTCAACCACCCTCTCTCACTGTATGCCGCGACCAAGATAGCCAATGAGTTGATGGCGCACAGTTATAGCCACCTGTTCGGCATTCCGTGCACCGGCCTGCGCCTCTTCACCGTGTACGGCCCTTGGGGTCGTCCGGACATGTCGCCGATCCAGTTCGCCCAGGCGATCGTCGAACGACGCCCCCTGAAGCTATTCAACTACGGCCAGCACAAGCGCGATTTCACCTACATCGACGACATCATCGAAAGCCTGACACGCCTGCTCGACCATGCACCAAAAGCCGCGTCGGACTGGGATCGCGATCACGCGGATCCTGCGACCAGCATGGCGCCCTGGCGGCTTTACAACATTGGCGGACACCATCCGATCGAGCTCAAGGATTACGTCGCTCTTCTGGAAAAACACCTGGAAATCCCGGCGCAGGTCGAGCTGCTGCCGTTGCAACCGGGGGACGTACTCGACACCTGTGCCGACGTCTCGGAGCTGGAGACAGAAATCGGCTTTTACCCCCGGGTGGAACTGGACGAGGGGCTTGCACGCTTCGTTTCCTGGTTCCGTGATTACTACCAACTGCCCGTTGTTGAGGCACCGTTCGAAAGTGGGACTTCGTCACTGGCAGTACTTGTGCAGAAACGGAGAAGTTTATGACCGGCCACCCAAAAAATGTGCTGCTCAAGGAGCTGCGGCTAGACAAACGCATGGACACCAACCATCGCATGCGGCTTGATGCCGCGATCCATAGGCAGGGTTGCGGCTGGATCACCGGCCGCGACGGCGGTCGCCCCTGGACCTTGTCGCGAACCAATCGCGTGTTGGCCTGCGTGGGTGCCTTGCTGCTGCTGATCCTGCTCTCGCCGGTTTTGCTGGCACTGGCGGCGATCGTCAAGCTGAGCAGTTGCGGTCCGGTGCTGTTCGTCCAGAATCGCACCGGCTATCGCGGTCGCGGCTTCGGTATGTACAAATTCCGAACCATGGTGGCCAACGCCGAAGAACTCAAAGAGTCCGTGCGCCACCTGAACAAACATGGCGCCGATGCCATCGACTTCAAAATCGATGAGGACCCGCGGGTCACCAGGATCGGTCGCTGGCTGCGTCGCAGCAGCCTGGACGAGTTACCCAATCTGATCAACGTGGTCACCGGCGACATGCGCCTGGTGGGTCCGCGCCCGACCTCATTCAATGCCTACCGCTACAAGGACAGCCACCTCGTGCGGCTGAGCATCTACCCCGGTATCACCGGCCTCTGGCAGATATCCGGGCGCAGCAATATCGACTTCGACCAACGCGTGGAGCTGGACCTGAGTTACATCGCAACACAAAGCCCCATGCTCGATTTGAAGATCCTGTTGAAAACCCCCTTCACAGTATTCAGCGGCCACGGAGCGAGTTAAATGGACGGTTCATCTACCAAAAGCTTGAGCATCGCGAACCCGAGCGAGACTAACCTGACCTCGACCGTGCTCGATCAGAATCTGCGGATTCTCCTCCTGACTGCCGCCAACACCGACGGCGGCACCAGCACCAGCGCTCTGGCGCTGGCCAGTCAATTGGCGCAGATGAGCAGCGGCCAGGTGCTGCTGGTCGATGCGAGCCAAGCGCAGAACAACCTCACCCAGCAGTTCGGGTTGCAGAAGGAACGCGGCTTTCGCGATCTGCTGTTCAACCAGGAGACACCGCCGCTGTTGCACGATTGCATCGTGCAGGTCTCGACCCTGCCCTTCCACATCCTGCCCAACGGTCGTCACATCCGCGGCACCGAGCATTTGAGTCCAGAGCAGTTACGCCCGTTGCTCAAGCAACTCGGTGCGCTGTATCGCTTCGTGGTGATCGATGGTGATGCGGTGTATTCGGCCGCCGACACCCTGGTCATCGGCACTCTGGTGGATGGTGTGATTCTGGTGGTGAGCGCCGAGGACACCCGCTGGGAGGTGGCGCAGGCTTCGGCCCAGCGCCTGACCCAGGCCGGCGCAAAACTGGTCGGCAGTGTCTTCAACCGCCGCAAGTACTACATGCCCAAATGGCTCTACAACAACCTGTGAGCAGCAGCCAAAGGATAACGACATGAAAGCTAAATGGCTTGCCCTGCTGTTGCTGCCTCTCGTAGGTTGCTCCAGCCAACCGGAAAACCAGATGCCGGTGCAGATCCTGACCGCCGCACCGGCCAACGCCCAGGCCAGCGACATGCCCAAGGTCGAGCAGACGCTGCGACCGCAGGATGTTCTCGACGTGATCTTCCACATCAGTACCAGCGGCTCGAATGCCTATCGCATCCAGTCCGGTGATGAGATCGGTCTTAACTTCACCGCGGCCAGCCAGCTCAACGGCAACCAGTTGGTGTTGCCGGATGGCACCATTGAGCTGCCGGGGGCCAACACTTCGGTGAAAATCACCGGAATGACCACCGATGAGGCGCGCCAGGCGATTCAGCGTGCCTATCAGCAAAAAATGCTGTTCCAGCCCAATCGCAACCAGGTGACGGTGCAGGTCATCAGCCCGCTGACCAACGAGCAGAACCTCAAAAACGCATTGAGCCACCCAGCCACCGGTATGAGCCGCGAGATCACCGTGGGTGCCGACGGCTATGCGAGCTTCCCGGAAATCGGCTCGATCCCGCTGCAAGGCATGACCGTCAACCAGCTGGAATCCTACCTCAACAGCCGCTACGCGCAGTTACCGGGGAGGATGACCGTCGACGTGCTGCTCAAGTCCACGGCAGGCAATGAAATCTATGTGCTCGGTGAAGTCGGGCAGCCCGGCGCTTATCCGATCCGTCGGCCGATCTCGGTGCTTGAAGCGCTGTCCCTGGCTCATGGGACGAGTGTCAAGGCGCGGCTCGATTCGGTGGTGATCATGCGCCGTAACGGCAATCAGGTGGTCGCCCACCGCTACAACGTCGACGAAGCCCTGAGCGCCAAGGCGTCGCAGATGGCCTACCTGCAACCAAACGACATGCTTTATGTGCCCAAGACCAAGCTGGCCAGTGCCGGCGAGCTCGCGCGGCAACTGGCAGATGTCGTGCTGTTCCAGGGCGTGGGCTTCGGCTTCTCCTACCGTGTCGACGACAAAGGCAGTAACAACAACTAACCACACGCAGGTGAAAGGCCATGAATCCAAAGGAAAATTACCTGCACGAGTTTTTCCGGATCTTCTTCGCCAACAAGCAATTGGTGAAGCGAGTCTTCCTGATCTTTGCGGTGATCGCACTCGTGCTGCCGTTGGTGCTCAAACAGAGCTTCGATATCACCGCCCAAGTGATAGTGCAGTCCAAAAAACTCTCGCAAAGCGATGCCATGACGTCGTTGACCCAGGACACCGACAAGTTCATTCCGCCGTCACTGGCGGACATGGAAACAGAAAGCAACATCCTGCGTTCACCGGCTCTGGTTCGCCAGACCATCAGCCAGCTACGCGATCAGGGCCAATACTCGCCCAGCCCGGGTCTGTTGAATACCCTGGTGCTCAATCCATTGCACCGGGTCGTGATCAATCCGCTGCGCGAGTATGCGATCAACCCGGTGCGCAATCTGCTGGGACTCGAGGTCGACCCGGTACGCGACACCGCCCTGGATGATCTGACCAGGCAGGCCATGGATGGCCTCAAGGTCGAAACGCTGCCCGGCTCCAACGTGATCTCGATTATCTACAGCTTCAGTGATCCGGCACAGGGCACGAAATTCGTCGCGCAACTGCTGCAAAACTACTTGGCCAACCGCCAGGACCTGCAATCCATTGACCTGCCGCAGGCCTTCTACGAACAGAAGAAAAAACAGTATCAAGTGCGTCTCGATGGCCTGGAAGGTACACGACTGGGTCTGCTGGAAAGCATCGGCTCTTCTGATCCCAAGGAAGAAATCACCTTCCGCCTGAACGCGATCAACACCGAAGAGCAAGCGCTCAACCTGTACCGTGACCGTCTGCTGGAAAACCAACGCTGGCTCGACTACCTGAGAACCAGCCTGGCGACTGCCAACAATGCCAAGCTCAACGACTACACCTTCCCCTACACCTTCACCACCACGGTGGACAACGTCGCCTTCGAAGATCGGGAAATCAAGCAGCTCGGCGAACAACTGACGGCCCAGGTGACCCGCTACAACAACGATCTGGCGGTCTTCCAGCCGGGCAGCGAACCGATGCAGATGACCCGCGAGCAGATTTCCCGATCGCGGCAGCAATTCCTGAAGATCGTCAGCAATCGCATTCAGGAGCGAACCAACGATCTGGAGATTGTCAGCTCGGTGATTTCCCAGAAGACCGCGCGCATCGCCGACTACAAAAACCGCATCCATCAGCTGCAAGAGACCCAAAGCAAGCTGCGGCAAATGGACACCGAGATCGACGCTCTGCACGCGGCTTTCTCCACCTACGCCCAACGCTTTGCAGAAAGCAGCAGCCAGCGTTTGCTCGACAACGACCTGTCGAACGCACGCGTTCTCAGCCCGCCGTATGAACCGACCGAGGCGGCCTTTCCGAGACCGCTGTTGATCATTCCGTTTGGCATGTTCACCGGTCTGTTGCTGGCCATCGCCCTGGTCTACGTGCGTGAGTTCTTCGATCATCGCTTCAAACACCCGGCGCAAATCACCCATCAGCTCGGCCTGCCGGTGCTGTTGGTGATCAACGATCAGAATGCCGAACAGCCCAATCCGCACCCGAACTGGACGGTGCCGAGCTTCGTACATTGGGTGCGCAATTGAACATGCCGCTCAACCCTGCGCTGCCGATCATCCATCTGCTCAGCAGCGGCGGGTTCTACGGGGCTGAGCGGATGTTGCTGGACCATTGCCTGGCGACGCCGGGACAGCACCAGGTGCTGTTCCTGGACGCGCCGCCTGAGCTGATCGCGCGCTTTCGTGACGCCGGGGTCGACTGCCGCAGCTGCACAGGGCTGGGCGGACTGTTGCGGCACCTGCATCAACGCCGTGACGAACATCCGTTGGTCAATACGCATAATTTCAAGGGCCTGTTGTTTGGCTGGGTGGGGGCCACACTGTGGCGCCTGCCGTTGGTCATCACCCAACACGGTTTTACCCCGCGCAGTCGCAAGCAACGCTTCTACACCTGGCTGAGCCTGCAACTGTGCCGTACCGCTTCGGTCGATCGGGTGGTCTGTGTCGCCGAAAGCATCGCTGTGCTGCATCGACGCGCCAGCGTGCGGGCAGAAAAGCTGCAAGTGATCCCCAATGGCTTGCCGGCCGCCACCGCCCTGCTCCAGCACAAGGACAACCACCAGCTCTGGCTGGCGGGCTATGTCGGACGGCTGAGCAGCGAGAAAGGCCCGGATTTATTTCTCGATGCGCTGATCCCGCTCTGCCAGCAACATCCCGAGTTGCACGCGGTGATGCTCGGCGACGGCCCCGAACGCGACAGCCTGCTCGCACGGATCAGCGCTGCCGGACTGCTCGAGCGCATCGAGCTGCCGGGCTACCAGACCGAGATGCGCGCCTGGTGGACGAAGCTCGATGCACTGGTGATCAGCTCGCGTACCGAAGGCACGCCGATGATTCTGCTCGAGGCCATGCAAGCCGGCGTACCGGTGGTGGCATTCGCTGTGGGCGGGATTCCCGATGTCATCGAGGACCGGTACAACGGCCTGCTTGCCCCACCGACTGACAGCGCCGCCCTCGCCCGCCAGATCGCTACCCTGCTGGGCGAGAAGAAGCTGGCTCGGCTACTGGCGGAAAACGCTCGCCGTACCCAGCTTGATCGCTACGACCTGCAGGCTTTGGCCGAGCGCTGGTCGCAGCTATACATCCGTACTGCACGGGAGGCTCGCGCGTGATTTTTCCACTCTCGATAGTCAGCCTGTTAGGGCTGGTTTGCCTGGGGCTGCTGGCCAGCCCCTACCCTTATCTGGCGCCTGGCGTCGTGCTGGTCCTGGTCGGCGTCGCGGTACTCTACCGGCGTCCCGGTTGGGGCCTGCTGGGCATCGTCGCCCTGGTGCCATTCGAAGGCCTGTTCAAAGACAACGCTGTTTCCGGGGCAAAACTCCTCGGCGCCGCGCTGGCCCTGATCCTCTGCCTGCAACTGGCCCTGCACCAGCTCCCGTCCGAGCGGCTACGCAGCAATGTCTGGCGGTTCCTGACGTGGTTTATGGTGCTGTACTTTCTGAGCATGCTGGTAACCGATGACCTGGGCATGTCCCTCGGCAACCTGCGGGAGCTGAGCGTGGGCCTGGTGCTCTTCGTGATCACCTTGCTGATCGGCCGCGAGCTGAACCAGGACCTGTTCTGCCGGCTGGTGACCCTCAGCGTCTCCCTGACCTGCATGCTGGCGATATTTTCCAGCAAGTATCAGGATCAAGGCCGAGCGTCCGGTCTGCTCGAAGACTCGAACGCTTTTGCCTTATTGATCGCCTTCGCCGTACCGTTGGCGCTGCTGCTGGTGATCAAGAGTCCGAATCTGTTGCAGCGGCTGTTCTGGGCCGGTTGCTGCTTACTGCTGCTGGGCAGCATGACCAAAACCGAATCACGTTCGGGGCTGGTGGTGCTGTTCTTGAGCCTGCTCATCGGCGTCTACCACTACCGCGCGCAATTGCCACGGATTCGCCCGCGCCACCTGGGTTTGGCCATGCTCGGCCTGGCGATCCTCATTCCCTTGGCGATCTACGCGTTGCCGGCGGGCTACATCGCGCGCATCCAGTCGCTCAGCGTGCTCACCGCCGGCGCCAGCGGCCACAACGATGAGTCTTTGGGACGCCGCGCTTCGTACATCGTGGTCGGCTCCCGGATGATCGGCGAACACCCGCTGCTCGGCTCCGGCCCCGGAACCTTCCCGCGGCATTACGCAACCACCGGCTACGCCAAGGCGTTCTCGACCAACCGCAAGGCCGGTGACCTGTACCGGCGCGCCCACAACACCTACCTGGAGATTTTCAGCGAGATTGGCATCCCCGCGGGGCTGTTGTTCATCGGCATGCTCGGCATGGGCTTGTACAACATGCTGCGTGCCCGCCGCGCCTGGTTACTGCGAGATAACCGGGAGCAAGCGGACATGGTCACGCACCTGGCCATGAGCCTGCTGTCGCTGACGCTGTTCTTGATGTTCCTCAGCACGCCGAACCAGAAATACCTGTGGATCATGCTCGCGCTCTCCAGCGTGCTACGCCTGAAGGCTGAACAAAGCCCGCTGCCGGAGCCGCAAACATGACCCTCATCAGCATCATCATCCCGATGTACAACGAGGCCCGGCACATCGGCCGTACCCTGCAGGCCGCGCGCCTGTCGGCCCAGATCGCGGACCTTGAGTGCGAGCTGGTGGTGGTCGATAACGGCTCGCAGGATCAGGGCCCGCAGATCGCCCGCGAACTGGGCGCTCAGGTGTTGTTTCTGCCCGGCGTAAACATCGGTGCGTTGCGCAATCACGGTGCCGCCAACGCGCGTGGGGAATGGCTGGCTTTCCTCGATGCCGACATTGAAATGCCGCAGAACTGGCTCTCGCTGCTGCTTGAACTTGAGGCCGGTGGTCGGGCCGATGTCCTCGCGCTGGAGCTTCACGCCCCCGCTCAAGCGCCATGGTTCGCCCGCGCCTGGCAGCGCCGCTTGTTGCGATCCGGCAGCCAAACCATGCGTGCGGTGCAATGGCTGCCGACGGCCAATCTACTGCTGCGGGAGGAGTGGTTCGCACGGGTCGGCGGCTTCGACGAGAGCCTGCGCACGGCTGAAGACAAGGACCTGACAATGCGCCTGAGCCGGGCCGGCGCCCGATTAGTGAGCGTCAATGAGTGTGTCGCCCTGCATTGGGGCTATGAAGGCAGCTGGCGCGAGTGGTTGGGCAAAGAGCTGTGGCGCCAGGGTAGCCACCTGCAGCTGCTGCACAGCAACGGCGTCAGTCTGCGCTTGCTGCGCTTCCCGTTGCTGTCGATGGGCGCCTGGTTACTGGACGGTCTGACGATCTCGGCATTGCTGGACGGCCGGCCTCATCTGGCCCTGTCCCTGTTGCTGATGACCAGCCTGCCGGCGCTGGCGCTGAGCCTGCGCCAAAGTCTGAAACACCTTGCCCCCGGTCTGACCCTGCAACTCTGGGGTCTGCATTGGTTCCGCCTGCACCTGGCCGGAGCCGCCTTCGTCCTCAGTCTTTGTCATTGGAAAGCCAGGAGACCTGCGCGTGGCTGAGTTCATTTTCTGGTTGTGCCTGCTGTTACCGTTGTACGCCTATCTGGGTTACCCAGTGATGCTGACAATCCTGGCGCCGTGCTTTACCAGGCGTCACTACCCGGCGGCTGAACCCTTGTCGGTGAGCGTCGTCATCGCCGCGCACAACGAATCCCCGCATGTCGAGGAGAAATTACGGACCTTGCTCGCTCAGGATTACTCGGCGCGGACGCTGCAGATCATCCTCGCCAGTGATGGCTCCAGCGACGACACCGTGGCGTGCGCGCAACGGGTGATCGACCCGCGCATCCAGGTACTCGACCTGCCACGCCAGGGCAAAGCCGCCACACTGAATGCCGCCGTCGCGCTCAGCACCGGCGACATCCTGGTGTTCACCGACGCCGACAATCAGTGGTCAACCGATACCCTCGGCCAATTGCTGGAGCCGCTGAACGATCCGCAGGTCGGTGCCTGCGCCGGGCACATGCTGATTCCCATTACAGGTAAAGGCCTGAGCCTGGGAGACAGCCTCTACCGCCACTACGAGGGTTGGCTGCGTCGGGTGGAAAACCGGACCGGCTGCATGGTATCCGCCGACGGTGCCCTGCTCGCCCTGCGCCGCGAGTTGTTCCAGGTCATACCGGCGCAAGTCAGCGATGACTTCTTTCTCAGCACCTGCGCGCCAGTGGCCGGCAAACGTATCGTTTATGTCGAATCAGCCAAGGTGATCGACCAGGGCGTGGATGAAGCCGACAAACAATTTCGCCGCCGCCAGCGGGTGACCGTCGGTGGCCTGCAAAGCCTCGCGCAGCGCAGTGAACTGCTCAATCCGTTGCGTCACGGCCTGTATGCGCTGGCGTTGATCAGCCACAAATTCATTCGCCGGTTGGCGCCGGTACTGCTGGTGCCACTGTTGCTGAGCAGTCTCTGGCTGTGGGGCGTCCACGGGGTCTACAACCTGGCGTTGATCGCCCAACTGCTGGGCTACGCGATAGCCATCGCCGGTCTGCTCGACGTGCAGCACCGTCTACCCAAACCCTTTCGCCTCGCCGCCTTTGTACTGGTGACCCTCGCCGGGATGAGTGTCGGTCTGTGGCAGTTTCTGCGTGGCCAGCGTTATAGCCAATGGAGTCCCGAGCAGAATCGATAAGAGTGTCGCGCCATGTCGATCAAGCAAATGTTCAAGCGCACCCGTGGCTGGCTGTACCTCAACTCGCCGTTGGGACGCAGCCAGCTGCGCGGTGCGGGGGTGATCCTGATGTTGCATCGGGTGCTCGCCGACGACCGTAGTGCCGAGCTGCCTCATCGCAATGAGCTGTGTATCGGCCCACACGCCTTCGAACAACTGCTGCACTGGCTCAAGCACCATTTCGACTGCGTGCCCCTGATGGAGCTGCTGCAAGCCGACGCCCATCCAGCCCCATCGGCGCGCCCGAAAGTCGCCCTGACCTTCGATGACGGCTGGCGTGACAATGCCTTGAATGCCTTTCCGCTGCTGCTGCAGCACCAGGTGCCGGCGAGTATCTTTCTGTCCACCGACTTCATTGGCAGTCACCAGCGCTTCTGGTGGGAAAGCCTGGGTGAAACCTTGTGGGGCATCTATGGCTGCGCCCCGCGTCAACGGATCATCGAACACCTGGAGCGGATCGGCCGGCCGCTGCCACCTGTTTTCTTGCGCAACGGCAACGAACAACAGCGCAGCCTGGCCCTGGCCAATTACCTGGATAGTCTCAAAGGCCTGTCGCTGCAGGACCTCGACACCCTCACCGACAATTGCCCAAGGGAGTCGCTGCCCCAGGCACTGGATTGGCAGCAGGTGCGCACCCTGGAAAAATCCGGGTTGATCCGCTTCGGTCCACACGGCGCCAGCCACTCGATCCTCACCGGGCTCGATGACATTCACCTGGACCAGGAACTGAGCCGCAGCCACGACGCCTTGCTGCAGGGTTGTCTGCATCCCCTGCCGGTCTATTGCTACCCCAATGGCGACCATGACCTGCGTGTCCGCCAACGCCTTGCCGTGCACCGCTATACCTACGCCCTGAGCACCAGCGCCGGCATCTATCGCGGCAAGGGCGACCCGATGGCACTGCCGCGCATCGGCGTCAGCCAGCGCAACGCCAGCCGCCCTTCGCTGCTGGCCTGGCGCATCAGCCGGGGCGGCCACACATGAGCCGCAATCATTATGTGCGCCACCTGGTGCTGAGCGTGGGCACACGGTTGGCGATGATCGCCCTGCGCCTGCTGCGCAACGTGCTGCTGGCGCGCATTCTCGGCCCCAGCGAGCGCGGCCTGTTCGCCCTGCTCAGCACCTTGCCGGAGCTGATCAGCGCCGCCACCAGCGGCGGGCTGAATTCAGCGGTTGGCTATCAGGCGGCGCAACAGCGTTCGATGGGCCTGCTGCTCAGCCAAGTGCTGGTATTCGGTTGCGTGCTCGCAGGCCTGCTGACCTTGATCAGCGTTGCCCTGTTGCGCGAACTCGGGACTAGCCTTGAGGTTACCGCGCAGCTTGGACTACTCGCCTGGTTGTTGCTGCTGGCGGTGCCTTTGACCGTACTCAAGAGTGGCCTGCTGACCCTGCACAATGCCTGCGGCGGTGTGGTGGCGTTCAACGCACTGCGGCTGATCGAGTCGCTGGCGCCGCTGGTGCTGTTTCTTGCATTGTTCTGGATGTGGAAAGGCGCGGCGCTGGAAGCGGCGTTGATCAGCTGGCTGGCGGGCATCAGTCTGGTCGTGCTGGTTGGCTGGTTCTGGCTGGGACGCAATCAACCACTGACGTTGCAATGGGACCGTACCGGGCAAAAGGAACTGTTGCACTACAGCGCCAAGAGCCATCCGGACCTGCTGTTTCAGCAGGTGATTCTGCGCTCGGATTACCTGTTCATCAGCGCCATCCTCGGCACCACCGCCCTGGGCCATTACGCCATGGCCAGTGCGGCCGCCGAGCTGCTGCTGATAGTCCCGGAAGCTGTGACCACGCCGCTGATGAAGCGCCTGTTGCAACAGGAACAGGGAATCGAACGCCTGACGCCACTGGCCCTGCGCCTGACCGCCACGGTAATGATCTGCGCCTGCCTGAGCATGGCGCTGATCGGCGAGTGGTTGATCGTGACGCTGTTTGGTGTGGCCTACCAGCCTGCCTATCCGGCGCTACTGGCCCTACTGCCCGGCCTGCTGGGTCTGTGCTATGCCAGCATCCTGCGTCTGGACCTGCTGGGCAAAAATCGCCCGGGGAGTATCTCGCTGTGGATGGGCCTGGCCGCGGTACTCAACCTCGCGTTGAATCTGCTACTGATTGCACCCTATGGAATCGTCGGCGCCGCCCTGGCCTCGTCCATCGCTTATCTGGCCGTGACCCTCGCCTTGCTGATTCTGTACTGCCGGCTGAGCGGTGTGCCGGTGTGGCAAACCCTGATTATCTTGCCCAGCGATCTGCTGCCGGTGCGCGAGATGTTACTGAGGAAGTCCGCATGAAACGCCTGGCGCTGCTGTTGAGCCTGGGTCTGAGTCTGAACCCGGGCCTGAGCGCGCACGCCGCGCCCATGCGCTGGGCCGATATTCGCGACGGCAGCCTTTACCTGCAACCGGACAAAGCCGATACCTTGAGCGTCAGTTGGGTGCCGGCCTGGCAGGCCGACGCCAACGAAGAACACCTGTACCTGCTGGACGGTCGGGGACAATTGCACGGCGAACGCCTGATCGCCGCCAGTGAAAGCAGCGGTCGTCAGAGCTGGCCATTGCCTCCCAGCGTCACCAGCTATCGACTGGAGATCCCGGGCTACAGTTTCCGCCGCTATCGAATTGAACATGACGACCGTACGGTGGCCCTGTTCGCCCCGGCCAAGGTTCACTTCAGCGCCGAAACCCGGGACGGTGACGAGCTGTATTTCAAGGTCGCTGCCGGTGAAAAAGCGATACTTGCCGGAAAATTCCACGGTGGCGTCGGCGCCCTGCAGGCGCAACGGGTGGCCGATGGCAAGCAGATCCGGCTGACACTCAACCCTTACCCCGCGTACTGGCAGTTCGATCAGGTCGAACTGCCGAGCGCCAGCGTCGAACAGGTCTGGCGCCTGCGCCTGCAAGGCAGCGGCAAAGTGGCGTTCTGGCTGGACGGTACGGCCAACCTGTTCGCCCAGCAGGTGCAGCAACTCAAGCCGTTGCGTCAGGACGCTGGCCAGGCCCGGCTCACTCTGCACCCTGAGGTGCTGGGCCCGACTCCGAATCTGGGAACCGCCCTGCCCTACGCAGTGCCGCCGGAATCGAGCTACCCGGTGCTCGATGCACTCAAGCCCCGGGCGGGCACCTACTACAGCTTCGTCGACAAACTGAACACCGACCCGCACTACGAGGATCGCTTCCGTCGGCTGTACCAGGACCGTTTCAGGATCAACCAGGACATCACCTTGCTCGCCGGCACGCAACGCAGGGCCGACCTGCGCGCCGACGTGGTCAGCAACGCCGGCCTCGACGCCTGGCTCGCCGCGACCCGCGCCCTGGGCGGCAAAGGCGTGCACTACATTGCCTTCGCCGATGAACCGAACCTCAACTACAACGATTTTGCCAGCTATCAGAGCCTCTTTAACAGCATGGTGCGGCAGGTGCGCAACGACCCCGGTAACTTCAAGGCCGGCGTACGCATCGCCATGCCCGCCAGCTCACGGCTGATCAACGGGCCGTTTGCCGAAAGTGCCGCCGATCGGCGCGGCATCGACTGGGCGCGGCAGCTGCTGAGCGAGTCGGGCGAGAAGATCGATGCCCTGGCCTGGCACGAATGGATGATCCGCGACCTGCTGGCCACCCGCGTCTACCGCGACAGCGTGCGCCGGGCCGCCGAACTGGTCGGGCTCGATTCGCACGGCCGGCCGCGCAAGGCACTGCTACTGGATCAGACCAACATGTCCAGCGGCTCGAGCCTCAGCCCTTACGATCAGGAAACCCATTTTGCTTCGCTGTGGTGGGCCTCGGTGGTCATCAACTCGGCCCAGGATGGTCTGCTCGACATGCTCAACTGGTTCCAGGTCGACGACGAGACGAACTACCCCAAGGGCATGCTGCGGGTGCTCGGCGACGACCGCTTCGAACTCAAACCAGTGGGCCTCGCCCAACAGTTCATCGCCGGGCACTGGCTGGAAAAGGTCCTGCGCCTGGACAACGACGCCTTCGAGGTTGACGTGCTGGCCATGACCACCGGTCAACAACGCAGCCTGCTGGGCGTCAACAAGGCCTCGCGTCTGCAACATGTCAGCCTGCAGGGCGTAGAAGCGTCGTGCCCGTTGTCATCGGGCGCGCTGGTGTATTTCGGCGCCGACAGCAAGAGCCGGCCGGCAGCGTTTCACTGTCAGGAAGGCCGGGTCAGCTTCGAGCTGCCCGGCGAAACACTGTTCGTCCTGAGCTGGAGCGCCTCATGAACCCGAATGTTTTGCCGCGCTGGCATCGCCGCGCCTTGCCTAGTCCCGTCGTCACTGCCCTTTCACACGGCCAGCTCCATCAGGAGGCAACATGAGTGCATTGCACAAACTCGGTGAACGAATCCGACAAAAAGGCCTGCGTCACACCCTCAACACGCTGTGGAAACGCTATGTGTTTTTCCATTGGGAACTGCTGTGGATGGAGCGCGATCTGGTCAGCCCGATCGCGCCGCACAAGCTAAGACCCTACTCACCGCTACGCCTGGAAACCATCACTGCGCAGAATGCCATGGCCTTTGCCAAACACTTCGGCGACCGTGTGCAAACCATGGCCGAACTGGCTGACGAGGGCCACACCGGGCACATGTACCTGGACGACCAGGGCAACGCGGTCGCCTTCATTTGGGGCAGCAATGGCGACTACTATGATCATCACTATTACGGCTGCATGTTCCCGGTGAAGGAAGGTGAGTTTTTCGAGTTCGGCGGCGAACAGATCCGCGCCTACTGGGGCACTACCCTCTCAGTGGATTTCCAGCTCGACCTGTGGAAAGTCATGCAAGCAAAGGGCTATACCAAGGTAGTGGATGTTTGCGAAACCCATAACATCGCGGCCCTCAAGCTGCACATCCGCATGGGGTATCAAGAGCAAGGCCGGGTCATGCATGTGTATGGCCTGTTCGGGCGCTGGCGCCTGTTCCGCGAAACCCGCTACAGCGGTTCGCGACTGGACGCTTTGCGCAAACCCGGAACGCCCACCGTCGCAGCGCCTGCGGTCTGATCGCCATGTCGGTGCATTTCCAGTGGTGCACCTCGCTATGCGCCGCGGACTTCCCGGCCGCGGCCTACGAGGCCTTGCGAAAACGGATTGCGGAGCGTACGCCGTTCAACACACTGGCCTGGCTGTGCCCGGCCGAGCGTGCACTGCGAACCGACGAGCGCCTGCATGTGCTGCTGGCGTGGCAGGCCGGGGAATTGTGTTTGTGCCTGCCGCTGGTGGCGTCCCGCGAGCGCTTCGCCGGGCTGCCGTTTCGGGTGTTGCACCACTTGGGCTTCCCCCTCAGCGACCGTATCGCCCTGCTCGCCACCCTGCAAGCCGACAGCGCGCGGCAAGCGCTGCGAGAAATTCGCCACCGACTGCCGCACGCTCTGCTACAACTTAACGAGCTGACTGAAACCGAAGGCCGGACCAATATCCTGGCGCAGTGGAGGTACCTGAGTTCTACCGGCGAACAGCGCCTCAGTTGCCGGGCGCCCATGCACCGGATCAGCGAAACCGACCGCCAGGAGGTCTGCGGCGATACGCGCTACAAACTGCGTCGGGCGCACAAGCGGATCGCCGCCTGTGGTGCCGTGGTGCGACGGTTTTCACCCGATGCCACGAGCATGGGGCCATTGCTTGCGATCATTAGCGAGGTCGAGGCGGTCAGCTGGAAGGGCGACGAAGGGGTCGGGATTTTCTCCGACGCCCGGCACCGACAATGGATGGACGGGGCCTTTACCGCCCTCGCCGCCCAAGGCATGGTGCGGGTAGTGGCTCTGGAGCTCGATGGGCGTTGTATCAGTTACCGTCTCGGGTTGCTGGAACAAGGTCGGCTCTATGACTACAACCTGGCGTTCCTGCCGCAGTACGCCGATCTGGGCAGCGGCCGGGTGTTGCTCGATGAGTGGATTCGCTGGGGGCTGGACGAAGGCTGGCAATGGGTCGACGCGTCTCGGGTCAGTCTGGAAAATTCCAGCCACCAACTGCATGAACGCATGACCGGAGAAGTGGAACATTGGCGCTGGAGTTTCTACTCCTGGCGTCCCGGCGGCCTCTGTATGGGCCTGGCCCTGCGCCTTTGGCAAACACTCAAACCGCATCTGAAAAAGCTGCGGGCCAAACGTGCGGCGGCGCCCGACAAGCGTGACACGAGTACCCCAACCACACAGGAGGGCTACGATGCCTCAGCACGTCATAGTCAACGCTGACGATTTCGGACTCAGCGAATGCGAGAACGCGGTGATCCTGCGGGCCTTCCAGACCGGATTGATCAGCTCCGCCACCGCGATGGCCAACATGCCGGCGTTTGCCGCCGCCTGCTCCATGGCGCAACACCCCTTGCTGCTGGGGCGAATCGGCCTGCACTTCAACCTCACCTATGGCCGTCCGCTCAGCGAAGCCATACTCGAACAACCGATCTTCTGCACCGAAAGTGGTGAGTTCGACCTGGACCTGTCTCGCCGCAGCCTGTGGCTTACCCGCTCCGCCCGCGAGGCCGTGCTGCAAGAGCTGGAGGCGCAATGGCAACGCTGTCTGGAGCTGGGCCTGCAACCCAGTCACCTGGACTCCCACCAGCACGTGCACAATATCTGGCCCATCGGCGAAATCGTTGCGCGCTTTGCCGCAAGCCAAGGTGTCGCGATACGCCTGGCACGCAACCTCGGGCAAAATATCGGGCCCGGTAAACGCCTGTTCAAGACCTTGCTCAACCGGCGTCTTCGCAGCCTCGCCGGTACCACCGCCGACCATGTCTGCACCCCGGCCGATCTGCGTAATGCGCCACCACCGAGCAGCGGCGTGCTTGAGGTCATCACCCATCCCAACCTGCTGGGCGCCGATTTCGGCGATGAATACCTCAATCCTGGAGAATCGTTGACCCAGGTGCTGGAAAGTCGCCTGCCGGGTGTACCACGAGTGCCTTATGGCGTAGCAGGCAACGCACTGACGGGATCCTTTTAAAATCCTGCCGACAATAAAGCCCACATCCCGGGTAGCCGGTCTTGATTGTTCAGCCCTACTCCTGTCCTAACGCATAGAGCAAGGACAGGCCCAAATGCACGATTGCATCGTCCGAATGGGTTAAAGAAGAAGTCCTGAGGTTGATCGGCTCTCCACCCTCTTCACCAGGGTGGACCATGCCTTGCAGCGTGAGATGAAGGGCCCATACCGGCAACCAGATCGGCTGATCCTCAGGGTTTTTGTGCTGTCTTTCTATGGCATATTTCCCGTACATCCCGGCTTCACTGGTGAAAATCCCGAGCCGGGCTCTAGCCACACCGAACGGCGACTCAATACGCCACGAAGTACCGTCCTCAAGTATCTCAAAGGTCACCCCCCAACTATTTTTGGAGTGCTCGTCATCGAAAAGCGCCTTGAGCCTCCTCGTCAACCCGACCGCATAGTTTTCAAGCTGTCGGGCATCTTGCGCGGCGGATGTGACCGTGGCCCACTGCTCTTCCGTTATCGATTGATATCTCATGGCAACCTCCCGGCCTGCTCGGATTTTCAGTATGTCACCGCGAGCCGTACCTGCATCAACTAGACGAAAAAGCCCCGCACAGTGACTAATGCCAGTCAGTTAAGCTTTTTTGCGGTCCGTAGCAGCTGCCGAAGGCTGCGTTCGGTCTGGGCCGCACTCGGACGTAGCGGTCGTGAAATCAGGCACTGCAGTGTTACTGGTTAACCGTGGCGGCATGATTTGCGACTGCTACGCAGCCGAACGCAGCCTGGCGGCAGCTGCTACGGGGAATGTGCGGAGCCGCAAACTCCTTAACTGACTGGCATTACGCACAGTGACAGGGCTTTTTTGCCGGGCATCAGGGCTTGAGTGGCCGCTCTTCATCCAGTTCCGACAGGCTTTTACCATCGTCTGGATGCTTCCAGGTTTGCGGCGGCGGATTTTCCTCCTCTGTAGCTTCTTCTTCATCCTCTTCCATGGACGGATCATTTGGCTCTCGGGGTTTGTTTTCAGTGGCCATACCTACCTCCTGTCCTTAAGGATTTCTCGTCAGTTTTGAGGATAGGACAAACTCATCCGCTTCGCTGTGGATGACAACTGATAACCAAAGCCTGAAAGGCAATGAAATCGATTTTTATATCAGCGACAACGTGAGCTGATCGGGTTGACCATCGAAATACTGCTCAAGCGCTGTACGAAAAATATTGCCGTCGGCAGCGACAAGCTCGAAAAGGGTCATGCAAGAGTGAAATTTCAGGTGATCCGGAGTCCCGAATATCAACCGGATGGATGTTCCCTGAAGTTGCGTAACCAGTCGGGTACAGGCTTCCAGGCGCGGACCAAGCAGCGGATGACGCAGATACGCCGCGGCCTCCTCAAGGGAGCTGATGGCGAAAAGCCGGGACACCTCGCTGTGCCCCAGGCCAGCGTATTGCGGGAAGACAAACCACATCCAGTGGCTGCGCTTGTGCCCGCTGCGCAGCTCGGCCTGTACTCGATCAAAAACCGGGTCCTGCGCCTGGACAAAGCGCTGCAGGTGAAAGGGATCATCCTGGTCGGTGCTGTTCATATCAGTACACTCACCTCAGGCATCATGCATGGGTTCAAACCATTGCCAGTGGGTGCTTACGCTTTGGAGCGCAGAACACCCGGTCAATCGCCTGCAAGTCCTCGGTGTCCAGTTTCAATGTCGCCGCAGCAGCATTGAGCCGGACATGCTCGGGCTTGACGGCTTTGGGGATGGCGATGACCCCGTCCTGACGCAGCACCCAGGCCAGCGCCACTTGCGCCGGAGTCACGCCATGAAGGTTGGCGATATGCTTGAGCGTCGGACTGTTGAGCAGTTCTCCCCCCTGGGAGATCGGGCAGTACGCCATTAGCGGCAGATGATGCTGCTGCCCCCAGGGCAACAGATCAAACTCGATGCCACGCTCTTCGATGTTGTAGAGCACCTGATTGGTTGCACAGGCCGCAGAAGCCAGCTCTTGCAGGTCCGCCAGGTCGAAATTGGAGACACCCCAACGTCCGATCTTGCCCGCCTCGCGCAAGCGCTCGAAGGCCTCGACCGTTTCTTCAAGCGGATATTCACCGCGCCAATGCAGCAGGTACACATCGAGATAGTCAATGCCCAGACGCCTCAGACTCCTCTCACACGCCAGGGGGATGCCTTTGCGACTGGCATTGTGCGGGTAGACCTTACTGACCAGAAACACCCGATCACGCTGACCACGGATCGCTTCACCGACGACGTCTTCAGCGCCGCCCTCGGCGTACATTTCCGCGGTGTCGATCAGCGTCATGCCCAGTTCAATGCCTGATCGCAACGCAGCCACTTCAGTAGCGCGCTGGTGCGGATCCTCACCCATGCGCCAGGTCCCCTGGCCGATGACCGGGACGGATACGCCTGCCAGATCGAGCGTTCGCATTGCAACCTCCTGATGACATCCGATGAGTATCAGTGTGGCACCCGTTCAGCAAAGGGGGCGACAGGAGTGAAGGTCAAGGGCTGAACGTCAGACCCTATGACCGGTTTGGCAGCACGCGCCAAGAGGGCTGACGAAAGGCTTTTTCCTCTCCAGAAAGCGATACGGCAATATGACCCAGCGTCGTTTCCGCTGAATACTTCTCGAGCGTTGAACAAAAGCCGATAAAAAGCAGACCACCCACCAATGCCGCAGAGTGAATGCTCCTGACATCGACATTCCTGGTGAAATAAAGGAATGCACAGGCGGCGGAAGATCCGAGCAGCCCGCCTGCAATGGCTTCTGACAGCGGGTGTACATACGGGGCTACACAATTAACCGTGAACCACCAGCTGACCACCAGGCCCAAACCGGCTGCCGGCCATCGAAACCGTGATTGTATCTGCCCGGCAAGCAGACTCAGCATGACCGGCACGACCAGGCTGAAATTCGTCGCATGACCGCTAATGACCGCGATATCCAGGCTTTGCCAGCCAATGCCCCAGCCTTTGAACAGGATCTTGCTCGCGCCAACAATGAGGTAGGCAAGGAGCAAAATCACGCCCCATAGCAGTGCCGACTTTCTTGACCTGGACACGCAAAGCCAACCCGCAACAACCAAAGCCGCGGGAATCATCACTGAGATGCCTCCGTACTGCGCGATTTCCACCAACCTCATACCTGCAACACCTTCAAATGCTGGATGCCATCTGATCTGAACCGCATGACGGTCGCGTTCTGGCGAAAGAATCCGCGGAGGCTGCGGTGGAGCTTTCCGGGCAATGCTTCAGCCCGTTAGATCGTCCCTCCAGCGAGCTCATCACCTTGGTGTTCCAGCCAGCAGCCGCAACAGCCAACAGTGCCAGCACGAACAACACAACCAGTCCCGTTGCCAGTTTTAAAATGGCTGACATGGCAATCTCCTTACCCGTGACACTGTCGTTCAACTCAAGCACTGGCGTCGCTGCGCCGTCCTGCGCAGGCAGGCGCTCGACTCACAGGCTGCGATGCCCAAGCGCTTCAAGACGCTCACCGCTCGACGCCAGACAGCCAAACCGCCCAGACCTCACCTCTTCAGCATAGACATCCAGTTTGTTTTCGCCCGCACGCAACACCGCCGTCATGCGCAGCACAGCCTGAGCATCTGCGTCATTCCCGGCCATACCCAGACGTTCGGCAATCCGCAGCAGTTCCACCGCAGACCACTTCAGGTCTGAAGCGATGCCCTGAAGGTCACGCTTGAGGTCCTGCTCGGGTTTAGTCAGTAACATCGATAGTTCCCTTTAACATCGAAGCTCCAATGAGGGAGAGTGGTATCGATGATCGTCCCCTGGCGAAGGGAAAACCTTTTTTTGCAAATAACCATTGATCACGGCCAGGATTTTTGCGGCCAACGGGTGTTTTTCCAGCAGGTGCCGGAACACAGCGCTTCTCAACGCTTACTCACCCCAGCCAAGGGCATCGTGATTTTCTGCTCACGTTGCAGGAGCTTCATCAGCAGCACCACTCGCTCTTCTCCCTCCATCGCCAGGAAGATGGCTTCCAATTCGACAAACGGCCCCTCGTTGATACGCACCCGTTCTCCGCAGGCAAACCGAACCTCCACCGGAGCTCCGCTATCGTGCTCGCGAAGTTCTGCGATCAAGGCATCTTCCACAGGAAGCGGCTTGCCTCCAAAACTGACGACTCGCGATACGCCGCGGGTAGAACGCAAGGGCGCCCAGTTATCATCCGAACCGAGCTGAATAAACAGGTAACCTGGAAACAGCGATTCGCAAACAATCCGCCGCCGCCCCTGTACAACACGCTCGCGCCGGTGCGTGGGGCGAAAGCAGGTATATCCCTGGTTCACCAGATGGGTCACCGCCCGCTCGTCCTGGCTCGCCTTGCACTGGACCAAATACCAGGCGCTAGCGGTGAGGTTCTCACGCTCGCTGATTCGAACAGCTGTTCCATTATGGGCGAACACAGTGAGCCCCTTCTGCTTCATCTACCTTAAACTTCGAATTACTCATCATGGCTTCGCCCATACAAAAAAACAGTCCCGGCACTGCTCTGGTCAGCGCATTCGGATAACGCCTGCTTACGACATCGTCGGGTTTACATTTTCAAAGCCAGATGTACTGGATCAGCGACTTGTTAACCACCAGCAGAATTTCCTTGGGCACAGCCTTACGGGCCGGGCAACTAGCCAGTACCGTAACCAACCGAGGGGAAAGGAATAGGCGAATCATGAAAGCTTCACCTATTCAAAACACCCAAAACCTGTAACCAACGATCAAATGTTAGAAAACCCTGAACGTTGGGCAAGACTCTTGCGCTCGCGGTTTCGGGCTCTTAACTATAAAAACAACCTTATAACGACCGGCACAAGAAAATCCGAAAATGTTATTTTTTGTCTGCATACAATCAAGAAATGTTATTTTTTGTCTGCATGGAGCTGAAAATGTTATTTTTTGTCCGCATTAATCAATGGATAGTTTTTTAAGTGCAGCGCCCTATCACCGCTCGGCATTTAAAGGTTGAAGTCTTCGCAATTTCACAGTTATGATTTTCGACACTATTGCAAATAGTTGACGCGACAATGGAGGTTGCCTTGTTTAAAAAGATTTTAATCGTTTGCATTGGCAACATTTGCCGCAGTCCTACTGCAGAGAATTTGTTGCGAGACGCACTTAATCCATCCGACATCGAAGTTAGCTCCGCGGGTCTTCACGCGCTTGAAGACAGCCCCATCGAACCCACTGCCCGGGTCGTACTGGAGGAGCATGGCCATCTGCCAAAAGACCACAAAGCCAATCAATTGACCCCCGCCGCCATCAGCGAATCGGATCTGATTCTGGTGATGGAGCAGCACCACATAGACCGTGTTCTCAAGCTTGCGCCTGAAGCGCGCGGAAAGGTCTTCTTGCTGGGCAAGTGGCAGAACGACCGCGAAATCAACGACCCCTACCGTCAAGGCAAACCGGCCTTTGTGCACGCATACGCGTTGATTGAAGAAGCAGTAAACGCCTGGGCACGGCGTCTCGCGCGCTAAACCATTCCTCGAATATCTGTTAAAAAAGAACCCACTTATGCAGCAAGCTCCAACATTAACCTCGCATGACGATAATGATGAAATCGACTTGATGGGTCTACTCGGGACAGTGGTCGATCATAAATGGTTGATTGGCGGGATCACTGTTGCCTTTATGGCCGTTGGAACTGCATATGCGGTATTGGCCACTCCTGTTTATCAAGCGACTGCCTTGATACAGGTGGAGGCAAAAAAAAATGACATGCTCGGTTTCTCTGATATCAACAGCATGCTGGGTAAAGAGTCACCTTCCGCCACAGAAATTGAACTAATCAAGTCGCGCGCAATCATCGGCAAGGTGGTTGATAATTTAACACTCGATCTTACCGTCGAGCCTAACCATTTTCCGGTGATCGGCGACTTTATTGCTCGTCGGTTTAAACCAGACACTGTTAATACGGTCGCGACGCCATGGTTCGGCATGAGCAGCTTTGCCTGGGGTGGTGAAAAGCTGAAAGTATTTCAGCTCGAGCTCCCACAAGAGCTCCTGAGTAAGGAACTGACGCTGGTCAGCGGTGAAAACGGCCACTTCAGGTTGCTGGATGAAGACGACAATGTCCTGGTTCAAAGCCAAGTGGGTCAAGCCTATGACCAGGACGGCATCAAACTGCAGGTCGAAATGTTGCAGGCTAATCCTGGCACCACGTTCAGCGTTGTGCGTGACCCACGCCTGACCAGTATCTTGCAGTACCAAAAGGCGCTTGATGTAACAGAACGTGGTAAAGAGTCCGGCATGATTGGGCTTTCTCTTGATAGCACTGTCCCGGCTGACGCCATTCAAATCCTCAATGAGATCGCCCGGCTCTATGTACGACAAAATGTTGAGCGGACGTCGGCCGAAGCCGCTCAAAGCCTGGAGTTTCTAAAAGATCAACTGCCTCAAGTCCGTCAAGATCTGGAGAAAGCCGAAAACGCCCTGAACAAGTATCAGATTCGTAGCAAATCCATCGATATCAGCCTGGAAGCCAAAGCCATTCTCGATCAGATCGTGGCGCTTGACACCAGCATCTCCGCACTGAAGTTGCAGCAAGCGGAAATGGATCGCAAGTTTACCCCTCAGCATCCTGCCTATCGGGCCTTGCTCAGCCAATTAGCCGAGCTCACAGGCAAGCAGCATGGCTTGGCCAAAAAAGTCGAGGGCCTGCCTTCAACACAGCAAGAACTCCTTAGCCTCACCCGCGATGTAAAAGTCAGCACCGAAATTTATACCCAGCTCCTGAATAAATCCCAGGAACTGGATGTGATGCGTGCCGGCACCGTAGGCAACGTGCGCTTGATCGATACCGCCGATGTGGATATGCGCAAGCCGGTTAAACCGAAGAAGGTCCTGATCGTGCTCATCGCTACCCTACTCGGGACTCTCCTGGCGATTGCATTGGTGCTTTTTCGCAAGGCCCTTAACCGCGGCGTGGAAAATCCGGATCAAATTGAACAGCTGGGTTTGCCGGTGTATGCATCTATTCCTTTCAGCACGCTGCAGAAAGTTGAAGAAAGCAAAATCTCCCATGCCCGGGGCCGCGCCAACAAGGCCGCGCCCATACTGGCCAGCAGTCACCCCACTGACCTGGCCATGGAAGGATTGCGCAGCCTGCGCACCAGTCTGCACTTCGCCATGCTCGAAGCCGGCAATAATCGCCTGATGATCTCCGGCCCGAGCCCCAAGGTCGGTAAAACGTTCATTTCCGCCAACCTCGCCGCCGTCATCGCTCAGACCGGCCAACGGGTATTGCTGGTCGACGTGGATATGCGCAAAGGGTATCTGCATAAGGTATTCGGAATCCCCGCTGAAAACGGGCTTTCTGATTTACTGGTCAAGCGCTGCGACCTCGCAACCGCGATCAATAAAACTGAATTCGAACACCTTGACGTTATCGGCCGCGGACAAATACCGCCCAATCCTTCAGAACTGCTAATGCACTCGAACTTCAGTGCCTTTCTGGAGCAAGTCAGCGCCCAGTACGACATGGTGATTCTGGATACCCCGCCATTGCTGGCGGTGACGGATGCAGCCATTGTCGGTCGCCAGTCGGGCACCAGCTTGATTGTGGCGCGTTTTGCACTTAACCCGGCTCGTGAAATCGAATTGACCATGCGTCGCTTTGCGCAAAATGGCATTGATTTGAAAGGCGCGATTTTCAATGGCGTTGAAAAACGTGCCTCAGCCAAATATGGCTATAGCGATTATGGTTATTACAACTACGAATATAAGTCAGAGAACGTTTAAAGCTACACAACAGCCCTGATGATAGTCGCGTAGACCTACTAACCGTATTCATAGCACCGCACGCTCTGCATCTGCAGCACAAGATGCAGAGTCATCGATAATTCAAACCGCTCTCAGGGACTAGCGTCTAATCCTGGGGCGGTAGCGTGTCCAAACCATAGTTGTTACTGCTACAGATTGATTATCGAAAAGGCCTTATGAGTAGCCTTGCAAACCCCATTAAGCCTGGCCATAGCGCCCCGCTAGTCAACTATAAAAGACACAACAACTCATGCCGAAACAAAGCTTCACACGCGTTATTAATATCGCACTGCGCGGCATAACACTCGCCAGTAAGTTTCTGTTGATATTTTTTCTCGCGAAATTTCTCGAACCGGCGGAACTAGGCCTTTACGGTTTGCTCACCGTCACTATCGGCTATGCACTGTATCTGCTGGGGTTTGACTTCTACACGTTCACCACACGGGAAATCCTTAAACGTGAACGCCACGAATGGGGTGGGCTGCTCAAGGACCAAGGCGCACTTTCGCTGGTACTTTACGTTATTGTCCTACCGCTGCTGAGCTTGATTTTCCTAGAGGGACTCCTGCCTTGGCGTGTCGCGGGCTGGTTCTTTATATTGCTGGTATTAGAGCATTTGACGCAGGAACTGAGTCGCCTGCTGATAGCGATCTCGGAGCAATTGCTTGCTAGCGTGATGTTGTTTCTCCGCTCTGGTATTTGGGCGGTGATCGTTACCTCAGTCATGTTTGTTCAGCCTGATACTCGCAATCTGGATTTTGTGCTTGGCGGCTGGACCCTCGGCAGCCTGGCAGCACTGTTGCTGGGTATTTATCGCTTAACGCATTTAAATGTTTCCGGTTGGCATAAGCAGGTTGATTGGCAGTGGATTGGCAAAGGCCTGAAAATCGCCATTCCCTTGTTGGTAGCCACTCTGGCTATCCGCGGTTTGTTCACAGTGGATCGCTACTGGTTTGCGGACCTGACGAGCCTGGAAACCCTGGGCGCTTATGTGCTGTTTATGGGAATCAGCAGTGCGCTTTTGTCATTTCTCGACGCCGGCGTATTCGCCTTTATCTACCCCGGCCTGATCAGTGCGTATCACAGCAAGGACTCTGTTTCTTTCCGTCTTAAGTTGCGTGCATTACTGTTCCAGACTCTGATGCTTTCAGGTGCGTTTGCGATAATTGCACTATTGATCATTGATCCACTTTTGATCTGGCTCAATAAGCCGTTATACCTTGAACATAAGGGCCTGTTTCCCTGGACCCTGCTAATCACTCTGCTCTATTCGCTGGGCATGGTCCCGCACTATGCACTGTATGCACAGGGGCTCGACCGGCCGATTATTCATAGCCATATAGCCAGCCTGCTGATCTTTCTTCCAACAACCTGGCTCTTTTCCAGACACTGGCCCTTGCAAGCGGTGCCATTGGGCCTGTGTGTCGCGTTCTTGCTGATCCTGTTGTGGAAGTGTTTGGCTTTTATCCGTTTGACCCCGGCGCAGTACCGATCGATTTCATCTACACCTATAACGCTTTTCAAAGGAACTCGTTAAATGCTTACTAACAAAACTATTCTTGTCACTGGCGGCACCGGCTCTTTCGGCAACACGTTCGTGCCCATGACGCTGGCAAAATACAATCCGAAAAAGATCATCATCTTCTCCCGTGACGAGATGAAACAGTGGGACATGGCCAAGAAGTTCGAAGGCGATTCGCGGGTGCGTTTTTTCATCGGCGATGTGCGTGACAAGGACCGCCTGTACCGGGCACTGGACGGTGTCGACTATGTGGTGCACGCCGCCGCAACCAAAATTGTACCGACTGCCGAGTACAACCCGTTTGAATGTGTGAAAACCAACATCAATGGGGCGATGAACCTCATCGACGCGTGCATTGATAAACAGGTCCGTCGCACCGTTGCCCTGTCCACCGATAAAGCCAGCAGCCCAATCAACTTGTACGGCGCGACCAAACTGGCGTCAGACAAAATGTTTGTCGCAGGCAACTCCTATTCGGGCGCTCATGACTCACGTTTCGCCGTGGTCCGGTATGGCAACGTCATGGGGTCACGTGGTTCGGTAATCCCGTTCTTCATGTCGATCAAGAACAAAGGTGTACTGCCAATTACCGACGAGCGCATGACGCGCTTCATGATCTCTCTCGAGGAAGCGGTAAAGCTGGTCTGGCATGCCTTTGAAGACATGGAAGGCGGCGAGATTTATGTGAAGAAAATCCCTTCCATGAAAGTGACAGATCTCGCTCGAGTGGTTGCCCCGGAGGCGGAGCAGCAAGTCGTCGGTATCCGTCCCGGCGAGAAACTGCACGAGCAGATGATCAGCGCCGAAGACGCCTATTACACCTACGAATACCCTCAGCACTTCAAGATTCTGCCGACGATCAATGGCTGGGCCACCTGCGCCAAGCGCATCAAGGACGGTACTCGAGTGCCGGAAGACTTCGTCTACGCCAGCGATAACAACAGCGAGTGGATGAGCGACGCCGATCTGGAAAACTGGATCGACATCAACCGCGAAAAGATCGGGAGCATCTGATACATGATTCCCTACGGCCGCCAAGAAATCACCCAAACCGATATCGATGCGGTCGTGGGTGTACTGCAATCCGATTTCCTGACCCAAGGACCGATGGTTCCTCGCTTCGAGCAAAATGTCGCGCAGCACGTCGGTGCCGGCCATGCCCTGGCCGTGAACAGTGCCACCTCGGCATTGCACATTGCCTGCCTGGCCCTTGGGCTTGGCCCGGGCGATCGGTTGTGGACCACACCGATCACCTTCGTAGCCTCGGCCAACTGTGCGTTGTACTGCGGCGCCGAGGTCGATTTTGTCGATATCGACCCGCGCACCTACAACCTCTGCCCGCAAGCGCTCGCGCTCAAGCTGGCACAGGCCGAACTCGAGGGCACGCTGCCCAAAGTGCTAGTGCCGGTGCATTTGTGTGGCCAGCCATGCGACATGCAGGCCATTCATGCACTGTCCCAGCGCTACGGCTTCAAGATCATCGAAGATGCCTCCCACGCCATTGGTGGCAAGTACCAAGGCGAGTTCATCGGCAACTGCCGCTACAGCGATATCACCGTATTCAGTTTCCATCCCGTGAAGATCATTACCACCGCCGAAGGCGGCATGGCACTGACCAACGATGGCGAACTGGCGAACAAAATGGCCCTGCTGCGCAGCCACGGCATCACTCGTGATCCGGCGCAGATGACTCACGAGGCCGATGGCCCCTGGTACTACCAGCAGATTGATCTGGGCTTCAATTACCGCATGACCGAACTGCAGGCCGCATTGGGGGTTACCCAGATGGAGCGCCTGGATCAGTATGTGGCTCGCCGCCATCAACTGGCCCGCCGCTACGACGATCTACTGGCCAGCCTGCCGGTCAGCACACCCTGGCAGCACCCGGACAGCTACTCCGGCCTGCACCTGTACGTTATCCGCCTGCAGCTGGATCAAATCCAGAAGACTCACCGCCAGGTCTTTGAGTCTCTGCGTGAGCTGGGTATCGGCGTCAATCTTCACTACATCCCGGTGCACACCCAGCCTCACTATGAACGCATGGGCTTCCAGCCTGAAGACTTTCCGCAGGCGCAAATCTACTACCGGGAAGCCATCAGCATCCCGATGTTCCAGACCATGACGGATGAGCAGCAGGATGAGGTCATCACCGCGCTGCGCAAAGCGGTGCTGGAATGAAACTGGCGATCATCCCTGCGCGCGGAGGCAGCAAGCGCATCCCGCGCAAGAACATCAAGCTGTTCTGCGCAAAGCCGATGATCGCCTGGTCTATCGAAGCAGCACTGCAAAGCGGCTGCTTCGATCAGGTGATTGTTTCCACCGATGATCCAGAGATAGCCGAGGTGGCTCGTCACTACGGAGCTACGGTGCCCTTCATGCGCCCCACGGAACTGTCCGACGACCATACCGGCACCATTCCGGTTATTCGACACGCCATTGAATGGTTCAATGCCCACGGTCAACCCGTCGAGCACGCTTGCTGCCTGTATGCCACCGCCCCTTTCGTCAGCCCTGAAGATATCCGCCGCGGTTTTGGCACCCTCAACGATGCCGGCTGCGATTACGCCTTTTCGGTCACCAGCTACGCCTTCCCGATCCAGAGGGCGATTCGCCTGAATGCCGAGGGTCGGGTCGAAATGTTCAGCTCGGAGCATTTCAACACCCGCTCTCAGGATCTTGAGGACGCCTGGCACGACGCCGGGCAGTTCTACTGGGGCCGGGCCGATGCCTGGCTGCAAGGCCGGATGATCTTCAGCCCGGGCTCGATGCCCGTAGTTCTGCCGCGGCACCGCGTACAGGACATCGATACGCCGGAAGACTGGGTGCGGGCCGAATGGTTGTTCAAGGCCATGCAGGCTGAAACGCAGTGAAGATGCAGACAATGAAGGTCGTCTTCCGCGTCGACGCCTCACTGCAAATGGGCACGGGGCACGTCATGCGTTGCCTGACCCTGGCCACTGCGCTCAAGTTGCAAGGCGGTGAATGCCGGTTTATTTGCCGCGAACATCCCGGCAATTTGATCGAACATATCCGCAGCAAAGGCTTCCAGGTCCATGCCTTGCCTCTCACGGACTCGGCTGGGGTGAACTTGATTGCCGTCAATGTGCCGACCGCTGAGCCGCAACTGGCACATGCCGCCTGGCTTGGCTCCACTCAGGAAAACGACGCCTCCGAATGCACCGCCATTCTCGGCGAGTTGATACCTGACTGGCTGATCGTCGATCACTATGCGCTCGATGCTCATTGGGAAACTGCACTGAAGTCGCATTACCGCAAACTGATGGTGATCGACGATCTGGCTGACCGTCCACACCAGTGCGATCTCCTGCTGGATCAGACCTTCGGTCGCAACGCCAAGGACTATGCACCTTGGCTCCCTGACGCTTGCACCCTGCTCTGCGGCTCGCAATATTCCCTGCTACGACCCGAGTTCGCGGCCTTACGCGCCTACAGCCTGGAGCGTCGGAAAAAACCGCAACTCAAACACCTGCTCATCACCATGGGCGGTGTGGACAAGGACAACGCCACCGGGCAAGTTCTGCAAGCGCTCAAATCCACTGAACTACCAGACAACTGCCGGATTACCGTGGTCATGGGGTCCACTGCTCCCTGGCTTGCCGAAGTTCGCCAACTGGCCGAACAGATGCCGTGGTCCACAACCGTCAAGTCAGGCGTCAGCAATATGGCGCAACTGATGGCCGAAAGTGACCTGGCGATCGGTGCTGCTGGAGCTACGTCGTGGGAGCGCTGCTGCCTGGGGTTGCCAACCCTGATGCTAGTGCTGGCAGACAATCAGCGGAAAATTGCTCATAGCCTTGAGCACGCAAATGCGGTTCACCTGCTACAAGGCCCGCATGAAATTCTTGATCGCCTGCCTTATCTACTGAACAGACTTGTTTCATCGCCGACCCAGCGAGCAAGCATGAGCCAGGCAGCCTCACACATTGCGGATGGCCACGGAGTGGCAACTGTCATCCATCATCTGGAGTTCTAAATTGACCGCAAGCGTACCGACACAATCTCGGGTACGGCCGATGACCCGCGAGGATCTCGAACGAGTACTGGACTGGCGCAACCATGAAGAGGTGCGTCGCTATATGTACACGCAGCATGAAATCAGCCTTGTCGAGCACACTCGATGGTTCGAACGGGCCTCCCTGGATACCAGCCGCCATTTGCTGGTGTTCGAAAGCGATGCTGTACCACTGGGCTTCATCAACATCCATCAAACCGCCCCCGGCGGCGTGGCGGAATGGGGCTTTTACACCGCCCCCGATGCTCCGCAGGGTACAGGCCGTCAACTGGGGCACGCCGCCCTGCGATATGCCTTCAGTCACGCAGGGCTGCACAAGATCTGTGGCCAGGCAATTGCGTATAACGAGCGCTCCATCAAGTTTCACCTGAACCAGGGCTTCCAACAGGAAGGCATCCTGCGCGAACAGCACTTCGACGGCCAGCGCTATCACGATGTCGTGTGTTTCGGCCTTCTCGCCTCTGACAAACAAGCGAATACTTAAGAGATCAGACCATGTCAAACATTCCCAGCATAAGCATTGCAGGACGTCGTATCGCAGCAGATACACCGCCTTACATCATCGCCGAGCTTTCCGCCAACCATAACGGCAGATTAGAAACCGCGCTGAAGATCATCGAAGAGGCAAAAAAGGCAGGCGCCGACGCGATCAAGCTGCAGACCTACACCGCAGATACCATCACCCTTGACTGCGACTCGGAAGACTTTCAGATCCATGGTGGGCTCTGGGACGGCAAAACGCTTTATCAGCTCTATCAAGAAGCCCATATGCCATGGGATTGGCACGCGACGTTATTCGAACATGCTCGCAAGCTTGGCATTACGATCTTCAGCTCGCCGTTCGACAACACCGCTGTTGATCTGCTGGAGAGTCTTAATGCTCCAGCCTACAAGATCGCTTCATTCGAGGCCGTTGACCTGCCGCTGATCAAGTATGTCGCCAGCACCGGTAAGCCAATGATCATTTCGACGGGTATGGCCGATGCAGAAGAAATCCAGGAGGCCATTGATGCCGCCCGTGAAGGCGGCTGCAAGGAGTTAGCCATTCTGCACTGTGTCAGCGGTTACCCGGCCCCCGCTGCCGACTACAATCTGCGCACCGTCCCCGACATGATGCAGCGCTTCGGTCTTGTCACTGGGCTATCCGACCACACCCTGGACAACACCACCTCCATCGCCAGTGTAGTGCTCGGTGCCTCAATCATCGAAAAACACTTCACCCTCAACCGTAACGGCGGCGGTCCTGATGATAGCTTCTCATTGGAGCCGGCAGAGTTGGCAGCACTATGTTGCGATAGCAAGACCGCATGGGCAGCATTGGGCAATGTTGATTATGGGCAAAAATCCAGTGAGCAAGGCAATGTGAAGTTCCGGCGGTCCCTATACTTTGTAAAGGATCTTAAAGCAGGGGAATTGATTACAAAAGACTCTGTGCGCAGCGTCAGACCCGGATTTGGATTACACCCCAAACACCTTGAGCAGCTTATAAACAAAAAAACAAAAAAAGATATAAAAGCAAACACTGCAACAGCTCAAATAGATATTGTTTAATTCTCAAGAAAATTCCTTCTCAAGGAAGACAAATGACAAATAGAATTTGTTTCATTGCCAACTATTCAAAAACCATATTTTTTGAAGCTCTAGCCAGCCAACTGACAAAGCAAGGAAAAGAGATTTTTTGGATCACTATCAGCAAAACACTAAATAACTCCCTGAGTCAAAAATGGGGGAAAGAGAACGTCCTCTACATCAATAATGCACAGCCATACCAGCTACCGATATCAGACTTCAGATTAAACGAAATAATACAAAGCGATCGAGCACTTAGGACCCAGCAAACGCCAGGAAAAAAATATCTGGAAAGCATTCAGCTTCCAATCTTTGACTTTATAAGAAACAACACAATAAGCTTCATTTTCGGGGAATTAACCTGGGGCCACGAAATACTCACCCACAGAATAACCAAGAGACACACAGAACTAAATTGTAAATTCCTGAACCCTCACACAGTACGCATACCAAAATCATATTTCGGCTTTTTTCTAGATGAACAACAATCTGAACTAGCAGAAAATAGCACAACTGACATCACCTCCAATCTAAACCTAACCCCTGAAAAGCCTGACTACCTAAAATTAAACGACAACCTTATAAAAAAACACTTCTCCTTTTCTTCAAGAGCAAAGAGAGCTATAAATTTTCTATCTAGAGCTAATTACGACAAAAATGACCCAACTGTAATTCATGACAAAATAAAAAATTTATTAATCAAAACCAAAATCGAAATAAATAGAGAAACCTACAGATTCATCGAAAAATTCAAATACGATGACATTAAAGAGAAAAAATACATCTTATACCTCTTACACAAACAACCCGAAGCATCAATCGACGTAATTGGTAGATATTACGACGATCAATACATCAACATCTTAAATATATGGAGATCTTTACCACAAGGAATTTCAATACTAATAAAAGAACATAGCAATGCTATAGGAGATAGAAGCCTGCTTTTCTATCGAATGCTAAATCGCCTTTCTGACACTTACATCATAGATGAAAAAGAAGAAACCTATAATCTTATATCACGTGCCGAAGGAGTAGTCACCGTATCAGGAACAGCCGCTTATGAGTCAGCCTTAATGGGAGTTAGATCCTATACTTTTGCGCCGACCTTCTTCAATAAGCTAGAGCCCTGCACAAAAATATGCCTAGACACAATAAAAAACACAAGTATATTTTCCCCTGCAAAAGATGATCAGAAAAAAAACATCGCCGACTTTTCCAAATGGCTTAACCAGCGAATTTTCAAAGGAATCATCAGCGATCCAATCTCAAATCCAAATTGTGTTTCAGAAGAGAACTTATTATTAGTTTCAAACGCAATTATAGAAATAACAAAAAAGCCAGAACTCAAAAATGTTCAATAATCACCGCATTGGAAAAACACGCTCCCTAGACGTGCTAGCCTGTGGAATAATAATATTTTCTCCATTTTCCAATTTAAGTTTACAAGGTAGTGGATTGGGAATATTAGGAGCGTCGGCCAGTTTTCCATTCGCTTTTATGTCACTATTTTTCATAATAGCACCGACATTTCAAAAACAAAGAATAAATAAAAACGCCCTCCTATTTTTAACGTACTCTTTTCTTATAACCTTAGCATATTCAGCATTCATCAAAGCAGAGGTGAACACCGAGAACTCATACATAAAGGGAACAAAGCTATCAATACTTTATCTTCTAGCCTTATCAGGCTCATTTATCAATATAAAAAATGAATCCTTAGCAAACAAATCTTGCTGGATAGCTTTGATAATATGTGCAATTTCCCTATTCCAACCTTTATCAGAAATAGATGTACTGAACTACGCAGGAAACAATGAAGGCCGCCCTCGCGGGCTCACAATGGAGTCAAGCCATTACGCATTAATCGTAGGCTCCATTACTACAATAATTTTCCACTTGGAAAAATCAAGCTTTTTCAAAGCAGCTGCTGTACTTCTCGGACTAACTTTAACTATATATTCGGAGTCGAAGGCAGGCGCTTTGCTTTACTGCCTCTCTTTCTTCATCTATTACACCCAAGGTGCTTTTGATAAAAAATCAAAATCCAGACATGTAATATTTTTCCTCTTAACCCTATCTTTAATTACACTCGTCGCCATACCATTCTTTATAGAACGAATGCAAAACGATATTGATCGATACACATCAACTGCAACACGCGTAGTGGGCTTTGTCGGCGCAATAAAAATCGCGTTAGAAAATCCACTAGGTGTTGGTTTTTCAGGGTATGTAGAGTACTACCTTAATGCAATCCCAAAAACCATAACTCTTGTAAAATCATATGCCCCATATCTAGACTTTACTGAAGTAACTGACTACACCAGACAACAAAACACACAATCTCTCGGAACAAAGTCTTTTTTTGCCGACTCATTAATAATATTCGGGATACCTTTCTTATTAATTTACTTCTACTCCTTTTCATTCCTCTACAAAAAAGTCAAGCGGCTAGGCCGTCCGACTTTGATCCCAGGAATTGTTTTTGTATATCTTAGCCTAATGTTTTGGACATCCGGAATTGGCTTTTATATAACATTTCTGGTCCTCTCTTTTATACCTCAAAAAAATACCATACCAAATGAAAATACTAGTCGTTTCTCCAGACCTACCATACCCACCAAATCATGGCGGTCGAGTTGACATATGGAATCGTATCCGCCTTTTATCAGAACTCAATTATGAAGTCGACTTAGTAGTCACCTCAAATGAATCCTTCTTAAGCACCGAGGACGAAACTGAATTTCGGCGCCACGTTAAAAATATTTTCTTTTTCCCAAGAAAAAAAAACCTATTACACTTCTTCCTAGGAACTCCATACCAAGTATCAAGCAGACTGCTGCTTAAGAATTTCCATAGCCCTAAAGAGTATGATTATATCATTCTGGAGTCTGAGGCCAGTTCACCTATATTAGATTCGCCATCCATAAAAAATGCAAAAATCTTACTGCGAGTTCACAACAATGAATCCCAGTACTTTAAATCCCTATTTAAAAGCACAAAAAACATACCAAAGAAAATTTATTATTTTTACGAATCGATAGCATATAAAAATCACTCTAGAAAAACAAAGTCACGCGCAGATGCAATCCTACACATTTCAAGTGATGAGTTATTAACCGAACTCAAAATAAACAGAAAAAAATCTTTCTTTTTGCCTCCCTACATCAATCTGTCAGAGCTAAAAAAAACAAACAGCTCCGACCAGGACAAAGTTTTATTTATAGGGAACCTTTTTACAGCAAATAATACAAATGGGCTGCAATGGTACATTGATTCGGTACATCCTAAATTAGTAGCCGCGAATGAAAAATATGAATTAGTGATAGCGGGAAATACGAGAGGAAAAAAACCATCACTTAAAAATTTAAATCAAGCCAATATAAAAATCATCGACTCACCCAAAAATCTAGATGAGCTATACGAAAGCGCTTCCATTTTTATTATTCCCTTACTAGATGGTGCCGGAGTAAAACTACGCGCTGTAAATGCTATTTCGGAAGGCATTGCAATTGTGTCAACTTCTACAGGTATTGAGGGGTTGGGACTAAAAAACGGTGAGCACTACCTCTTAGGCGACTCAAGCGAAATGTTCTACCGAGCAGTTAACGAACTGCTTACATCGAAAGCAAAGCGTACCAAAATAGCTGAAAACGCTCAACGTCACATGATTGAAAATCTCGACAGCAGAAAAACACTTTCCAATATTCTGCAGTTGCTGCAAAAAAATAAATCCCTCTAGTAACGCCAACCCCCTATGACACTTTATTTAAAGCCCCATAAAGACTTGGCATAAGAGATTAAAGCAATGCAACAGCTCCACCGAAACTCATAAAAAACCGAGACTATGTACAACAAAAAAATGGCGAATCAGTCTAAAAACAACGCCTAACATACTGAGTGAGCAAGGGTAACTACCGCGACCTAAACACCAGCCACCTTACATAATCAACTGAATGCCTGGTTTACTTTAGAAAATTGAAGAACGGCATCTTACACAGCACCATCAACTTCTTACCCTTCAACCTTGGCAGTCAAGAAATTATGCGCGGTATTGCGACTCAACAAACGAATAATGCTTTTTTAATAACTTAATTCCTTCCGAGACATCAAATGAAAACAGCTATAGTCCATTATTGGTGGCTTAGCAATCGTGGCGGCGAAGCCGTATGTGCCGCGCTTGCCGAATTATATCCTGATGCCGATATATTCCTGCATGTCTGCAATGAAGACATCATGCGCGAAGCACTCCCAGATAATTTCAAGGGAAAAATCGAGACTTCGTTCATCTCGCGCCTTCCTGGCGCAAAAAAACACTATCAGAAATATCTACCTCTTATGCCTTTGGCACTTGAGCAATTAGATCTGACAAAATACGATCTGATTATCAGCAGTGAGTCCGGCCCTGCCAAGGGTGTAATCACTCGCCCTGATGCCGTACACATTTGTTATTGCCACTCACCAATGCGATACATATGGGATATGTATCATGAGTATTCCGCCACTGCTGGCCGCCTGATAAAAACTTTATTCCCATTTATTGCACATCGGCTACGCATGTGGGATCGCTTGTCGGCAGATCGCGTCGATCATTTCATCGCAAACTCCAGCTTCATTTCTTCGCGCATAAGGAAATTCTATCGCCGCGATACTGCGGTAATATTCCCCCCTGTCAATACTAGTGAGTTCTCACCACAGCAGGAGCGCGGCGACTTCTATTTGTGCCTTGGCCAACTGGTTGCATATAAAAAAGCTGATCTAGCTGTTGATGCTTTCAATAAACTGGGACTCCCTTTGGTCGTCGTTGGCGAAGGCGAGTTATATGAAGCGTTGAAAGCACGCGCAGGCACCAACGTAACCTTGATGGGGCGACAGCCATTTCCTGTGATCAAGGACTTGCTGGAGCGCTGTCGCGGTCTGATTTTTCCCGGTGTCGAGGACTTCGGCATCGTTCCCGTTGAAGCCATGGCTGCTGGTGCCCCTGTCATTGCCTTCGCCAAGGGCGGCGCACTGGAAACGGTGATACATGGCCGTACAGGCATTCATTTCCATGAGCAGTCTGTTGATGCCTTGATCAACGCGGTTCAACAACTTGAATCTGGCGAGTTTGTTTTTTCACCGTCGGAACTGCACGAACATGCTGCAGGTTTCGACAAGTCTGTTTTCAAACAGAAAATCAAAGCGTTTGTCGATCAGGCTTTGGCTCAAGCTTGATCCTTCTGTCCCCTGACACCTTCGCAAGCCAACAACCAGTGCCTACTGGTTTCTGAATAAAAGGATGTTCCAGATGATATTTCCAGTAATCGTTGCTGGCGGCTCCGGCTCGCGCCTATGGCCGCTGTCTCGTCAGCTCAATCCAAAACAGTTCCTGCCTCTGGCCGATGCCGAGCTGTCCATGCTCCAGGCCACTATCCTGCGCCTGCGCGGCCTGGATGCGGCCCCGCCGCGACTGATCTGCAACGAGCAGCACCGCTTCCTTGCCGCTGAGCAACTGCGCCAGCTGGACATGGAACAAGCCCGCATCCTGCTGGAGCCGGTCGGCCGCAATACCGCACCCGCAATTGCCTTGGCGGCTCTGCAAGCCTGCAGCGAGGCGCAAGACCCGATCCTGCTGGTATTGGCCGCAGACCATCTGATCCAGGATGTACCGGCGTTCCATGCCAGCATCCAGGCCGCCCTGCCCCTCGCGGCAGATGGCAAACTGGTGACCTTCGGCATCGTCCCCAACGGTCCGGAAACCGGATATGGCTATATCGAAAAAGGTGACGCAGTCGGTACCGGCGGCTTCGCCGTCAATCGCTTCGTCGAGAAGCCCGATCTGGCTACCGCCCGCGACTATCTGGCCAGCGGCAATTTCTTCTGGAACAGCGGCATGTTCATGTTCCGCGCCAGTCGCTATCTGCAAGAACTGGAGCGCTTCCAGCCGAAAATTCTCGCGGCATGCCGCGCAGCACTGGAAGGTGGAGCGCAGGACATGCATTTCACCCGGGTCGACCGTAATGCCTTCGCCACGTGCCCGGAAGACTCCATCGACTATGCGGTGATGGAAAAGACCGCTGACGCCGTGATGGTGCCACTGGATGCAGGCTGGAGCGATATCGGTTCCTGGTCGGCGCTGTGGGATGTCAGCGCTAAAGATGCGGAAGGCAACGTGTTCAAGGGCGATGTGCTAGGCCAGGCTACCCGCAACTCTTATGTGCATGCGGACAGCCGCCTGGTGACCACCGTGGGCGTCGAGGATCTGGTGATCGTCGAAACCAAGGACGCCGTACTGGTAGCGCACAAGGACATGGTTCAGGACGTGAAGAAGATCGTCGAGCAGATCAAAGGCGACGGCCGTCACGAACACATCAATCACCGCGAGGTGTACCGCCCCTGGGGGATGTACGACTCTATCGACAATGGCCAGCGCTACCAGGTCAAGCGTATTACTGTACATCCCGGTGCCAAGCTTTCGGTACAGATGCACCACCACCGTGCCGAACACTGGATCGTGGTCAGCGGTACTGCCCAGGTTACCAATGGTGAGCGGACCTATCTTGTCAGCGAGAACGAGTCCACCTATATCCCGATTGGCCAGATCCACGCGTTGGAAAATCCAGGTGTCATTCCGCTGGAGCTGATCGAGGTGCAGTCCGGCTCCTATCTGGGTGAGGACGATATTGTGCGCTTTGAGGACAAGTACGGGCGGGCGTGAGCTGCGGACCTATTACGGTTCTATTTTGGCCACTAATGACTGAACTCGAGTCGAAAGACTCCATTTACTTTTGAAGGATTCAAATGAGCTGCGCTGTCATTTTTGGAGGTTCCGGCTTCATTGGCGTCTTCTTTGCCAAACAATTACTCGCCTCTGGTAGTTTTGAAAAAGTCTACCTGTACGATAAGGAGCACGTTGCCGATAAACCCTTCCCCTATCGCACTAAACTGGTTCGAGAGGATGCCAGGATCGTTGAGCTCAAGGGCGATGTTCGCCAGGAAATTACCTGGCAGCCGCAGGATAAGGTCACGCTGACCGTCAACTTTGCAGCGATCCACCGCGAGCCTGGGCACGAGGATTTCGAGTACTACGAAACCAACTTGCTCGGTGCCGAAAATATCTGCACCTGGGCCGAGCGTGTGGGTTGCAATGAGATCGTTTTCACCAGTTCCATTTCTCCCTATGGACCAAGCGAACAGCAGAAGAAGGAGCTATCCCTGCCGGTGCCTTTGACGGCCTACGGCGGCTCCAAGCTGGTCGCGGAAAAAATCCACCAGATCTGGCTGGCCGCTGATAAGGCACAGCGTCATCTGGTTATCGTTCGCCCGGGGGTTGTCTTCGGTCCTGGTGAAGGCGGCAACGTTTCTCGCCTGATCAAAGCAGTGATCAAGCGGTACTTCTTCTATATGGGCAATCGCGACACCCGCAAGGCTGGCACCTATGTGAAGGAGCTGTGTGGTGCCATTTGGTGGATCCTGCAGCGACAGAAGGAACAAGGCGAACATTTCACGTTGTTCAACATGTCCATGAACCCTGGCCCTTCGATTCAGGAGTATGTGGAAACGGTCTGCAAGGTGGCAGGCATTCAGCGCAAAGTACCGGCCATTCCGTACCCTTTGATTCTGAGCGCCGCTTATGCAATCGAGCTGATTGCTCGCCCACTAGGTATCAAACATCCCTTCAGCCCGGTGCGGATTCGCAAGCTGGTACGATCGAACAATATTCATCCAGGCCACTTGGTGGAAAACGGCTATTCGTATCGATACACCCTGGAGTCGGCATTCGCCGATTGGAAAGTTGACTGCCCCGAAGAGTGGCGTTGACCCCATCGTTGTGCCTGGTATGGAGATGCCGGTTTCCGTCGGCTCGGCTGTGCGGTTCCAGAACACCCGATACGAGATCGCCAATCTCGGCAAGCGCGTCTATGCCGGCATCTTCGAGTCCCTTATGAGCGTCCAAAAGACTGGGGTAAGCATCTGGAACCTGGGTGCTGGAGTTGGTTACAGCATGCTGGAAATGATGGCCGATACCTGGCGCTGGCAAACAGGCAATCCGCAAGGCTATAGCCAGTAGCATTGCTTATCTCTCGTATGGCGCAGCGATCAGACGCGAATCACGACTTCTGCACCACATACCCAATAACGAGAGGCAGACCAGCGAACATGTTAGAAAACGTCAGACATGTCGGGCGTCCTACACAGGTATTCTAGGGGCAATAAACGCAAAATGAATGCCACTGAAGATAGACCTGGAACAGCGCTCTATTCGGGCCCGAATCCATGACTATGCTTCAAGCTACCGGACGCTCAAAGCTCGTTGCCTTGCACTCACATTTCTGAGTATCACCGCAAATACAGACGATGCATCAAAAGGAATCTTCCATGACCAAACTACTCGCTTCCGCCCTAATGCTTGCTTTAAGTACCTGCGCCCTGGCTGCTGAGCCTCCCGCGGTATCTCCTTCTACAAGCACACAGACTAAGCCCTTGACAAGCACTCCTTTGGCCACCCCGACAGGTGTCTTGGGTGGCGTTACCACATCGACTGCCATCGGTATTGGCGTCGCTGTTGCAGCTGGGGCCGCTGCGCTGTCATCCAGTGGCGGTAGCGGAAACAATGGCGGCGCCACCGGCACTACCGGAACCACCGGTACTACCCGCTAAGCGCGTCCCAAGGTCGATAGTCTTCGACCACCCGGAGCAATCCGGGTGGTTGAGTTTTGATGTGTTCCCTCCACAAGTGTCCCCCATCATGATTCGTAGTTTGTCGCTCGCTGTGCTTGCAGGCGTTGCCCTGCAAGGCTGTATGTTCGCACCCGGTCAACACATGGACACTAGTAGAATAGTGAACGATGGCTCACCGGAAAGCAGTCGTGTCGAGTTGATTCCGATAACGCCCAAACTGATTGCTCAGAACATGGCGACAAAAAGGGACGCTTCGGTGCCGGCCGAGTTGTTGGCGTTCCATCCGGGGGCTTATCGGATCGGTGCCAACGATGTGCTGTACATCACTGTGTGGGATCATCCGGAGTTGACTGCGCCGTCGGGGCCACAACAACAAATTGATGCCAACGGCCGTCTTGTACGTCCGGACGGCACTATGTTTTACCCCTATGTCGGTAATGTTCAAGCAGCGGGTAAAACCATCGAAGAGCTGCGCGCTTTTATTGCTGATCGCCTGAAACAATACATCGACAGCCCCCAGGTTGACTTGAGTGTTTTACGATTTGCCAGTCAAAAAGTAGTTGTTTCCGGGGCTGTTTTAAACGCTGTTCAACAGCCCATTACTACTTCGCCGGTCAGTGTCGTCGAGGCTATCAGCGCCGCCAATGTCGACCCATTGAATGCCGACCTTTCCAGTCTGACGCTGACCCGCGACGGGCATGAATATCGGCTGGATCTGGACGCACTTAACAGCAAAGGCTCGCAGTTGCAAAACGTCTATTTGAAAGACGGCGACCAGTTGTACCTTCCCTACAATGACCGTAAAAAGATCTACGTGATGGGTGAGGTCAACCAGCCACGGGCGCTCACGTTCAAAATCAATCGGATGAATCTGGCGGATGCAGTCGGAACAGTCGGTGGACTGAATCAGACCACGTCCAATGGCAATGCGCTTTATGTCATTCGGGGTGCCGAAAACCTTGAAACCGAGCCGGCAAAAGTCTTTCAGCTGGACGCCGAATCGCCTACCGCTTTTGCCCTCGCCAGCCGCTTCGATCTGCAACCCCAGGATATTGTCTACGTCGGCCCTGCCGGGGTGACCCGCTGGAACCGCTTGATCAGCCAGCTGTTACCCTCGGCGACCATTTTGGGTACTGGAGCAGCGGCTCAAAACAATATCAGTCAATCCAGCAGCCGATAAGGTTTGAGCCGTTTTGAAAACCTTGCGTAACAGCTCATGCCTGGCGGTGGGTTTACTGCTGTGTGGCTGCAATCCGCTGATGCAGGCGTCCCTGGATACATTTAAAGACTCCGCACTGGGCGTCCAGCCGCTGGCAGTAACTGCGGCGCAAGTGGAGGCCGTGCCCTATGCACAGATCAAGGTCACCACGAACGCCAGCGAAGGGGTGATGGCAAAGCTTCGCCAGCAGGACGACCTGGAGTTCTGGGTCGCCTCTGGCAAGCAGGTGTTGTTGATGCGCGACGGTCTGGCTGTGCGCAGCGTCGGCCTGGGCATCAATCTCGATGGCACACGCTTCGACGGTGAGTCGCCGTTCAAGCTTGGTTTGCAGCAATTGCCCGACGGTTACAGCAGTACCCGCTGGATAGATCTCTATCAGGGTCAGCGGGTCGGACTGGCTGTCAACAGTCGCTTCAGTCGACAGGCCATCGAAACCGTCACCATCCTGGACAAGGATTATGCGTTGCAGCGCATAGACGAACGCATCGACATACCTGAGCTCGGATTCCACGCCACCAACCGTTTCTGGGTCAGGCCTGGCGATGGCTTGATCCTGCAGAGCGAACAACATCTCACGCCGGAGCTTTTCTTGAAGATTGTGCAATTGCGCCCTGACCGGGAGACGGCCCGGTGAGATATTCGAAAACGCTGTCGGCTTGCCTGTTGCTGGCCAGTTCTGCGATGACTCAGGCCGCGGTCACGGTGACGGGTGATGTACTAAACGCCGGATCCTTCACGCTGGTGCCAGGCGCACGCCTGCTCGATGCCGTCAGCCAGGCCCGCCCGAACGCCGAAAGTTACTGGCTGGCCGCCGCCTGGTTGCACCAGCCGCTACTGGAGCAGCAAAGCCGCCTTAAAGCTGGCGTGCTGTTCGATTTGAAAATGGTCCAGCGCGGCGCCTTGCTGGAAGAAAAAAGCAGCCTTGCAGCCCTGGCTGCGCGCCTGTATGAAGATGTCAGCCGACTGCCCGTCACCGGCCGCAAAGTCGCGGTGCTCGACCCCGTGGCGCTGGAGGTCGCGTTCGCCCGCAATTACTCGCTCAATGACGGCGACCAACTGATTTACCCCCTGCGCCCGACTACGGTCACTGTCCTGGGCGCGGTGGAAAAACCCTGCAAGCTGCCTTATCGCGCCCTGCAGCAAGCCCATGAATATCTCAAAAGCTGTCTGCCACTCGCCGACGCAGAGGCCGATTACCTGTGGCTGGTTCATCCCGATGGCCAGGTCAAGCGAGTTGGCATCGCCGCCTGGAACCGCGAGGATGGGGTGATTGCCGCCGCCGGCAGCACGATTCTGGTGCCTGTGCGAAACGATAGCCCCGATCTACCCACGCCCGATTTGAATGAACAGCTGGCCGAGTTTCTCGCCACCCAACCGCTGGTCGAGGTGGCCCCTTGAAGTTATGTTTTGCAGCCGTAGTGTTGTTGCCCTGCAGTTTGGCTCATGGCGAGCCGCGTTTTACCCAGAATGATTTCGGTGGCGTGGGTTTGTTGCAAACACCTACCGCCCGGATGGCACCGGCCGGCGAATTCAGCCTGAATGCCAACCGTACGGACCCTTATTCTCGCTATAGCATTTCATTACAGCCCCTTGATTGGCTGGAAGGCAGTTTCCGTTATACCTCCATCAGCAACCGTAAATACGGGCCCGAGTCGCTCAGCGGCAACCAGAGTTATAAAGACAAAGCGGTCGATGCCAAGGCCCGCCTCTGGCAAGAAAGCCATTGGCTGCCCGAGGTCGCGCTCGGCTTTCGCGATATCGGTGGCACCGGCCTGTTTTCCAGCGAATACTTTGTGGCGAACAAGCGTTACTACAATCTGGATTTCAGCCTGGGCATTGCCTGGGGCTACATTGGTAACCGGGGGGATTTCGACAACCCTTTGGGGCACGTCAGTGAGCGCTTTAATACACGCCCAGTCAGCACGACCGCGGGCGACGTCAATACCAACTCGTATTTTCGCGGCTCGCCCTCGTTGTTTGGCGGCGTGGCCTATCAGACGCCCTGGGCCCCCTTGAGCTTGAAACTCGAGTTCGACGGTAACGACTACAAGCACGAACCGCAGAGCAATAACCAGGTGCAGGACTCCCCCATTAACATTGGGGCGGTCTACAAGCTCAGTGACTCTGTCGATTTGACCGCGGGCTGGGAGCGCGGCAATACCGCGTTGTTCGGCATCACTGTTCATACCAATTTCGCCGGCCGCAAGGCGCCGGTAAAGAGTTACGACCCCCCTGCCGAAGCACTCCCTGCTCGCGCGTCGACTACGCCGCTCAATCAGGTCGACTGGGCCGAGGTTTCCAAACGACTGGAAAACAACGCAGGTTATAAGGTCGAACGCATCACTCAGCGCGATTCCGAGCTGATGGTGTATGGCGAGCAGTCGCGCTATTTCTACTCGGCCAAAGGCGTGGGCCGGGCCAGCCGGATTCTGGACAACAGCGCGAATGACGAAATCGACTGGTTCACCCTGGTGAACAAGCGTTACGACATGCCCGTGGAAGAAACCAGTGTGCCGCGCGAAACCTTCCGGGCCGTGGTGAACAATCAACAAGACCTTACAGACCTGCACCGCACCACCGAAGTAAACCGGGCCACCCCACACATTGAAAACACTCTGTACACCCAGGCACCAGAACGGTTTACCTATGGTTTCGGCTTGGGTTACAAGCAAAACGTTGGTGGTCCTGATGGCTTGCTGTACCAGCTGACCGCCGATGTGGACGCAGAATACCGCTTTACCCGCAACACGTGGACAAGCGGCGTCGTAAGCGCCAATCTCATAAACAACTTCGATAACTTCAAGTTCGACGCACCGAGCAAGCTGCCCCGAGTGCGGAGCGATTTGCGCCAGTACATCACGACCTCTGATGTAACGATGCCGACATTTCAGCTCAACCACGCCAGGCAACTGGATCAAGACCTGTATGGCATGGTGTATGCCGGTTATCTGGAGTCAATGTTCGCCGGGGTCGGCGGTGAATTGCTGTACCGTCCCATGGGCGAGCGCTGGGCCTTGGGTGCTGATTTGAACTATGTACGCCAGCGGGCGTTTGACCAGGGCTTTGGCCTGCGCGGATACAGGACCGTGACCGGTCACGTCACTGCTTATACAGAGCTGCCGTTCGATTTGCAGGCGGCGGTCAGTGTCGGGCGTTACCTGGCGCGCGATTGGGGTACTACGATCGATCTGTCCCATGAGTTCAGTAACGGCGTGAAGTTCGGTGGCTGGGTCACCCGCACCACCGCGTCAGCAGCAGAATTCGGTGAGGGTAGCTTCGACAAAGGTATCTATATCTCGGTCCCCTTCGACGAGTTGATGAGCGTTTCCACCATGCGTCGCGCCAATTTGGTCTGGGCACCACTGACCCGCGATGGTGGCGCGCGCCTTAACCGCCAGTATTCGCTGCACACCATGACCGATGGCCGTAACAGCGATGCCTTCTATAAAAACTTTGAGAAGATCACCGAGTGAGTCTGTCGATTGCGCGCGTCACACAACTCCCCTTCTGGGTACGGGGGCTGTTTTTCGTCGGTATTAGCGTGGTCTTGCTAACAGCCGGGCTGCGCGCGCAACCAATCCCCGAAGCCTTTGCCGAGCAGGACAAGCTGCACCATTTGGTTGGCTTTTTCGCTCTGGCCTTCAGTTGCCAGCTGGCCTTTTTACAGGTCAAGCTGCGCTGGATCGCACTGGGCTGTCTACTCACGGGGATCCTGATCGAATATGCACAAGAACTGATGCCATTACGCACGGCATCAGCTTACGACGCCCTGGCGAATGGCGTCGGCGTGTTGCTCGGTTTGCTGATTGCGTGGCGCTGGACGCGCTAGTAGCAGCGAGATGCACGCATTGCCCTTGTTATGCTCAGCCTGCCATGCATTTTCAGCATCGACACCCGCCTGGTCCTGAGATGGGTTTCAACACGACAGTGAAAACAGCTCTGGATCAATCGTCCTACAATCGAGACTCATCCAGGCTTACCTTGCAACGTTCTATCTAACAGTCCGATAGCATCGTCGTTCCGTCATGTCAGGCGAATACAATTGTGTGGTTAAATTGATACGTTAACCAGACGCACCGATGATCTCCAAGATAAGCATCATGCAGGATCGATCAGTTTTCATGCTGACATGGGGCATAACGAGCGCGCGCTTCTGAAACCTGATATCGATTGAAAAATGCGCCTGGCAACAATGATGGCTATATGGCATTGTTTAAAATAGTAGGCTGGGTATTCCGTCAATAAAATCGACAGTATCCTGACGCTGTAAAACAGTCAGTAATCACTGGGGCACGCTGTGGGTTTCCCGGTCATGCCTGAGCATGGGAGCCATACCACCGCGGTTACTTTGACGGGAAAATTGCCTGTCGTTTCAGAGGCTTAAGACGAGCCACCGCTGCATGGCCGCTGCACCTTGGCGATTGATACCCAGGCCCTTAGCTGAAAGTCGAACTGTTAAACAAGCAAAAATATCTGTAGGGTATGCGCCTGAAAAATTTCGGCTAGCGCTTTAAAACCGCTATTTTCAAGACCTTGAGGAGCATTGAGTTACACCGCCTGGCAAAGGGTTTGACAGGCAAAAATGTTATAAATTGTCAGATGCACCGTTAAACTTGTGTGGCAATATTATTGTGCCGCTACCGCTAAGTACTTGAGTTAGATCACATGATTGATGCAGGACGCACATTCAAAGAGCAAAGGACAGCCATTTTAGCCTTTGGTCGCACCGCAGCTTTGGCAGAGAACTTAAAACTGCTTATTGTATCGGACACTTTACACGTTGACGCATTAAGCTACTGCACCCCCCTGGAGCAGGCCCCCAATATAAGTTCCGCCAATGCGATAATCATTGAAATCGACGCCCCGTCCGTTTTTAATGAAGGCATTGAACTTGTTAAAAAAATTCGGCTCAAAAATTTTTTGGCACGAATTTTTATAGTGTTCACACACACCAAGTCGCTCACTAAAGTCAAGTGCTATCTCGCCGGCGCCGATCATTGCATTAAATTGCCTGTCGACCCTCATGAAAAAACAAACTTTTTCCCGGAACTATTTCAGAACCCCGAGTGGAAGTCTGAAATAAAGCTGGTTTTGGACCAGGCACGCCTCTGCCTATGCGGGGATGCAAAAAAACTGGAAGTCTCTTATTCAGAAATGAAAATTCTGGACGCATTGATCAATGCGCAAGAACATATTTTGAGTCATGACGATATCGCAAAAGCTCTAGACTGGAATGTAAGATTTTACGACCCGCGCGCCCTGGAAAAAACAATCAGCAGACTGCGCGGCAAGATAAAAAAGGTCTATGACATTAATGCCATTCAAAACGTGCGTGGCTATGGCTATCGATTGTGCCGGGGCGTTATATCGTAAAAATACAACCTACCCATGACTAAATAACAGACATATGGATGTTAACGAGAAATTCGCCACTATGGACAGTCCCAACACAGAGTTATTTCGACAGTCAATATTCAAGCGTGACGACACGTTGTTCGGCTGCGGGATACAGGCACACGGCGCAGGTGAGAATTTCGACGCCCTAAAGGTGTGTCGAACACTTTCAGCTGTCCTACTGGATGTCACTCGCAGCGAAAAACTCACTCAGACTCACTTGACAGCAACTTCATCAATGGTGCAGCCCGCTCCTTTGATACCTGATACCTTTGGCAGAATTTTTATTACCATAGGGTCACGCAACTTATTAGATACCGTACTGATAGAGTATATTACCCGCGTCAGTGACGCACTGAAAATACATGACAAAATATTAACAGTCAGTATTGATGAATTCTCATCCCCCCTCAGCACGACTGAAGAGAAGCGAACCCTCATCAGCCACATCTACCTGCTAAAAGATAGCGGCATAGACATCGCCTTTTCGAGCTACAGCCTACTCGAAGGCAGCACCAAGACCCAGAGCACCCCCAACATATTCAACTACCTGATAGTTGATCTGCAAAAAAACGACCTGAGTGAAAAGCTCAACGCCACACCAGAACTACTCAATAGACTCTACGACCAAATGAACATCATGACTCATACAAAGAAAGTCAGATTCATTGCCGAGCGAATAGAGCTTGAACACCATCATGTACTGGCAAGAAGCCTGCCGTTTGATTTCTTTCAGGGAGACTATTACTCCCCCTCCAAGGCATTCGCAAATAAAGGATTGAATTTGCCATGACTAGAATGATGCTTGATAACATCCCGGTAAATAAACAGCTTTTAATTTTTACCCGTGACTTCCTGGCGAGAAAAAAACTCAAGTCACCGGGCCCTGGGCACACGCACCCCTCCTCCGAACTCAACCCCGACGAGAGCGTACTGGCCGAGGAGGGAGATCACCTTAAAAAGCCGTACAAAAACCCCGAGACATGGTCGTTCAATGCCGAGGAGCGGACACTGTCCAATATGGCGAAAAGAATTTCGCTCACTGGCATTGAAACACTCTTGCTCAAACAACTGCTATCCAATGAGCAGCGAGTATCCAGCAAGACAGAACTGATCCAGGGCATCAATAGGGATCCTGAGCGTTACCGCGGCCTTGAAATGTGCCTGAGCAGGCTGCAAGAAAAATTCAGCGATACCGCTAATGGGGAGCGCCTGTTCCGCTCCGTGCGAAACCGTGGCTATTGCCTGGTTCAAAAAGTAAATATTACCTGCTGATCAAACAAGACCGCAGATTCCAACAATAATAAATGCGGTTACCCCTCAAGTAAAACATAAAACCCTGACCTTTTTTATTATCCTTTTTCTACTCAAGCATGCCTTCCATTCCCCCACCACCAAGGTTATTACGCTCGCGCGTTTAACCTTTTATCCACTCCCGCAGACTGACTTTTTATAACACTCAGCAGCACTACACATCATTGTCGCCGTTATAAAACGTCAGACGCTACAGAAAGCAACACATTAATATCAAAGCATCATACAGACGCTTCTGCGCCTGCTGCTTACTATTAAACATACCAAACCAACAAAGCGCAGGCTAACACTAAGCCAGTCGGATTCAAGGTTGTCGCTCCGGCCGAACTTGATGATGTGTACAGAACACAAACACCTATCTGCTCCAGGAAGACAACAGAAGTAAGGCATGGACGAGCGTGTGCAGCTCGCTATTTTGAGCCGTCCATAATCAGGCAAAAAAAATACCACAGGGTTTGCGCTTTGTTACATACTCGTATAAACCGGAAATCAGTCTATAAAGGGCTTACCTTTTGGGGCCAATGGGCCGTTGCAATGGGTTTCGTCATTGCACTACTGTTCGCGCTCGCCTATTACCAAACAGGAGAAGTCGGCTCGCATTACCGCGTGCTTGCCGTCCTGTTTCTTCTGGGGTCGGTTCCCTCCTACTCACTGATGCAGGTCTATCATAAACAGCATGGTTACCTGAGCGGCCTGGCACGGCTTCTTATCGGCTGGTTGATCACCTTGGCCGGTTTGACAAGTATCGGCTTCCTCAGCAAAACCGGTGAGTTGTTCTCCCGTGAAATCATAATAACCTGGGCATTGCTGGGGTATGGGTTACAGGCCCTGCTTTATATTCCAATGCACAGCTTTTCAAAGTTCTATCATCGCCAGCTGAACCGCCAGCACAACACGTTGATCATAGGCACCAATGGACTGGCACTGAAACTGGCAGACTCACTGTCCCGACTGGAATCTGTGCCGCTGGTCGGCCTTGTCAGTGCCACACCTGACGAACCGACCAACGAACTGATTGGCGCCAGCTCATCCAGAATCGTGGGTCAGTTAGATGAATTGCGTATGCTGATCACCGCTCATGATATTCGGCGTTTGTACATTGCCCTCTCATTAAGTGAAGCACAACACATCGAAGCGTTGTATATCGACCTGCTTGATATGAATGTCGATGTCGTCTGGGTTCCTGACCTGAACAGCATGACACTTCTTAATCACTCCGTGAGCGAGGTGGATGGCTTACCCGCCATACATCTCAATGAAAGCCCACTGACCAGCTACCCCACCGCGGCGTTTAGCAAGGCGTTACTGGATCGTGGCCTGGCGCTCATGGCCCTTATCGGCTTCAGCCCACTGCTGTTGCTCATTGCCGTCGCGGTCAAACTGTCGTCCCCGGGCCCCATTATTTTCAAGCAGGCGCGTCATGGCTGGAATGGCAAGATCATCAACGTCTGGAAATTCCGTTCCATGCGTGTACATGATGACCGGCATGTACAGCAGGCTAGCCGTCAAGATTCGCGGATTACCGCTGTGGGGCGTTTCATACGCCGTACTTCCATCGATGAATTGCCACAGTTTTTCAATGTGCTGCAAGGCCATATGGCACTCGTAGGGCCGCGCCCTCATGCCGTTGCCCATAACGACTACTACACCGGAAAAATCAGCGCCTACATGGCTCGCCACCGGATTAAACCGGGGATCACCGGACTTGCCCAGATCAGCGGCTGCCGGGGCGAAACCGAAACCATCGACAAAATGCAAAAGCGCGTCGAAATGGACCTTGCCTACATTAATAACTGGTCACTGTGGCTTGATATAAAAATCTTGATCAAGACCCCGTTCACGCTCCTGTCAAAGGATGTCTATTAATACGCTTGATCATTCATGTCGAGCCGCCGGGCAGTTGCTGATCGCTTATAAAAACCCGCTTGATTGTTCTAACGCTTACTGCATGGGCAAACACTCTACAGCGCTATAGCGGAACGTCGGGGCTTAATCCAGTTAAACAGCTGTCAAATCAAATAGAGTGAGAATGACATGGACAGCATGCATCCCGTACAGGTTATCGCGGTAACCAGTGGCAAAGGTGGTGTAGGAAAGACGAGTGTGGCAGTCAACTTGTCGCTGGCTCTGGCTAAACTTGGCCGACGCGTCATATTGCTGGATGGCGATCTAGGCCTGGCAAATGTCAACGTCTCACTCGGCCTGCCCCCCAATCAGACGCTTATCGACGTGCTCGAAGGGCGCTGCGAGCTGCGCGACGTGCTACTTCGAGGGCCCGGCGGAATCCGTATCGTCCCGGCCTCCCCCGGCAGTCAGAACATTCTTAATCTGACCAGCGCGCAGTACGCCGGACTGATCCATGCCTTCAGCGATATTGAGGATGATCTGGATGTCCTGGTAATCGACACCGCGGCCGGAATAGGCGATTTAGTCGTCAACTTCGTCCGCGCGGCGCAGGAGGTGCTGGTGGTGGTGTGCGATGAGCCGACCTCGATCGCCAACGCCTATGCACTCATCAGAGTACTTAATCGCGACTACGGCATGAACCGCTTCCGTGTATTGGCCAACATGGTGCGCAACCAGCAGCAAGGTCGCAGTCTGTTCAGCAAGCTCACGAAAATTACCGATAACTTCCTTGACGTCTCCTTACACTATGCCGGCGCTTTGCCTTATGAAGAAAGCATGGTCAAGGCACTGAAGAACCAGCGCGCGTTGTATGAGGCTTTTCCACGCTCCAGGGGCGCCCTTGCATTCAAGACCCTGGCGCAGAAAGTTAACCGCTGGCCGTTGCAGACCGCCCCGCGGGGGCATCTGGAGTTCTTCGTTGAGCGACTGGTGCGTCAGAGTGCTGCAGCCGCTCTGGTGTGACTGTCCGCAACGATCACGAACATTTACGGCACCGGACACCTTCCCCACCGCCTGAAACCGGCGCGAACAGCTCAGCAGCAAGCTCGACGCACAATGGGACGAAGTCGCTCACCTTTTGTCGCAAGTCGATTGACTCTGAAAGGGTCTTGGAGCCCAGTAGCACAGCTAATTTCAAGCAAAATCAAAAGAAGAAAACTCATGTCGCGAATAATGGTGATATCTGGCGATTTCCTGGCAGGTGATGCCGAATTTCGTGACGGCATGTTCATTTTAAGATCCTCAGTTAATCCGTCTCGCGAACTGAATATTCCAATTTCAAAACTGAAAATCCTCGAGTGCTCGAGCGAAGAGATCGTCACCGACAAAGGCAGCGCCATCCGTTGGGGCCTTGCCGGCTCTCTGGTTCTTGGTCCTGTCGGGCTGGTCACCGGCCTGCTGCTGTGCGGAAAAGTAAAGCACATCACCTTCTACGTTCAATTCAAGAATGGCCAACGCCTTCTCGCCACAACCGATAGCGAAACGTACGCAAAGATTTCTGCCACCCACCTCAAATAACGCCCAAGCCCCCTTTAAAATCAGCTGCTATTCAAACCGGGCTTCATGTTCTTCCTTATCGCTTTCTATCCCTTGACACACACCACCTGGCGCAGCGTATGGAGCACCTCCACCAAATCGCGCTGGGCGTGCATGACCTGATCGATGTCCTTGTAGGCCATCGGGATTTCGTCGATGACCGCTGCGTCCTTGCGGCACTCGACATGGGCGGTGGCACGGATCTGGTCTTCGACGGTGAAGCTTTTTTTCGCCTGGGTACGGCTCATGGTACGGCCGGCGCCATGACTGCAGGAGCAGAACGATTCCTCATTCCCCAGCCCTCGGACGATGAAGCTCTTGGCGCCCATGGAGCCGGGGATGATGCCCAACTCGCCCTTCCTCGCTGACACCGCGCCCTTGCGGGTCACCAGTATGTCTTCGCCGAAATGTCGCTCTTTCTGCACATAGTTGTGATGACAGTTCACCACCTGCAGCGCCGCCTCGAAGGGTTTTCCAAGCACCTGACGCACCGCAAGAATCACCGACTGCATCATTAGTGCACGGTTCTGCCGGGCAAAGTCCTGGGCCCAGCCGACCGCTTCGACGTAGTCCGCGAAGTGTCGGCTACCTTCCTCGAAGTAGGCCAGGTCACGGTCCGGCAAGTTGGCGATGTGCTGACGCATGTCGGCCTTGGCCAGTTCGATGAACAGATTGCCGATGGCGTTACCCACGCCACGCGAGCCGCTGTGCAGCATGAACCAGACCCGATTCGCCTCGTCCAGGCAAACCTCGATGAAGTGATTGCCGGTTCCCAGCGTTCCCAGGTGCTTGCGGTTGTTGGTAGTGGCGAGCCTGGGGTATTTGTCGGTGATGGCCTTGAACCGGGCATCCAGTGCCGACCACGCTTTATCGACCGGGCGCGGCACGTTATCCCAGGCACCCTTGTCCCTCTCGGCACGCCCGCAGGTGCGGCCATGGGGCACGGCCTTCTCGATCGCACAGCGCAAGCCGTGCAGGTTGTTCGGCAGGTCGGCGGCGGTCAGCGAGGTGCAGGCGGCGATCATGCCGCAGCCGATGTCCACCCCGACCGCTGCCGGAATGATCGCGCCCACGGTGGGAATCACGCTGCCGATGGTCGACCCCTTACCCAGGTGAACGTCTGGCATAACCGCCAGGTGCTTGAAGATGAACGGCATCTTTGCGGTGTTCATCAATTGCTGCCTGGCTTCTGCCTCAACGGGAACGCCTTGGGTCCAGAGCTTGATCGGCTTGCCGTGGGCGACTTCCAGTAATTGGTAGCTGTGTTGTTGCATGACTTGGTGCTTTCCTGAAGGCGACAACGGCGGGTGAAACAAGCACCGCCTTCTATTAGTTTAGCGAGCCGTAGCCAGCGCAGGGGCAAGCCCAAATGACGGTAAGTCAAGCCGTCTGGCTGCGCACATCCCCCGTAGCAGCTGCCGAAGGCTGCGTTCGAGTGCGCAGCACTCGTAAAATGGCAAACTTCGTCCTTTCAGGTAGACCGCAGTCACCCATTTGCGACCGCTACGCGGCCGGACGCAGCCTTCGGCAGCTGCTACGGTGCGCGTAACGGCTTAACTTACCGGCATCAGGGCAAGCCTACCGTCGAATTGATGGGGGCGAATGGGTGTCCGGTTTCATTAGACCACTACAAATGGGAGCTAATGGCTATCGGTTGAAACGTTCGGCCAAGCTGTGCAGATACTCGACCATGCGTTCAAGGTCCTGGCTGATCTTGGCCCCTTGCCTGGCCGATTTCGTTGACAGTGTCGGTCATGTGCCCCCTGCCGTTATCCAAACGTTTCCGACACCGAGAGCGAGCTCAGTAGACAACCGTTCAGCGATCCGGAAATCACCTCAATCGACCCTCGACAACAGCCACCGAATAACTCGCGGCATCCATCGCCAGCTCTTCCTCCACCAGTGCCTCCAGCAAGGCGGCTTGTGCCTCGTAGCGCAGGTCGTGATTAAGCTTTCGCGAAGCGTGCATCTGATCAAGCAGCACATGGGTCACTTGATAAGGAGTGCTGACTCTCAAGCGCCCCAGCCAGACGGGAATTTTCTTTGCAGCTTTACCTTGCCTGGTACCCACGGCGCCCGTCGTCTTATCCGAAGGGGTGTTTTTTGAAACCGCTACTATCTCTTCAAATACATCGGTCAGCTTCTTTAATACATAGCCAAGAATCAAATCATCGAAGGCTTCCAAAAACGTATACCCCTTCGCTTCGTGAAGTCATATTTCCGCTAAGTACACGTACCTGCCATTATTACATTACACTTTATTCGATATGCGTTACTCGACGTTTTCTAACAGCTCCGCCTTCTTTAAATAACATGACGCCTGAAAGCGTTCAGGCAAACACAAACAAATATTTCCGACCCTTTATAACAATAAACCCCAAAACGCAGACATCAAAAAATGGCCGCACCGCTGCCAACGCCAAGACGACGCATCAACTTTTAACTTAACGGTGTGTTGAATTCCCGAGTTACTTCACAACTGGTGCAACACATGAAGTATGTAGGCGATATTACGGAACTGTTTAGAAGTCTTGGCACCCGCACAGGGAGTTACCAGAAAATACAACCAAACTATAAACACTTCAAAGATGGCCTGATTACACCGACTCTGGAACCACCAAGCGGGTGCTTACAGCTTCCTCCTGGCGCACCAGCCAACACGGGTGAGATCGCGGTCAACTCGCACCGCTCGGATTTCATTGGCGAGGACGAACGCTACCGGTAGATGCTGCCTCGACAACAACGGCACTTTCGATCAGCCCGCGCAGGAATACCAAAATCATCCGCCCTGACGGATCAGGCTGAGTGCTCACTCTTTGCAGGGCCAGTCCATGGGTCAGCGCCATGAAGGCCGCGGCCAGTTCGTCCGGCGCGGCAGGGGGAATGCGCCCGAGTTGACTGAACAGCTGGCTGACAACGCGACCAATCTCGGCCCGATGCTGATCCCAGACCTTCTGGTATTCAACAGCGAACGTCGAACTGCGGTTGGCATGTAACTGCAGTTCGATGGACAGCATGCACCAGTCGGCATCGTGGTTGAGCGTGGAAGCCCAGGTCTCCAATCCTGCGAGCAGCTGTTCCGGCGTTCGCCCGTCACTTTCCATGACCGTGGAAAGTTGCATCGCTTCGGCTTCCATGTGCCGGCGCAAAAGCTCCAGCAGGACATCCTCTTTGCTGGAAAAGTTTGAGTAGAAGGCGCCTTGCGAATAGCCGGCCCGATCCGCGAGATCGCGGATCGATGTGCCGCCATACCCGTTCGATACAAACAGGTGCTGCGCAGTTTCGATCAGGCGTTCACGTGTCTGGGCCCGGCTTTCCTCGCGGGTCAGGCGTTTTCTTGCGGTCTGTGGGTTCATGCGCAAAAAGATATCACATGAACTTTGGGTATCAAACGATGCTTTTGCGCAGGGGCATAGCCGGATATTGGTATCGCCCGTCAGACGGGCGACACACCAACCCGGGGTCGACTCCGGCAACCCGCTGACAGCCTCCCCGGAAAATTCAGATATCACTTGATATCTGTCATTACACTTCGCTACATTTAAAACTCAAATGGACTTTGAAAATCACTCGACATGCAAAATACCAAAAAATTGAAATCCGCTTTCGTTACAGGCGCTACCGGACTACTCGGCAACAACCTTGTGCGCGAGTTGGTCGCGCGCGGCTTCTCCGTCAAGGCACTGGTCCGCTCACAGGCCAAAGGCCGGCAACAGTTCGCCGGGCTGGCGGGGGTTGAGTTGGTGGTGGGCGATATGGCGGACGTGTCTGCCTTCTCCAGGACGTTGCAAAGGTGCGATGTGGTATTTCACACCGCCGCCTTTTTTCGAGACAACTACAAGGGGGGCAGCCACTGGAAGGAACTCAAACGCATCAATGTGAACGGGACACAACGGCTCATCGAGCAGGCTTACCGTGCCGGCATCCGGCACTTTATCCAGACTTCATCCATTGCAGTGCTGAATGGGGCTCCGGGCCGACCTATCGACGAGACCTGCTTGCGTGAGTTGGCCGATGCCGACGACTACTACCGCAGCAAGATACTGGCCGACCAGGCCGTGCTGTCGTTTCTGGAGCACCATCCAGACATGCATGCCAGCATGGTGCTGCCTGGCTGGATGTGGGGCCCCGCGGACATCGGACCCACCTCATCGGGGCAGTTTGTCAACGACGTGGTTCTTGGCAAATTGCCTGGTCTGGTGCCCGGCAGTTTTTCCGTTGTCGATGCCCGGGATGTAGCACTGGCGCATATCGCGGCGGCAGAACGCGGACGAAGCGGAGAGCGCTACCTGGCAGCAGGCCGCCATATGACCATGCGGGAACTGGTACCCCTGCTGGGCAAAATCGCAGGCGTCAAGACACCGACGCGTGATGTGCCTTTGCCCCTGCTGTACACCTTGGCGACACTCCAGGAACTCTACGCGCGCATCAGCGGCAAACCTGTCCTGCTCAGCCTGGCAACTGTACGGCTGATGGTTAAGGAAACCGGGCGCAGCCACTTCAACCATACCAAGAGCGAAAACGAACTCGCACTGAAGTTCAGACCGTTTGAGCAAACGGTTGCCGATACGGTCGCCTGGTATCGCAGCCATGATTGGCTGCCCAAGGTGACGGCATAAATCCGGGCATGATGTGGTGGTGTCAGAGTGCAGGTGTTCGATCTGCAGCCCCATGAACTGCCGCCAATGCCTTGACCGTGATTGGCCCGGGGCCTCATAAGGCTCCCGGTCTATCGATAACCCCGGGCCTGCAAGTCAAACAACTGCGCATAGCGCCCGCCAGCCGCGACCAGGCTGTCGTGATCGCCCCGCTCCAGGATCGTTCCCTGGTCCAGCACGATGATGTGGTCTGCATTGCGCACACTGGAGAAGCGGTGAGAAATCAGCAAGGTCATGCGGCCCTGGGTGTGCCGGCTGAAATGCTCGAACACCGCCGCTTCCGCTGCCGGATCAAGTGCCGAGGTCGGCTCATCCAGAATCAGGATATCGGCGTTGCGGCGCATATAGGCGCGGGACAAGGCGATCTTCTGCCATTGCCCGCCGGACAGTTCTTGCCCACCGGCAAACCATCGTCCCAATTGAGTGGCATACCCTCGGCGGCGGCTTCATGCCAGCGTTTTTCATCGTCAAAGGCCAAGGTGTCGCCCACACCGATGTTCTCGCCCACGGAGAATTGATGGCGAATGTATTCCTGAAAGATGACGCCGATGCGCTGACGCAGCGCATCCTCTTCCCCCCTGCAAATCGCTGCCGTCTAGCAGAATGCACCGAAAATAGCGGGGAAGTGTTCGGTGTATTGGAGAAGGTAATAGCGTATAGATCACCTGAGTATTTAGAGCGCAGACAGAAGATTAAAAATTCACAACGATTGGGGCAAAAATACTGTTATCAGTAATCCGTGCTTTCGGTAAACAAGGTTGATTAATTAAAAGTTTGTGATTTTTGTGTATACACCCGATCCCGAATAAATTACTCGCGCCCTGCCACCCGTCGTGGGCCGCCAAGACACACCATCAGCGTTGAACTCTTCACCCAAAGCCGGGCTCATCGGCGCAGCGGTAAGGATGGGTAATTGCACCCGCGCACCAGTAATGATTGCACCACCCAGAGCCATTGCTCCCGCGTTGATTACCCGCAGTCTGGTGGCGTTCACTGTGCCGGAGAGCCCTTTGCCGCCGTAGCTCTTGTAAGTGTCGATCAGCACGTCATCAGGGAATTTTCCGTATGAACCATTTGAGAACCTGATAAGGGCATCAATGTATGACTTGTCATCCGCGCCGGAATACAGGCCGAAAATTTTAATGCCTGACCCGCCGTCAAGGTCGATAAGCGCTTGGACAACGACCCCCAGGTCCGGGCTAGTTCCAGAGTCCAGGGTTGCTCCCGTAATCATGACGTTGGTACAACCCTGTAACGTCAAGTGCAGGCCACAGTCTTCAAAGAACGGGCTAACCAGCGTAACGCCAGGGCAAGCTCGCATAACCAGACCGAAGCGCCCGTTCTCGAACTGCGTACCGATGGATGTTAAGTTTGTGTTCGAATTCACATACACGGACGTGCCAGTAGTTTCATGCGCCTGATACCAGCCGCCAATCAGTCGCAAGTTCGTGCCGCCCTGACCAACACCTACACCGGCAATGAACTGAGATCGCAATCCGAACAACGTACAATCGCGAGTAGTATGAACATCGGTTATTGTGCAATGGACCGCGTTCTCTAGTGCAATACCTTCAGCCACTCTTTCGACATGTACACAGTTAATACGATTTGACAGCGTAACGGCTACGTCTGGCCGGTAAGGCATATAAATGCCTCGCTGGGTTGCCCCACCAGAACCGACTATTTTGAAATGTTCAGCCTTGCAGTAACTGGACCCGGAGTAAACAATGATATCTCCAGTGTATCCCGCCAGGGCCCTGAACTCTGTGGCTCTAATTCCATGCCCCTTCAGGCCCTTACCAAGTCCGGTAAGGGTCGCTTGCGACCCTATGCCGTAAACACCAGCACGAGCAACAATACAGCCACCGCACGCTGATAGAGTATCGATTACCCGGTCTGCGGCGCTGATGGCTGGCCCCCAGTCCCAGGTAGATGGATCCCCCCCCTCGGAGTATCCAATGGCCCGATCAGCGAATGACCAAAGCGGAACCTCAAGGTGATCCAGGGCGTCCTTAGCACTCTCAATAGACCTTGCAAGCTTTGATATTTTCCAAGCCGACATCCCAGCGCCTTTGCTCAAGTCGGTAGAGTTGGCCAGATCTTGCCGAAGCGAGTAGTCGCCTATCATCTTCAGCTTCGGTTCGTCCGTCGCCCAGTTGGTAGCTGTCAGCGGCAGGAACTGACTTTTTATCCGGTATTCGTTGCCGAGGTAGGTAACGGTTTGAGTTATGCGAACCAGATTGAGCCCTGGAGCGTATGGCACGGGTGGTTCAAAACCGCTGGCATCCATGAACGCGGTGAAATTTCGTTCCCGATCATTCTGATCAGCGTCGAACTCAGACTCACGCCGCGTCTGATCCGCATCAAACTCCCCCTCCATCCCCTTCCACGTCTTGCGTAGCACGCCCAGGCGATCGGGGTATGACGGATTGGGCCCATTGACGAAGAAGTCCAGACTCTGGGCGTTGTCGCGTAAGTCTTCTGAGAAAGTTGAGCCAACCGGATTACCGGTATTGTAGGTCGTGGTCATCTTACTCGCAGAGTACGCCAGCGGCGCCGCGAAGGACGTGGTGCCGAGGGCGCTGAGCTTTAACAATTGCCGGCGATTTACCATGACGACCAAACCTCAAAGCAGGAATGGCAGGCAGTATACCGGTAGAAAGTTTCGTGGGTGTGAACGGCCAACGCAGGCCATTACTGGGGGCGCATCACTCTTCGGAGTGCCGAGGCCAATCCTTATTCATGGCCACATCAAAGATGTTGGAGATTGTGATGAAGTGAGGAGCGATGATAACCCAGTCAGCATCGACAATCGGTCGCTTGAGGAGCTCCAGCTTTGCGCTGAAACTCCATTTGAGTGAACACTCAAACCAGAGAAAGCCCGACATCAATAAATGCTCGAACCAGCCCTTAAACAACTATGACCAGACATCGTCAAGTAACCAAGACGCTAAAGATATCGTTGGTACCGAAGTGTATCGGCGCCGCTGCCTGGAACGCCCGCTTTGCAATTCAGAGCGAAGTACCGGTGTTCGATCTGCAGCCCCCATGAACTGCCGCCAATGCCTTGACCGTGATTGGCCCGGGGCCTCATGAGGCTCCCGGTCTATCGATAACCCCGGGCCTGCAAGTCAAACAACTGCGCATAGCGCCCGCCAGCCGCTACCAGGCTGTCGTGATCGCCCCGCTCCAGGATCGTTCCCTGGTCCAGCACGATGATGTGGTCTGCATTGCGCACACTGGAGAAGCGGTGAGAAATCAGCAAGGTCATGCGGCCTTGGGTGTGCCGGCTGAAATGCTCGAATACCGCCGCTTCCGCTGCCGGGTCAAGTGCCGAGGTCGGCTCATCCAGAATCAGGATATCGGCGTTGCGGCGCATATAGGCGCGGGACAAGGCGATCTTCTGCCATTGCCCGCCGGACAGTTC
>NZ_JBWKWW010000021.1:0-58672 GCF_059422425.1 Pseudomonas sp. GW821-FHT01E05
GGGGTATAGCGCAGTCCGGTAGCGCGCCTGCTTTGGGAGCAGGATGTCAGGAGTTCGAATCCCCTTACCCCGACCATATTAAAAATCCTCGTATCGAAAGATACGGGGATTTTTTTTGGCTGTTGAAAAATCTCCGTCGCCTTCAGTCATCGTACAACTTGCCGATAACGAGTTGACGGGGGACTGCCGCAGTAACGCCCCTTTACTCAAGCCACGACAAGAAAAAGGGCGCTCGTTATGTTGCTTCGTCAGTTGAATATCGCTCCTCGCGCAGCGTTGGGATTTGCCCTTATTGCAGTGCTGGTCGCCTTGCTCGGCGTGTTTGCACTGGGACAGATGTCGAGTATTCGCGACAGTGAGGTCGCGGTAGAGAACCAATGGCTGCCGAGCATTCGTGGCGGCGACGAGATCCGCGAGATCATGTTGCGCATCCGTACCATTTCCCTGCGCATGGCCCTGGATCCGGATCTGAAGAACATTGCGCAGTACCGCAGCCAGATGGACACCCGCGACAAGGAGCTGAGCGACAAGATCGCCGCCTACGATAAGCTGGTCACCACCGCCGAAGGCAAAGGGTTGTATGAGCAGTTCAAAAAAGCCTTCCTGGCCTATCGTTCGGGCATCGCCCAGTCCTTCGTCCTGGCCGAGCAAGGTCGGCGTGACGAGCTGATCAAGCTGCTGCTGGTCGACATGAAAACCGTGGTCGACGGTTCCGGCAAGCAGCTCAATGACCTGGCAGAACTGTTCGCCAAACAGGTCGCCACTGAAAGCCAGAACTCCGCAGCGCATTACGAAACCTCGCGCCTGATTGTCAGCTTGTTCATCGGTCTGGCCGCTCTGGCCACCGTCGGACTCGCCATGTTGCTGACCCGCAGCATCGTGCGCCCTCTGACCGAAGCCCTGAATGCAGCCGAAAACGTGGCGCGGGGCGACCTGACCCGGCCCATCGAAACCCATGGCAACGACGAAGTCAGCCGTTTGCTCAAGGCGCTGGCGACCATGCAGCAGAACCTGCGGGAAACCCTGCAAGGCATCAGCAGTTCGGCCACGCAATTGACCACGGCGGCGGATGAGTTGAACGCGGTGACCCTCGACAGCACTCAGGGACTGCAACAGCAGAACAACGAGATCGAACAGGCGGCGACCGCAGTCAACGAAATGACCACCGCCGTGGAAGACGTCGCGCGCAATGCGGTGTCGACTTCCGATGCGACTCGCCAGTCCAGTGAGTCGGCGCATCTGGGCCAGGAGCGGGTCAGCGAAACCGCCAGTGCCATCAGCGCCTTGGCCAGCGATGTGCAGCACACCGGTGAACTGGTGCAGTCGCTGGCCAACCAATCACAGGACATCGGCAAGGTGCTGGATGTGATTCGCGCCATTGCCGAGCAAACCAACCTGTTGGCGCTAAATGCCGCGATCGAAGCCGCACGTGCGGGGGAGAGCGGGCGAGGTTTTGCGGTGGTGGCCGATGAAGTGCGCGCGCTGGCGCATCGCACACAGCAATCGACTCAGGAAATCGAGCAGATGGTGCAGGGCATGCGCAACGGGTCGAGCCTGGCACTCGAGTCCATGCAGGCCAGCGCCTCCCGTGCCGCCAGTACGCGGGTACTGGCCGAGCGGGCAGGCGAAGCCCTGCAAACCATCACAGCGTCGGTGCATGAAATTCACGAGCGCAATCTGGTGATCGCCAGTGCCGCCGAAGAACAGGCGCAAGTGGCGCGGGAAGTGGATCGCAATCTGGTGAACATCCGTGATTTGTCGATGCGTTCTGCGGCGGGTGCGGATCAGACCAGCGCTTCCAGCCATGAACTGTCGCAGCTGGCCAACGCGTTGCAGGGCATGGTACGGCGCTTTCAAGTGTAAATTTGAGCGATAAAAAAATGTGGGAGCGAGCTTGCTCGCGATAGCGGACTGCCAGTTAACACAAGTGTTGACTGACCTACCGTCATCGCGAGCAAGCTCGCTCCCACCTTATTGGCTTTATCAGTGCAGTTTCAGACGCGGTTCAGTCCCACGGCCAATCTTGCTGCCCAGCATCAGCATTGCCGTGCGGAACGGACCGTACAGCGCCACCTGGTGCATGCGGTATAGCGACACGTAGAACATCCGTGCCAGCCAGCCTTCGAGCATGACGGTGCCGGTCAGGTTGCCCATCAGGTTACCCACAGCCGAAAAGCGCGACAGCGAGATCAGCGAGCCGTAGTCGGTGTACTTGTACTCCGGTAGCGGCTTGCCTTCGATCCGCAGCTTCAGCGACTTGGCCAGCAACGACGCTTGCTGGTGCGCAGCCTGTGCCCGTGGCGGAACGTTGCGGTCTGTGCCCGGTTGCGGGCAGGCCGCACAGTCGCCGAAGGCGAAGATGTTTTCGTCGCGGGTGGTTTGCAGGGTCGGCAGTACTTGCAGCTGGTTGATCCGGTTGGTTTCCAGGCCGTCGATATCCTTGAGGAAACCCGGCGCGCGAATCCCGGCGGCCCAGACTTTCAGGCTGGCCTTGATCTCCTGGCCACTGCTGGTGATCAGCGTATCGGCAGTCACCTCGCTGACCGCCGCGTTGGTCAGTACGGTGACGCCGAGTTTCTCCAGGGTTTTATGCACCGGGCCGCCAATCCGTTCCGGCAGCGCTGGCAGTACTCGAGGGCCGGCTTCGATCAGGGTGATGTACATGTTTTCCGGAAGAATGCGGTCCAGACCGTAGGCCGCCAGTTCATGGGCCGCGTTGTGCAGTTCGGCCGCCAGCTCGACACCGGTAGCACCGGCACCGACGATGGCCACGCTGATTTGCTGGACTGTATCGGATTGACCGGCATGGGCGCGCAGGTAGTGGTTGAGCAATTGCTGATGGAAGCGTTCGGCCTGTTTTCGGGTGTCCAGGAACAGGCAGTGTTGCGCTGCGCCTTGAGTACCGAAATCGTTGGTGGTGCTGCCGACCGAGATCACCAGCGAGTCGTAACCCACCTCGCGGGCCGGCACCAGTTCCAGGCCGTTTTCGTCGTAGGTAGCGGCCAGCTGGATTTTCTTCTGTGCCCGATCGAGCCCGCTCATGCGCCCTAGCTGGAACTCGAAGTGGTTCCATTTTGCCTGGGCGACATAGTTGAGTTCGTCTTCGGAAGAGTTCAGGGAGCCGGCGGCCACTTCATGCAGCAGCGGTTTCCAGATGTGGGTCAGGTTCGCGTCGACCAGCATTACACTGGCCGTACCACGCTTGCCCAGAGTCTTACCCAGACGGGTAGCCAACTCCAGACCGCCGGCGCCGCCGCCAACGATGACAATACGATGAGTCATGGGGATATCTCGCAAGGCTAAAAGAAATCGGTGCAGTTACCCGAGCGAGCGCGAGGCAGCTCATAGCGTCAGGTAACTCACAAGTCGGCTCAACAGGCCCAGGCCAATAGTCACTGCCAGTACCACCACCAGGAGCATCCACGGCCGGAATGGCCGGCGCTCGACTCGGTTCTGGGGCAGTTGCAGGTACTCTTCGACGTGCTGCTGGTCGTCGGGTTTCAGGCGGCTGGTCATATCGGGCCTCGTCAGGTAGACGTTGCTAAATGTGTTGACGCTACAACGCGGAGCCATGTTGCCAAGCTATCCGGCATTGAAGGGAGCATAGCCGCTCGCAGTCAGGGGTTCGACGCGCACGCTGTCGTCCAGGCGAATGATTGCGCTTTGTAACACTCGGGCAGTGATTGCGCCATGCCCTCGCTCGGCGATCAGCTCCTGCTGCGGGCTCACAGGCTGATACCGACGTCGAAAACGATGCTGCGTCCCAGGTTGTTGCGCAGGAAGTCGGGGGCATCCGGGTGGGCAAACAGCACGCGGGCAAAGGTCGGACCGACCAGCGACAGTGAACGCCAGCCCTGGCGCAGGTATTCGGTCGGCGGCGGGAAGTGGCTGTTGAGGTCGAGCACTTCACGTTTGAGGCTGGCGAAGGCGATGATGTCCAGCTCGCCCAGCTCCATGCCGCGTTCTTTGTAGTTATGGGCTTTTTTACGCAGGGTCGGCGCCAGTCGCAGCAGGAACTCGTTGGCAGGAATGCGCCGGGGTTTGGCTTCGCGGCGCACCAGCTGGCTCAGGGAAAACGCACTGCGTCGGCGTTGCAGTTCGTCGCGCCATTCGTCGTTCAGTCGTCGTCCTTCATCGAGCACGAAGAAAACCTCGAAACTGGCGTCACGAAACAGCACGTCCGGCGGCTCTCCGGCGGGAGCGAATTCGTCGGCACGATAGGGGATATTCAAGCCTTGCAGCAGGCGCTGGCAGACCCAACGCTCACGCTCCCATTTGCGGGCATTGGACAGAAACGCGTTGGCTTGTTCGGCCGCGATGGTGAGCAGGCGCAAATAATCTGAGTCATCCATATGCCAAGCTTAGCGTCCAAATGTGGTCCGAAGGAATAAAGTCTGTCGGGCACTTGCTGCCTGGCTTCGCCGCGTTTTTGAAAAGCCGGGTACCAGGCACGACCCGCTCGAGCAGTGTCGTGAAGGAGGTGCCTGAAAACAGAGGGTGAACAAGTTTTTCACAATGTATGGACCTCTTGGAGACTTTTAAATGCTTAGCCTTCGGTTCATGAGTGGCCGGAAAGCATTATGAGCAGCCCAATCAAGCTTAAGCTTTTTGAAAAAAACGTCCTGGAACATGCGCAACAATACTTGTTGGCGTATCAGGCCGGGCTTGCTCGCAGGTTGTCGCACTGGCGGGATGAACAACTGGCTCGCAAGGCATTGGCGCTGGCTGGCGAACCCGGACTCGTTCTTGATCTTCCTTGTGGCACCGGAAGATTTTGGTCATTGCTTGCGCAGAAACAGAACAGGATCATCATTGGAGCGGACAACTCGGGTGAAATGATTCAGGCCGCTTACGCCTCTCAACCTGCGCACATTGCAAAGCGCGTGCGGACGTTACAAGCATCCGCAGTTGATATCGATTTGCCCGACAATTCGGTCGATTGTATTTTCAGCATGCGTTTATTACACCACGTCGGTGAACCGCAACATCGATTGGGCATGCTTACCGAGTTTTATCGAGTTACCCGGGATGCGGTAATTATTTCCTTGTGGGTAGACGGTAACTTCAAATCCTGGCGGCGCAAGCACCATGAGCAGCGGCGGCGCGCCAGAGGAGATGGACTGGAACATCAGAACCGACTCGTTATTCCTAAGGCGGTAGCGGAGGCTGAGTTCATAAAGGCGGGGTTTCGAATTCAGGAACGACTGGATTTCATCCCGCTGTACTCCATGTGGCGAGTCTATGTCTTGCGCAAGATCTAAGGCTTCTACAGCGGGTGTTAAAGTGATCGGTGGTCAAGTGCAGGGCGACACTGAACATAGCCAGGCATATGCGCCGTGTAGGGTGGCGATCTGGACGGATACCCAATAACGCACGATGAGCATGGCTAATCGTGCTAATGGTTTAGCCAGTACATATAACGCCGTTTCTATCGATGTCGATCACTCAAGCTGACAGTGCTTTTCCTATCAGATCAATCCGGCAACCCGGTTGTGCATCATGAACTTTGAGCGACATGTCATGTAATCGCGCAATTGCCGAAACCATACTTAAACCCAGTCCATTTCCTACCGTGTGGCGGCTGGACTCTGAGCGATAAAGGCGTCGGAACACGGCCTCTCGCTCGGCCTCTGGTATGCCCGGACCATTGTCGCTAACGCTTAGCCCGCTACGGGTCTCATCGGCAATAATATTGACGCGAACATGACCGTCAGGCGCAGAGAACTTGATGGCGTTATCGAGTAAGTTGCAGGCCGCATCGAATAATAGCTGAGGGTCACCCGACAGGTTGGCGGGCACTGAGCTGGGAATGAATTCCAGGGTCATGCCACGCTCTTCAGCCAGAGGCTCGAAAAGCTCTGTGGCATCGGCGCCAATCCTGTTGAGATCGACCTGGGTAAAGTTGCTACGACGGGCACTGCCTTCGATTTCCGATATACGCAGCAGGGCGCGGAAGGTTTGCATCAAGCCCTTCGCTTCCTCAATGGCGGAATCGATGGCGCTGGCATATTCCTCTTGGCTCAGGTTGCGTCGTTGTGCACGCTCCAGTCCAGCGATCAGGCGGGTAAGCGGTGTGCGTAAATCATGGGCTATATCATCGCAGACACCTTTTACTTCACTCATCAATCGTTCAAGCGCATCAAGCATGCCGTTCACCACACTGGCGATACGATCGATGTCGTCGCGGTTGCCACGCGTGGGAAGACGTCGGCTTAGATCGCCTTCGACAATTTTCTTTATGGACCGACTGAGCGCATCCAGGCGTCGCCGGGCGGAATAACCCAGCGCAATGGCACCGAGCAGGCCTACTACCAATAACAGTGCTCCCCCGGAGATCAGGGCCTTGATCAATAGTTCGTCGAACTCACGGATGTCGTGGATGTCCTGGCCTATCAGCAAGGTTGTGCCATCTTCCAGGTGATGAGCAATAAAGCGCACAGGCCGGTCGTGGCCTTTGACTTTATCCCAGACAAATTCAGTGGGTTTGTCATAGTCGCGCAATCGAGGTAAGGACTGTAACGCTCCAGCGATGGGCTTGCCTTGGGTATTGAACAATGTGTAGGGGAGTCGCCCGTCCGGATCCTGCTCGGTATGTTTGAGGATTTCCTGCTGGCGCAAGACGGGCGTCTGTTGGCTGCGGTTATCCATCTCGTGATACAGGGCGGTGTCCACTTCGGATATGAGATACCCAGTGGTTTGCCAGTAAATATAACCAAACAAGGCCAAAAACGAGAACCCGAACAGCGCCAGAAACATCAGTGCGGTGCGGAAGCTGATGGTGCGTGGAATTTCACTCAGGTGAACGGAGAACATAGCCGGCCCCGCGAATGGTTTGGAGCATGGGTGCTTCGCCATCGCTATCAATCTTGCGGCGCAGGCGACCAATATGGACTTCGATGACGTTGGTACGTTCGTCGTAGCTGTAGTTCCACACCGCCTCGAACAACATAGTGCGGGTCACAACTTGTCCTGCGTGCTGCGCCAGGTATTCAAGCAAGGCGTATTCACGGGGCAGCAAATCAATTTGCCGTTCCCCACGCCGTACTGAGCGGCGCAGCAGGTCAAGGTCAAGATTGCCAACGCGCAGACGGTTCTCGCGGTCCTGACCCGGTTGCAGGACGCGTCGTCGGCTCAGTGCATCCAGACGGGCGGTCAACTCGATGAACTCGAAGGGTTTGGTCAGATAGTCGTCACCCCCTGCGCGAAGGCCTTTGACCCGATCATCCAGTGCGCTTAAGGCGCTCAGAATCAGTACTGGCGTGGAAATGCCCGAGGCGCGTAAAGCGGTGAGCATGCCCAAGCCATCCAGAGCGCCAGGTAGCATGCGGTCCAGGATGATAATGTCGAATGTATCGCTGATTGCTTGCAGCAAACCGTCTCGGCCATTGTCGACCAGTGTCACGTCGAAGCCGTGATCCTGGAGGGCTGCTTCTATCTCGCGAGAGGTGACGGGGTCATCCTCAACAACCAATACATGGGTCATAAGCGTTAAGCGCAACTCTGTAGTTGATGTTTGCAGGTCGTGGCACTGGCTCTTGACCGGGTTGATGGCATAGTGTGCCAAATCGACATAGACGCAAAGGTCGCGGCAACATGAAAGAAAGTTTAGCTGCGCAGGCGCGGAGGTCTGCATGCGCATCCTGGTGATTGAAGACGATGCTCGTGCGGCAAGCTATCTGGTACGCGGATTGAGTGAGAGCGGGCATATCGTTGATGCGGCCGAAGATGGCCCAACCGGTTTGGCCTTGGCGCTGGAAGGTATCTACGATGCGTTGATTATCGATAGACGTCTGCCGGGTATGGACGGCTTGGCGGTGGTCCGGGAGTTGCGCCGCCAACACATTGCCATGCCGGTGCTGATGCTCAGTGCGCTGGCCTCGACTCAACAGCGAGTCGAAGGCTTGCAGGCTGGCTGCGACGATTATCTGGCTAAACCTTATGCTTTTGTCGAAGTCCTGGCTCGGCTGGATGCCTTGCTGCGTACTCGCGATCAGCAACCAGGGCCTGCGCGCAGTCTGAGGGTCGGTGACCTGTACCTCGACTGTGCTGTGCGCCAGGCAACGCGTCAGGGACGAACCATTGCTCTAGCCTATCGTGAAACCTTGATCCTGGAAAAACTCATGCGTCACAGCGGTGAAGTCGTGTCCCGCATGATGTTGCTTGAGAGCGCCTGGGACTATGAGTTTGATCCCAATGACAACGTCATCGATAAACATATCTATCGCTTGCGTCGCAAGCTGGACGAAGGGTTTGATCACTCTCTGATCATTACAATTGCAGGCGTGGGTTACCGGCTCGACGCAGGTGACGATGCATCCGGCAACGAAGCGGTTGATTAACACGCGGGTTATTCAGGATTGGAATGCCACTGGGTAGCCCAGTGGCATGATGCTCTAGAAGCTACGGTATTCCACGGTCAGGTGAGTCACCTCATGAACCGCTGCCAGTCGCTCTCGAATAATGTCTGCGTTGATAGCCGGGCTTGCCAGGACGCTTACAATCGCGGCCCGAGCCTGCGGGCCCACACGCCATACATGCAGATCGGTAATTTTGGCATCATCAGAGCCATCAAGGATGTCGCGAATTTCCTGAGCGACGTGATCATCTGTTTTATCGAGCAGGACCCCTGCGGTATCGCGCATCAGCGTCCAGGCCCAACGCGCAATCACCAGCGCACCGACAATGCCCATTGCTGGATCAAGCCAGACCCAGCCCAGGTATCGACCGGCCAACAAGGCCGCTATGGCAAGGATAGACGTCAGCGCATCAGCAAGAACATGGACGTAGGCAGACCGCAGGTTGTTGTCCTGGCCATGGGTGCCGTGGCTATGGTCGTGTGCATGATCATGGTGGTGGTCATGGCTACCGGACAGGAGAAGAGCGCTGACGATATTGACGATGAGCCCGACAATGGCAATAAGCGTCGCCGTACCGAATTGGACGTTGGCAGGTTCGAATAAACGCAGCACTGATTCGACACCAATCCCGACGGATACCAGGCCTAGTACAAGCGCTGAGGCAAATCCCCCCAAGTCACCTACTTTTCCCGTACCGAAGCTATAGGTAGAACTTGAAGCATGCCGCTTGGCATAACCATAAGCCGCCGCTGCAATACCCAGAGCACCGGCATGCGTGGCCATATGAAAGCCGTCCGCAAGCAACGCCATCGACCCGGTCAGATAGCCCGCGGTAATTTCCCCAATCATCATGACGACCGTCAGCGCGACGACCCAGAGGGTGCGCTTGGCGTTCTCATCATGTGACGCACCGAGAAATACATGGTCATGGGTGTAACTCGTCTGTGGATCAACCATCTCAACACCCCCTATTTTGAATACCGGCGTATGGCTTCAAGTAATTCCTCGACGCCTTTTGCCCTTTCTTCATCGCTTAACTGCGGGTTTGCAACGTGCTCATGGGCATGAGCCTCAATGATTTCGTCCATCAGCCCATTGATGGCACCCCGTGTTGCAGCCACCAGATGCAGGGTTTTCGCGCAGTCATCGTCAGAGTCCAGTGCGCGTTCGACTGCCTGGATCTGCCCGGCGATTCGCTTGACGCGCTTGAGAAGCTCGTCTTTGCCGGCCATTACATGAGACATACCATACCCCCCCTACCTATATATGGCGGCGATGGTCACAGAAAGGCGGGGGCAGCACAACTCCTTTCGTCCTCTCAAAAACGTTGCGGTAGTGGCGCGATAGCTGGGGAGCAGGCCTACTGTTAGTCAGTGTTCAACGGATCGTCTTGCCGCCGACATTGAGCCACGTCGAAACGTTTAAGCTGTGGTATGGGTAAATGTCGTGCAGGGTTTCAAGTGATAGTGAAAGGAATCAGGCTAATCACCTGGGGGAAAAGAGATGGGCGAACTTGCAAGTAGCTCGACCCGAGCCATTCCGCGCACGATCTGGGCGTTGGGATTCGTCAGCCTGTTCATGGATCTGTCGTCGGAGTTGGTGCATAGCCTCTTACCCGTATTTTTGGTGGGTACGCTGGGCATCAGTGTGATGACTATTGGACTCATCGAAGGGGTGGCGGAGGCTACAGCACTGGTCGTTAAAGTCTTTTCTGGAGCAATCAGCGACTTCATCGGCCGCAGGAAAGAATTGTTGCTCTTGGGTTACGGTCTTGCGGCGCTTACAAAACCGCTATTTCCGCTGGCCGCCTCTGCGGAACTGGTCTTCACCGCCCGAATCCTCGACCGGATTGGTAAAGGCATCCGCGGTGCGCCGCGTGATGCGTTAGTCGCAGATGTGGCCCCACCTGCCATTCGAGGTGCGTGCTTTGGGTTACGTCAGTCGATGGATACCGTGGGCGCTTTTTTAGGCCCCATTCTGGCCATTTTTCTGATGGCCTGGTTTGCCGACGATATTTCCCTGGTGTTGTGGTTTGCAGTGATTCCCGCAGTACTGGCAGTCATGCTGCTTTTTTTCGGGATTGATGAGCCGGAGCATGAAGCCGTACCGCGGCATTTCCGCTCGCCCATACAAATGAGGTCATTGAGGCAGTTCCCAAAAAACTATTGGTGGGTTGTGGGCATAGGTGCGGCATTCACCCTTGCGCGTTTCAGTGAAGCTTTCCTGATCTTGCGTGCCCAGCAATTAGGGTTCTCTGCTACCTGGGTTCCTCTGGTCATGGTGGTGATGGCGGGGTTTTATATGCTGTCGGCCTATCCGGTTGGAAAATGGTCAGACAGTATCAGCCGCACGGCGTTACTCAGCGTCGGTCTGGTGCTGCTGATTCTTGCAGATGTGGTGTTGGCTTATGCCGGGTCCGTCAGCATGGTTCTACTCGGTGTCGCCTTATGGGGGCTGCACATGGGCTTCAGTCAAGGCATTCTGGCGACGCTGGTAGCGGACACGACACCTCCCAATCTTAAAGGCACAGCCTTTGGACTGTTCAATCTGGTCAGCGGGATTGCTTTGCTGTTGGCCAGCGTCATCGCCGGCGGACTCTGGCAGGTATACGGCGCCGCGGTAGCTTTCTACGCGGCGGCGGCATTTTCAGCAGCAGCGCTGATTCTACTGCTTATCCAACAACGCAGTGACGGGGCCAGGAGTCAAAGATAGCCAGCCTGGTTTTCGGTGGCTAGCTGGTGTTTGCGGTAATCGCCAGGACTCTCGGAGTACCCCGCAGTCCCGGCCTGAGGCGATATTTCACCGCCTCTTCCTCGCCGAATCCCACTGCCACAAGGCGAGTCAGCGATTCGGTTAAAGCATCGTTTGCGCAGTTGCCCGTCTGTATCCCATGACACCCCAAGCGCATGGCGATTAACGCGGCTGCCCAGTCGACTTGACCGGTAAAGCACTGTCAGTTTGAGCGTTCGACATCGCTGGAGGCGGCTTTCTGAGTGCTCGCTACAGCCTTGGCATGTTCAGACGTCTGGTAGTGCGCCATCGAGGCATCTCGCGCAGCATCCATCCGGGCCATTACCCGGTCGCTGCCACCTGCGGCCATCGCAGCCACAGACGCGCCCATCAGGGTAACGATCAACAACGCTTTAAGGGTTTTCATGGGGGATCTCCAATACTCGGGTTCTGCCAGCAAGAATGTTTGTTGGCTTAAGCTTTAGGCTTGAGCTCATCCTAGTGGCGCCCGTATTTCAGCCCGTTCCCCGCCACATGAATTTTTTGACAGGTTCGCCAAGCCTGACTTTTGCGGCTGTTCCCCCAGGTCAAAGAGCAAACGGCGGTTAAAGCCGCAGGCCGCGTTGTACGTATAGGTGCACTCAAGTATGGAGAGATCGTAAAGTGGGGTGTCTGTCAGGTCCTCATCTTTCATCAAGGAGTATCGGGTGCAGTTTTTGTCAGTTCAGCAGGGCAGCTACGCCGGCGCCGCGCTATTGCGTGATGCTTTGCCGCGAGCCCGGCCATGATCAGCGCCGGGCTACTTTCGCCGCAAACCCTTACTGTCGGCTGGTTGTTGTACGTGCCGATGCTGGTCTGGGCGATTCTGCGCTCGCCGTGGGTCGAGCTGTTCACTGATAGCCGCCGTCAGCATTTGCTGTTTGGTACGGTGTTCGCGCTGTTCATTTTGTGGCTGGTGCGACGGGACTTCGATACTGGCGTGTCTTACCACTTTATCGGCATGACCGCGGTGACCTTGTTGCTGGACTGGCCATTGGCAATCGTCGGTGGCTTGATCGCGCAACTCGGGCTGGTCGCGTTGGGCCGTCAGGATCTGGCGGCGGTTGGGGTCAACGGCACTTTGTTGATCCTGCTGCCGGTGCTGGTCACCGAATGCTGTGCGATCCTGGTGGAGCGAGCGCAGCCGCGTAGTCCCTTTGTGTATATCTTTTGCTCCGGCTTTTTTGCGGCGGCACTCTCGGCGTTGTTGTGTCTGTTGCTGGCGCTCGGCTTGCTGTGGTTCGACGAGCGCTTCGCCATGCCCGAATGGCTGGAGGATTTTGTCGGCTATCTGTGGCTGATCATTTTCCCCGAGGCCTTTATCAACGGCATGGTGGTGAGTGCCCTGGTGGTGTTCTGCCCTGAGTGGCTGGAGACTTTCAATCGCACGCGCTACCTGTCGGCACCGTGGAAAGACGACGGGCCACGGGAGTAAGAACCTTGATCCGGATCAAGGACTCAAATCATGGCGCCCGGCATGCTCTGGAAAATCTTCAGGAGCACGGTCATGAGTGTCTACGAATGGGCAAGGCAGGAACTGCGCAGGAGTCTGGATACGGCGCAAGAAGTGGGTTTTGATCCGGGGTTGAGTCTGCGCGCCTTGCTCAGTGCTGTGGTGCAGCAGAGCAAGGGCATACGCAGCGTCGAGGATCTGGCGGATGAGTTGCAGTTTCTGGCCGAGAACCTCGACGAGGGGCAGGATTATGGTTTTATGCGGCCGTGATTTTCTAATTAGTGCGTACGAGGATCGAAGTCCTCGGAGAACATCTCGTCTTCGGCATCCGGGCTGACCGGGATCTTGTGTTCTTCGGCGGCCCAGGCACCCAGGTCGATCAGTTTGCAGCGGTCCGAGCAGAACGGCCGGTTGAGATTGGTTGCGCTCCATTCCACAGGGGCACCGCAGGTTGGGCATTCGACGGTCAGGGTTTGGCTCATGACTGGCCTCCACGCAAAGTAAGATAAAAGTGATGCAGGCGTTCGACCTCGCTGTGCAGCCAGTTTAGATCGCGGTCATTGACCAGTACATCGTCGGCATGGCGCAAGCGTTCTTCACGGCTGGCCTGGACTTTGAGAATCGCCTGGACCTGTTGCTCGCTGGTCTGGTCGCGCAGCAGGGTTCGCTCGATTTGCAGTTGCTCTGGCGCATCGATCACCAGGACACGTTGAGCCAGCGCGTACTGTCCGGATTCGACCAATAGCGGCGACACCAGAATCGCGTAAGGCGACTGGGCCTTGGCCAAATGACTGGCGATTTCCTGACCGATCAGTGGGTGCAACAGGGATTCGAGCCAGCGCCGCTCTTCAGGAACTTCGAAAATCAGCCTGCGCAACGCCGCACGATCCAGTTGACCATCCGCTTGCAGCACGCCCGCACCGAAGTGCTCGGCGATTTTCGCCAGTGCCGGACGCCCCGGCTCGACAACCCAACGAGCGGCATGATCGGCATCGACCAGATGCACACCGAGGTCAATGAAGTGCTGAGCCGCGGCACTTTTGCCGCTGCCGATCCCGCCGGTCAGGCCAAGAATCCAGGGTTTGATAACAGAGGTAGTCATTTGAAACCGACAGACTGCAAGTAGGAGTCGGTTATTTGACCACCCCAGAGCAACGCAATCCAGCCGGCAATTGCCAGATAAGGGCCGAAAGGAATTGGCGTCGAAGTTTGCGCGTTACGCACGCGCAGCAAAATCAGGCCCAGAACGGCGCCGACCAAGGATGACAGCAGAATCGTCAGCGGCAGAATTTGCCAGCCGCCCCAGGCACCGAGCATCGCCAGGAGCTTGAAGTCACCAAAACCCATACCGTCCTTGCCAGTGAGCAGCTTGAACAGCCAATACACCGACCACAGGCTCATGTAGCCGGCCACCGCGCCCCACAAAGCGTCGTGCAAGGACACGAACAGGCCGAAGCTGTTGACGATCAAGCCCAGCCAAAGTATCGGTAGAACCAAGGCATCTGGCAGCAGTTGATGGTCGGCATCGATCAAGCTCATCGCCAGCAAGCCCCAGCTCAAGATCAATACCAGCCCCGCCTGCCAGCCAAAACCGAAATGCCAGGCGACGAAGGCAGAAAGCAGTCCGCAGGCCAGTTCGGTGACCGGGTAGCGTTTGCTGATAGGGGCTTTGCACTTCGCACAGCGGCCTCTCAATAGCAGATAGCTGAGGACGGGGATGTTTTCCCAGACCCGAATCGGCTGAGCGCAGTGCGGGCATTGAGAGTGGGGCAGCAGCAGGTTGTAGGTCGGGCCTGGCACCTCTGGCGGTAAGCCCAACACATCATGGGCTTGCTCCCTCCATTCGCGTTCGAGCATTTTTGGCAGGCGCCAGACCAGCACGTTGAGGAAGCTGCCGATAATCAGTCCCAGGACCAGCACTGATACAACAAAGGCCAGCGGATGTTTGGCCAAAAAATCGTTCAAGGGCATATTCAGATCGCTGAGCCGAGTTGGAAGATGGGCAGGTACATGGCTACCACCAGACCGCCGACGATAACGCCAAGAGTCACCATGATGAACGGCTCCATCAGACTGGTCAGGTTATCGACCATATTGTCGACTTCACCCTCATAGTAAGTTGCGACCTTTTCCAGCATGTCGTCCAGTGCACCCGATTCTTCGCCAATGGCGGTCATCTGGATCGCCATGTTCGGGAAGACGCCGCAAGTGCGCATGGAGAAATTCAGCTGTATGCCGTTCGAGACATCCTGCCTGATGCGATTGACCGCATTCGTGAACACGATATTGCCTGTGACGCCAGCCACCGAATCCAGAGCTTGCACCAGTGGTACGCCGGCAGCAAAGGTGGTGGAGAGTGTGCGGGCATAACGAGCCACGGCTGATTTGTACATCAGCGTGCCCACCAGCGGCAGTTTCAGCAGGCTGACGTCCAGCCAGTCACGCAAGCGTTGTGAACGTTTGCGCGTATGCCGGAAACCAAATACCACAGCGACAATCCCGACCAGCACCAGTAGCCACCACTGCTGCATGAACTCCGAGAGGGCGATGACCATCAGGGTGAAGGCCGGGAGTTGCGCACCTAAACCTGAAAATACCGTCTGGAATTGCGGGACCACCTTGACCAGCAGAATGCCAGTCACAATGCTCGCGACGAAGATCACGGCCAAGGGGTAGGTCATGGCTTTCTTGATCCTGGCTTTGAGGGTTTCACTCTTTTCCTTGTAGGTTGCCACCCGCTCCAACAAGGTTTCCAGAGCTCCGGCCTGCTCACCGGCGTCCACCAGGTTGCAGTACAGGTCATCGAAATACCGCGGTTTTTTGCGCAGCGCTGCGGCAAAACTGTTGCCGGCCGCGACTTCCTGTTTCACCTCGCTCACCAATTTGCGCATGTTGGGGTTATCGAAACCTTCACCGATGATGTCGAAGGACTGCAGCAACGGTACTCCGGCTTTCATCATGGTCGCCATCTGACGGGTGAACAGAGCGATATCCACGGGTTTGATGCGTTTGCCGGCGTTAAAGATCGAGCCGTTTTTTTTTCGTACTTTGCCCGGGCTAATGCCTTGCTTGCGTAACTGCGCCTTGATCAGCAGCGGATTATGGCCGCTCAGTTCGCCGGTCATTTTGGTGCCTTTTCTATCGGTACCTTCCCACGCGTAAACACTGACTTTTACTGCTTTGACTGCCATCGTTCAGTCTCACCACTTTATCGATCCCGGCTCGCCCCACCGTGTTGGCAGGGTGTTGACCCGCAAGTCGATGGATTTGATTTATAGCGTAGTCGGTCAGATCAGCAAGCCAGCGGCAGGCGAGTGACAAAAAGTGTCATTTTGTGCAGTTTCTGGGGATAAGGGCGATGCGCCAGCAGCCTCGCGCACCCGCAGACAAAGGCCCAACGTGTTTGGCATGCACTGTGCATTGACCTGTATAGGTCATCAGACTTCACTTAATGCCTGGAGCTCGTCTATGAATAGTCAAAAAGGGTTTACCTTGATCGAGCTGTTGATCGTGGTCGCGATCATCGGCATTTTGGCCACCTTTGCGTTGCCGCTTTATACGAAATATCAGGCGCGGGCCAAGAGTACGGCCGGTCTGGCAGAGATATCCGCGCTGAAAGTTTCATTTGAAGACATCATCAATCAGGGCACCGATCCGACATTAGCCTTGGTGGGCGGCACCGCTACTACGTCTAACTGCACAATGACCGCATCAGGTACCGCCTCGACGGGTGCAGGCACAATTGCTTGCACGATTCTGAATGCTCCGGGCCCTGTGCTGAGCAAAACCATCACTCTCACCCGCACACACGACGAGGGCTGGACCTGCTCTACCACTGTGGAGCCTGAGTACTCTCCAAAAGGTTGTGCTGCCAGCGGTACGTAGCGTTCTCGCAAGCCGGTAATACCAGTAAGAAATGCCCCGGCTAGTGAAGTCAGGGCACTTCTTATGGGGAAAATCGAAGATGAACCGAGGGTGATCAGCGGCGTCGTTTCAGTCTATTCATAGCAGGTTAGATCAAACTGTAAATGGCCAGAAACTCAGGGTGTCAGGAACTTTTGTGATACTCGCAACTTGCATGCAGATTACATACAGGTCATGCAATCTGCACGATTCAGGAACTTTGCTTATATCTCAATACATTGATTTTTAAGCATTTATTTTCATCCTGGAGTTGGCACAACGCCTGCTATATCTCTGCTAGACCCTGTCGCCAAAGCACGGCGCAGGCTTTCTGGAAAAACAGGAGTTACTCGTATGAAGAGGTTCGCTATCGCCGCCGCTACGGCAACCACTCTGACCCTGACCATGGCCAACGCTGCATTTGCCCAGACCACTCAAACCACCCAGTCGCCAATGCTTGTGGCTGCAGGTGAAATGGCCAAGGTCAAGGAAGTCACTTCTGACACCTGGATCACGACTAAAGTGAAAAGCGATCTGGTAACCGAGAAAGGTATTCCTGGCACTGACATCAAAGTTGAAACCAACAAAGGCGTGGTTTCTTTGTCCTCGACTGTTCTTGTAACCGACGCACAGAAAAAAATGGCAGTGGATATCACCAGGAAAATCAAAGGCGTAAAAGCCGTATCGGCTGACGGTCTGAAAGCCGAGTAGGGTTCAAGCTTCTCGCCTGGGCTGGGAGAAGGGGACGACAGGCGCTCCAGCAGTACGCCTGTCATTCCTCCAAGGTTCATGCCAAAGGCCATGCAGACGTGGTCATTACAGAATCCGGCACTGAGTGTCGGAGCTTGTTTTATTTGAAGCGCAGCGTATCGGCTTGAGCCTGGCTGGCGGCAGAGGCCAATGCCAGGCTGAGCAAGAAGCGTGTTTGCATGTTTACTCGCTGTCCAGATGCAGCGGCGTGATTACCCGACCATCACTTTGAGCTTGCCCAAGATTAGCGTCGATGAAGTAAACCCGATCGTCAGCCAACTGCCCTTTGTCCACCAGAAAGTCCTTGATGCTGCTGGCCCGATCTTGTCCCAGTTGACGTAGGAGAACGTCGCTTTCGCTCCAGAATTTAATCAAACCCTCACGCAGCTTTGCCGTGCGTTCGTCGCGGCTCAGTTGCGTCCATTCGGCCGGTGGCTGTGTTTTCAGGCGGGTGCGATAGATGCCTTCGAGCAACGGCGCCTTTTCGCTGTCCGGCACCTCTAACAGCGAGGCTTGCGCAGGGACCTTCTCACCGCGGCGTTGAAGCATTTTGTAGTAGTTGTATTGATATTCACGCTCTAGCCGCTGTTCGGCGATCGGTGGGCCGTCACTGCTCTGGGCGCTGGTGCCTTCAATCTCCAGTTTCAGGGCCGGGCGCTCTTTCAGGGCGTTGGCCAGTTTGGTCAACGTCGATTCGGAGTCCTTACTCAGGTCACTGGAGCCTGGAGCGAACAACACGCTGCCGAGATCTTCCGAGCCGCCGCCGCCGCTGACCAGACCGCCAATAAACTTGAACGGAGCTTCAACCGCTCGCAGCACCAGATTGCGCAGGGTCTGCCAGATGACCGGCATCACGCTGAACTGGGGATTGTTCAAGTCACCGCTTATCGGGAGCTCGATGGAAATTTTTCCGTCCGAGTCTTTGAGCAGTGCGATTGCCAGGCGAATCGGCAGGTCTACGGCATCCGGGCTGTCGACTTTTTCACCCAGTTGCAGTTGCTCGACCACCATTTTGTTTTCGGCTTTCAACTGACCTTTGCTGATCAGGTAATGCAAGTCGAGATTGAGTCGGCCCTTGCGAATGCGGAAACCGGCGAACTTGCCGGAGTAGGGCGTCAGGGTTGTCAGCTCGACACGTTTGAAGCTGGTGGCGATATTCAGCGCCGCCATTGGGTCGAAGGGGTTCACGCTGCCTTTGATGGTGACCGGGGCGTAACGGTCGACCTTGCCTTTGATATCGACGCTCGCCGGCTTTGCCTGGCGGCTGTCGATGGTGCCGATCTGACCATTGAGCTGTTGAATGGCGGTGGCGAAGTTTGGTGTCAGGCTCAAGTCGGCGAAGTTGGCCGAGCCGTCGTTGATGGCGATTTCACCAATATGGATACCCAGCGGTTTTTCGTTGCTGGTGGCGGCCGGTTTAATGGCGCTTTTGCTGCCGTTGTCAGCTGGCTGCGGGATCAACAGATCATCGATATTGGTGGTGCGGTCATCGTTGATCATGAAGCGCACGTATGGCTGTAACAGGTTGACCTTGGTGATCGACAGGCTGTCGCCGTGTTGGTAATTCAACCCTTCGAGCACCAATTGCTGCCACTTGAGGAAGTCGCGGGTCTTCAAGGTATCCAGGGTGTGCAACTGATCGACCTGAGCCCGACCGGTGACGTTGAACGCCAACGGCTCGGTGCTTTTGAGATTGACTGCCAGATCACTGCCAAGCATGCCGCTGCGCAGCTCCAGGCGAATGAATGGACTGATATAGGACTGGGCGACGCGCAGGTCGATGTCTTTGGTCTGCACCTGCAGCCTGGCACTGACCGGGCTCAGATTGACTTCGCCGCTTGCCTGGATCTTGCCCTGCTTGCCCAGCCCGGTATCGAGCTTGAGGGTGAAAGGCGACTGATTGAGGCTGTCGAAGTTTTGCAGGTCCAGATTCAGCGGGCCGAGTTCCAGCTCCACCGCTGGTTGTGCCTGGCGATCCGCCAAATGGACCTGGTAGTTACGTAGTTGCACGTCCTTCAACAGGACCTTCCAGGGTTTGTTTGGGGCGCTCGGTGCCGGCTTGGGCGAGTCGGCTGCTGCCGGAGCACTGGCAGGCTCCGGTTTCGTAGCGGGCTTGGCCGGTTGGCTGGCAAAGAGTTTCTGCCAATCGAGTTGACCATCGGCTTCGCGGGCAGCCCAGGTTTCCAGTTTCTGGCTGCGGATCTTGCCGACGATTACTTGCTGCTTGAGCAGATCGACCGAGGTCTCGCTGACATCCAGCCGCTCCAGGCGTGCCAGTGGCCGGCCGTCGGGCGCTTTGATTGCAAATGGCGCCACGCTTAGCGAGGTGTCGCTGAGCAGCAATTCGGTTTCTTTGGCCAGGTTGAGTTTGTAATGAGTGCTGAGGTTCAGGATTCCGTCTTCGAGCACCAGCGGCACGGCATCGCGCACGTACGGCCACCAGACTTTCATTTTGCCGTCGGTGACTTTCAGTGTGCCTTCGGAGGCGATCGGCACCAGGCTGAAATTGCCGGTCCAGTCGAGATGCCCACCTTCGGGACCTGCCGCGACCAGGGTCATGTCGGCATTGTCATTGGGCAAGGTGCTGAGGTTTTTCAGTTCGAGGTCGAGCGTGTTGTAAAGAAATTCGATGGGCTCGCTTGGGCGCGCATCCTGGAAATGCACATAGCCACCTGCCAGCTTGATGCGCTCAATGCGCAGCGGGAATGGTTTGGCTTGAGGATCGACAGGTGTCGGCTCGCTGGCGGGCAGTTTGAACAGTCCCAGCAGATTGAGCTTGCCGTCTTTGCCGAACAGGATTTCGGTCTTGGGCTTGTCCAACTCGACATCGGCCAAGTGCAGTGCACGGGTCCAGAGGCTGTCGATCTGCAGATTGGCGTACAACCGTTCGAAGCCGATTTGCTCCTTCCCCGGCTCACCGATATTCAGACCCCACAAGGTCAGCTCCAGACTGAAGGGGTTGAGCTCGATCCGATTGATGTGTGCCGGGACTGTTGCGTAGTTGGCCAATTGTTGATTGACGACTCGCAAGGCGATGCCCGGCAATATCAGAAACCCCAGCAAGCTATAAAGGGCGAGAGCGGTCAGCAAGGCGCCAATAGCGCGAATCAATCCTTTGGGCATCTGGGGTGTCATCTATCTGAATCGGAAGTGCGTTGGAGTATGGCACGCGTTTCCGGTTCCAAAGCAATCGCCGTTATCAGGATTTTTTCTGATTTTGACAGGCGACTCAAAGTTGCAGAATCAGCGTTTTCAAGGGTGGTTGCTGATCCATGGAAGGGAAGTCGCTGCCCGGGATCAGTACCTGCCAGTCGCGCACCGGACGCCCGGCCTTTTCAGCACAGCGCAGTACCTGTTCTCGCCAGTCGTCCATGCTGACCTTTGCCAGATTGTTGCAGCAGATCAGTACGCCATTTTCTGCGGTGCTCAGCAGGGCCGGTTTGAGCAGGCTTTGATAGTCGCGCAACAGGTCAACGGTGCCAAAAGCACTTTTGGCCCAGGCGGGTGGGTCGAGCAGGACCAGGTCGTATTGGCGCTGTTCCAGGCGTGGATAGCTCGGCAATTTGTGACGGCGCTGAATGATTGGCAAACCGGCCAGTTGACGGATCGCTGCAAAATAGTCGGACTGAATGAACTGCATTTTCGGCAATTGTGGATTGAGCTGGCCGTTCTCACGGCCGACCGCCAGATTGCCCTCGGCAAAGTCCAGATTGCACACCTCGCTGGCGCCGCCAGCGGCTGCGCTCAAGCCGACGCCGCAGGTGTAGGCGAACAGGTTCAGTACGCTTTTACCGGCGCTGTGGTCTTTGACCCAGCCACGAGCATTACGCAGATCAAGAAACAACAAAGGGTCCTGTCCGGCATGACGGCCGCGGACGCGGTAATTCAAACCCCATTCGTGGCCGATCATATCTTCCAGGGCGGCGTCTTCGGCACGGTAGACCGAGTCTTCCCGATCGATGCGCGAATTGCCCCGGGAGCGGTCGTTGTAGACCAGCAGGGTGTTCAGGTCCAGATGCTGATTGATGGTTTCATGCAGTTGCAGCAGTGCGTCGCGTTCCAACGGCTGGTGAAAGCTTTGCACCAGCAGTTGCGGGCCGTAACGGTCAATGGTCAGGCCGCCGGCACCTTCCTGGCTGCCATGGAACAACCGATAGCAGTCGGTGCCTTGCTGATGCAGTTCAGCGAGCAGGTCTTTGCGATGATCGAGGGCGGCGCGCAGCGCCTGATTCAAGGAAGACATGCCGGGCGCCTTGCAAGGTGATTGGGCGCGGCAGTCTATCAGTTTCACCGCAGCCCCTGTAGGAGCAGCCGGTCGACGCTCCTGCAAGGCGGGGAGAACTAGCGCTCGATCGCCAATGCCACACCCTGACCGCCACCGATGCACAAGGTTGCGAGGCCTTTTTTCGCATCGCGTTTGATCATCTCGTGGAGCAGGGTCACCAGCACACGGCAGCCTGAGGCACCGATCGGGTGGCCGAGGGCAATGGCGCCGCCATTGACGTTGACCTTGCTGGTATCCCAACCCAGTTCCTTGCCGACCGCCAATGCTTGTGCGGCAAAGGCTTCGTTGGCTTCGATCAGGTCCAGTTGATCCAGCGTCCAGCCGGCCTTGTCCAGGCAGCGACGTGTGGCGCTGACGGGGCCGATGCCCATGATTGCCGGGTCAACGCCTGCGTTGGCATAAGCGCTGACTTTCGCCAGCACTGGCAGTCCGAGAGCGCGGGCTTTGGCGGCGCTCATCAGAATCACTGCGGCGGCACCATCGTTCAGTGACGAGGCGTTGCCGGCGGTGACCGAGCCGTCTTTCTTGAAGGCGGGTTTGAGCTTGCTCAGGGATTGCGCCGTGGTATGGGCCCGTGGCTGCTCATCGGTGGTGAAGGCGAGCGGGTCACCTTTGCGCTGGGGGATCAGGATCGGAGTGATTTCATCGACGAAACGCCCGGCTTCGATGGCCGCCACAGCTTTCTGTTGCGAGGCTGCGGCGAACGCATCCTGTGCTTCACGGCTGATGTCGTACTTGGCCACCAGGTTTTCCGCGGTGATCCCCATGTGGTAATCGTTGAAGGCATCCCACAAGCCGTCGCTGATCATGGTGTCGACGATCTGGCCGTGGCCCATGCGCAAACCGGTGCGTGCGCCGGGCATGACATAGTTGGACAGGCTCATGTTCTCCTGACCGCCGGCAATGATCACTTCGGCATCGCCGCAGCGAATGGCCTGGGTCGCCAGATGCAGCGCCTTGAGGCCCGAACCGCAGACCTTGTTCAGGGTCATGGCGGGAACGGCGTGAGGCAGGCCGGCCTTGATCGCGGCCTGACGGGCAGGGTTTTGCCCGGCGCCAGCGGTGAGGACCTGGCCCATGATCACTTCGTCGACCTGCGCACCGTCCAGACCGGTTTGCGCCAGCAACTGAACGATCACCGCAGCGCCCAGATCAACGGCAGAAATATTCGCCAACGAACCCTGGAAACTACCCACAGCGGTCCGGGTGGCGGCAACGATTACGACGTCTTGCATGGCACAGGTCCTCTTTATTGTTGGATGTCACCTCGGTTCGCGGCCGACCTTGTGAAGCGGGGAGCTCGTGCCTGAGGCGTTGACGATCAAGACCGCATGGTTGCACACAAAACCTGAGCGGTTCCAATCGCGAACCGGCCGGTCGCGTTTTGTTCATGCCGTCTCAGGTCTGCAAACCCATGCGGCGCCGGGCACGATGCACCGAGCCGTTGCGCACCGCCCAGCGCAGCAACGGCGCACTGCGGTTGACGCTGGCGCGGATCAATTGGCGTTGCAGCGAGCCTTGGCTGACACCCAGCATGTCGCTCGCCCAGTCTGGTAACAAATCGATACCGGCCTGCATCATCAGCGCACCGAAGGGCTTGGCCAAACGGCTCGGTGCCGGGGCGTCCAGCAGTAGGCGCAGCACTTCGTGGCTGCGCTCATCGCACACCAACTGTGGGCGGATTCGTACAAGGTAGTCGGCAATTTCCTGGCGTGAACGCGGTACATCCTGGGCACCAAGGCGCTCGGCGACCACGGCGATTTCCGCGTAGTAACGATCCTGATCGGCCGGCGACAGATTCGGGTTGCGGTAGCGCAGGTGAGCGGTGAGGAAGTTGCTCACCTCAGCCACGTGCACCCAGGTCAGCAGCTGCGGGTCGCTGGCCGCATAAGGCTGGCCATCGGGCGCGGTGCCGACCACTTGCAGGTGGATGGTGCGAACCTTGTCGATCAGCCACTCGGCGTCCTGTCGAGAGCCGAAGGTAGTGCCGGAAATAAACTGCCCGGTACGGCGCAGTCGGCCGAGCATGTCCTCACGGAAGTTCGAGTGATCCCAGACCCCGGCCAGCGCCAGTGGATGCAGGGCTTGCAGCATCAAGGCGCTGATGCCGCCGATCAACATGCTGCTGAAGTCACCATGCACTTGCCAACTGACCGAATCCGGGCCGAACAGACCGGGATCGCCCTTGGGGTTCTCCAGATCAAGCTTGCCGAGGGACAGGCCGCTCAGGCTCATGATCTGGGTTTCGATACGACTACGAATGAATTCCATGACTGCTCGGTTGTTACAGCGCTAAGCAAGGCGCGGCGTTGGCCGCGCAGGTTTATTGGTTCAGGCGTTTGTCGATCAGACCCTCGACCACGCTCGGGTCGGCCAGGGTCGAAGTATCGCCCAGGCTGTCCAGTTCATTGCAGGCAATCTTGCGCAGAATCCGTCGCATGATCTTGCCCGAACGGGTTTTCGGCAAGGCCGGTGCCCACTGGATCAAATCCGGTTTGGCGAAGCTGCCGATTTCTTTGCTGACATGCGCCAGTAGTTCTTTCTTCAGTGCGTCACTGGGTTCGATGCCATTCATCGGTGTGACAAAGGCATAGATCCCCTGGCCTTTGACGTCGTGGGGGTAACCGACGACTGCGGCCTCGGCGATGCTGTCGTGCAGAACCAGCGCGCTTTCTACTTCAGCGGTGCCGATGCGGTGCCCGGACACGTTGATCACGTCATCGATACGCCCGGTGATCCAGTAATCGCCGTCGTCGTCGCGACGGGCGCCGTCGCCAGTGAAGTAATAGCCCGGGTAGGGTTTGAAGTAGGTTTCAAGCATGCGTTTCGGGTCGCCGTAGACGCTGCGGATCTGCGCCGGCCAGCTGGCCTTGATCACCAGTATGCCGCTACCGGCGCCGCTGATTTCCTTGCCTTGTTCGTCCAGCAACACCGGTTGTACGCCGAACATTGGCTGGGTGGCGCAGCCGGGTTTGATTCGGCGGGTGCTGACCAGCGGGCTGAGCATGATGCCGCCGGTTTCGGTCTGCCACCAGGTATCGACGATCGGACACCGTTGCTCGCCGACGGCATTGAAATACCATTCCCAGGCTTCCGGGTTGATGGGTTCACCGACAGTGCCCAACAACCGCAGGCTGCTGCGCGATGTCTCTTGCAACGGCTCTGTGCCTTCACGCATCAGCGCGCGCAATGCGGTGGGCGCAGTGTAGAAGATGTTGACGTGATGTTTGTCGATGACCTGCCAGAACCGCGAGCTGGTCGGGTAGTTCGGCACGCCCTCGAAGATCAGTGTGGTCGCGCCATTGGCCAACGGCCCGTAGACGATGTAGCTGTGGCCGGTGACCCAGCCGACATCGGCGGTGCACCAGAAGACTTCGCCGTCACGGTAGTCGAATACGTACTTGAAGGTCATCGCCGCTTGCAGCAGGTAGCCGCCAGTGGTGTGCAGTACACCTTTGGGTTTGCCGGTGCTGCCAGAGGTGTAAAGGATGAACAGTGGGTCTTCAGCGCCCATTGGTTCGGGGGGGCAGTCGTCACTCATGCTGCGTAGGGCCTGGTGATACCAGAGGTCACGGCCTTCGACCCAGTTGACCTCATTTTGGGTGTGCTCGACCACCAGCACCGTGCTGACGTCCGGACAGCTGAGCAGGGCTTTGTCGACGTTCTTTTTCAGTGGGACAAGCTTACTGCCGCGCACGCCTTCATCGGCGGTGATCACAGTGCGACAGTCGGCGTCGAGAATCCGGTCACGCAGGGCGTCCGGGGAAAAACCACCGAAGACCACCGAGTGCACCGCGCCAATGCGTGTGCAGGCGAGCATGGCGTAGGCGGCTTCGGGAATCATCGGCATGTAGATACAGACCCGGTCGCCTTTTTTAACGCCACGACTTTTCAGTACGTTGGCCAGGCGGCAGACGTTGTGATGAAGTTTTTTATAGGTGATCTGCGCCGATTCGGCGGGGTCGTCGCCTTCCCAGATGATCGCGATCTGGTCGCCGCGCTGTTCAAGATGGCGGTCGATGCAGTTGTAACTGACGTTCAGTTGGCCGCCCGCGAACCAGCTCGCCGCGCCGGTTTTCAGATCCGCGTGGTGAACGCTTTGCCACGGTGTTGACCAGTCGAGGAAACGCTTGGCCTGATCAGCCCAGAAGATGTCGGGTTGCTCGATGGATTGGCGGTACAGGCGCTGGTAGTCGTCCTGACTCAGTTGCGCAGCCCGGCGGACGGCATCGGCTTTGGGGAAAGTGCTGATATCGAACATGACGGTTCCTTATTCTTGTTTTGCGACAAGTGATAAAGATGCGCCGAGTAGCAGGTGGGTTCAAGAGGGGGAAGAAGCGACTCTGTAGGAGCCGAGCTTGCTCGCGATGAACGATAACGCGGTGTACCTGATACACCGCGGCGTCTGCATCGCGAGCAAGCTCGGCTCCTACGGGAGCAAGTTTCAGATTACCCGCGGTGACGACCGCGGAAGTAGTTGATCAGGCCCTGGGTGGATGCGTCTTCGGCCAGGGTTTCTTCGCTGCCGACCAGACGGTTGTAGACGCCTTTGCCCAGCTCTTTACCCAGCTCCACACCCCATTGGTCGAAGGCGTTGATGCCCCAGATCACGCTTTGCACGAAGACTTTGTGTTCGTACATTGCCACCAGTGCGCCGAGGCGACGCGGGCTGATGCGTTCGACGACCAGCGTGTTGCTTGGACGGTTGCCCGGGATCACCTTGTGCGGCGCAAGCTTCTGCACCTCGTCCTCGCTCATGCCCTTGTCACGCAGTTCGGCTTCGGCCTCGGCGCGAGTCTTGCCGAGCATCAGCGCCTGGCTTTGCGACAGGCAGTTGGCGTACAGCCATTGGTGATGGTCGGCCACCGGGTTGAAGCTGACGATCGGCACGATGAAGTCGGCCGGAATCAACTGGGTGCCCTGGTGCAGCAACTGATGGTATGCATGCTGACCGTTGCAACCTACGCCACCCCAGATGACCGGGCCGGTGTCGGTGGACACCGGTGTTCCGTCCTGGCGCACGCTCTTGCCGTTGGATTCCATGTCCAGTTGCTGCAAGTGCTTGGTGATGTTGCGCAGGTAGTGGTCGTACGGCAGGATCGCGTGGCTTTGCGCGCCCCAGAAATTGCCGTACCAGACGCCGAGCAACGCCAGCAGCACCGGCATGTTCTTTTCGAATGGCGCGCTCTGGAAGTGCTGGTCCATGGTGTAGGCGCCGGACAGCAACTCCTTGAAGTTGGACATGCCGATGGCCAGGGCGATCGGCAAGCCGATGGCCGACCACAGCGAGTAACGCCCGCCAACCCAGTCCCACATCGGGAAGATGTTCTCTTCGCGAATACCGAACGCCACGGCGGCGGCATTGTTGCTGGAGACTGCGATGAAGTGACGATACAGTTCGGCTTCAGAGCCACCCTGGGCCAGATACCAGGCACGAGCGGCCTGAGCGTTTTTCAGGGTTTCCAGGGTGTTGAAGGATTTCGAGGAAACGATGAACAGCGTGGTCTCTGCACGAATCTTCGCCGACAGCTCGTGGAACTCGCTGCCGTCGATGTTCGCCAGGTAATGGCAGCGCACGCCTTTCTGGGCGTAGGACAGTAGCGCTTCGGAGACCAGCTCCGGACCGAGGAACGAGCCACCGATACCAATGTTCACCACGTCGGTGATCGGCTTCTCGGTGTAACCGCGCCACAGACCGTCGTGGATCCGGCCGACCAACTCAGTGATCTGGTTCAGAACCTTGTGCACTTCCGGCATCACGTTGACGCCGTTCACCGACAGCTTGTCGCCTACCGGGCGGCGCAGTGCGGTGTGCAGGGCAGGGCGGCCTTCAGAAGAGTTGACCAGCTCGCCAGCGAACAGCGCCTTGATCGCGTCCTGCAGACCGGCTTCGTTACCCAGGCCCACCAGCAGGTCGCGGGTTTCTTTGTTGATCAGGTTTTTCGAGTAATCGAGAAAAAGCCCACAGCCGCTCAAGGTGAATTCATTGAAGCGCTGGGGGTCGGCATTGAACGCTTCGCGCATGCTGAAATCCTGCATGGCTTCGCGGTGTTGATTCAACGCTTGCCAGGCGGGCAGAGCGGTAACGTCGTGAGGAGTGCGGTAGTACGCCATCGCAGCGGGTTTCCTTTTACTTGAACTGCCTTTTGGACACTAAAAAGCCCGGAATGTCCTGCTCAGTCACAAGACAATGTCCAGTCAACCTGCGTTAACACGATTGAAAAGCGCAGGGCGAATACAGTAAACCTCGCGTCTTGATCTGTCTTGGCTTTGTCTGACCGGTGAACGGTACTTTTTTATAACATCGCGACCGGCGGACATGACCGCCAGGCTTTCAGTGTGGAGAAATGCGCGGTTGGTCAGGCGACCTGAACCGGGATGGCATTGCTGGTGTGGCTCAGTTCATTGCCCGGCGCCATGTAGAGCATGCGCGGCTTGAAGTTGAGCAGTTCAGCTTCGCTGTAGTGGGCATAGGCGCAGATGATTACCCGATCACCGACCTTGGCTTTGTGTGCTGCGGCGCCGTTGACCGAAATCATGCGTGAGCCTTCTTCGCCACGGATCGCATAAGTGGTGAAGCGCTCGCCGTTGTCGACGTTGTAGATCTGGATCTGTTCGTACTCGCGGATTCCGGACAAGTCCAGCCATTCGCCATCGATGGCGCAAGAGCCTTCGTAGTCGAGCACAGCATGGGTGACTTCGGCGCGATGCAACTTGGCTTTGAGCATGATGGCGTGCATGAATGTTTCCTTGGTCAGATCCGAACGGCGGGGAGTTTGCCCGAAGCCTTTGAGGCGGGCAATATGTGGGAAGGGCCGGGCGACGTTCGCTTGCTCGCGATAGCGGTCTGGCAGTCAACATCTTTGTTGAATGTTAAGCCGTCATCGCGAGCAAGCGAACGTCGCCCGGCCCGCTCCCACAAGTATGTGGCGGAGCCGCTTTCTTTTACGCGTCGAGGTTCAAATGCAGGTTGTCGATCAGCCGGGTGGCGCCCAGATAGGCTGCGGCGAGGATCACCAGGTCGCGGTCATCCGCGGTGGCCGGACGCAGGCTCAGTGCCTGGCGGATTTCCAGGTAGTCGGGGCGAAAGCCGGCCGCTTCGAGCTTTTGGTTATGCATTGAGAGGAGCTTGGGGTAATTGCGCTCGCCTTGTTCGATGGCTTCGGCAATCTGGCTCAGGCTGCGGTACAAGGCCGGTGCGATGGCGCGTTGTTCCTCCGTGAGGTAGCCGTTGCGCGAGGATAGCGCCAGACCATCAGCGGCGCGGACGGTCGGCTCGCCAATAATCTGGATCGGCAGGTTCAGGTCGTGGACCAGGGCGCGAATGACCGCCAGTTGCTGGAAGTCTTTCTGGCCGAAGATCGCCAGATCTGGCTGGACCATATTGAACAACTTGCAGACCACCGTCGCCACGCCCTCGAAATGACCGGGACGGCTGGCGCCGCACAGACCTTCGGACAGTTGCGGGACGCTGACCCGAGTCTGGCCGGCCATGCCGTCCGGGTACATTTCTTCAACACCTGGGGCAAATAGCAGATGGCAGCCGGCCTGGAGCAGTTTCTCCTGATCGGCAGCCAGGGTCCGCGGGTACTTGTCGAGGTCTTCACCCGCGCCGAATTGCAGCGGGTTGACGAAAATGCTCGCCACCACGAAATCCACTCGCTGGGCCGCCTTGGTCACCAGCGCCACATGGCCGCTGTGCAGGTTGCCCATGGTCGGCACGAAGCCGATACGCTTGCCTTCGCTGCGGGCGCGGGCTACAGCGGCGCGCAACTCGCGCACGGTCTTGACAGTGTTCATGCAGAGAATCCGTGTTCAGCGCCAGGGAAAGTTACGGCTTTGACTTCAGTGACGTATGCGTTCAAGGCCGCCTGAATGTTATCTTGACCCGCCATGAAGTTCTTCACGAACTTCGGTGCGCGGCCAGTGAGGGACAGGCCGAGCATGTCGTGCAGAACCAGCACCTGGCCGTCGGTGGCGCTACCGGCGCCGATCCCGATTACCGGAATCCTCACTGCCTGGGTGATCTCTTGTGCCAGTTCGCTCGGTACACACTCAAGCAGCAACATGGCGGCACCCGCCTGCTCCAGGGCAATGGCGTCGGCGCGCATCTGCCGGGCCTGGTTCTCATTGCGGCCCTGGACTTTATAGCCACCGAGGATGTTCACCGACTGCGGCGTCAACCCCATGTGTGCACATACCGGTACGCCGCGTTCAGCCAGCAGGCGGATCGACTCCGCCAGCCAGACCGCACCTTCGACCTTGACCATATGGGCCCCGGCCTGCATCAGCTGTGCGCTGTTGGTCAGGGCCTGTTCGGTGGTCGCGTAGGCCATGAACGGCAGGTCCGCGAGGATCAGTGCTCCGGTGTTACCGCGTTTGACGGCTGCAACGTGGTATGCCATGTCAGCGGTGGTCACTGGCAGTGTGCTGTCATGCCCTTGCAACACCATGCCGAGGGAATCGCCCACCAGCAGCACTTCGACGCCAGCCTGGCAGCAGGCGTGGGCGAAGGTTGCGTCATAGCAAGTCAGCATGGTGATTTTTTCACCTTTTTGCTTGAGGCTTTGCAGGGTGGTCAGGGTGATGTCTGGCATGAAAAAAGTCCTCATTCAGGCGCTGTGGAAACTACTGCGAGTAACGCGCGTGATTCGTCATTTATACAGGCGCACCCTCTTTCGTGGTGCTTATATGGCCTGGATTGCGCCCTTTAGCGCCGGGTTGGCGGCAGCGGGACGCCTATAGTCGTGAGGAGAACTCTGGAAGTCAATTGTGTGTGTTACCGCATTGTTACGGCGGTGGTGTTACCGACGTTACTGATGCGATTCAGCACCTCGCTCCTGCAAAAAATCAAAGCTACGCCAGACGTTCGAGTCCGATAAATGGACAGTTGGCGAGCAATTCACTGAGAAGTCGGCCATCAGCCAGTTGCAGGCCTGAGGGGGCCAGTTCGGCCAAGGGGTAGAGCACGAAGGCTCGGGCCTGCATGTGGTAGTGGGGGACTTTAAGGCGCGGTTCGTCAATCAGTCGGTTACCGAACAGCAGGATGTCCAGGTCCAGCGTGCGTGGTCCCCAGCGTTCATTGCGCTCGCGGCCCTGATCGTTTTCGATGGCTTGCAGCGCATCGAGCAGCTCCAGTGGCGCGAGTCTGCAGTCCAGCGCGGCCACGGCGTTGGTGTAACGCGGTTGACCGGGGAGCAGAGAGTCGCTCTGGAAGAAGGCTGACACGCCGACCAGTTCGGACTGCGGCAACTGCGCCAACGCATCGACGGCGTTACGCAATTGCTCCACCGGGGCTGCCAGGTTGCTGCCCATACCTATGTAGATGCGTTCCATGAACTTACTCGCCCGACGCGCTCGGTGTACCGGCAGTGGCACTGCGCTTGCGCTTGCTGGCACCGCTGCGGCGCCGTTTGCGCGGGGCACCGCTGGCGCTATCGTCCTTGCTGCTGAGGTCGCGGATCATGTCGCGCCGCTCGCTGTCGTTGCCGTCCTGATAATCGGTCCACCAATCGCCCAGGCCATGGGTCTGTTCGCCGGCACTTTCGCGCAGCAGCAAGAAGTCGTAACCGGCACGGAAGCGCGGGTTGTCCAGCAGTAGATCGGCCCGTTTGCCGCTGCGCCGAGGCAGGCGTTCCTGCATGTCCCAGATCTCGCGGATCGGCATGGTGAAGCGTTTCGGAATCGCGATGCGCTGGCACTGCTCGCTGATCAGCTCGTGAGCGGCTTCCTGCATCGCCGGAATCGGCGGCATGCCACGGTCCTGCAGACGCAGCACGCGGGCCGGCAGGGCAGGCCAGAGCAGGGCGGCGAACAGGAACGCTGGGGTGACCGGCTTGTTCTGCTTGATGCGCAGGTCGGTGTTGATCAAGGCTTCGCTGATCAGGGTGTGGGTGTACGTCGGGTTGTGTTCCAGTGCTTCGGCGCTGGCCGGGAACAATGGATCGAACAGCTGAAGGTCCACCAGCATTTCGAAGGTGTCGGCGGCATGCCCGGAGAGGAACAGCTTGAGCACTTCTTCGAACAGTCGGGCCGACGGGATTTCCCGCAGCATCGGCGCCAGCTCACGAATAGGCGCGGCGCTGTGCTTCTCGATGCCAAAGTCCAGTTTTGCGGCGAAACGCACGGCCCGCAGCATCCGTACCGGATCTTCTTGGTAACGTTGTCGTGGATCGCCGATCAGACGGATCAGGTGGTTGCGGATGTCGTGTACGCCGTTGGCGTAGTCGAGAATGCGTTCGCTGACCGGATCGTAATACAGGGCATTGATGGTGAAGTCGCGACGTTGAGCGTCTTCTTCCAGTGTGCCATAGACGTTGTCCCGCAGAATGCGCCCGCTTTCGTTACGAGAGGACTGGTTACTGTCTTCCTCGTCGTCGTTTTGCGGGTGATTGGCGCGGAAGGTCGCGACTTCAATGATTTCGCGGCCAAAGTGGATGTGCACCAGTTTGAAGCGACGGCCGATGATCCGCGCATTACGAAATTCGGCGCGAACCTGTTCCGGTGTGGCGCTGGTGGCAACGTCGAAGTCTTTGGGGGTGATGTTAAGCAACATGTCGCGCACACAGCCGCCGACCAGATAAGCCTGGTAGCCGGCGTTCTGCAGGCGTTCGACGATGTTTACCGCATAACGGCTGAACTGGGCGCGTTGCAGCGAATGCTGGCTGCTGTTGAGCACTTCAGGCGTGCTGCGAATGTGTTGCGTACGACGCAAGGGAGAACGGAATGACTGGAACAACTTCTTCAGCATGGGATGCACTGTTTGAAGGAATGTTCGGCCATAACGAAGAATGACCGCATGATGGGCGGGGATTCTAGCATTTAGTCGGGGGATGGTGTAGGAAGCTGCGCCACGCTGATACGGATAACTCTTAAGAGCTGAGGCGGCGGGTTCTGATCGCGGTGTCAGGAATCGCAGAAACTACAAGGGGAGCCGAAGCTCCCCAAGAAGTAGTTGCATGCTCTATTTTTATTATTGGTGTTGGGCTTTTTGTTTTTGTTGATCGCCCTTGCCACGAGGTTTTGCCTTCGTGACCCTCCCAATCGGGAGCCAAGAGCAAACGGATTGCTTTGGTCGCTGTGTTGCATGATCCAGTGATCCAACCAGTTCAGGCTCTGTCTTAGGACAGTTTTTTGTTGTTCTCGGCCTGGTTGCGGGGCAAGCCCCAAATACAACGCCTCTCCAAAAGAATCAGTTAGCTGCGCCTCCGCCGTGTTGTTTTTATTGTGCGTGAGCCGATTCGTCTTATTTTTATTGTCTTTTACGTTGCTTGTTATTGTTTTTGTACTAAGCATATAGCAGGTGTCGTGCCAACTTTTGAGAGGCTCAGTAAAACAAGGGGTTAGCCGGTAGGCGGAGGTTTTTCAGGGCGTAAAAAAGCCGGGGCTTCGTTACCGTAAGCCCCGGCTTTTGTTACGTGAAAAAGCTTAGGTAACAGTTTTTTTACGTATGAGGGTGTTACCCGTGTGGCTGAGCGGACTCAGCTCTCGCTGGCAACCCCGGTCTTGCGCCGCGGAATACCCAGGCGCTGGCGCCGTTCCCACAAGCATTTGCGGCTGACCCCGAGCTTGCGGGCCAGTTCGGTCTCGGTCATGTGATCCTGATGCTCAAGGACGAAATGCTGGAAGTAGTCCTCCAGTGACAAGTCTTCCGTGGGCTCGTGGCTGGTGTTGTTGGCGCTGCCCTGTTGCGGCGCCAAACCGATGAAATCGTCATCTTCCAGGTCGCTAAGCTCGATATCGATTCCCAGTAGCTCGGCGGAAATCTGTGGGCTCTCGCACAGAATCACCGCACGTTCGACCGCATTTTCCAGTTCGCGAACGTTACCCGGCCAGGAGTAATGACGAATCGCTTGCTCGGCATCCGGGGCGAACTTCAGGTCAGTGCGGTTGACCCGGGCGCTTTGCCGGGCGAGGAAGGCGTTGGCGATTTCGTTGACGTCGGCTCCACGCTCACGCAGGGCTGGCAACTTCAGGGCAATTACGTGAAGACGGTAATACAAGTCCTCACGGAACTGGCCTATTTTGGCCAGACTCTTGAGATCACGGTGAGTCGCGGCGATCAGGCGTACGTCGACCTTCTGCGATTGCACCGAGCCGACCCGGCGGATTTCGCCTTCCTGCAACACGCGCAGCAAACGAGCCTGAGCTTCCAGCGGCAACTCGCCGATTTCATCGAGGAACAAAGTGCCGCCGTCAGCGGCTTCGACCAAGCCCGCACGGCCAGCGCTGGCGCCAGTAAAGGCGCCTTTCTCGTGGCCGAACAGTTCGGACTCGATCAGGCTTTCCGGAATGGCCGCACAGTTCACCGAAATCATCGGCGCTTTGGCGCGTCTGGACAGGTTGTGCAGGGCGCGAGCGACCAGCTCTTTACCTGTACCGGACTCACCCTGGATCAGCACATTGGAATCGGTAGGCGAGACTTTGCGGATCTTGCTGTAAAGATCCTGCATGGGCGGACAGGAACCGATGATGCCGATTTCGCCGTTGCTGTTATCAACACCGGCTTTCTCTGCGCCATTGGCCGCTTTGCCGGCAGGACGTTCACCCGCAGCGCTCTGTGCCGATTGCCGGTCACGCAGAATGCGTGCGACGGCCTGAAGCATTTCGTCGTGATCGAAAGGCTTGGCGATGTAGTCCACCGCGCCCATCTTCATCGAGTCGACTGCCGAGCGCAGGCTGGCGTAGCTGGTCATGATCAGCACTGGAGTGCCCTGGCCGAGCTTGATCAGCTCGGTGCCAGGTGCGCCCGGTAGACGCAGGTCACTGACGATCAGGTCAAACGTGGGAATGCTGAAACGCTCTTGTGCTTCCTGCACGGAACCGGCTTCGCTGACCTGGTACTGGTTACGTTCCAGCAGGCGGCGCAAGGCGGAGCGGATAATTGTTTCGTCTTCGACGATCAAAATGTGCGGCATTGATTCGATTCTCTCGACGGTCTCAGTTCACAGCGGACGTCGCTTCGACATGACGCGGTAAGGTCACCCTGATACGGGTGCCGCGTTGGCTTTCGGAGTCAGCCGGGCTGTCGATGGTGATTTGTCCATAATGCTCTTCAACGATGGAATAGACCAGTGCAAGGCCCAGACCGGTGCCTTCACCAGGATCCTTGGTGGTGAAGAAGGGTTCGAACAATCGGTCCATGATGTTCTTCGGGATACCACTGCCTTCGTCTTCGACGATCAAATCGACCGTGTGTTCGCCGGCTTCGCTTTTGACCCGTACTGCACTGCCGGCCGGTGAGGCGTCGCGGGCATTGGACAGCAGGTTGATCAGTACCTGGGCGAGCCGCTGTGGGTCGCCGTCGACCCAGTGCTCGGGGTCGCACAGGTTGAAAAATTGCACTTCGAAGTTGCGTCGGTTCAGTGCCAGCAAGCCAATGGCGTCCTGCGCCACTTCGGCCAGGCACACGGGCTCGTCGCTGTGCTGATGGCTGCCAGCGTGGGCGAAGCTCATCAGCGACTGGACGATGCGTGAGACGCGCTTGGTCTGTTCAAGGATCTGGCCGCTGATTTCGGTCAGTTCGCTGTCTTCTTCGCGCTCTTCACGCAGGTTTTGCGCCAGGCAGGCGATACCGGTGATCGGGTTGCCGATTTCATGTGCCACGCCGGCAGCCAGTCGGCCGATGCTGGCCAGCCGCTCGGAATGCACCAGTTTGTCCTCAAGCATCTGGGTTTCGGTCAGGTCTTCGACCAGCAGCACCAGGCCGCTGTTGCCGGGCGCCAGCGGCTCGTCGATGGCGGCTTTGTGCAGGTTCAACCAGCGGGTCTGGCCGTCGAGGGCCAGGTGATGCTTGTGCAAATGCTCGTCCGGCAGGTTGATGAAGCCTTGCAGCAATTCTTTCCACGGATCGTTAATGGTGCTCAGACGCGAACCCACCACACGCTGGGCGGCGATGCCGGTCAGCTCTTCCATGGCTTTGTTCCACATGAGGATTTCCTGGTCCTTGGCCAGCGAGCAGACGCCCATCGGCAGTTCCTGCAAGGTTTGTCTGTGATATCGACGCAAGGCGTCGAGCTCGGCCGCCAGGCCGGTCAGGCGCGAGTGGTAGTCCTCGAGGCGGCTTTCGATGAAGTGGATATCTTCAGTGACATAGTTCTCACCGCCGGCCTTGTATGGCAGGAAAGTCTCGACCATATCCTGGGCCACGCTCGGCCCCATCAAGCCGGAGAGGTTGGCCTCGATACGATCGCGCAACCGGCGCAAGGCGTAAGGACGACGCTCATCGAAGGGCAGATAAAGGTCGCGCAACGCCTGTTCGACTTCTTTCTGTGCGGCTTTGGCCCCCAGCGGTTTGGCCAGTTGCGTGGCGAACTCCTGTGGCGAGGCCGCGTGAAGTTCTCGGCGTTGCGGGCGACGGACGTTATCCACTGCACAGGCTTCAGCGGCGCTGGCTTCTTCGGTGCTGGCATTGGTGAACAGCGAGATCAGGGTGAACATCAGCACGTTGGCGGCCAGCGAGGCGATGGCCGCCATGTGCCAACTGGTGTCATCCAGCACGTAGATCATGTTCAGCAGCGGAATATAGAAGCCCTGCAGATTGCCGATCAACGGCAACAGCATCGTCACCAGCCACACCAGCGTCCCCGCCAGCAACCCGGCAATGAAGCCGCGGCGGTTGGCCGTAGGCCAATACAGCACCGACAGCACGCCGGGCAAGAATTGCAACGTCGCGACGAAGGCGACGATGCCGAGGTTGGCCAGATCCTGCTCGGCTCCCAGCAATAGATAGAACGCGTAGCCGGCCATGATGATCGCGACGATCAGTGCCCGGCGGGTCCACTTCAACCAGCGATAGATGTTGCCTTCGGCGGGCGGCTGATAGAGCGGCAGCACCAGGTGGTTCAAGGCCATCCCGGACAGCGCCAGGGTGGTGACGATGATCAGCCCGCTGGCGGCCGACAGCCCGCCGACATAAGCCAATAGCGCCAGTGCCTTGCTGTTGGCGGCAATGCCGACACCCAGGGTGAAGTATTCCGGATGGGTGGTGGCACCCAGTTTCAGGCCGGCCCAGAGAATCAGTGGCACCGCCAGGCTCATCAGCAGCAGGAAAAGCGGTAGGCCCCAGCTTGCGCTCACTAAAGCGCGCGGGTTGAGGTTTTCGGTGAAGGTCATGTGGTACATGTGCGGCATGACGATTGCCGAGGCGAAGAAAACCAGCAACAGCGTGCGCCATGGGCCTTCTTGCAGAGGTGTGTGCAAGGCGGCGAGGGCGGTCTGGTTCTGCAGCAGCCATAGCTCAAGCTGTTGCGGACCGTCGAACACACCGTACAGGGCATACAGACCGACGCCGCCGATGGCGATCAGCTTGATCACAGACTCAAAAGCGATCGCGAACACCAGCCCTTCGTGCTTTTCCCGGGTAGCGATATGCCGGGAGCCGAAGAAGATCGTGAACAGGGTGATCAGCGCACAGAAACTCAGGGCCACGCGATGCTGTACCGGCTCGCGGGTGAGGATGCTGATGGAGTCGGCGACTGCCTGAATCTGCAGCGCCAGCAATGGCAAGACGCCGATCAGCATGAAAATCGTCGTCAACGCGCCGGCCCAGGTGCTGCGGAAACGGAATGCGAACAGGTCGGCCAGCGACGATAGCTGGTAGGTGCGGGTGATTTTCAGAATCGGATACAGCAACACTGGCGCCAGCAGGAAGGCCCCGGAAACTCCGAGGTAACTGGACAAAAAGCCATAGCCGTACTGATAGGCCAGGCCGACAGTGCCGTAAAACGCCCAGGCGCTGGCATACACACCCAGCGACAAGGTGTAGGTCAGTGGGTGGCGAATGATCGAGCGCGGGATCATCCCGCGCTCACTGATCCAGGCCACTGCGAACAGCACCGCCAGGTAGGCGGCGCTGATCAGGATCATCTGGGTCAGGCTAAAGCTCATCGGCATCTTTTTGACTCTGCAGGATGAAGGTCACGACGATCAGAATCAGCCAGAGCAGATAAGGGCGATACCAGGCGCCAGTGGCGTCGATCCACCAATCCATGATGGCCGGGGAGAACAGATAGATCCCGACTACCAGGAGCAGGACCAAACGATAGATGTACATCCTGGCCTCTCTTTATTGTGCGCGTGCCCGAAAACGTGCGGCGATGGTAACGGATGGGCGCCAAGCTGCAAGCGCCGTCAGCGTATTTGCGCTTCGGGCAGGGTCAGTGTGCGCGGGATCTGCAAAGCATCCCAGTGCTTAATGCCCCAGTTCAGCACTTCCCGGGGGCTGGCGTAGTCGAGTTCGCTAGCGGGTTTCTGGCCCAGGGCACGCAGTGCTCGGAGTAACAGTGGCGTGGCTTGATCGTCGGCCAGCGGTGCTGAACGGTAGGATTTTCCCAGCTTGTGGCCGTCCGGTTGTGTTATCAGCGGCACGTGCAGGTAGCGCGGTTGCGGCAGTCCCAGCAATTCTTGCAGGTACAGCTGACGCGGTGTGGAGTCCAGCAGGTCGGCGCCGCGGACAATATCCGTCACACCTTGCCAGGCGTCATCGAGCACTACGGCCAGTTGATAGGCGTAAAGCCCGTCGCGGCGGCGAATGACGAAGTCACCGACGTCGCGCCCCAGATGTTGACGAAACTCTCCCTGCACCCGATCTTCAAAATGGTATTCAAGCTCGGGCACCCGCAAGCGGATTGCGGCGTTGTCACTGGCGTGGCCAGCATTGCGACACAGGCCGGGATAGACGCCGTGATAGGGCTCAAGCTGTTTGCGTGAGCAGGTGCAAGCGTAGGCCAAACCATGGTTGAACAGGCGATTGAGCACTTCGGCGTAAGCGTCGTGACGGTCACTCTGTCGGACCATTTCGCCATCCCATTCGAAGCCGTAGTGCTCCAGAGCAGCAAGGATCGCAACTTGGGCGCCGGGTTCTTCCCGTGGTGGGTCAAGATCCTCCATGCGTACCAACCAGTGTCCGCCTACCGAGCGGGCATCGAGGTACGAGGCCAGGGCAGCGACCAGCGAGCCGAAGTGCAGGTAACCACTGGGAGTGGGGGCGAAGCGCCCGATGTACGCGGGGGATTTAATGGTAGTCATGGGTGCGATGTTACGTTGTCTGTTCCGGTAGGCGCACGGCTTGCCGGCGATGGTGTCCTTGAAATCGACATCGTCGGAACGCCGCCCGGACCAATCGAGCGTCGACCGGCTGCTCCTGCGGGCGCTCAGGCGCCAGAAACAAAAACGGAGCGTTTGCACGCTCCGTTCTTCGTTCAAGTCGACTGTTACTTGCCGACCTGCTTTTCCTTGATTTCCGCCAGCGTTTTGCAATCGACACACATGTCGGCGGTAGGGCGGGCTTCCAGTCGCTTGACGCCGATTTCGACGCCGCAGGACTCGCACCAGCCGTACTCTTCGTCTTCGATCAGCTGCAGGGTCTTGTCGATTTTCTTGATCAACTTGCGCTCGCGATCGCGGGCACGCAGTTCAAGGCTGAATTCTTCTTCCTGACTGGCACGGTCGGCCGGGTCAGGGAAGTTGGCCGCTTCGTCTTTCATGTGATCAACAGTGCGGTCGACTTCCTGCATCAAGTCCTGTTTCCACTTGTTCAGGATCTTGGTGAAGTGCTTGCGCATGGGCTCGCCCATGTACTCCTCACCCTTGGTTTCAACGTAGGGTTCGAAGCCGCTGATCGACTGGCTCTGCTTTTGCTTTGCTTGGGTGGGCATGAATGGACCGCCTCTACTCTTGTAATCCATTGCGCAGGAATGTTCCATACCGACACCTGCCGGCCCTGCGGCTGCAAGCGGGCGAACTTACCAGATCAAAACGGGCCGCGCTACTCCCGGTTGTCGAGCCTGCGGTCCGTGATGTTTGCAAAAGGTTGAAAAGTCTGGCCTGGTAGGTCTGGAGCCTGCTCAATTAATGATTTTAGTCAAACTTGAGCCAGACGTTCGAGTTGTTTGATCTTGCGATCTGATGGTTCAAACTGCTTTAAGCTCTCCCTCGATCCAGTCGTTGGGTAGAATCAGTTTTTTGCTCCCCATTGAAGGAATGGCTAATGGCTCAGCCCTACAGTGCGCGCAGCCGCGCTATCGAACCTTTCCACGTCATGGCGTTGCTGGCACGCGCCAACGAGTTGCAGGCGGCCGGCCACGATGTCATTCACCTGGAAATCGGTGAGCCGGACTTCACCACGGCTGAGCCGATTATCAAGGCTGGCCAGGCTGCGCTGACAGCGGGGAAAACCCGTTACACCGCCGCCCGTGGAATCCCGGAGTTGCGAGCCGCCATCTCTGGTTTTTACCGGCAGCGTTACGGCCTGGACATCGATCCCGAGCGTATTCTGATCACCCCCGGTGGCTCGGGTGCGCTGCTGCTGGCCAGCAGTTTACTGGTCGATCCGGGTAAACACTGGCTGCTGGCGGACCCGGGTTACCCGTGCAACCGGCACTTTCTGCGATTGGTGGAAGGTGCAGCGCAGCTGGTGCCGGTGGGTCCGCACACGCGTTATCAACTCACCCCGCAGCTGGTCGAGCATCATTGGGATCAGGATAGCGTCGGTGCGCTGGTGGCTTCACCGGCCAATCCGACCGGGACCATTTTGAGTCGTGACGAATTGGCCGGGTTGTCTGCTGCGATCAAGGCGCGTAACGGTCATCTGGTGGTGGACGAGATCTATCACGGTCTGACCTATGGCACTGACGCGGCCAGCGTGCTGGAAGTCGATGACAGCGCGTTTGTCCTCAATAGTTTCTCGAAATATTTCGGCATGACGGGCTGGCGCCTGGGTTGGTTGGTGGCGCCGCAAGCGGCCATCGGTGAACTGGAAAAACTTGCGCAGAATCTCTATATCAGTGCACCAAGCATGGCCCAGCACGCCGCATTAGCCTGCTTCGAGCCCGACACGCTGAGCATTCTTGAAGAGCGGCGCGCCGAGTTTGGCCGTCGTCGTGACTTCCTGTTGCCAGCCCTGCGGGAGCTGGGGTTCGGTATTGCCGTGGAACCGGAAGGTGCGTTTTACCTATACGCGGATATCAGCGCGTTTGGTGGCGATGCCTTTGCTTTCTGCCGGCATTTCCTTGAAACCGAGCACGTCGCCTTTACGCCGGGGCTGGACTTCGGCCGTCATCAGGCCGGCCATCACGTGCGCTTTGCCTATACCCAGAACCTGGATCGTTTGCAGGAAGCAGTCGAGCGGATTGCTCGCGGTTTGCGGAACTGGCAAGGCTGATGCGCTTTCATCCTCCACTCGAAGAAGGTCGTTTGCTACGTCGCTATAAACGGTTTTTGGCGGATATCGAAACCATTGGCGGCGAGTTGCTGACCATTCACTGCCCCAATACCGGCTCGATGTTGAACTGCATGGTGGAAGGCGGGCAGGTCTGGTTCAGTCGTTCCAATGACCCTAAACGCAAATTGCCCGGTACCTGGGAAATCAGCGAAACCCCACAGGGGCGGCTGGCGTGCGTCAATACGGCACGGGCCAATGGCTTGATCGAGGAGGCTTTGCGCGCCGGTTTGATCGCTGAGCTCAATGGCTTCACCGGGCTGAAGCGCGAAGTGGCTTACGGTCAGGAAAACAGCCGTATCGATTTCCGCCTGGATTACCCAAGTGGCCCGGCGTTTGTCGAGGTCAAAAGTGTCACGCTAGGCTTCAATGGTTCACCGATCGCCGCGTTTCCCGACGCCGTGACCGTACGCGGCGCCAAGCATCTGCGGGAGTTGGCCTGTCTGGCGCGGGACGGTATTCGTGCGGTGCAGTTGTATTGCGTCAACCTGACCGGCATCGAGGCAGTGCGTCCGGCCGAGGAGATCGATCCGGGTTATGCCGCGGCGCTGCGTGAGGCGATTGCGTCCGGGGTCGAGGTGTTGGCTTACGGCGTGCGGCTGAGCGCAGAAGAGGTTTGCATCGACCGGCGTCTGGAGGTCATCCTGAACGGCTAGAGTTGCACCCAGATCCCATGGCTATCTTCCTTGCAGGGGACGGTGGTCAAGGATTGCCCGGCACAAGGGCCAGCGATGCATTCACCGCTTTCGATCAGGAACAGTGCGCCGTGGGTGGCGCACTGGATCAAGCTGGCGCTCTGGTCGAGAAACTGATCGGGCTGCCATTCCAGCGCAACGCCCCGGTGCGGACAGCGGTTTACATAGACGTAGACCTGGCCGTCACGGCGTACGGCGAACAGCTTCTGGCCGTCGATATCAAAACCGCGGCTGCTGGCATCGCCCAGTTCGGCGTGGGTGCAAAGAAACTTCATGTCTATCCTCAAATGCCGAAGGCTCTATGCTCGGGCTGCCATGGTGTGATGTGACGAAACATGTCTGTGCTTGACGCTCAAATGCAAGCAATTATCAAATGCGCGCTTCGCTCGTTGTGCATGCACTCGCTGATTACGATGCCGAGGGTCCTCGGCATGTCACATTGACGCGTAATCCAGTGGGGCAGCCCCTCAAAGGAAAACCTCTTATGCGCCTGAATTCCAGCGCTATTGTGTTCTGTGTCGGACTTTTGCTTGCCCATGGCGCCGTAGCGGCTCAATTGCCGCAACGTTGGGTCAGTGCCGGTGGAGCGTTGTCGGAGTGGGTCAGCGCATTGGGGGGCGAGTCGAAGCTGGTTGGTGTAGATACTACAAGCCAGCACCCGGAATCACTCAAGGCACTGCCCAGTATCGGTTATCAGCGGCAGTTGTCAGCTGAGGGCATTTTGAGTTTGCGCCCGCAGATTCTCGTCGGCACCGAAGAAATGGGCCCACCGCCGACGCTGTCGCAGATTCGTAGCGCAGGCGTGCAGGTCGAGCTGTTCTCGGCGCAACCTGATTTGCCGACCTTGCAGGGTAACTTGCAGCATCTGGGCAAGCTGTTGGGCACCGAAGACAAGGCCGCGCAATTGTTCCGGAACTATCAGCAGCAACTGGAACAGCAGAGGGCCTGGGTCAGCCAGCTGCAGACCCGGCAAAAAGCACCGGGTGTGCTGTTGTTACTGGGGCATGCGGGTGGCAAGCCCTTGGTTGCCGGCAAGGACACGGCAGCTGACTGGTTGCTGCAGGAGGCGGGCGGCCAGAATCTGGCGACTCATAGCGGCTACAAACCCTTTTCAGTCGAGTCTCTGGCCGGCCTGAATCCCGAAGTACTGGTCTTCGCTGACCGCAGCTTGACCGGCGAAGCTGCGCGCGCCGCACTGTTCAAGGAGAACCCGATCCTTGCCTCAACCCGTGCAGCCAAGGGCGGGCAAGTGTTTGAGCTCGATCCGAGCTTGTTGGTAGGCGGTCTCGGTCCACGGTTGCCGGAAAGTCTGGTGAAATTGTCGGCCAGCTTCTATTCCATTGAATCAGCCAAGGCTAAAACTGCCCTATGAGCACTCTGGTAAAGCCGCGAGCGTTGTTTATCAGCTTGAGCCTGTTGTGTGTATTGGCGATTTGGCTGTCATTGGCGCTGGGGCCGGTCAGTTTGCCGTTGCTGGATACGTTGCGCGCAGCATTGCGCTTGAGCGGGTTGCCAATTCCGGCAGAGGGGCTGGAGCAGGCCGAACTGATCCTCGGCCAGATCCGTCTGCCACGGACGTTGCTCGGCCTGGCAGTGGGCGGGGTACTGGCGTTGTCCGGCGTGGCGATGCAGGGTTTATTCCGCAATCCGTTGGCCGACCCAGGGCTGGTCGGCGTATCCAGTGGTGCCGCGTTGGGCGCTGCGATCGCGATTGTTGGTGGCGCGGCGCTTGGCGGGCTGCCTGAGGCGATAGGTCCTTACCTGCTTTCGCTGTGTGCCTTTCTCGGCGGGCTGGGGGTGACGGCGCTGGTTTATCGCCTCGGCCGTCGTAATGGTCAAACCAGCGTGGCGACCATGTTGTTGGCGGGGATCGCCCTGACCGCGCTGGCCGGCTCGGCAGTCGGTTTGTTCACTTATCTGGCGGATGACGCCACATTGCGTACGCTGGCTTTCTGGAATCTGGGCAGCCTTAACGGCGCCAGTTATTCGCGACTGTGGCCGTTACTGCTGGTGAGCGCAGCGGTGGCGCTGTGGCTTCCGCGTCGGGCCAAGGCGCTGAATGCACTGTTGCTGGGCGAATCGGAGGCCAGCCATTTGGGCATCGACGTTGAAAGGCTCAAGCGTGAATTGGTGTTCTGCACGGCGCTCGGAGTCGGCGCGGCGGTTGCGGCGGCCGGGATGATTGGCTTTGTCGGGTTGGTGGTGCCGCATCTGGTGCGGTTGTTGGTCGGGCCGGATCACCGGGTTTTGTTGCCTGCCTCGGTGTTGGCGGGGGCGAGTCTGCTGCTGTTTGCCGATCTGGTGGCGCGTTTGGCCTTGGCGCCCGCCGAGCTACCGATCGGGATAGTCACGGCGTTTATCGGTGCACCGTTTTTTCTGTATTTGTTGTTACGAGGGCGCGCCTGATGCTGCGAGCGGAAAACCTGCAGATCCACCGCGGCAAGCAGACGGTGTTGGCGGATATCAACCTGGAGCTCAAACCGGGCGAAGTGCTCGGCGTGCTCGGGCCGAACGGTGCGGGCAAGAGCACCTTGCTCGGTGCATTGTGCGGTGAGTTGCGTCCCGCTCAGGGAAAGGTCTGGCTGGATGAGCGTGAGTTGGGACACTGGGATGGTGCGCAAAGGGCACAACGCGTGGCGGTATTGCCACAGACCTCGACATTGGATTTTGCCTTTCGGGTCGAAGAGGTGGTCGGTATGGGGCGTTTGCCCCACCAAAGCGGTCGAGTCCGCGACGACGAAATTATTGCCGCCGCCTTGCATGCAGCCGACGCCGGACATCTGAGCGGGCGCAGTTACCTGGCGTTGTCCGGTGGTGAGCGGCAACGGGTGCACCTGGCGCGAGTGCTGGCGCAGCTGTGGCCGGGGCAAGTCGGGCAAACCCTGCTGCTCGACGAGCCGACGTCGATGCTCGATCCGCTGCATCAACACACCACGTTGCAGGCGATTCGCGAGTTTGCCGACCACGGCGCGGCAGTGTTGGTGATCCTGCATGATCTGAACCTGGCAGCGCGCTATTGTGATCGTCTATTGTTGCTTGAGGGCGGACGCCCTCATGTGCTGGACAGCCCGGCGCGGGTGCTGCGACCGGAACCCCTGAAAGCCGTTTTTGGGCTGGATGTGCTGGTGCAGCAGCATCCGGAGCGCGGGCACCCGTTGATCATCGCCCGTTAAGAGCACCCTCGGAGTGAGAGCATGCGCGCAATTCTGATACTGGCTCTGATGCTCCTCGGTGCATGTCATAACGCGGCGATATTGCCGGACACACCGGTTTCAAACAGTTCGAAAGAGCCAACTGCCGGTGTGATCCGTGATCTCAATAATGGACAGGTGCTGACGGTGGATGAACTGGTCGGTCACTTGGCCAAGGCTTCGCGGGTCGTCGTCGGTGAGCAGCACGACAATCCCGATCACCATGCACTGCAATTGCAGTTGTTAAAGGCGTTGGCTGATCGTCGTGTTCAAGGCAGTCTTCTTCTGGAGATGTTGATGCCGGATCAGCAGTCACGCGTCGACAAGGTCCGCATGGGGTTGAAGGCGTCTGGCTGGCCCGGCGATCTACCTGGGGCGTTGGCGTGGCAATCCGGTTGGGACTGGACGCTGTACGGTCCTGTCGTGCGCTTTGCCCTGGCTCAGCCTTATCCGTTGTTGGCGGCCAATCTGGACAGAAGTGAAGTACGGCGAATTTATACTCAGGCGCCTGCGTTGAGTGGTGTTCGTTCGAACTCGGCTTCGGTAAAGGACGAACTGCTGGCACAAGTACGCGAATCTCATTGTGGTCTGCTACCGGAAGCGCAAATGCCCGCGATGCTGGCTGTCCAGCAGCAACGTGATCGGCGGATGGCTGAGCGCCTGCTGGCGGCCCCCATACCCTCGCTGCTATTTGCCGGTGCTTACCACGCGCGCAAGGATGTTGGAGTACCGGTCCATCTGCTTGACCTTGGGGCGGCGAGCGGGACGGTCGTATTGATGCTGGCACAGGAAGGTGTCGAGGTTGCTCCGGAAACGGCGGACTATGTCTGGTATACCGCCGCCATGCCGGAACGGGATTATTGCGCTCAGTTGCGTCAGTAAAATCCTGACTGGCCATAGAACTCACCCAAATGCTTCGCCGGGGCTTGTGGTGTGCCCACGGACGGGCCAGGAATCCTCCCTTGATCCAGTAGCGCGAATTGAAAAGCCGTTCAGCACGGATTTTGGCCACTTTTCGACAGGTAAAAAAAGACCCGGCAAAAGCCGGGTCAAATAACCGTGATTAGCCTGATGAGGAGATAAGCTGAGAGTCCGAACCACTGGTCTTCCAGGTTATCGACTGATCTCGCGATCAGTTGTGGTAATCATAACGATTCTCATTTCTGTGTCAACAGCTGTTTTCTCATTTCTGTGAATTGAGCCAAGCGCTCTTTCTGATCGCCTATATGCAGGGGCTTCAAGCTCTTCTCTTTGAGCGAATAGAAGCGGATGACTTCTTTGATTGCCCGGAAATGACGTCGAGAGGTCTTCGGTCGATTCAAACCGGAGCACCTCACTGCATGGCATAAGGTCCTTCAGCAACGGATTTCGAATCCGTTGTAGTCGAACGATCAGTACGTCGGCGCAGGCCGGTTGCTTCCCGAGTAAATACATGAAAATCCTGCCCGCTCAAATCTTATGGCGTGACGATATGGCATCCAGCTGTTTGTTTAATGCCTCTTTGCGCTCTGCCGGGATGTCGTTCCAGTGCACGTCCATCAGCGCGCCTTCGATTGCATAGAGCAACACCTTCGATGCACGAAACCCCCGGGTTCGCACGGCCCGATATGCATCCACCGCCCCCAGGCGGCGTAAGTCAGAAGCGCTGTGGATGCCCACGGCGTGTAACCATTGCGCCGACGTCTTGCCAAGGTTTTTCAGGTGCTGCAGTTCATCATTCATCAAGCCTCCTTGCGACGGCCGAGCGGTGCGTGGGCGAGCTTCAAAGGAGTGTAGCGGTCAGTAGGAAAAGCGTGATTGTTTGGTAGGTTTCGATGAAAAGCTTCTAAGCCGGGAGGTCAGAGAACTATAGAAAGGGCTGCAAACGCAGTGGGAAGGAGGTTGAGAGCGGGCACGCTGGTTGACAGCGGAAATCACGATGCACAGTCCAGCGCATAGTAAGGGGGCGCCGGACTTCAGGTGAGTGAATTACCTGGTGCGGTAGCGCAAGCGCGTGCCGAAATTCACCGACATGAGAATCTCATCGGCTGTCAGCTCTGGTGGGAAGTAAGCGCCAGAGATTTGTGCATGTGCCAGGCTCGCGCCTTCCATGGAAGAACTGCGCAAATCCAGGCCGCGCAAATCAGCTGAGCGGAAATAGGCGTCAGTGAAATCGATACCTTCGGCGTTCAGATCACGTAGGTCGAGCCCGCGGAAATCACCGCCACGCATGTCGATAGGTCCGCCGTTAGGCCTTTCTCTATTGAAACCTTCGATGTCGTCTTTGTGCAGCAACGTGTAAAGCGGCGTGTCTAGAAATTTCGGCTGGCTCATGGGGCGTCACCTGTTGGATTTATGGCGCCATTATAGTGCCACTATTTTGCAGCCGTGAAGCCGATACCGGTTTCACGGCTGAAATAGTTGCTTACAGGCCCGGCAAGCGTTGGCGAATGTGTGCGACCAAGCTGTCGAGCGTGCCACTTTCATTGGTCTCGACACGTTTGCTGCACAGAATTTCCGCAGCGGTCAGGGGCTCACGAGTAGCTTGCTGAGCTTCGATAACTGCCATGGTTGCGTCGGACGGATCATTTTTTTCCGCCTGACGCTGTGCGAGCCAGCTCTCGATGACCGCTTGCGGAGCATTGCAGTCAAGGATCAGGAACGGCGCGCCGGTGGCTTCGGCGATTTTCGAAGCGGCATCGCGTTGCTCGCGCTTGAGGTATGTGGCGTCAATCACTACGGGGAAACCGGCACGCAGAATTACATCGGCAATCTGATGCAGGCGGGCGTAGGTGGCAACACTGGATTCGGCGCTATAAATGCCCGCCTCAACGTTGTTTTGCACCTGTTGCTCGCCAAACAACCGCTTGCGTTCGACATCGGAGCGTAGGCGGATCGCGCCCAATGCTTCCACCAGGCGCATGGCTACATGACTTTTGCCGACAGCCGAAACGCCGCAGGTGATCGCCATGAAACGTGAAGGAATGGTGCTGTAGCTTTCTGCCAGATTGGCGTAGTTGTGGTATTGCTTCAGCGTGGCCGCTCGCTGTACCGGGTCGGCTTCGGCCGGCATGCTGAACAGGCTGACTTTGGCGCGAACCAGCGCGCGATAGGCCTTGTAGAAGTTCAGCAGTTCAAGTCCCTGGTAATCGCCGGTCAGCTCCAGGTACTGGCTGATGAAGCGCCGCGCCAGGCTTTTAAGGCCGCGATCTTCCAGGTCCATCGCGAGGAACGCGGTGTCGGCGTATACGTCGGTGAAGCGGAACGGTTCGTTGAACTCAATGCAGTCAAAGATCACTACGTTGTCGTCAATGACGGTGGCGTTGCCCAAATGGATGTCACCGTGACACTCACGGATAAACCCCTCGACCTTGCGCTGGGCGAGCAGTGCCTTGAGACGCTCGAAGCTGCTTTCTGCCCAGGCTTGCAGGGCGTCGAGTTGCAGCAGGTCAGCCTTGTCGCTGAGAAATGGGCGAATTTGTTCGAAGTTCTGCCGAACCGGTGCCATGACGCTTTCGGGAGTGCCGGCCTCGTGGGTTGCCGGAACCACTGGTGCACTGAGGTGGAACTGAGCGATCTGTTTGGCCATCGCATCGATGTGCGCAGTCGTCAGCTCGCCATTGGCTTGCAGGGTGCTAAGCAATTGGCTTTGCGGGAACTGACGCATTTTCAGCGCGTAGTCGATCACCGGACCACTGCCAGCCAATTGCGGAGCTTCGGCGCTGCCGGTAATCGGCAACACTTCCAGGTACAAATCATGGGTCAGGCGCTGGTTCAGGCGTAGCTCTTCGCCGCAGAAGTGTTCGCGAGCCTCCAGGCCAGTGAAGTCCAGGAAGCCGAAGTTGACTGGCTTCTTCACTTTATAGGCGTAGGGGCCGGTGAGCAGCACCCAGGAGATATGCGTCTCGATGACCTGAAACCCTTCTACGGGATGAGGATAGAGGGCCGGATTTTGCAGGGCGGCGATCAGGGACTGGCTCACAGGCGATCCTTTGGAGTCGGGAAAAATTCAAGGGCGTCATTATGGCTGCAAGCGGCGGGAGTGCAAACCTGGGAGGGCTCCTGTTGAGTCTCAATAAAGTGCGTATAATCCGCCGCCATGACTCGTACTCGATCCCCCCGTTCCGCTAAAAAACGTCCCTCTGGTGGCCTGCGCCCCTGGTTAGGCTGGGCTCTGAAGCTCAGCCTGGTCGGCCTGGTGGTGCTCGCCGGCTTTGCGGTTTATCTCGATGCAGTGGTTCAGGAGAAGTTCTCCGGCAAGCGCTGGACCATCCCGGCCAAGGTTTATGCCCGGCCGCTGGAGCTGTTCGTCGGACAAAAGCTCAGCAAGGAAGATTTCCTGACTGAACTCGATGCTCTGGGTTACCGGCGCGAAAGCGTCGCCAATGGTCCCGGCGCAGCATCGGTCAATGGCAACACGGTCGATTTGAATACTCGCGGTTTCCAGTTCTATGAAGGTCTGGAGCAGGCCCAGCCGGTGCGGGTGCGTTTCTCCGGAGACTATGTGGCCGAGCTTTCGGCGATCAATGGCTCGAAAGTCTCGGTCGTGCGTCTGGAACCGCTATTGATCGGCGGTCTTTACCCGAAAAACCTCGAAGATCGCATCCTGATCAAGATCGATCAGGTGCCACCGTACCTGCTTGATACGTTGGTAGCCGTGGAAGACCGGGACTTCTATCACCACTTCGGGGTTTCTCCGAAGTCGATTGCCCGGGCCGTTTGGGTCAACACCTCTTCGGGGCAAATGCGTCAGGGCGGCAGTACGTTGACTCAGCAACTGGTCAAAAACTTCTTCCTGACCAACGAGCGCAGCCTGTCGCGTAAGCTGACCGAAGCGATGATGGCCCTGCTGCTTGAGATGCATTACGACAAGCGCGAAATCCTTGAGGCTTACCTCAACGAAGTTTTCATCGGTCAGGACGGTCAGCGGGCGGTGCACGGTTTTGGGCTGGCCAGTCAGTTCTTCTTCAGCCAGCCGCTGTCCGAACTCAAACTGCATCAGGTCGCGTTGCTGGTGGGCATGGTCAAGGGGCCGTCCTTTTATAACCCGCGTCGTTACCCTGAACATGCGCTTGAGCGTCGTAACCTGGTACTCGATCTGCTGGAGCAGCAAGGCGTTGCGACTGCCGAGCAAGTGGCAGCAGCCAAGAAGATGCCGTTGGGCGTAACCACGCGCGGCAGTCTGGCTGACAGCTCGTTCCCGGGTTTCCTTGATCTGGTCAAACGTCAGTTGCGCGAAGACTACCGCGACGAAGACTTGACCGAAGAAGGGCTGCGGATTTTCACCAGTTTCGATCCGATTCTGCAGATGAAGGCAGAGGCCTCGGTCAACGATACCTTCAAGCGTCTTGCCGGCCGCAAGGGGTCGGATGAGGTCGAAGCCGCGATGGTGGTGACCAACCCGGAAACGGGGGAGGTCCAGGCCATGATCGGCAGCCGTCAGGCAAGCTTTGCCGGTTTCAACCGGGCACTGGATGCCGTGCGGCCAATCGGCTCGTTGGTCAAGCCTGCGGTTTACCTGACTGCACTTGAGAAACCGAGCCAATACACATTGACCAGCTGGCTCTCCGATGATGTTTTCTCGGTGAAGGGGGCTGACGGTCAGATCTGGAAGCCGCAGAACTATGATCGCCGTTCCCACGGCACGGTCTTCCTGTACCAGGGGTTGGCGCATTCCTACAACCTGTCGACCGCACGTCTGGGCCTGGCAGTCGGCGTGCCAAATGTCCTCAAGACACTGGCGCGCCTGGGTATTACCCGCGAGTTTCCAGCCTTCCCGTCGATGTTGCTGGGGGCTGGTGGCTTGAGTCCGATGGAAGTGGCGACTATGTATCAGACCCTGGCCAACGGCGGTTTCAATACGCCGATGCGTGGGATTCGTAGCGTGTTGACCGCCGAAGGCCAGCCGCTCAAGCGTTATCCGTTCCAGATTCAGCAGCGTTTCGATCCGGGTTCGATCTACTTGATCCAGAGCGCCATGCAGCGGGTGATGCGCGAAGGTACCGGCAGTTCGGTCTACAACGTCCTGCCGAAAACCCTGGCGCTGGCGGGCAAGACCGGCACCAGTAACGATTCACGAGACAGTTGGTTCGCCGGTTTTAGCCAGGATTTGCTGGCAGTGGTCTGGCTCGGTCGCGATGACAACGGTAAAACACCCTTCACCGGTGCCACTGGCGCCCTGCAGGTCTGGACCAGTTTCATGCGCAAGGCTGACCCGTTGCCGCTGGATATGCCGCAGCCGGAAAACGTTGTTCAGGCTTGGGTCGACTCCCGTACCGGGCAGGGTTCCGAAGCGAGCTGCCCGGGCGCGGTGCAGATGCCGTATATTCGCGGCAGTGAACCGCCTCCCGGTGCCGCTTGCGGTGGCGCAAGCCCGGCTTCCGTTGAGTCGGTTATGGATTGGGTCAAAGGCTGGATGAATTAAGCGAAGAGGGATTTAAGTGAACAAGTGGTGGATTCCAGCTATTACAGCTCTGGCTTTGCTCAACGGTTGCTCCAGCGTGCAGCGCGGCGCGATTCCGGTGGTGGATTCCGGCAGCGCCGTTTCCAACAGCGAGAGGATTTCGGCCAATGGCGGCTTCCGTCAGACGACTGTCAAGCGCCCGACGCAAGCTCAGACTCAGGCCGTCCCGCAAGACTCGGGCGTGGTGGTGATGATTCCGGGCGGTGGCGCGACCACTTCGGCGCCGATCAGCAGTGCGCCGATTACCCCGGGGCCGATCACTCCAGGACCGATCGATACATCGCCTGTTCAGTCGGCACCGATCAATCAGGGCAATTACAGTATGCCGTCGACGCCGAGCGGGATTCCTTCCGCCAGCACTGGTGGTTTGTCCGCTGACGAGCAGTTGGATGGTCCTGTGCTGGCCTTGCTGACCACCGCCCAGCAGCAACAGGCGAGCGGTGACCTGAACGGTGCCTCCTCCAGTCTGGAGCGCGCCCAGCGTGTCGCCCCGCGCGAACCGCAAGTGCTCTACCGTTTGGCGCAGGTGCGCATGGCTCAGGGTGATGCGGCGCAAGCCGAGCAGTTCGCTCGTCGGGGCCTGACCTTCGCCAATGGTCGTCCGGCTCTTCAGGCGAACCTGTGGGAGCTGATCGCTCAGGCGCGTGAGAAACAGGGTGACCCCGCAGGCGCGGCACTGGCTCGTCAGAAGGCCAAGGTTTCTCTCTGATGGATGCACGCTTTCCGAAAATTGCCGAACAACTCCTGTTGATCGAGCGTGAGCTGCGGGTTCAGGGGTGGTGGGGTGAAGTCTCGCCATCGGCAGAAGCTCTGCTCAGTGTCGAACCGTTCTCGATCGATACCCTGGACTTCGAGCAATGGCTGCAATGGATCTTCCTGCCGCGGATGAAAACGATTTTGGAAAGCGATCTACCGCTGCCCAATGTCTCGGGTATTCAGGAGATGGCCGAAATGGTCTTCGCTGCCCGAAATGTCCAGGGCAAGGATCGGCAACTGCAGGTCTTGCTCAAAGAATTCGATCTGCTGATCACCGCCTCTCGCTGAATTGGAGGCTGCCAGTACCTGCTGGCAGATATCTGCAATCTGTTTCTGTGCTTCGGTGATGCGTTCCTGACGTTGTTGGTCGGTCAGGCGGCGCATCTCACCGTCGACCCATTTCCTGGTCATGTGTTGCGCAATTGAAGCTAACACAGCTGCTGTTTAAAGGTTTTTTCTTGCTTTCTCATGTACTTGGTTTGAATAAAGCACATTGACGACTTGACTTGGAGAGGGCGAATCAGAACAATCCAAAGTCCGCTGTAGAGGGACTGCCAGAAGCAGACCCGCTCAGTAGATCATGAGGCGCACATCCGCGCCGACCTGTTACACCCGCAACGCGTTACCTCGCGCTGGGTGGGAAAACCCCGCAACACTTGGGGAGCTCCCAATACTTGCTCAGTCAGTGCTGACGTAGTCGGCGACCACCGTCGCTCATGCTCTGCTAAGCAGTAAACCTATTAAGACCCGTTCCCTTTTTAGTGGACGGTATTCTGGCGTTTTAGAGGTGAACAACGTGGAGCTTTTATCTGGCGGTGAGATGCTCGTCCGCTTTTTGCGTGACGAAGGCGTCAAATATATTTACGGGTACCCGGGTGGTGCTCTCCTTCATGTTTACGATGCCCTGTTCAAAGAACCGGAAGTGACCCACATTCTGGTTCGTCATGAACAGGCCGCGACCCATATGGCTGACGGCTACGCTCGTGCCACCGGTAAAGCCGGTGTGGTACTGGTGACCTCCGGCCCGGGCGCAACCAATGCCATCACCGGTATTGCCACGGCCTACATGGACTCCATTCCGATGGTGATCATTTCTGGTCAGGTGCCTAGCACCATGGTTGGCACCGATGCGTTCCAGGAAACCGACATGATCGGTATCTCCCGGCCGATCGTGAAGCACAGCTTCATGATCAAGCATGCGTCGGAAATTCCGGAAGTCATGAAGAAGGCGTTCTACCTGGCGCAATCCGGTCGTCCTGGTCCGGTCGTGGTCGATATCCCGAAAGACATGACCAACCCGGCCGAGAAGTTCGAATACATCTTCCCGAAGAAAGCCAAGCTGCGTTCCTATAGCCCGGCTGTTCGTGGTCACTCCGGCCAAATCCGCAAAGCGGCAGAAATGCTGCTGGCGGCCAAGCGTCCAGTTCTTTATGCGGGCGGCGGCGTGATCCTCGGTGGCGGCTCCGCACCGCTGACTGAACTGGCGCAAATGCTCAACCTGCCGGTGACCAATACATTGATGGGCCTGGGTTCATACCCTGGCACTGATCGTCAGTTCATCGGCATGCTTGGCATGCACGGTAGCTACACCGCCAACCTGGCGATGCACCACGCCGACGTGATCCTCGCAGTCGGTGCGCGTTTCGACGATCGCGTGATCAACGGCCCGGCCAAGTTTTGCCCGAATGCCAAGATCATTCACATCGACATCGACCCGGCTTCGATTTCCAAGACCATCAAGGCAGACGTGCCTATCGTTGGTCCGGTCGAGAGCGTCCTGACCGAAATGGTTGCGACCCTCAAGGAAATCGGCGAGACCCCGAACAAGGACTCCGTTGCCAGTTGGTGGAAGCAAGTCGAGGAATGGCGCGGTGATCGCGGCCTGTTCCCTTATGACAAGGGCGACGGCAGCATCATCAAGCCGCAGACCGTGATCGAAACCCTCTGCGAAGTGACCAAGGGCGATGCCTATGTGACCTCCGACGTGGGCCAACACCAGATGTTCGCGGCGCAGTACTACCGGTTCAACAAGCCTAACCGCTGGATCAACTCCGGTGGCCTGGGGACGATGGGCTTCGGTTTCCCTGCTGCCATGGGCGTCAAGTTGAGCTTCCCTGATGCTGATGTTGCCTGTGTCACCGGTGAAGGCAGTATTCAGATGAACATTCAGGAACTGTCGACCTGCCTGCAATATGGTTTGCCGGTAAAAATCGTCAACCTGAACAACGGCGTGCTGGGTATGGTTCGTCAGTGGCAGGACATGAGCTACGGCAGTCGTCACTCGCACTCTTATATGGAATCGCTGCCTGACTTCGTCAAGCTGGTCGAGGCCTATGGTCACGTGGGCATACGCATCACTGATCTGAAGGATTTGAAGCCGAAGATGGAAGAAGCGTTCGCCATGAAAGATCGCCTGGTGTTCCTCGATATTCAGGTCGATACCAGCGAACACGTCTACCCGATGCAGATCAAAGACGGCTCCATGCGCGATATGTGGCTGAGCAAGACGGAGCGTACTTAATCATGCGGCACATTATCTCCTTGCTTCTGGAAAACGAACCGGGCGCCTTGTCTCGCGTTGTTGGCCTGTTTTCCCAGCGTAACTACAACATCGAAAGCCTGACCGTGGCACCGACTGAAGACCCGACTCTGTCGCGTTTGACGCTGACCACTGTTGGCCATGATGAAGTGATTGAACAAATCACCAAGAACCTCAACAAGCTGATCGAAGTGGTCAAACTGGTCGACCTGTCGGAAAGTGCTCACATCGAGCGTGAACTGATGCTGGTCAAGGTCAAAGCCACCGGTGCCCAGCGCGCCGAGATCAAGCGTACTACCGACATTTATCGTGGGCAGATAGTCGATGTCAGCGCTAGCGTGTATACCGTTCAATTGACCGGTACCAGCGACAAGCTCGACAGCTTCATTCAGTCGATCGGCACTGCCGCGATTCTGGAAACCGTACGCAGTGGCGTCACCGGGATTGCCCGTGGCGACAAAGTGCTGAGCATCTAACTCAAATTAGCGAATGGCCTGAACGGCCTGGATATATAGGGGAAATTCATGAAAGTTTATTACGATAAAGACTGTGACCTGTCGATCATCCAGGGCAAGAAAGTAGCCATCATCGGTTACGGCTCCCAAGGCCACGCACAAGCTTGCAACCTGAAAGACTCTGGCGTTGACGTGACTGTTGGTCTGCGCAAAGGCTCGGCAACCGTTGCCAAGGCGGAAGCTCACGGCCTGAAAGTGACCGACGTTGCCAGCGCTGTCGCCGCTGCCGACCTGGTCATGATCCTGACCCCGGACGAGTTCCAGTCCGCTCTGTACAAGAACGAAATCGAGCCGAACATCAAGCAGGGCGCAACCCTGGCCTTCTCCCACGGCTTCGCGATCCACTACAACCAGGTTGTGCCACGCGCTGACCTCGACGTGATCATGATCGCGCCGAAAGCTCCGGGCCACACCGTGCGTTCCGAGTTCGTCAAGGGCGGCGGTATCCCTGACCTGATCGCTATTTATCAGGATGCTTCCGGCAACGCCAAAAACGTTGCTCTGTCCTACGCTGCTGGCGTTGGCGGCGGTCGTACCGGCATCATCGAAACCACGTTCAAAGACGAAACCGAAACCGACCTGTTCGGCGAACAGGCTGTTCTGTGTGGCGGTACTGTTGAACTGGTTAAAGCTGGTTTCGAAACGCTGGTTGAAGCTGGCTACGCGCCAGAAATGGCCTACTTCGAGTGCCTGCACGAACTGAAGCTGATCGTTGACCTCATGTACGAAGGCGGTATCGCCAACATGAACTACTCGATCTCCAACAACGCTGAATACGGCGAATACGTGACGGGTCCTGAAGTGATCAACGCCGAATCCCGTCAGGCCATGCGCAACGCCCTGAAACGCATTCAGGACGGCGAGTATGCCAAGATGTTCATCAGTGAAGGCGCTACCGGCTACCCATCGATGACCGCCAAGCGTCGTAACAACGCCGCTCACGGTATCGAAATCATCGGCGAGCAACTGCGCTCGATGATGCCGTGGATCGGTGCCAACAAGATCGTCGACAAAGCCAAGAACTAAGTTCTAGCCTTGAAGAGAAAACGCGGCTTAGGCCGCGTTTTTTCGTTTGTGTAGACAGGTTCTGGTATAAAGCTGGATCTGCGTGCGAACCGTTGTCGCAGACACCTGTCGAAACTTTCCACACCGTTGTAAGGTAATGTCCATGAGCGAACGTCCCGAAGAGCCAAACCAGGCCTCTGACGCCGAAAGCCTGCTACCGATCGATGAGCATGTCGAAGAAGGACATGACGCTGAAGGCCGTAAAGTCCGGCATCGTGGTATCTATCTTCTGCCGAATCTGTTCACCACCGCGAACCTGTTTGCGGGGTTTTACTCCATTATTAATTCCATGAGCGCACAGAGCGCTTTGAGTGCTGGTGACGCGATAAGCGCGAGCAAGTATTTTGCTTTTGCCGCGATCGCGATCTTCGTCGCCATGGTGCTCGACGGCCTTGATGGTCGCGTTGCCCGGATGACCAACACCCAGAGTGCTTTCGGCGCTGAATATGACTCGTTGTCCGATATGGTCGCCTTTGGCGTCGCGCCCGCGTTACTGGCATTTGGCTGGGCCTTGGGTGATATGGGCAAGGTAGGCTGGATGGTCGCATTCGTCTATGTAGCGGGCGCGGCATTGCGTTTGGCGCGTTTCAATACTCAGGTGGGTACTGCAGACAAACGTTATTTCATCGGTCTGGCCAGTCCGGCCGCGGCAGGTGTGGTAGCCGGGATTGTCTGGGCGTTCAGCGATTACGGCATCCAGGGCTCCAAAATGTCCTTCCTTGTTGCTCTGATGGTTGCTGCCGCTGGCATGCTGATGGTCAGCAACATCAAGTACAACAGCTTCAAGGAGCTGGATCTGAAAGGGCGAGTGCCTTTTGTTGCGATTCTGGCGGTGGTGCTGGTGTTCGCTGTAGTTTTCAGTGACCCGCCGCGCATTCTGCTGCTGGTTTTCCTCGCCTATGCCGCCTCCGGCCCGGTGCAATATTTGTTACGTCTTCGCCGTCACAAAAACGTCGAGTGATGTAATTTCCCCCATACTCCGCAGTCTATTGGCGCATCAGTCCTCCAATGCTGCGGAGTTGTCATGTTAATCAAATTGCCCAAGTCGTCCGATTGCCAAGAGTCGGATGTTACGCCTGAGTCCTTCTACTTCTCTCGCCGCAGTATTCTGGGCGGTGCTATTGCCGGACTGGCATTCAGCAGCCTGCCGCGCTGGGCGAATGCGCAAGATGCCGCTCGTTATGCGGATGTCGAGCCAGGCAAAACTCCGTCCTGGTTCGCGCAGAAACTGCCGGCGACCAAATGGCAGGCCATCACCGTCAAGGATGAGGCGATTACGCCATTCAAGGATGCGACCCACTACAACAACTTCTATGAATTCGGCACTGATAAAGGTGATCCGGCACAGAACGCCGGTGCGCTGAAAACCGAGCCGTGGAGCGTTGTGGTGGATGGCGAGGTGGGTAAGCCCGGGCGTTACGCTCTGGAGGATTTCATCAAACCCTATCAGTTAGAAGAACGGATCTACCGTCTGCGTTGTGTGGAGGCCTGGTCGATGGTCATTCCCTGGATTGGCTTTCCCATCTCTGCATTGCTCAAGCAGGTTGAGCCGACCTCCAAAGCCAGGTTCATTCGTTTCGAAACCCTGGAGGATCCCAAGAGCATGCCCGGTCAGCGCTCTGGTTTTGCCTTGATCCATTGGCCTTATATAGAAGGGCTTCGTCTGGATGAGGCGATGAATCCTTTGGCGATTCTTGCGGTGGGTATGTATGGGCGCGAGCTTCCCAATCAAAACGGTGCGCCGCTGCGTCTTGTGGTGCCGTGGAAGTATGGCTTCAAGAGCGTCAAATCCATTGTGCGTATCAGTCTGGTCAGTGAGCAGCCGAAAACCACCTGGCAGAGCATTGCATCCGATGAGTACGGTTTTTACGCGAACGTAAATCCTGAGGTTGATCACCCACGCTGGACTCAGGCGCGGGAGCGTCGTCTACCGAGCGGGTTGTTCAGTCCCAATGTGCGCGAGACACAAATGTTCAACGGCTACTCCAATGAGGTCGCTTCCTTATATGCCGGCCTCGATCTACGGAAGAATTACTGATGCGTTATCCGTTGTGGCGCATTGGCGTCTTTATAGTGGCGGCGGTTTGGCCGCTGCTTTGGTTGTATCAGGCCTGGATCTTCGCCCTTGGGCCGGATCCAGGAAAGGTGCTGGTTGACAGGCTAGGGTTGGGCACGCTGATCCTGTTGTTGATTACTCTGAGCATGACGCCTTTGCAGAGGCTGACCGGTTGGGCGGGGTGGATTGCCATACGACGGCAGTTGGGTTTGTGGTGCTTCGCTTATGTGGTCATGCATTTGAGTGCCTACCTGGTGTTTATCCTTGGCCTTGATTGGTCGCAACTGGGAGTGGAGTTGCATAAGCGGCCTTACATCGTTGTCGGCAGTCTTGGGTTTCTTGGATTGTTAGTGTTGGCGGTCACCTCTAATCGTTATAGCCAGCGACGCCTCGGTAGTCGCTGGAAAAAGTTGCATCGCTTGGCGTATGTGATCCTGGGGCTTGGATTACTGCATATGCTTTGGATCGTTCGTGCGGATCTGAAGGAGTGGGCTATGTATGCATCTATAGGTGCGTTGCTATTAGGGTTACGTATCCCGCCTGTCACGCGTCGAATCCCCCGGTTAATAGCGAAAAAAGCCCCCTCGGCAACAAAAGTGTAATTAACCCTTGACGGCAGAATCTGGAAGCCTATAATTCGCCCCACTTCCGGCGCAGTCGAAACGGAAAACTCCTTG
>NZ_JBWKWW010000022.1:0-41740 GCF_059422425.1 Pseudomonas sp. GW821-FHT01E05
GCTGACGCATTTCGTCAGGAAGCACGCGTAATCGTTAACGACCATCGCGAGCAATCGAGCGTCGACCGGCTGCTCCTGCAAAGGCATGTAGCGACAGTTGCTTGCACGGGCCTTATCACAACCTGATCAGACAAACAGCTCTAGATCAACTTATTTCGCTGAGAAGCCCGTTCTAGAGCCTTTAAACTAAAGTTTTTAATGGTGTTCAATGGCCATCAACGGCTATGCTAGAGTGGATCCAAACCAATAACAGGTAATGCCGGTTTTACGTCTACTCAAAGGGAATGGGGGGCTTCCTGACACAACCGGACAGGCCACGCTGGGGCTTTATGCGCTATTTGCTGATGTTGCTGTTGAGCTTGCCGATGCTGGCTTGCGCGACCGAGTTTGATGAGTTCACTCAAAGCCTCCCTTTGGGCCGGGTGATGCAGGTGTTCGAAGACGTGGGCGGCGAGGCCAGTATTGACGATGTCAGTTCGCAGGCACTGGCCGGCAGCTTCAAAACTCACGATAAAGCCACCCTCAATGCCGGTTACTCTCACTCGGCATTCTGGCTGAAAATTGATTTGCATTACCGCCCGAACAACCCTGCCGTTCAGCGCAACTGGTTGTTGGAATTGGCCTATCCGCCCCTTGATCACCTCGACTTGTACCTCCCCGATGCTGCAGGCCGCTATCAATTGGTCCAGCGTACGGGCGACGCCTTGCCGTTTTCCAGCCGGCAGATCCGCCAGAATAACTATCTGTTTGACCTGGATTTCGCGCCGGATCAGCACAAAATCGTGTATCTGCGCCTGCAAAGCCAAGGCTCGATCCAGGCTCCGCTGACCCTTTGGTCGAGTACCGCCTTTGTGGAAGAGCAACCGGTGCGTCTGTATGTACTGGGCCTGATCTATGGCGTACTGCTGGGCATGCTGGTCTACAACCTGTTCATCTACCTCGCTGTACGTGACACCAGCTATCTCTACTACATCCTCTATATCGCTTCGTTCGGTTTGTACCAACTGTCGGTGAATGGTGCCGCGGTCGAGTATTTCTGGCCGAACAACCCTTGGTGGGCCAACGCCTCGACACCTTTCTTCATCGGTGCTGCGGGTTTGTTCGGCAGTCAGTTTGCCCGCAGCTTTTTGCAGATGGCCCGCCACAGCCGCTGGCTCGATCGGCTGCTATTGCTGCTGATCGCGTGCAGCGCGGTGGTGATTGCACTGTCGTTGATGACCAGCTATGCCCTGGCCTTGCGTTTGGCGACGGCGTTGGCGTTGGCCTTTACCGTGACGATCTTCGCAGCAGGGATTTTTGCCTGGTGGCGCGGTCTGCGAGTGGCGCGGTATTTCATCATCGCCTGGTCGGCGTTTCTGTTTGGTGGCGTGATCAACACGCTGATGGTGTTGGGTTATCTGCCTAACGTGTTCTTGACCATGTATGCCAGTCAGATCGGTTCGGCAATTGAAGTGGCATTGCTGTCGCTGGCGCTGGCCGATCGTATCAATTCGATGCGCGAACAGCAGGCCCAGACTTTGTTCGATGCCGGTCAGAAACTCGAAGTGTTGAACCAGGCGTTGGCCCACAGCAACCGGCTCAAGGATGAGTTTCTTGCGACCCTGACCCATGAGTTGCGCACGCCAATGAACGGGGTGATCGGTTCATTGGAACTCATGCAGACCATGGATATGGAACCGGAGCTGGAGCAATACCAACAGACTGCCGCCGGCTCGGCGCGGGACATGATGCGCATGGTCAATGGCATCCTGACCCTGACGGAGTTGCAGGCCGGCAGGCTCAAGGTGCAAACGGAAGATTTCAGCCTGCGTGGCGTGCTCGACAGGCTGCGAATGCAGTTCGCCGCCAATGCCATGAGCAAGGCGCTGGATATTGAGTTCGAGGTGGCGACGGGTCTGCCAGACCGCCTGCAAGGTGACAACACAAAGCTGATTCAATGCCTGGAGTGCTTGTTGGACAACGCCATCAAGTTCACCCGCGTGGGTGGGGTGGTGTTGCGGGTGACCGGAAAGTCGGCGGACGAGGGGCGGATGGCGCTGTCCTTCGCAGTGATCGACACTGGTATCGGGTTCACCGATCTGGATGAAGCCACCCTGTATCAGCGATTCTTCCAGCTCGACGGTTCGATGACCCGCGAGTACGGCGGGTTGGGAGTCGGTCTGGCAATTTGCCGGCAGTTGATCGAACTGTTGGGCGGGCGTTTGACCCATCAATCGGAGCTTGGACGCGGCAGTCGTTTCCAGTTGGACGTCGAGTTCGATGTTCGCAGCGTGCAGCCGTCCCAGGCTGAGCAAACCTTCAAAGGGCGTGCGCCGATTGTTCGTCGTGTGCCTCAGGAGTGCACAGTGTTGTTGGTCGATGACAACAGCATCAATCAATTGGTGGTGCGCGGCATGCTGCTCAAGTTGGGTTATCGAGTGCGCACGGCGGACAGTGGTCGGGCGATGCTGGAGCTGTTGCGGCGAGAATCCTTTGATGCGGTGTTGCTCGATTGTCAGCTGCCGCAGCTTGATGGCATCTCGATCTGCGGCCAATTGCGCGCTCTGCCAGGTAGCGCAGAGCTGCCGGTGCTGGTGGTGGCCCAGAGTGCCGAACGTGAGCATTGCCAGGCGGCCGGGATGACGGATTATTTGAGCAAACCGGTGAAATTCGAGGAGCTACAGGCGGTTTTGTATCGCCGGGTGCTGTGTCCTGGGTATGGTGAAAGCGCCGATATTTAGGCGCATATGCCACTTTGTTCGGGCGGGGGGCGGTGATTAACTGGAGTTCTGGTCCACCCCCAAGGAGCCCCGTCATGAACCTGCATCAGTTCGCCGAAACCCACGAGGTCACCAATCAGCCGCCACCGCTGGATGGCACTAACCTCTATCGTATCGACCTGCCGCTACAGGAGTGGGCGCGGCGATTTGGCGCTGGCTGGGCCGAAGCACGGATTGATGGCTATGGCGCGCTGGCCGGTGGGCCGTTGATGGCGGCGGGTTTTCTGGCCAATCAGAACAAACCCGTGTTCTCGAGTCATGACCGTTATGGCCATCGCATCGACCTGGTGGAGTTTCACCCGGCCTACCATGAACTGATGCGTACGGCAGTCGAACATGGCCTGACTTCATTGCCCTGGACCGATCCGCAGTCCGGTGCACACGTGGCCCGAGCGGCCATGAGCTACCTGCACAGCCAGGCCGAGGCCGGCAGCGGTTGCCCGCTGACCATGACCTTCGCCTCTGTGCCGGCGCTGCGACTGCAACCGGACATCGCCGAGCAATGGTTACCGAAAATTCTTGCCACCGAATACGACCCACGCAACGTCGGTATCGCCCATAAGGCCGGCGCCACCATCGGCATGGCCATGACCGAAAAGCAGGGCGGCACCGATGTGCGGGCCAATACCACCAAGGCTTATCCGGTAGGGGCTGCAGGTCCGGGCCAAGCCTATGAGCTGGTCGGACACAAATGGTTCTGTTCCGCGCCGATGTGCGATGCGTTCCTGACCCTGGCCCAGACCGATAAGGGCTTGACCTGTTTCCTGCTGCCGCGCCACCGTCCGGATGACACCCGCAACCAGTTCTATATCCAGCGCCTGAAAAACAAACTCGGCAATTGCTCCAACGCCTCCAGCGAAGTGGAGTTTCGTGGTGCTCTGGCCTGGATGGTCGGTGAGGAAGGGCGCGGTGTGCCGACCATCATCGAGATGGTTGCCATGACCCGTTTCGATTGCATGGTCGGTTCCAGCGCGCTGATGCGTCAGGCGCTGACTCAGGCCGCTCATTATTGTGCGCATCGAATGGTCGGCGGCCGTTTGCTTAGCGAACAACCCTTGATGCAAAACGTACTGGCCGATCTGGCGCTGGAAAGTGAAGCCGCATTGGCCTTGAGCATGCGCATGGGCCGCGCTCTGGATCATCTCGACGACTCACAGGAAGCCAGGTTCGCCCGACTGGTGACGGCGGTGGGCAAATACTGGATCTGCAAACGTGCACCGGCCATGATCAACGAAGCCGCTGAGTGCATGGGCGGTGCCGGTTACGTCGAAGACAGCATCCTGCCGCGTCTGTACCGTGAGGCGCCGGTGAACTCGACGTGGGAAGGCTCCGGTAACGTGCAATGCCTTGACGTACTGCGGGCCTTGTCGAAAGAGTCGGGCGTGCTCGACGCACTCTTTGCCGAATTGGGCGATGGTCATGGCGACAAGCGCCTGGCCGGGCATATCGCCCATCTGAAAGCCGCATTTCAGGACTTCAGCGACATACAATACCGCGCTCGGCAGCTGACAGAAGACATAGCGCTGGGCTTGCAAGCCAAGCTATTGCTGGAAGCGGGCAATGCCAGTGTCAGCGATGCTTTCATTGCCAGCCGCCTGGGTACCGCCGGTCGAGTCTATGGCACGTTGCCGCGAGGCCTGGATGTGCAAGCGATTGTCGCGCGTTCTACACCTCAGGGCTTCTGATCGCGCTGACTTGCAGGCAAGATGAAGGCCTGCAAGTCAGAACACAGGATGCTTATCGTGACCGAAGCCTTTATTGTCGTTCAAACCGCCGAGCAGGCCGTGGATCGGCTTGCCGCTCTGCACGAGCGTGCCACCACCGCACTGAGCCAGGCCCTCAAACGCTACCTGAAGGATCGGGTCGAGCCCGATGCCGAGCAGCGCGCCTTGTTTCGTTACCCCGAATTGCGCTTGACCTACCTCTGCCAGGGCGAAGTCCCGCAGACCACTCGGGCTTACGCCAAAGTCCAGTTGCCAGGCACCTACAGCGTGACCGTGACCCACCCGGCAGCTTTTCGTAACTATCTGCTGGAGCAACTGGTGCCGCTGATGCACGACTTCACCGTGACGGTGGAAGTGGGCGTCAGCGAGCAGAACATTCCTTATCCGTACGTGGTTGAGCAGGGCGATGAGCTCGGCGGTTCGGGTGTCACTGCTGCGGCGCTGGCGCGGGTGTTCCCGAGTACCGATTTGTCGGCCGCCAGCGACGGTATCGCCGATGGCCTGTACGATTGGGAAAACACCGATCCGCTGCCGTTGGCGCTGTTCGACGCGGCGCGGGTCGACTTCTCGCTTCGTCGTTTGGTGCACTACACCGGCAGTGACTGGCGGCATGTCCAGCCGTGGATCTTGCTGACCAACTACCACCGTTACGTCGACCAGTTCATCCTTCACGGCCTGGAGCAATTGCGCACTGATCCGCGCTTCGTGCGCATGGTGTTGCCGGGTAACGTCATCATCGAAAAGAGCATGGATCACGGCGAAGCCTCGGCGATTGCCGCTGGAGTGGTCTGGCATCGTTACCAAATGCCGGCCTATCACCTGCAAGCCAGTGACGGTCATGGCGTGACCCTGGTGAATATCGGTGTCGGCCCATCCAACGCGAAAAACATTACCGACCATTTGGCCGTGCTGCGTCCGCACTGCTGGCTGATGATTGGCCACTGCGGCGGCTTGCGTCAGTCGCAGACCATTGGCGACTACGTGCTGGCTCACGCCTATATGCGTCGCGACGGGATTCTTGACCGGGTCGTGCCGCCGAATATTCCAATCCCGGCCCTGGCCGAGGTGCAGTTGGCGCTTCAGCAAGCAGCAGCCAACATCACGGGCGAGAAGGGCGAGGATCTGAAAAAACGCCTGCGTACTGGCACTGTGTTGACCTATGACGACCGTAACTGGGAACTGCGTTGGGCTCAGGAGCGCCCGCTGATCAACCTGTCGCGAGCCGTGGCGGTGGACATGGAAAGCGGCACCATCGCTGCCCAGGGTTATCGCCTGCGAGTGCCTTACGGCACCTTGCTGTGTGTTTCGGACAAGCCGTTGCACAGCGAAATCAAACTGCCGGGTTCGGCCAACGCGTTCTACGAACGTGCGGTCAGCCAGCATTTGAAGATCGGCATTGCTGCGGTGGATCTGCTGCGCACCGAGCTCAATTCGCTGCACTCACGCAAGCTGCGTAGCTTCGACGAACCGCCGTTCCGCTGATCGTTGCGATGGTCATTTGACGGTCAGGGCACTAGCATTGCCAGTCCTGACCGTTAGATGTTCTTTTTGCCATGTCTCGTCCAACTCGTCCCGCCTCCCGCCGCCCTGGCGCGAATAACCCGCAATCCTCCTTGGCACCACGCCGTGTCGCCAAAGCGCCGCCGGCCGAGCCGAAGCTGATTGTGTTCAATAAACCGTTCGACGTGCTGACCCAGTTCAGCGACGGCGAAGGGCGGGCGACGCTCAAGGATTTTATCGACATTCCCGGTATTTACCCGGCGGGTCGACTCGATCGTGACAGCGAAGGCTTGCTGCTGTTGACCAACGACGGCCAGCTACAGGCACGGATATCTGACCCAAAACACAAGTTGGCCAAGACGTATTGGGTTCAGGTGGAGGGGGAGCCAAACGCTGAGCAATTGCAGCGTTTGCGCGACGGCGTCGAGTTGAATGACGGCATGACTTTGCCCGCCGAGGCGCGGCAACTTGAAGAGCCGCAGCTGTGGCCGCGCAATCCGCCGGTGCGGTTCCGCAAAAGCGTGCCAACCAGTTGGCTGGAACTGGTGATTCGCGAAGGGCGCAATCGACAGGTGCGACGCATGACGGCCGCGGTGGGTTTGCCGACGCTGCGTCTGGTACGCGTGCGAATCGGCGACTGGACGATTGAAGGGCTTGATCAGGGTCAGTGGCGGGAAGTGCCTGCCAGCCTATGAGGAGCCATTCTCGATATAAGCGATGACAACGCTTTTGATGATGAACGCGAGAATGCCCAGGCCCAGTACAAAGAACAGAATAAAAGTACCGAACTTGCCTGCCTTGGATTTTTTCGCCAGATCCCAGACGATGAAGCCCATGAAAATGATCAGGATGGTCACCAGACCGGTCATCATCCACTCTTCGAATACTGCAGGATCCATCGAAACTCTCCAGCGCAGGCAGGGTAAAAAAGGCCAGGAGAGTATACGCCAAGGGTGATTGCCGGTGCATTGACCTGTGTCGGCTGTAGCAGCTGCCGGCAGGCTGCGTTCGGCTTCGCAGCAGTCGTGAAAGGCCATACCGCGTTATCCTGCAACAATCGAGTTGTCTGGATTGCGACTGCTTCGCAGCCGAACGTAGGCTACGCCAACTGCTACGGGTCTTCTTCTGCGTTCAGCTGCGAAGGTGAGTCAACGGCAACTCGGTGCTGTTGAGCACCTGATTCAGCACAAAACTCGACCTCACGCTGGTCACGCCTTCGATGCGGGTCAGGTGGCCGAGCAGCAGCTTCTGGTAGTGATCCATGTCCGGCACCACCACTTTGAGCTGATAGTCGGCGTCCATTCCGGTCACCAGGCTGCATTCGAGCACTTGTGGCAGACTGCGAATCGCCGCTTCGAAGTTCTCGAAGCGCTCAGGCGTGTGGCGGTCCATGCCGATCAGTACGTAAGCAGTCAGGCTCAACCCAAGCATCTTGCGATCGAGCAAGGCGACCTGGCGCGAAATATAACCGTCGTCTTCCAGCTGCTTGACCCGTCGTGAGCAGGGCGACGGTGACAGGCCGATGCGTTCGGCGAGCTCCTGATTGGAGATGCGGGCGTCACGCTGCAATTCCGCCAAAATGCTCAGGTCGTATCGGTCTAGTTTGCTCATGGATCAGGCCTTTGTCGTAACTATTGCGGCTAATTATCTATCCTTAGTTAAAAATTGCGCAAGCCATGTTTATTTGAGCAATCTTCGCAATCCTCTGCCGGCGCCTTGAGCCTATTCTTATTACCAGAATCACTGCCCGGACAAACAGTCCAGTGCGGCTCGCCGAATCAGGCCAGCTGCGGTCGCCAATCCCACAGGGTTGAGTCGGCCCCCGGGCTACACACTGTCCAGAAGACGGAGTGAGGTGAGCCGGCGTCATAAGCGTCGAGCACGGACGAAGTTCTCAAGGGGAGGCCGACGGGTTTCCCTTTTTTATTGCCTGCGAAATAAGTCTCGTGACTGATAACCTGTTGCAGAACCGGCCTACGCTTTTTCAGTCTTATGAGTAGGTCCTGAACCGCAGTGAGGAATAGCATGAAGTCGCGCATCTGGCGTGTGGCAGGTGTTGGATTGCTTTGCATGAGTGTCAGCGCGCAATTGCTGGCAGAGGCGCGAGATGATCCGCTGCAACCTCGCCAACATAATGGTCAAAATGACGGGGGACAACATGAGCATGGCCCCGAAGGGCGTCCGGAAAATAATCAACCGCGCCCGGAAATGAATCAGCCGCGTCCACAAATCGTTCAACCGCGCCCGGAAATGAATCAGCCACGTCCACAAATCGTTCAACCGCGTCCGGAAATGAATCAGCCACGTCCACAAATCGTTCAACCGCGCCCGGAAATCAATCAGCCACGTCCACAAATCAATCAAGCGCGACCAGAAAACAATCAGCCTCGCCTGCAGAATGAGATTATTCGCGGCGACAACAGCCGTCAGTTCGAACACAACGGCCAGAATCAGGGGCAGGGCGGCCAGTGGCAAAACCGTCCGCAGCATGATCCGAACGGGCAGGGTTGGCCGGCGCCGCAGCCGAGCATCAACCTGCCGATTCAAAGCCGACCGGATACCGTCCGCCAGACCCAGGAGCCACAGCGTGGCTACTATCAGGACGTTCCTCGGCGTAACGATCGCGATCAGAACTGGCAGGTCGGTGGTGCCGGTATGCGTGGTGATTTCGACCGCCATAATGACCATCGTTGGCCGGGTCGTCCGGAGGGGCACGGCAACGGTTGGGGCCCAGGCCCGCAGTATCGGCCTGGCTTCGAGACCGATCGGTTCCCTGATCGTGAATTCCGCGTGCCATATCGCGGCGAGGATTACTTCTTCTCTGGCGGTTACTGGTATCGCCCACATGGGGTGCGTTATGTGGTGGTAAGGCCTCCTCATGGCATCCGCGTGAGTTACCTGCCCGACTTCGCGCAGGAAGTGTGGATCGGCGGCGCACTGTTCTTCCTCGCGGCCGGCGCGTATTACACGTATGAAGAGAGCACCCAGCAGTACGTAGTGGTCGATCCACCTCAACCACAACTCGCCAGTAACGGCTATGACGTGGTCGCTTACCCGGCCAATGGACAAACGCCTGAGCAGGTCGATCAGGATCGCTACGATTGCTATCGCTGGGCGGTTGAGCAAAGCGGCTTCGATCCCGCGGCCGTCACCTACCAACCGGCGCCTGCGGTGGTGCAAGCCTACCGTCAAGCGCAAGGCGACTGCTTGAGCAGTCGCGGTTATCAGGTTGCCTATTAGGTCGAAGCACTCAGGCCTTCGCGCCTGTCACCACTTCTTGCGGGTCGGCGTGCACCAGCACCTCGGCCCGTGGGTAAGCGGCGTTGATCGCCTCGGCAGCGCGATCGCTGATGCCGTGAGCGACGGATAACGTCAGCTCCCCCGGCAACTCCAGATGCAATTGCACGAACCAGTGGCTGCCGGAAATGCGTGTGCGCAGGTCATGGGCACCCAGTACGCCCGGTACGCTGCAGGCCAGCTCAAGCATGTGCTGGCTGACGTCTGGCGGCAGTTCTTCGTCCATCAGCACCGCCACACTCTCCCGAGCGATTTGCACCGCGCTCCAGAGGATGTACAGGGCGATTGCCAGACCAAACCAGGCATCCAGTTGTTCCCAGCCGAAACTGGCCAGTACCAGCGCTACCAGGATGCTGGCATTGAGCAGCAGATCGGAACGGTAATGCAGTGAGTCAGCGCGTACCGCAGTCGAGCCGGTTTCGCGGATCACCCGATGTTGCAGCATCAGCAGGGCGACCGTCAGTGCCAGCGACAAGAGCATCACGCCGATACCGATCCAGGGGGCTCCCAGTGGCTCGGGGTGTTTCAGGCGTTCGATCGCTTGCACGGCAATCAATACCGCACTCACCGCAATAAACAACGCCTGCGCCATACCCGACAGCGACTCGGCTTTGCCATGCCCGTAACGATGGTCATCATCCGCCGGGCGTAGCGCGTAATGCACGGCCAGGAGATTGAGGAACGATGCCGCGCCGTCGAGCAGCGAGTCGGTCAGGCCGGCCAGCAGGCTGACCGATCCACTCAACCACCAGGCAATGGCCTTGGTCACGATCAGAATGCTCGCCACCGCCAGCGAGGCGCGTGTCGCCAGACGCAACAGGCGAGCGTGTTCCGGGTTACTGGTCATAGGCGTTTGCGTTCCTTCGAATACACGCGATCAAGCGGCGGGTTGCAGACCGTACATGGCCAGTTGCTGGACGCTGCCTTTGTATTGAATCAGACGCGGATCATCCAGCGCAAAGCTGCGGCCCAGTTCACTTTCGAGAATAGCCTGCAACTTGCGGTTATCGACCTTGCCGTCAGCATCGATGGCTTGCCGGAGTTTTTCCGGGGCGACCTGGACGGTCTTGCCCGGCTCCAGGTAAATGGCGCCGGTGGCGAAGTCCACGCCGAAAGCGATCAGCCCCGGAATGATATAGAACAACAGGCCTACAGCGTCGAGGGCGGCTACCACCGGGTCGATTTTGCCTTCGATCTGCCCACGACGATCCGGGAAGAAGATCGAGCCGCAAGCGGTCATTTGGGTCAACAGGGTGGCGAGCAGAACGCCGCCAACAATACGGGAGGGAATACGCATGTGAATCTCCTGATCAAATTCGAAACGAAACGATGAAAGAGCGTCGCTGGTATCAGTTCAGACCGTGATTAACGCCAGGCAGTTCGCCGTTATACTCGTGCCTCTGTTTTGGAGCCAGCATGATTTCTTTGCCGATTGATGAAGTTTTACCTGCGCTGCGTGAAGCCTTGGCGACACGCCACGAAGCCGTGCTCGAAGCACCGCCCGGCGCTGGTAAAACCACCCGCGTGCCCTTGGCTTTATTGAATGAGCCATGGTTGGCCGGCCAAACCATCTTGATGCTTGAACCGCGTCGACTCGCTGCACGGGCCGCAGCCGAGAGGTTGGCCAGTGAGCTGGGGGAAAAGGTCGGTGAAACCGTGGGCTATCGCATTCGCCTCGACAGCAAAGTAGGGCCGAACACCCGCATCGAAGTGGTCACCGAGGGGATTCTCACCCGGCGTTTGCAAGATGATCCGGCGCTGGATGGCGTCGGATTGCTGATCTTTGACGAATTCCACGAGCGCAGCCTCGACGCTGATCTGGCGCTGGCATTGAGCCTCAATGGCCGCGATCTGTTTCGTGACGATCAGCCGCTGAAGATTCTCTTGATGTCGGCGACCCTCGAAGGCGAACGTCTGGCGGGGTTGCTGGATGACGCACCGATTTTGCGCAGTGAAGGGCGCATGTACCCGGTGACGATGCGTTGGGGCAGGGCGTTTCAGCCTGGAGAATTCATTGAGCCGCGCTTGGTGCAGACCATCCTCGAGGCCCTGAACGACGAAAGCGGCAGTCTCCTGGTTTTTCTGCCGGGACAAGCGGAGATTCGTCGGGTGCATCAGCAGCTGGCTGATGCGTTGGGCGAGCGCACTGAGGTATTGCTTTGCCCGCTGCACGGCGAACTGGACCTGGCGGCACAGCGCGCTGCCATTGAGCCGGCACCCGCCGACAAGCGCAAAGTGGTGCTGGCCACCAACATCGCCGAGACCAGTCTGACTATCGATGGTGTGCGGGTGGTGATCGATGCCGGGTTGGCGCGGGTACCGCGTTTTGATCCGGGCAGCGGCATGACTCGCCTCGATACTCAACGGATCTCCCGCGCCAGCGCTACACAGCGTGCCGGGCGAGCGGGGCGTCTGGAGCCGGGCGTGTGTTATCGCCTGTGGTCGCAAGACCAGCATGAACAATTGGCGGCTTATGCCAGTGCAGAGATTCTTTCAGCCGACCTCGCCGGCCTGGCCTTGCAACTGGGTCGCTGGGGCGTAACGCCCGGGCAATTGGTCTGGCTCGATGTGCCACCGACGGCGGCTTATGCACAGGCTCAGGATTTACTTGAGCGATTGGGCGCGCTGGAGGGCAAGACCGCAGATGACTGGAAACTGACCCGTCATGGGCAGGCGATGGCCGAACTGCCGGCGCATCCGCGCATTGCACATTTGTTGTTGCGCGGGCAGGCGCTGGGGTTGGCGGACATGGCCTGTGACGTCGCCGCGCTGCTGGGCGAGCGGGATATTCTGCGCGGCGCCGGCGCGGATCTGCACAGCCGGCTGGTGCTGTTGTCGGGCGAAGAGCGAGCGGCTCGCGGTGCTCAAGGTGGCGTTCAGCGGGCCCGGCAACTGGCGCGGCAGTACCGCGGCTATCTGCGGGGCAAGGCACTGCAGCCGGTCAGCGATCCCGATCATCCGCGCTGGCTGGGTGCGCTGCTGGCCCTGGCCTATCCGGATCGCGTCGCACAGCAGCGGCGTGCCGGTGGCGCGGAGTATCGCCTGGCCAACGGTCGCGCCGCGCTGTTCGCCGAGGCCGATAGCTTGATGAAACAACCCTGGTTGGTGATTGCTGATTTGGGCAGCCGTCAGGGGCAGCGTGAAGAGCGGATTTATCTGGCTGCGGATTTCGATCCGGCGCTGTTTGATTCGGTGCTGGCTGAACAAGTGCGCAACGTCGATCAGCTTGATTGGGACGAGCGCGAAGGCGTGCTACGAGCCGAGCGGCAGCGCAAGGTTGGTGAGCTGATACTCAGTCGAGAGCCGTTGACCGGGCTGGATGAAGCGGCACGCAGCCAGGCGCTGGTCAATCTGGTGCGACGTAAAGGGCTCGAGTTGCTGCCCTGGACGCCGGAGTTGCGCCAGTGGCAGGCTCGGGTGGCGTTGTTGCGTCAGCTGGATCTGAGCAGCCTGGGGCACAGCGAATGGCCGGATGTCAGCGATGCGGCGCTGCTGGCAGGCCTGGAGCATTGGCTGTTGCCGTATCTGGGGCGGGTGTCGCGACTCAGTCACTTCGCCAATCTGGAACTGGCCAGCATTGTCCATAACCTGCTGCCGTGGCCATTGCCTCAACGCCTGGATGAACTGGCGCCGCACCATTTGACGGTACCTTCCGGATCCTCGGTTCGACTGGACTACAGTGAGCAGCCGCCGATTCTGGCGGTGCGCTTGCAAGAGCTGTTCGGGCTGGCTGAAACCCCGCGCATCGCTGGCGGCCGGCAGGTGGTCAAACTGCACCTGTTGTCACCGGCCAGGCGGCCAGTGCAGGTGACGCAGGATCTGGCGAATTTCTGGCGCAGCACCTACGCCGAAGTGAAGAAGGATCTGAAGGGGCGTTACCCGAAACACTACTGGCCGGATGACCCGCTGGTGGCCGAGGCGACAGCGCGGATCAAGCCGCGTAAGTAAGTCGGCGAGCCTATTGGCGATCGTTCCCACGCTCTGCGTGGGAATGCCTCACTGGACGCTCCGCGTCCGCTTCTATTAGCCGCGAAGCTTTTGACCTACGGTGCCGCAGGCAGCAGAAACCGTGCAATCACCGGCAGATGATCAGATATACGCAGCGTGTCGTCCTGCCTCACCTGAGCCTCAACCCGTTTGATCCGCGGGCTATAAAACAGGTAGTCGACGGTCCGGTCCGGGCCGCTGAGGGCCGGGTCATTGGGGTAGTGGGTCAGCCATTGCTCGCGGTCGATGCCACCGGCTTCGTTGTTGGCAGGGATCATCGGGTATTTGTCCCAGAGCACATGCAGCGCGCTGTCGACGGAGTAGGGCGCGCGCTGCTGGGGATCGAGGCGCTGATACTGGCCCAGCGGCAACAGGTTGAAATCGCCGCCGATCAACCACGGCGTACCCTGACGTTCGAATGTGTCGAGCACCCTGGCGGTCTCCGTCACTTGCTGTTGTGGCGTGTCGTCAGGCTGAGCCGGTCGGTCCAGGTGGGTATTGAGTACTGCCATTTGCCCACCGTCGCTCAGCGGCAGATAACTCACCAGCAGCGCGTTTTTCGGCTGGAATTGACTGCTGATGAGATTGGCCGGTGCTTGCGGTAATTGCAGGCGTTCGGCGTCTGCGATCCGATAGCGGCTCAATGTCGCCAGTTGTCGGCCGACACTGCCGAAAATGTGCGGCTCGGGAACGAAGTCAGCCTTCCAGTCGAAGGCATGGGTGCTGCACGGGTAAAGGTCGGTCAGACGCTCGCGGAGCAGTTTTAGCTGGTCTTGATAATCGCTGGCTTTGGCGCCGTCATCCAGTTCTTGCAGCAGGACGACATCCGGCTGCTCATCGCGAATCACTCGTGCGACTTCATCGAGGCTGAAGGCCATATCTTCGGCTGTGGGGGTTTCGTCGTCGCCATGGGCCAGGTCGTTCCAGAATACGTAGCGTTTTCCCGCCAGGTACTGGACGTTCCAGGTCATCACCTTGAGCGCCTGGCCGGGCACCAGGGTCGGTGCCTGGGCGCTGCAGCTGACGAGTATTTGCTCCTTGGCGTCCGGGCGCCAGGTCAAACTGTAGATCAGCGCTGACAAAAGGCCGGCGATCAGCAGCAGGCCCAGCAGGGTATAACGCAGTAGACGGGTCATCGGCTCGGCTTATAGCGTTGCAGGATTAAGCCCGAGCATACCCGAGAGCAGGTCAGACCCCAAGACCAGGCCTTTCAGAGCGTTTTATCGATTCTTGTCGGTGGCTTCGCTGATCAACATGAACAGGCGAAACAGCACCACGCTGGTAAAGAGTTGCAGAAAACTGTGGGCGCTTTCGATCAACAGTGCCAGTACCGGGTTTTGTGGTTCTGGGTAAACCGCAAGGCTTGCGCCCTTGAGTAGCCACAGCGGGCCCATCACACACAGAATGCAGACCAGGATGCGCAGGAAGTGCCCGCGGGTCAGGCGAAAGCTCTCCTTGATGGCCGCCAGCGGTTGCAGGCCTCGCAGGACCAACAGGTACTCGGCAAAGGCCAGTGTCACCATCAGCCACAAACCTGGCAGGAAATACAGCGACAGGCCAAGCAGGATCAGCAGTGTATTGATCGCTGTCAGCAACGCGAACCTGGGCCACAGGCTGGCAGACATCGCCAGTAGATCACGGGTTCGTGGCGATTCGCCACGGCTGCGCGCATCCAGAAAAAGAATCAGCGCAGCGGTGTACAGTGGATAGATCAACAGCCCGACGATCACGCTATAACCGGGGAAAGCATCCGGGCCCTGGGCGTTATCGACCAGTTGCTGGATCAGTGCCTCAAGCACCACCAACGGCAGGCACAGCGGAATGATCCGGCCCAGGTTGCGCTTAAAGAAATACAAAGAGTCGCGGAGCACTTCTAACGGATTCATGGGTCGATATCGCAGGTAAAAAGCAGTTCGACACTTTAACCGATGCAGCACCCCTGCGAGCAAACGTAAACGTTAGGTAAAGGCCATTGAAACGGCCCGTAATAACCCCATTACTGGTGTGCACCTTCTCCACAACGGAAAGGGCAACGATTTTTCCGGCAATCTAACGAGGTCGCCATGAACAGCGAAGAACAAACCCTGATCGATGGACTGTTTTCACGGCTGCAGCAAGCCGAAACGGATTCAGCCCCGCGCGATGCCCTGGCCGAGGCGCGGATCAAGGAGCACCTGGCTCGCCAGCCTGCGGCGGGGTATTTCATGACCCAGGCGATTCTGGTGCAAGAGGCGGCGATCAAAAGCCTCGACGAACAGAACAAACAGCTCACTCAGCAAAACCAGCAGCTGCAAGCTGAACTGCAGCAAGCCAGATCCCAGGCAGCGGCGCCTGCTCCGGCACCAAGCAGCGGTGGCGGCGGTTTCCTGTCGAGCATCTTCGGTGGCGGTTCCCGTGATTCGCAACCGGCCCCAAGCGCTCCGGCCTCGACTGGCGGTGGCTGGCGTGAGCCGGCGCGGCCTTCGTTCAATACTCAGCCGGGTGTGGCGCCACAGCAAAATTTCGGTGCCCCGCAACAGAACTACGCGCCACCACAGCAACAGGCTCCGGCCGCAGCCGGCAGCAGCTTCCTGGGCGGCGCCTTGAAAACCGCGGCCGGTGTGGCCGGTGGTGTGATGCTTGCGCAAGGTATCAGCAGCCTGTTCCACAGCAATCAGCAGCCGCAGGAAATTGTCGAAGTCATCAAGGAAGAACCTGCGCAGGTCAATGACAAAAGCAATGACAACGACGACCAACGTATGGTCAGTAACGATTCCTATGGCAATGACCAAGGCGGGTTTACCGACGCCGACTACAGCGATGACAGCTCATCGTTCTTCGACGACGACGATTCCTTCGTCTGATGCACCATTCGTCCGGGGCGCTATAGCGCCCCAGACCGATTATTCGCGGAAATTTCCTTCTGGCTGGCATACTGGGCGACTTTTCAGGTCTTGTACTTGATCAATTGCCTGCGCGCGTCTGCGCCATGAGGATTTACGGTGAAAAAAATCGCTGTGTTCGCCGATGTCCAGAACCTCTACTACACCGTGCGCCAGGCTTACGGCTGCCACTTCAACTACGCCGCCCTGTGGGCTGATATCAGCCAGCGCGGGCAGATCGTCGAGGCCTACGCCTACGCCATCGATCGTGGCGACAGCAAGCAACAGCAATTCCAGCAGATCCTGCGCAACATTGGTTTCACCGTAAAACTCAAACCCTACATCCAGCGCAGCGATGGCTCGGCCAAGGGCGACTGGGACGTGGGCATCACCATCGATATCATGGACGCCGCCTCTCATGTCGACGAAGTGGTGTTGGCGTCCGGTGATGGTGATTTCGACATGCTGCTTGAACGCATCATCAATAAACACGGTGTTGAAGCCGTCGCTTACGGCGTCCCTGGCTTGACTGCCAACTCATTGATACGCGCCGCCAGCCGCTACGTGCCGATCGAAGGCGCGTTGCTGCTTAAAAACTGAGATTGATTACTTTTTGATGGAGTTGGAACAGGTTTGGAACGGATAGCGGTCATCGACTTTGAAACCACCGGGATCTCCCCGAGCAGCACCTGCCGGGCTACGGAAATTGCCGTGGTGATTCTTGAGCAAGGACGCATCGTCGAGCGTTACCAAAGCCTGATGAACGCCGGCGTGCGGGTCCCGGCCTTCATCGAAAGCCTGACCGGCATCAGCAATGCCATGCTGCGCACTGCACCGTCTGCCGAACAGGTGATGAACGAAGTCAACGAATTCGTCGGTACGACACCGCTGTTGGCCCACAATGCCGCGTTCGACCAGAAGTTCTGGGACTACGAGCTGGGGCGAATCAAACGTACACGGTTGCAGAACTTTGCCTGCTCCCTGCTACTCGCCCGGCGCCTGATGCCGGCCGCACCCAATCACAAACTCGGCACCCTCACCACGTTCGCCAAACTGCCCCACACCGGCCAGGCTCACCGAGCCATGGCCGACGCCGAAATGGCCGCTAACCTCACCGCGCATCTGGCCCAGGAACTTCGTCAGCGACATGGCTTTCGGGAGTTGTCTCATGATCTGCTGTGCAGCTTGCAGAAAGTCCCTGCGGCGAAGATCAATGAGCATCTCAAGCGCCATCGCGGGTTTTAAAGTTCAGCGTTGATCCTGCCGGCCTCTTCACGGCATAGGTATCTACATATCTCTAAAGGTTAGAATTCCCGTAGCAGCTGTCGAGTAGAACGAGGCAGCGTCCGAGGGCGGAGTCCTCGTAAAATCTGCGCGCGCGGTTTATCTGAAACACCGAGGTGCAGGGTTTTACGGCTGCTTCGCAGCCGGACGCAGCCTCGTTCTACTCGACAGCTGCTACGCCCTGCCAAGCATCAAGAAATGTGTAGATACCTATGCTCTTTGCGGCAGACGGTAGAGCATTCACCCACCATTCTTGCCATTACTCTCCAACTGCCCCAGTGGCACACGCTTTTCTATCGCGCTGGAGAGCACGATCGAGGTTTTGCTGAACCCGAACTGGGCGATGCGGTTGATCAGTTCTTCGAGTTCCGGCATTGAGCCGACGGCGGCCTGCATGATGACGCAGGGGTCGCCGGTGACTCGGTGGCATTCGGTCAGTTGCGGGATTTTGATCAGTTCATCGTAGGATTTCTGGCTGCCGTGGCGGCTCAGTCGTAGTTCGATGACGCACTGGATCGGCAGGCCGACCTTGGTCATGTCGACCTTTGCCTGGTAGCCGGTAATCACCCCACTGCTTTCCAGTTTTGCCACGCGCTCGGCCACAGCCGGCGCGGACAGGTTGACCTTGCGCGCCAGTTCCGCATACGAGGCCCGGCCGTTTTCCAGGAGTGCACTGAGGAGCATGCGGTCGTATTTATCCATCATTCGGCTCCTGAAATGCATAACTTTCGAAAGCACGGTTTATAGCTGTGATCTCCATGTTTTGAAAAGTGTACGGGCGCTATAAAAAGGTTTTGTAACTTAAATTCCGCCCGAGAGCTTTCTAAAATAGCGCTCCCCTATCCAGTCTTCGAGCGTTCCATGTCTGCCATCGAGCTTTCCGTGCCTGGCCCACGGCGTTTTCCGTTACAACTGGTGGGTGCCTTTTTCGCGTTGTATGTGATTTGGGGATCGACTTATCTGGTGATTCGAATCGGTGTGCAATATTGGCCACCGCTGATGCTCGGCGGGATTCGTTTTATCATCGCCGGGACCTTGATGTACGGCTTCCTGCGTTGGCGCGGAGTACCAGCGCCGACCTGGTCGCAATGGCGGGCGGCGGGGATGATCGGCATCTTGCTGCTGAGTGTGGGTAACGGCGCGGTGAGTGTTGCCGAACATATCGGTGTGGCCTCCGGGGTCGCGGCGTTGGCGGTGGCGACTGTGCCGCTGTTCACCTTGCTTTGCGGCTACTTCTGGGGCGCGCGCAACACCCGTCTGGAGTGGGCCGGGATCGTGCTCGGACTGGTCGGCATTGCCATGCTCAACCTCGGTTCCAACTTGCAGTCGAGCCCGTTGGGCGCGGTGTTGCTGGTGTCTGCGGCAGCGGCCTGGGCTTTCGGCTCGGTCTGGAGCAAACACTTGCCGCTGCCACAAGGGGCGATGGCCAGCGCTGCAGAAATGTTGGTGGGCGGCGTGGTGCTGTTGATCGGCAGCGCGCTGAGCGGTGAGCATCTGGACAGCTTGCCGCCTGTCGAGGGCTGGGTTGCTTTGGCCTATTTGATTGGCTTCGGCTCGATCATCGCCTTCAACGCCTATATGTACCTGCTGAAAAACGTCCGCCCGGCGGCTGCGACCAGCTACGCCTACGTCAACCCGGCGGTGGCAGTGCTGCTGGGGATCGTCTTTGCCGGCGAAAGCATCGGCATCGCAGAGTCCCTGGCGATGGCGGTGATCATCAGTGCTGTAGTGTTGATTGGCTTGCCGCAGTGGCGCAGGCAGAAACCGGCTTGATTTAGGGTAAACTGCGGCGCATTGCACACATGCGCTGACATTTCCCTACGGTACCCCCCATGACTTTCGCCACTCTTGGCCTGATCGAACCCTTGCTGCGCGCCCTTGAGACGCTCGGTTACCAGACCCCGACGCCGGTTCAGGTGCAAGCCATCCCTGCGGTGCTGGCCGGTCGCGACTTGATGGCCGCGGCCCAGACCGGCACCGGCAAGACCGCCGGTTTTGCCGTGCCGCTGTTGCAGTTGCTGGCCATGGAAGGGCCGAAGGTCAGCAGTAACTCAGTGCGCGCGCTGATTCTGGTGCCGACCCGCGAGCTTGCCGAACAGGTTCACGAGAGTGTTCGCCAATACGCCGAACACCTGCCGTTGAGCACCTATGCGGTGTACGGCGGTGTCAGCATCAACCCGCAGATGATGAAGCTGCGCAAGGGTGTTGACCTGTTGGTAGCGACCCCGGGCCGCTTGCTCGACCTGTATCGGCAGAACGCGCTCAAGTTCAACCAGCTGCAAACCCTGGTCCTCGATGAAGCCGACCGTATGCTCGACCTTGGATTTTCCGAAGAGCTGCGGGACATTTACAAAGCCTTACCGAAGAAACGTCAGACACTGTTGTTCTCCGCGACCTTCTCCGATGCGATCCGCCTGCTGGCCGGGCAAATGCTCAATGATCCGCTGAGCATCGAAGTCAGCCCGCGCAACGTCGCCGCCAACACCGTCAAGCAATGGGTGGTGACGGTGGACAAGAAGCGCAAGCCGGAACTGTTCAGCCACTTGTTGCGCAAAAATCGCTGGAAGCAGGTGCTGGTGTTCGCCAAGACCCGCAACGGCGTCGACCAACTGGTGGAAAAACTCCAGGGCCTGGGCGTGAATGCCGACGGTATTCATGGCGACAAACCCCAGGCTACTCGCCAGCGTGCTCTGGACCGGTTCAAGGCCAGCGAGATTCAGATTCTGGTAGCCACAGACGTGGCAGCCCGTGGTCTGGATATCGAAGACTTGCCGCTGGTGGTGAACTTCGACCTGCCGATCGTTGCTGAGGATTACATCCACCGTATCGGCCGTACCGGTCGTGCGGGTGCTACCGGCGAGGCGATTTCGCTGGTTTGCGCTGATGAAGTGAATTTGCTGTCGGCTATCGAAATGTTGACCCGTCAGACGTTGACTCGTCATGAAGAGCAGGATTTCGAACCCGAGCACCGTGTGCCGGACACCGATGCCAGCGGCCAGGTTATCAAGAAACCGAAAAAGCCGAAGAAGCCCAAAGTCTCCGGTGGCGGCAAGCGTAACCTGGGCAAGTGGGTGGACAGCGGTGAAGTGGCGGCTGAAGCACCGGCGATCAAACCTGTGCGTAAGGTGCCGGTGTTCAACACCGGACCGCGCAAGCGTAAGCCTTAAGCCCGACTGAACCCGAGATCGTTCCCACGCGTGGGAACGATCAAAAAAATCACGGTCAGGCATTTCACGACCGCTGCGCGCTCGAACGCAGGCTTCGCCAGCTGCTACAGAAGCTTTCCGCGGTGCGCTTGTAACCACTCCAGCATCCCCAACCCCGCCGCTCGGCCACTGGCAAAGCAGGCGGTGAGCAGATAGCCGCCCGTCGGCGCTTCCCAGTCGAGCATCTCCCCGGCACAAAACACGCCGGGCAGTTGCTTGAGCATCAGGCTTTCATTCATCGCTTCGAACGGCACGCCACCAGCGCTGCTGATGGCTTCGTCCAGAGGGCGGGTTTTCACCAATGTCAGGGGCAGGGCCTTTATTGCTTTGGCCAGCTGCACCGGATCAGCGAAGCATTCAGCGGGCGTTAGTTCGCGCAGCAAGGCGGCTTTCACGCCGTCGATGCCGAGTTGACTGTGCAGGTGTTTGGCCATCGAGCGTGAACCACGAGGCTTGGTCAGCGCTGTTTGAATCTTGTCGAGGGTTTTTCCCGGCAACAGGTCCAGGTGAATGGTCGCCGAGCCGCTTTGAGTGATGGCTTGGCGGATCGGTGCAGACAGGGCATAGATCAAACTGCCCTCGATGCCAGTGGCGGTAATCACGCATTCGCCCAGACGCGGCACGTCGTCATTCAGGCCAATAGCGATGTTCTTTAGCGGTGCGCCAGCGAACTTGCTGCGCATCAGGTCACTCCAGGCGGTTACTTCGAAACCGCAATTGCTGGGTTGCAGCGGTGCAAGGCTGATGCCGCGCTGTTCCAGCAGAGGTAACCAGGCGCCGTCCGACCCCAGGCGCGCCCAACTGGCACCGCCAAGGGCCAGCAGCAGGGCATCGGTTTGCAGGGCTTTTTCACCTTCCGGGCTGTCGATTCGCAGGCTGGCGTCGTTATTCCAACCGAGCCAGCGGTGACGGGTGTGGATAACTACGCCCGTGTCGCGCAGGCGTTTAAGCCAGGCACGCAGCAGGGGCGCGGCCTTCATGTCGGTTGGAAACACTCGGCCGGAACTGCCGACAAAAGTTTCGATCCCCAATTCATGAATCCATTGGCACAGCGCTTCGGCGCCGAATGCACGCAGTAGTGGGGCGATTTGTGGTGCCCGCTCGGCATAGCGCGAGAGAAACGCCGGGTAGGCTTCGGAATGCGTGATGTTCATACCACCGACGCCGGCCAGCAGAAACTTGCGACCCACGGAGGGCATGCCGTCGTACAACTCGACCTTGATTCCAGCCTGGCTCAGTACTTCGGCCGCCATCAAACCGGCAGGGCCGCCGCCGATGATGGTGACGTGACGCAGGAGGTTGGCGGAGGATTGGGTCATGGTTTGAGCTGCGGTTCGGCGGAATAAGCCGGGCATTCTATCAGCACAATCGAGGTACGCCCGCGAAGTTTTTAGCTGATTAAAAAATGCACAGTGCTCTGAAGGCTATACAGTCTGTGGCCTGTAGGTCCTTTCACTCAGGTTATCCACAGGCAGTTCCACAGGCATTGTGGGTAAAGCATCCACAACTCAGTGACAACCTGATGACTCCCAGACTCGCTGCGCGCTGTGATGAAGAATGCCATGGCGTCGCGCCAAGGCTTTACGGTCCTTGCTGTAACCACCGCCAATCACCCCGACCACCGGGATGTCCCGTCCCAGACAGTGACGCATCACGCTTTCATCACGAGCGGCGACGCCTTGGTCGGTCAGCTTGAGGTAGCCCAGAGCGTCATCTTTATGCACATCTACCCCGGCGTCATACAGCACCAGGTCCGGCTTGTAGAGCGGCAGTAGATAGCTTAACGCATCGTCGACCACGTTGAGATAGTCCGCATCGCCCATGCCCATCGGCAGCGCAATATCCCAATCGCTTTGGGCTTTACGCGCCGGAAAATTCTTTTCGCAATGCAGGGAAACGGTTACTGCGTCCGGCGTGTCTTCCAGAATGCGTGCAGTCCCGTCGCCTTGATGCACGTCGCAATCAAAAATTAATACTCGCCCCACCCGACCGCTTTCCAGCAGATAGCGGCTGATTACCGCCAGGTCATTAAAAATACAGAATCCCGCCGGATGATCGTAATGGGCGTGATGGGTGCCGCCGGCCAGATGGCAGGCCAGCCCGTGTTCCAGCGCTTGCTCGGCGGCCAGCAGCGAGCCGCCGACCGCACGCACGGTGCGTCGGGCCAGTGCTTCGCTCCAGGGCAGGCCGAGGCGCCGCTGGTCTTCGCGGGACAACTCGCCGCCCATATAGCGTTCGATATACCCAGGGTCATGAGCCAGGGCGAGAATGTCCGGCGGGCACAGTTGCGGGCGCAACAGCTCGGGATCGCGGGTCAGACCGCTGTCCACCAGGTGATCGCGCAGCAGGCGAAACTTGTCCATGGGGAAGCGATGTTCCGCCGGAAATTCGGGGCTGTAGTCTTCGTGGTAGATCAGCGGCAGGGACATGGCAGATTCATCTAGGAAGGCATGTAGGAATAAATGAAGGATCCTACCAGCGATGTAGACTTGCGGCATGGAAACGGAGGGGCATGATGGAGCCGATACTGGAACTTGAGAGCGCGCGGCTGCTGTTGCGTCAGTGGCGCGATGAGGATTTGCCGGAATTTGCGGTCATGTGTGCCGATCCTCAGGTCATGCGTTATTTTCCGGCGCCCTTGAGTCGTCTGCAAAGCGCGGCATTGATCGGGCGAATACGCGGCCATTTTGCCGAATATGGCTTCGGCCTGTGGGCGCTGGAGCGTAAGGACACCGGGGCGTTTATCGGTTTTACCGGGCTCGGCGTGGTGGGGTTCGATGCATCGTTTACCCCGGCGACCGAAATCAGCTGGCGTCTGGCCCGCGAGCATTGGGGGTTGGGGTATGCCAGCGAAGCGGCCTGGACCGCTCTGCGTTGCGGCTTTGACCGGTTGGCGCTGAAGGAAGTCGTGGCATTTACCACCGCTGCCAATCAGCTGTCGCAGAAAGTCATGCAGGCGATCGGCATGCAACACGACCCGGTGGCCGATTTCGAGCATCCGAAGCTCGGCAGCGATGATCCATTGCGCCACCATGTGCTGTACCGCATCAGCCGTGAACAATGGTTGGAAACCTTGCATGGATAAGCCTGCCCGGACGTTTACAATGTGTCCCTAGTTGGCTCGGGCCAAAAACTGAATCGACCGCTGCAGCCAAGACTGCGCGGCATTGCTCTTTGTGAGGAGAGTCTGAATGAGCCATGTACTGGATGATCTGGTCGACCTGTTGACCCTGGAACCGATCGAAGAAAACCTTTTTCGCGGTCGTAGCCAGGATCTGGGTTTCCGCCAGTTGTTCGGCGGTCAGGTACTCGGCCAATCGTTGTCGGCGGCCAGCCAGACCGTAGAAGAAGCGCGCCATGTGCATTCGATGCATGGTTATTTTCTGCGCCCTGGCGATGCCGGTTTGCCGGTGGTTTATCAGGTTGATCGAGTGCGCGATGGCGGCAGTTTCAGTACCCGTCGCGTCACGGCGATCCAGAAGGGCAATCCGATCTTCACCTGCAGCGCGTCGTTCCAGTACGACGAAGAAGGTTTCGAGCACCAGCAGCAGATGCCGCAAGTGGTCGGCCCGGAAAATCTGCCGTCGGAACTGGAGATCACCCAGCAGAGCGCGCACCTGATTCCGGAACACATGCGTGAAAAGCTGCTGTGCCCCAAGCCGATCGAAGTGCGCCCGGTGACGGAAAAAGACCCCTACAACCCGCAACCCGGCGACCCGATCAAATACGTGTGGTTTCGGGCTGACGGCACCTTGGCCGACTCGCCGGCGCTGCACAAATACCTGCTGGCTTATGCGTCGGACTTCGGTTTGCTGACCACTGCCATGCTGCCCCACGGCAAGTCGGTCTGGCAAAAGGACATGCAAGTCGCCAGCCTCGACCATGCGCTGTGGTTCCACGGCGACCTGCGCGCCGATGATTGGCTGCTGTACGCGATGGACAGTCCATGGGCCGGAAATTCTCGTGGTTTTTCCCGGGGCAGTGTGTTCAATCGTGCCGGGCAACTGGTGGCGTCGGTCACTCAGGAAGGCTTGATTCGTCACCGCAAGGATTGGGCATGAGTCTCTCCGAGGTGCGGTACTGGGTGTTCGACATGGACGGCACGCTGACAATTGCCGTGCATGACTTCGTGGCGATCCGCGAGGCGCTGGCGATTCCCGCTCAAAGCGACATTCTGACCCACCTCGCCGCGCTGCCTGCCGATGAGTGCGCGGCCAAACATGCCTGGTTGCTCGAACACGAACGGGATCTGGCGCTGGGCTCCCGGCCTGCGCCCGGCGCGGTGGAGTTGGTGCGGGAACTGGCGGGGCGCGGCTATCGTCTCGGCATCCTGACCCGCAACGCCCGTGAGCTGGCCCACGTGACCCTGGAGGCAATCGGCCTGGCGGACTGCTTCGCGGTGGAGGATGTGCTGGGCCGCGATGAAGCCCCGCCAAAACCTCATCCGGGTGGTTTGCTGAAACTGGCGCAAGCCTGGGATGTGGCGCCGAGCGAGTTGGTGATGGTCGGAGATTATCGCTTTGACCTGGACTGCGGTCGGGCGGCTGGAGCGCGGACGGTGTTGGTTAACTTGCCGGATAATCCGTGGCCGGAGTTGACGGATTGGCATGCGCAGGATTGTGTGGCGTTGCGGCAAATGTTGTCCGTTTGAGGCCCCATCGCGAGCAAGCCTCGCTCCTACAGGTTTGGTGTCGATCACAATGGTGTGTGGTTCGACATGGCCCTTGTAGGAGCAGGGGGCCGCAATAGAGGTATTACGGCTTGACCAGTCGCGCATCCAGACTGTTCTGGGCCAGGCGCTTTGCCTGGTCCTGTGTCATACCAAGATGGGTGTACAGCGCGTGGAAGTTCTCGGTGACGTAACCGCCGAAATACGCCGGATCATCCGAGTTCACCGTGACCTTGACGCCACGCTCAAGCATGTCGAGGATGTTGTGCTTTGACATGTCGTCAAACACGCAAAGCTTGGTGTTGGACAGTGGGCAGACGGTCAGCGGAATCTGCTCGTCGATAATCCGCTGCATCAGACGTTCATCTTCGATGGCGCGCACACCATGGTCGATACGCTGAATTTTCAGCAGGTCGATGGCTTCCCAGATGTACTCGGGCGGGCCTTCTTCACCGGCATGGGCGACGGTCAGGAAGCCTTCGTTGCGGGCACGATCAAACACGCGCTGGAACTTGCTCGGCGGGTGGCCCATCTCTGAACTGTCGAGGCCGACGGCGATAAACGCATCGCGGAATGGCAACGCCTGATCAAGGGTTTTCTCGGCTTCTTCTTCGCTCAAATGACGCAGGAAACTGAGGATCAGCCCGCTGGTGATGCCCAGCTGGTGCTCGCCATCTTTCAGCGCGCTGGCGATACCGTTGAGCACCACTTCGAACGGCACACCACGGTCGGTGTGGGTTTGCGGGTCGAAGAACGGTTCGGTGTGAATCACGTTCTGCGCCTTGCAGCGCAACAGGTAAGCCCAGGTCAGGTCATAGAAGTCCTGAGACGTGCGCAGTACATCAGCACCCTGGTAATAGAGGTCGAGAAACTCTTGCAGGTTGTTGAAGGCGTAAGCCTTGCGCAGGGTTTCGACGTCGTCCCACGGCAGGGCGATCTTGTTGCGTTCGGCCAGGGCGAACAGCAGCTCAGGCTCCAGCGAGCCCTCCAGGTGCAGGTGCAGTTCTGCCTTGGGCAGGGCGTTCAGCCAGTCGTACATTATCGAATTCTCATCAGGTGCAATGGTGGCATTCTACAGGTCGACGCTCAAATATATGGCAAAACCTGACCAATCGGTTCATCACACAGCTTTCCGTTCTCGCCGATAAGCGTAGGTGTCGGCAAAGCGCGACAGCAGGAATTCGGCGCAGGTGGTGGTCGGGTATTTCGCCGGGTTTTGACTGTCCTGGCAACCGGGCAGGCATTCGATGCGCGTGTCAGGATGCGGTTCGGCAAAGAACGGCATGGAATAGCGATCAACTCCCCAAGGGCTGATGACCCGGTGCGGCGTCGAGAGATAACGGTCGTTGCTCCAGCGCGCCATCATGTCGCCGAGGTTGACCACGAAAGTACCCTCGATCGGCGGGGCATCGATCCATTCGCCGTGGATGTTGCGTACCTGCAAGCCACCGGCGGCATCCTGATAGAGCACAGTGATGCAGCCGTAATCGGTGTGGGCGCCTGCGCCCTGTTGCGCTTCGCAACTGGCGGTGTGACGCGGCGGGTAGTGAATCATCCGCAACACGCTGACCGGCTCGACGAAACGCTGATCGAAGAAGTCGCGCTCGATCCCCAGCGCCAGGGCCATGGCCCGTAGCAAGGTTTGGGCGAGGCCTTGCATATCGATGTAGTGCTGTTCCATCAGGCTTTCCCAGCCCGGCAGGTCGGGATGCCGATTGGGGCCGCGCAAGGGTTTCTCCGCCAGCACTTGCGGGTGATCGGCCGGCAGGTGCAAACCCATGTCGAAGGTTTCTTTCAGGTCTCTGGGTTTGTTCGGGTCGAGTTGCTCGGTGGCGATGGCGCCATAGCCGCGATGGTGGCGGGTCTGGGTGATATCGATCTTGAGCTTCTCAACGACCGGCAAGGCGAAGAACTGTTTGGCGCAATCGAGCAATTGGCCGATGCGTGTCGCGGTGATCGGGTGGCCCTTGATATAGAAGAAGCCCCATTCACGGCAGGCGCTGTCGATCTGGTCGGCGACCTCTTGCCAAGCGGTTTGCTCATCGCTGTAGAGCGGGCCGATGTCTATGATCGGAAGTTGGTTCATGTTGCGGTCCTGAAGAGCACCGAAGATCCATTGTGGGAGCAGCCGGTCGACGCTCCCACAGGGGAGGTGTGTTTGGTTTGAGGGATTACTTCGGCATATCCGCCTTCATGCCTTCGACGTAATAGTTCATCGACGCCAGCTCGGCATTGCTGGCAGTCACACCTGCCGCCAGTTTCTCTACGCCGGCCTGATCCTTGATCGGCCCGGTGAAGGGGTGAAATTCACCGCTCTTGATTTGGCTGATGATCTGCTCGGCTTCAGCCTTCACCTCGGCCGGCACCACATCACTGATTGGTAGTTCAACCGTGCCTTCTTTCAAACCGCCCCAATAGTCCTGGGATTTCCAGCGATGGTCGATCACGCTTTGGGTCGCCTGAACATAGTGTGGCCCCCAGTTGTTGACGATGGAGGTCAGCACCGCTTTGGGCCCGAAGTGCGCCATGTCCGAGGCATAGCCCACCGCATACACGCCACGACGCTCGGCCGCCTGAATCGGTGCCGGGCTGTCGGTGTGCTGGAACACGACGTCCACGCCCTGATCGATCAGGGCGTTGGCGGCGTCAGCCTCTTTGCCCGGATCGAACCAGGAGTTGACCCACACCACTTTGATCTCGGTGCCCGGGTTGTATTTGTTCAGAGCCAGTTGGATGGCGTTGATGTCGCGGATGACCTCCGGAATCGGGAAGGAGGCGACGTAGCCGATTTTTTTGCTCTTGGTCATTTTTGCCGCGAGGAAGCCGCCGACATACCGTCCCTCGTAAGTGCGCGCCAGGTAGGTGCCGAGGTTCTTGTCCTGCTTGTAGCCGGTGGCATGTTCGAAGGTCACGTTGGGAAATTGTCTGGCGACCTTCAGTGTCGGGTTCATGTAGCCGAAGGATGTGGTGAAAATCATGTCGTACTTGTCCTTGGCCATATTGCGGATCACTCGCTCGGCATCCGCGCCTTCGGCCACGTTCTCGACGAAGTTGGTGGTGACCTGATCGCCGAATTTTTCCACTAACGCCTTACGGCCTTGTTCATGCTGATAAGTCCAGCCATGGTCACCAATCGGACCGATATAGACGAAGCCGACTTTCAACGGATCAGTCGCACTGGCAGCCAGGCTGGCGCTCAGGCCAATGGCCGCTGCAACGGCGCACAGCAGCTTCTTCAACGGACGTGCATGCATGAATTCGAACTCCATTTTGTTGTGAGGGTTGGCTGGGCTCAAAGGCTTGAGCAGCTCAATGCAAATAGCTGACCAACAAGACAACAAAATGCCGGATGACGCATTCCTGTGGGAGCGGGCTGACCGGTGAAGGGGAGTGTATGAACACAGCAAGAACCAAGGCAGTGCACCCCTGCAAGCTCATGCCTGCCACTGGTGCGCCAGGGCTTTGAAAGCATCGCGGGCAAGCCTTGCTCCTACGGATCGCATGTACCCGTAGGAGCGAGGCTTGCCCGCGATAAGATTGATCAAACGCCGCTAATCAACTGCCTGGCCGCCTGACTGTGGTCGGCAATCAACCCCTTCAAATCAAGCCCTTCAACCTGCCCATCGATCACCCGCCATTTACCGCCAATCATCACCCGATCCGCCCTGTCCGCGCCGCACAGCAATAGCGCCGACAGCGGGTCATGGCTGCCGGAGAAGCGCAGCTCATCGAGTTTGAACAACGCCAGATCCGCCTGCCTGCCCACCGCCAGTTCACCGATATCGGTGCGCCCGAGCAGTTGCGCCGAACCGCGTGTGGCCCAGCCGAGCACTAACTCGGGGGTGATCTTTTCCGCGCCGTAGCGCAGGCGTTGCAGGTACAACGCCTGGCGGGTCTCGAGGATCATGTTCGATGCATCGTTTGAGGCCGAGCCATCCACACCCAAACCCAGCGGCGCACCTGCTGCGATCAAGTCCAGCGTCGGGCAAATGCCTGAAGCCAGGCGCATATTGGAGCTAGGGCAATGGCAGATGCCGGTACCGGCCGCGCCCAGACGGGCGATTTCATCAGGGTTGAAATGAATGCCATGGGCCAGCCAGGTGCGCGGTCCGAGCCAGCCGACGCTGTCCAGATAATCCACGGTGCGCAGGCCGAAGCGTTGCAGGCAGAAGTCTTCTTCGTCGAGGGTTTCGGCAAGGTGAGTGTGCAGACGCACGTCGAGTGTATTGGCCAGTTCCGCGCTGGCCGACATGATTTGCGGCGTGACGGAAAATGGCGAGCAGGGTGCCAGAGCAATCTGGATTTGCGCGCCGTCGCCGCGTTCGTGGTACTCGGCAATCAGCCGCTGGCTATCGGCGAGAATCACTTCACCCTGCTGCACAGTCTGTTGCGGCGGCAACCCGCCGTCGGCTTCACCCAGGCTCATCGAGCCACGGGTAAGCATCGCGCGCATGCCCAGTTCGCGAACGCTCTGGACTTGCACATCAATGGCATTTTCCAGACCTTCGGGAAACAGGTAATGGTGATCGGCCGCCGTTGTACAGCCAGACAGCAGCAACTCGGCCAAAGCGACTTTTGTCGCCAGCGCCAACTTTTCCGGGGTCAGGCGAGCCCAGACCGGATAGAGGGTTTTCAACCAGGGGAACAACGGCTGATTGACCACCGGCGCCCAGGCGCGGGTCAGGGTTTGATAGAAGTGGTGATGGGTGTTGATCAGCCCGGGAAGGATCACATGCTCGCGAGCATCGAAGACTTGTCCACAGGCAGTGGTCGGTTGTTGCCCTATACCGAGCACTTCGACGATCAAACCGTCTTGCAGCACCAGGCCGCCACGGGCATCGAGCGCGTTGGCAGTGAAAATGGCCAAGGGGGTTTTTAACCAGATACGGGTCGCAGGCATTGGCCGGCTCCTCTGAAAAATGGGTTCAGGTTCGCCAGCTCAGTGTTGCCCTGTCTGCTGATCCAGGGTCGCCGGGGAGGGCGAAGTGCAGAGTTTACTCACATATTTGGTCGGCTACATAGGGCCGCTGATCTACCGATGAATTACCAGGGAATTGTCTCGCCTCTGTAGTTCACAAAATGATGCCCGCCTTTACCCGCGTAAGTATTCACCTGCTCGATCAACCCACGGGTGCTGGTCTCGACATCGATGTCCGCACCTTCACCGCCCATATCGGTTTTCACCCAGCCCGGATGCAACGACAGTACAGTCATTTTCTGCTCGCCCAACTGAGTGACGAAGCTGTTGGTCATGGAGTTCAACGCGGCTTTGCTGGCCTTGTACAGCGCCAGTTCCGGCGCGTCGGGCATGGTCACGCTGCCGAGCACCGAACTCATGAACGCCAGCACACCGCTGTCCGGGCGAATCTGGCCGATGAAGCGCTGAGCCAGATTGATCGGGGCCACGGCGTTGGTGAAGAACAACTGTCCAACCTCGGCGAGGGTTGCATTACCTGGAGTCTGATCATCCGGTCCTTTGACGCCGGCGTTGACGAACAGCAAGTCGAACACCTGGCCCTTCAGCCGTTGGCTCAGGGCGATGACGGCTTGCTGATCATCCATGTCCAGTTGCTCGATCCGGACGTTACCCAATGCCTGCAAGGCCTCGGCTTTCTGCAGATTGCGCACGGTGGCGGTGACTTGCCAGCCGTCGGCCAGCAAGCGTTGTACCAGACCGAGGCCCAAACCACGGGAGGCGCCGATGATTAATGCGTTTTTTGCAGCGTTCATAAACGGGTTCCTTTGGAAAAGAGGATCACGGTCTTAATGGGCAACTCTGCCTGAGCCGTAGTTGTAACTCCTGGCGTAGCTCACCGAGTTCGGCGATGCGGGTTTCGATCAGGCTCAGTTTGTCTTGCAGCAACCGGGTCACGGCGCTGTCAGGGTCTTTGGCCTGCCACAGCGAGGCCACACTACTACCGATTTCGCCGAGGCTGAAGCCCAGGCGTTGGGCGGTCTTGATGTAGAGCACCAGTTGCACCATCTCGGCCGGATAGTCGCGGTAACCGTTGGCGCTGCGTTGGGCGGCGATCAATCCCCGTTGCTCGTAAAAGCGCAGGGTGTCGCGGCTGACGGCGCTGGCCTGGGCTAATTCACCGATACGCATCTTGAAGACTCTTTGAGGTTTGACCCTGGAGCATACTCCAGGCTTTAGCCTGCGTGCTCCCTGAATAAATGGAGACGCCTCAATGTGGACTGCAAGCCAATACCGTCAACTGGTTCGTGCGAGCGGCTGGTACGACTTGCTCGTGACCGTCGCTTTCGTCACCCCCTGGAGTTTTATGGCGCTACACGGGTTGATGCTGAGTCTTTCCCGGACATTCAATCTATCTGGTGAACTGCCGCCGTTCGAACCGATGCACATGCTGATGGCCAATCTGTTGGGCTCGATCGTTTGCGTCTGGTCGGTGTTACGGATTTGTGATCCGCAGCAAGCGTTCGGCCGCTATGACGCAGCCGGACGGTTTTTGTTCGCAACGTGGCAGATCTATGCCCTGGCCCACGGCGCCAGCTCATTGCTGGCGGTTTTCCTGTTCTTCGAACTGGCGTGGGGCGTTGCACAGTTGTTGCCGGTCAAGCATCTCGCAGATGACCGAAGCCCCCGTAGCAGCCTGCGTTCGGCTACGAAGTAGTCGTAAAGGCCATAACGCGATTCTGGACGAAATTCGAGTCGTCAGGATTACGACCGCTTCGCGGCCGAACGCAGGCTTCGCCAGCTGCTACGAAGAGCCTGCTGTTCCAGGCAGAACCTAATGCCCCGCCTGCCACGGCTGCCCTAACGAAACCGGTGCGTACAAGCGTGTTCGCAGCGCGTTCCGCGACAGCAGCACCAACACCAGAATGGTCGCGGCATAGGGCAGCATCGCCAGCAGGTTCGAAGGGATCGCCAGCCCCAAGCCTTGGGCAACCAGGTGCAAGATGCTGGCGAGCCCGAACAGGTAAGCGCCCAGCAGCAAACGCCATACGCGCCAACTGGCAAACACCACTAGCGCCAGGGCAATCCAGCCACGGCCGGCGCTCATGTTCTCCGCCCACATCGGTGTATAGGCCAGTGACAGATAGGCACCGGCCAACCCGGCCATGGCGCCACCGAACAGCACCGCCAGTGTGCGCACACCAAGCACCGGCAATCCCATGGCGCTGGCAGCGTCCGGATTTTCCCCGACGGCCTGAACGATCAGGCCTACGCGGCTTTTCAGAATCGCCCAAGCCACCAGCGCAAACAGCGCGAATGACAGATAGACCAACAGATCCTGAGCAAACAGCATCCGCCCGATCAGCGGGATCTCGCTCAGAAAAGGAATCGCCACTGGCTCGAAACCCGCCAGCGGCTTGCCAACCCAGGCCGCACCGACAAAGCTCGAAAGGCCGACGCCAAAGATAGTCAGCGCCAGCCCGGTCGCCACCTGATTGGCGTTGAACACCAGCGCCACCAAGGCAAACAGCGTCGACAGCAACATACCGGCGAGCACCGCCAGCAACACGCCGAGCCAGAGGTTACCGGTGCTCAAGGCGACGATAAAACCGATCACCGCGCCGAACAGCATCATGCCTTCCTGACCGAGGTTGAGGACGCCGCTTTTTTCGCAGATCAGTTCACCCAAGGCCACCAACAGCAGCGGCGTGCCGCAGCGGACCATGGCGTAGAAAATATTACTCAGCAGATCGATATCCATCACAGGGCTCCAACGCGTTCAGAGGTGGTCGAGGAGTGCCGTGCCCAGCGCAGGTTAAGGCGCGGGCGGTAGAGAATCAGCACATCACTGGCGAGCAGAAAAAACAGCATCATGCCCTGGAACAATTGGGTGACCGCCTGCGGCAGGTTAAGGCTCATCTGCGCGCTCTCGCCGCCGATGTACAGCAGCGCCATCAGCAGGCTGGAGAACAAAATGCCGATGGGATTCAGTCGGCCAAGAAATGCCACAGTGATCGCCGCGTAGCCATAACCGGGCGATACCTGCGGCACCAGTTGTCCGATCGGCCCGGTGACTTCGCAAACGCCAGCCAGCCCCGCCAATCCACCGCTGATCAACAGCGCGAGCCAGATCAGCCGCTTCTCGCGAAAACCAACGAAACCGGCGGCGCGCTTGTCCAGGCCGAGCACCTTGATTTGAAAACCGACAAAACTCTTGTGCAGCAGCACCCAAACGGCAACCAGCGCCAGCAGGGCGAAATACACCCCGGCATGCACTCGGCCGTCCTCCAGCAATAGTGGTAAACGGCTGGCCTCGCCGAACATTGCCGATTCCGGGAAGTTGAAGCCGGCCGGGTCCTTCAGCGGCCCGTGGACGCAGAACAGCAGCAGGTTCAGGGCGATGTAATTGAGCATGATGCTGGTGAGGATTTCATTGGCGTTGAACCGCGTGCGCAGCCATGCCGTCAACCCGGCCCAGGCAGCACCGGCCAGCGTGCCGATCATCAGGATTGACACCAGCGCCCAGCGACTTTGCACATTGATGATATTCACTGCCAGTGCACTGCCGGCCAGAGCGCCGAGCAGCAACTGACCTTCGGCGCCGATGTTCCAGATCCGCGCTTGATACGCCACCGCCAGACCCAACGCACACAGCAGAATCGGCAAGGCTTTGACCAACAGCTCAGAGACGCCATACAGGTCACTGATCGGCGCAATCAACAAGGTGTGCAAGGTCATCAAAGGGTCGTGACCGAGGGCAATAAACAGCAGCGAGCCACAAGCCAGGGTCAACGTTGCGGCAAGTAGCGGCGAGCACCACAGCATCAGGCGCGATTGCTGGCCACGGGGTTCGAGAGAAAGCAGCATGTGAAACTCCGTTAAACCGGCAAAGGCGTGGATTGGTGAGACGTGTCGAACTGCCCCGCCATCCAGCCACCGACTGCGATCAGGCTGGTTTGCGCGGTCGGTTTGAGCGTCGACAGTCGACCGCTGCATAGCGCCGCCAGTCGATCGCTGATCTGGAACAATTCGTCGAGGTCTTCGCTGATCACCAGGATCGCGGCACCCGCATCGCGCAGGGCAATCAACGCGCGATGGATCACCGCCGCGGCACCCACATCCACGCCCCAGGTCGGGTGCGCCGCGATCAGCAGTTTCGGTTGTTGAAGGATTTCCCGGCCGAGAATGAATTTCTGCAAATTGCCGCCGGACAGGCTGCGAGCACAGGTTTCAGTATTCGGTGTCTTGACCCCGAAGCAGCGGATGATCTCTTCGGCCAATGCCTGGACTTTGCCACGCTGAATCAGGCCATTGCTGACCAGCCCTTGCTGAAAAGCGGTCAGCAAGGCGTTGTCTGCCAGACTCAATTGCGGCACTGCCCCGTGGCCGAGGCGTTCTGCCGGCACAAATGCCAGGCCGAGGCGGCGTCTTGCATCGGGGCGTAAATGAGCGACCGGTTGCCCGGTGAAACTGATGGTCGCGGCGTCATTACGTGCAAGGCATTCTTCGCCGCTGAGCAGGGCCAGCAATTCGTCCTGACCATTCCCGGCGACACCGGCGATCCCAACGATTTCGCCGCTGCGCACTTCAAGGTGGATATCCCTCAGTGAGCAGCCGAACGGATCCGGGTTATGCCAGGACAGCTTTTGTATCTGCAAGAAAGTTTCGCGGCCGCCGACCTTCGGATAATCAGCGATCAACCCCGCCGCATCACCCACCATCAAACGAGCCAGTTGCTGATCCGTGCACTCGGCTGGAACGCAATGTCCGGCCACTCGACCACCGCGCAGCACCGTGGCCTTATGACACAGCGCCCGAACCTCGCCGAGCTTGTGGCTGATAAACAGAATGCTGCAGCCCTCGACGGCCAATCGACGCAGGGTGACGAACAACTCGTCCGCCTCTTGCGGAGTCAGGACCGAGGTCGGCTCATCGAGAATCAGCAGGCGAATGTCCTGCATCAGGCAACGAATGATCTCCACCCGCTGACGCTCGCCAATCGACAAACTGTGCACCAGCCGTTCTGGCTCCAGCGCCATGCCATAACGTTGCGAGACTTCACGAATGCGCGGCTCCAGTTGCGTGGGTGTGCCTGCCGCAGCGCCCATGGCCAGGGCAATGTTCTGCGCCACGCTCAGGGTTTCAAACAGCGAGAAATGCTGGAACACCATGCCAATCCCCAGACTGCGCGCCTGGGCCGGGTTGCGCATGGTCAAGTGTTGTCCTTGCCAGATCATCTCGCCCGAGTCGGCATGGGTCACGCCGTAGATAATTTTCATCAGGGTGCTTTTCCCGGCGCCGTTTTCACCGAGCAGGGCGTGGATCTCACCGGGTTGAATACTCAGGTCGATACCGTCATTGGCCAGGCAGCCGGGATAGCGTTTGCTGATTCTGCGCAATTGCAGACGCGGTGTTTGATCAGGGATCGGCACGGGATTTGGCATGACAGGCTCGGGACAATTGAAGTTGTGCCTGTGGATAAAGCAATTTCCTGGCCATTGAGTCAGGAAAACCCGGTGTCGTCGTTGTTCTGCCTGCTCCGCAGCCTCTCGCGCAATATACTGATCCCTGCTCCGGCACCACTTCAGGGCAAGCCTGTCGATAAGGCCCCGGTTTCGCCCGTATCGAACTGGTTAAAAAATGAGCAGCCGACGGAGAGCGTTGCTGCCTATGCGACTGAGCCAGCCTTGCACGGGTTATCCACAGATTGCTCCACAGTATTTGTGCGCAAGCCAAAAGCCCAGGCATAAGCACTGAAAGGCTTTCTTCTAAAGGCGATAAACCGCTCTAACTGATTGTTTTTCAGTGGGATTAATCCCGAAGAAGGGCGATTGGACGAAAAATGAACAATGGCCGCAAAGCCACGTTGCAAAAGGGGTTGCGGGGAATGTGCTCAGGTTATCCACAGTCGGGTGCACAGCAGATGTGGGCAAGTCGTGGAAACACTTGGATTAAGTCTTGCCCCAAAAGATCGCAGCCTTTTACCGCTGCAACAGAATGCGTCCGCGACTCAGATCGGCCAGTTGCGTTTGCAGGGTCTGGATCTGTGATTCACCTACGGCCAGGTGCAACTCCACGCCATTGGCGGTGAAGGTTTCTTCCAGCATCAGGCCCCCGAGTTCGGCCACCCGTAGTTTGACCAGCGCCAATTCGCCGAAGCCGCAGGCGCAATGCAACGGCACCCGGCTGATCAGCGCAATTCGTTCAGCGGTTTGCAAGCACTTGTTGGCACTGCCGCCATAGGCCCGAGCGAGTCCGCCGGTACCTAACTGGATGCCGCCGTACCAGCGAATCACCACTACCGCTACTTGATCACAATCCTGCGCTTCGATGGCCGCCAGAATCGGCCGTCCGGCAGTGCCGCCCGGTTCGCCATCGTCGCTGCTGCGGTATTGATCGGCGAGCTTCCAGGCCCAGCAATTGTGCGAGGCATTCAAGTCGCTGTGCTGCTCGATGAACGCCTGAGCATCAACGGCGCTGCTGATCGGCGCAGCGAGGGCGATGAAGCGGCTTTTGCGAATTTCTTCGCGGTATTCGCAAAGGCCGGCGAGGGTAAAAGGCATGTGCGAGGATCTTTTAAAGGGTTGGCTTGAGGCCGCAGCCCTTGAGAATGATACGGATCAGGTTGTTACCAGCGTCTTCCATGTCCTGCCTGGTCAGCTTGGTGCGGCCTGTCACGCGACAAATCTGTGTGGCGAAGTCGGCGTAATGCTGGGTGCTGCCCCACAACAGAAAGATCAGGTTTACCGGGTCGACCGGGTCCATCTTGCCAGCGTCGATCCAGGCCTGAAATACACCTGCACGGCCCTGGAACCAGACGCGATAGTCCTGGCTGAAATGCTCGCTCAGGCATTCCCCGCCGCTGATGATCTCCATGGCGAAGATCCGTGAGGCTTGCGGTTGGCGGCGGGAAAACTCCATCTTGGCGCGGATGTAGCGCGTCAGCGCTTCGGCCGGATCGTCTTCGGCGGTTAATGTGTTGAAGGTGCTGTCCCACAACTCGATGATGTTGCTCAGCACCGCCACATAGAGCCCGAGCTTGTTGGTGAAGTAGTAATGCAGGTTAGCCTTGGGCAGTCCGGCATTCTGCGCAATGGTGTTCATGCTGGTGCCTTTGAACCCGTGACGAGCGAACTCGTCTTCGGCGGCCTTGATGATTGCGTCTTCGTTTTTTTGGCGAATTCGGCTGGCAGGTTTGCCGGTGTGGGCTGGGACTTCAAGGGTCATGGACGTTTCCGAGCAGTTCTGTGGGTGCAACCAATGCGTTGATAGCGCACCCACAAGAATCAGACAAGCCTTGTCACCATAAAAGCCTCGAAGCCGTTCGGTTTTACCGCGTGGCCGCCAGGCTTTCCAAGAAACTTTCCAATACCAAATGAGGGCGACGTCCCTTGCGGGTGACCGAAGCCAGGCTCAGGTCATAGAAGCGCGCCTTGGGTTTCAAAGCGCGCAGTCGGCCTTGCTGCACCCAGAGGCTGGCGTAATGGTCCGGCAGGTATCCGATATAGCGTCCGGTCAAAATCAGAAACGCCATGCCTTCCCGATCCGACGCGCTGGCGGTGCAATTGAGTGCCTGATAATGCGCCTGGATCTCGGACGGCAAACGGAAGGTCGGTGCGATGGCGTCCTGACTGTTGAGCCGCTGGTCATCCAGTTGTTTGTCATCGACATAAAACAGCGGATGCCCGACCGCGCAGTAGAGCAGCGAACGCTCGCTGTACAGCGGCTGGTATTCCAGGCCCGAGAGTGCGCTGGCCTGAGGCACCACACCGACATGTAAACGGCCGTCGAGTACACCTTGCTCCACTTCGTTGGGGGCGATCATGCGGATTTGAATCTGCACGTCCGGGCCCCGCTCCTTCAACTGCGCCAAAGCATGGGTGATGCGCATGTGGGGGAGGGTGACCAGGTTGTCGGTCAGGCCGATGGTCAGCTCACCGCGCAGATGTTGGTGCAGGCCGTTGACCTCGGTGCGAAAGCTTTCCAGCGCACTGAGTAGTTGCAAGGCCGACTGATAGACCTCGCGTCCTTCCTCGGTCAGAGAAAACCCTGCGCGACCGCGTTGGCACAGACGCAGGCCGAGGCGTTGTTCAAGGTCGCTCATCTGCTGGCTGATGGCTGAGCGGCCGATCCCCAGCACGGTTTCCGCTGCGGAGAAGCCGCCGCATTCGACGACGCTGCGAAATATGCGCAGCAGACGGATATCAAAGTCACTGACTTGCGCCAGCGGATCGGGGCGACGACTGCTCATAGTTTAGTGCTGGCCTGACTGAACGTTAGAAAAGTTGGATTTCACCGACTTTATCCCCGTGGCAATTTAGCTGCAAGAACGCTTTTGATCCCTACGCCGCTTATTGCCCTGCGAGGTTTTGCTCATGAACTTGCCTGAAAACGCTCCGGTCTCCCTGGCCAGCCAACTCAAGCTCGATGCTCACTGGATGCCTTACACCGCCAACCGCAACTTCCAGCGCGACCCGCGACTGATTGTTGCCGCAGAAGGTAGCTACCTGATCGACGACAAGGGCCGCAAGGTCTATGACTCGTTGTCCGGTCTGTGGACCTGTGGTGCGGGGCATACCCGCAAGGAAATCCAGGAAGCTGTTGCAAAGCAGTTGGGCACCCTCGATTACTCGCCGGGCTTTCAGTACGGTCACCCACTGTCTTTCCAGCTGGCAGAGAAAATCACCGAGCTGACCCCAGGTAACCTGAATCACGTGTTCTTCACCGATTCCGGCTCCGAGTGTGCTGACACCGCGGTGAAGATGGTGCGTGCCTACTGGCGTCTGAAAGGTCAGGCGACCAAGACCAAAATGATCGGTCGTGCCCGTGGCTACCACGGCGTGAACATCGCCGGCACCAGTCTGGGCGGCGTCAACGGCAACCGCAAAATGTTCGGTCAGGCAATGATGGATGTCGACCATCTGCCGCACACCTTGCTGGCGAGCAATGCCTATTCCCGTGGAATGCCGGAGCAGGGCGGTATTGCCCTGGCCGATGAGCTGCTCAAGCTGATCGAGTTGCACGATGCCTCGAACATCGCCGCCGTGTTCGTCGAGCCGCTGGCCGGTTCCGCTGGTGTGCTGGTTCCGCCTCAGGGTTACCTCAAGCGCCTGCGCGAAATCTGTGATCAACACAACATCCTGCTGGTCTTCGACGAAGTGATTACTGGCTTTGGTCGTACCGGCTCGATGTTCGGTGCTGACAGCTTTGGCGTGACCCCGGACCTGATGTGCATCGCCAAGCAAGTCACCAACGGCGCAATCCCTATGGGCGCGGTGATTGCCAGTTCCGAGATTTATCAGACCTTCATGAATCAACCGACGCCGGAATACGCGGTGGAATTCCCCCACGGCTACACCTACTCGGCGCACCCGGTGGCTTGCGCGGCTGGTTTGGCTGCACTGGATCTGCTGCACAAGGAAAACCTGGTGCAGAGCGTGGCTGAAGTCGCGCCGCATTTCGAGAATGCCTTGCACGGTTTGAAGGGTTCGAAGAACGTTATCGACATTCGTAACTATGGCCTGGCAGGCGCGATTCAGATCGCCCCGCGAGACGGCGACGCCATCGTGCGTCCGTTCGAAGCCGGTATGGCGCTATGGAAAGCTGGTTTCTACGTGCGCTTCGGCGGCGACACCTTACAGTTCGGCCCAACCTTCAACAGCAAGCCGCAGGATCTTGATCGCCTGTTCGACGCGGTCGGCGAAGTGCTGAACAAAGTCGACTGATCCAGCCTGTAGGAGCCGAGCTTGCTCGCGATGGGCCTCAAGGACGCCATCGCCGGCAAGCCGTGCTCCTACAAAAAGCCATCTTTATTTAGCAGGTGCCCCATGTCGGGCGCCTGTGGACAACTTTCCAGGAGCCCCGCATGAGTCTTATCCAGCATTTGATCAACGGCGAACTGGTGACCGACAACGGTCGCAGCGCTGATGTGTTCAACCCGTCCACCGGCCAGCCGATTCACAAGGTTCCTCTGGCAAGTCGCGAAACAGTGCAAAAAGCCATCGACACGGCCAAGGCTGCTTTTCCTGCATGGCGCAACACACCGCCGGCCAAGCGTGCTCAGGTGATGTTCCGCTTCAAACAACTGCTCGAGCAGAACGAAGCGCGTATCGCTCAGTTGATCAGCGAAGAGCACGGCAAGACCCTGGAAGACGCCGCTGGCGAACTGAAGCGCGGTATCGAGAACGTCGAATACGCCTGCTCGGCTCCGGAAATCCTCAAGGGCGAGTACAGCCGTAACGTCGGCCCGAACATCGATGCCTGGTCCGACTTCCAGCCGTTGGGCGTGGTTGCCGGCATCACGCCGTTCAACTTCCCGGCCATGGTTCCGCTGTGGATGTATCCATTGGCGATCGTGTGCGGAAACTGCTTCATCCTCAAGCCTTCCGAGCGTGATCCGAGTTCAACGCTGCTGATCGCCCAGCTGCTGCAAGAAGCCGGCTTGCCGAAAGGTGTGTTGAGCGTGGTGCACGGCGACAAAGGTGCGGTGGATGCGTTGATCGAAGCGCCAGAGGTTAAAGCGCTTAGCTTTGTCGGATCGACTCCGATTGCTGAATACATCTATGCCGAAGCCACCAAGCGCGGCAAACGTGTGCAAGCATTGGGCGGGGCGAAGAACCATGCGGTGCTGATGCCGGATGCAGACCTGGACAACGCAGTCAGTGCCTTGATGGGCGCGGCCTATGGTTCTTGCGGTGAGCGTTGCATGGCGATCTCGGTGGCCGTGTGTGTCGGCGATCAGGTGGCGGATGCATTGGTCGCCAAGTTGGTGCCGCAAATCAAGGCGCTGAAAATCGGTGCCGGCACTTCTTGTGGTCTGGACATGGGCCCACTGGTGACCGGTCAGCATCGCGACAAAGTCAGTGGCTATATAGAAGACGGGGTTTCTTCCGGCGCTGAGTTGGTGGTCGATGGTCGTGGTCTGAGCGTAACGGGCCACGAAGAGGGCTTCTTCCTCGGCGGCTGCCTGTTCGATCGCGTCACTCCAGAGATGCGTATCTATAAAGAAGAGATCTTCGGCCCGGTGCTGTGCATCGTGCGAGTGAACAGCCTTGAAGAGGCGATGCAACTGATCAACGATCACGAGTACGGCAACGGCACCTGCATCTTTACCCGTGACGGTGAAGCGGCCCGGTTGTTCTGCGACGAGATTGAAGTGGGGATGGTGGGCGTCAACGTACCGCTGCCGGTTCCAGTGGCGTACCACAGCTTTGGCGGCTGGAAGCGATCGTTGTTCGGTGACCTGCATGCTTATGGCCCGGATGGTGTGCGCTTCTATACCCGCCGTAAGGCAATTACCCAGCGCTGGCCGCAACGTGCCAGTCACGAAGCTTCGCAGTTCGCTTTCCCTAGCTTATAAGTAGAAGAGTAAAACGGCCGGCTCCCTTATTTGAAAAAAGGTACCGGCCTTTTGCTTTTCAGGGTCTTTTTGACTCATATGACAGAATTGTGAAAATAGAGGTTGACGGCAGAATCTGGAAGCCTATAATTCGCCCCACTTCCGGCGCAGTCGAAACGGAAAACTCCTTGGTAAACAAA
>NZ_JBWKWW010000023.1:0-19999 GCF_059422425.1 Pseudomonas sp. GW821-FHT01E05
CGGGCTTGCCCCCTCGCCACAGGCTCCGCACTCATTGCCTCTGCGGCTGTTGAATTGTTCCGTTTGATTTAACGAAAACTCCTACCTGCTCTCTCGAACTTCCCCGACTTCATTCCCCCGGCATCCCCTGCACAGTCTCGCGTCCTGTACCACCCACGCGAGGGATTGCGGATGTATGCCCCCACCACCTGCCGGCCCGGGACACGGGCGTTGTGAAGACCTCCATCGGCTTGCTGGTCTTCGCCGTCATGGACCCGAAAAACCCCGACATCGACACCGTCCTCAACGACTTCAAACACTGCCTCAACGATTACCCGGCCTGGGCCGAGAGCTTCTGGACCGGCTGGGCGCTGGATGTCGAACAAGTCTTCAAGGTCGGCCATGAGGTCAGCCTGGTCGCCCCGAAAAACTCCCGGACACCGGTCAGCACGACGGTCGCGAGCTGTCCCGCCAGTGGCCCCTTGACCCTGGTGCACATGTTCCAGTCCGCCCGCTTCGTGCCCATCGGCAATACGCCGGTGCTGCTCGAGCCGGTCATCCATGGCCGCAGCGGCGAGGTGGTGGTGGGGGAGCCGATTCACGCAACCATCGGTCCCGACGGCATTCTCGAAGTCCCCAAATGCTGGCGCGGCCAGCGCTATCGCATCACCTTTTTCCCCCACGTTTCCCAGGACCATGTCAAGGCGCTGTACGCCTCCTATCAAGGGCTGATCGGTGAGCTTGAAGGTTGGCTGCGCAACGCCTGGGCGAGCCAGTTTCAGCCAGCGTGGGCGAGCTTTTCCGAGGCCGACCTGCTTGAGCGTTACCGCGCCCTGCAGCAAGCCAACTGGCGCGGCTTCGAAAGTGCCCTGTTCGGTGTGTGGGATGACGTTCAGCAGCTCTACCGGCTGCTGGCCGACCTGCAACCGAACAGCGCAAAACTCCTCGAGTACCTGACCCCAGCCGAACTCGACACCCTGCTGAGCGCGTCCAGGGAGGCCATCGCCAACGGCCTGCTGGTGCTCAGCGATGAGCCGCTGCAGTTCGTCTACCTGTCGGCCATCGTCAGTTGGCTACGGATGCTGCCACCGCCTTACCTCATCGAAGTACTGGCCGAAATTCGCAGCGAAGTGCTGATCAATCTGTTGCTGATCAGCTGCACTGCGGGGATTGGCTTCAAGCTGCGCATGAGCACCCGGGTGCTGGGCCAGATCAAGTCCGGCCGTGCTCGACAGTGGTTTGCACAGTTGGGCGAAAAGCTCGCCGAATTCACCGCCGCCCATCGCCTGGGCGCCCACGCCGACCACCTCAAACCGCTGCTGGTCAAGGCTCGGGGCGCGCCGCTCGGGCCAACCCCGGGCGTGCCCCTCAAGATTGCCCCCATGGACCCGCATCACCCCGGCGCCACGCCGACGCTGGCGGTGAACAATCCCGCGGCCCTGGCGCGCGACAAGAGCGGGCGCATGACCCGCCTGAGCCGACACGAACCCCACGACGACGCCCCCAAGCAGGCGACAAACCCCAACGGCGCCAGCGCCGACACCGCCAGCCAAACCGCCACCCGCGGCTGCCCGGTGTCGATGGTCACCGGCGAAGAACTGCTGAGCCTCACCGACGCTGAGCTGGACGGGGTGCTGCCGTTCAGCTGGACCCGGCTGTACCGCAGCAGCGCGGTGGAGCTCGATGGCGGGCTGGGGTGGGGCTGGAGTCACCCGCTGGCGCAGCGGCTGGAGATCAGCGGCGATTCGGTGATCTGGATCGACCAGGAGAACCGCCGCACCACCTTTCCGCTGCCCAGCGTCGAACGCCCGGCGATCCACAACAGCCTGGCGCGGGCGGCGATTTACCTCGGCGAGGCTCCCGAGGAATTGATCCTCGCCCAAGCCGGCGATGCGGCGCGCTTCTACCACTTTCGCGACGGTCGGCTAACTGCCCTCAGCGATGCCTACGGCAACCGCCTGCACGTCAGCCGCGACCGTCAGCAACGCATCAATCGCCTGGACAACGGTGCCGGCCGCGCCCTGCGCCTGCGCTACGAGCGTGCGCAGATCATCGCCGTCGACTATCAGAGCTTGCACCCGGCCGACACCCTCGAAGACGCCTGGCGCACCGAGCAGACCCTGGTCCGCTACCGCTACGACGAACGCCGGCGGCTGGTCGAGGCAAGCAACGCCGCCGGTGAATGCGAGCGCTACGACTACGACGATCAGCAGGTCATCCTGCAGCGGCAACTGGCCGGGGGCGCGAGCTTCTTCTGGGAGTGGGAACGCGCGGGCAAAGCCGCGCGCTGCATCCGGCACTGGGCGAGTTTTGCGCAGATGGACCAGCGCTACGTCTGGGACGAGCAGGGCGGGGTCAGCGTCCGGCATGCCGACGGCCGCGCAGAAGTTTACGTCCACGACCCGCAGGCGCGGCTGCTGCGCCAGGTCGAGGCGGACGGCGCCGAACACCGCAAGGCCTACGACGAACAGGGCCGGCTGACCGCCGAACAGGACCCGCTCGGCGCCGTCACCGAATACCGCTATGACGAGGCCGGGCGCCTGATCGCGGTGCTGCCCGCCGAGGATGAGCCGACGGCGTATGAGTACCGCAACGGTCACCTCCACCGCCGTCAGCGCGGTCAGGCGCAGTGGACCTATCGACGCAATGCCCAGGGCGATATCACCGAACAGATCGATCCCGACGGCCAGGTCACCCATTACCACTACGACGCCAAAGGTCAGTTAACCGGCATCCGTTATCCGGACCATAGCCTCCACACTTTGGGTTGGAACGGGCTTGGCCAGCTGATCGAAGAACAGCTGCCGAACGGCGGCCAACGCCGCTATGCCTACGACACGTTGGGCCGGCAGATTCGCCGCCAGGACGAACACGGCGCCGTCACCCAATACCAGTGGGATGCCGTCGGCCGGCTGCTGCAGACCACCTTGCCCGGCGGCGCGAGCCGCGCCTTCAGCTACAACGCCTACGGCAAGGTCACCGCCGAACGCGATGAACTGGGCCGCCTCACCCGTTACGAATACGCCGACGACCTGCACCTGGTCAGCCGCCGGATCAACCCCGACGGCAGCCAGCTGCGCTACCGCTACGACACTGCGCGGCTGTTGCTCAGCGAGATCGAAAACGAAGCCGGCGAACGCTACCGGCTCGAATACGCCGCCAACGGCCTGATCCGGGAGGAGACCGGCTTCGATGGCCGGCGCACCGCCTACGCCTACGACCTCAACGGCCAGCTGCTGGAGAAGACCGAGTTTGGTGACGACGGCTCAACGCTGGTCACCGCGTACCAACGCGATGCTCACGGCCGGCTGACCCGCAAGACCCTGCCTGACGGCAACACCGTCGACTACCGCTACGACGGCCTCGGCCGCCTGGTCAGCGTCGCGGACCGCGACACCGACTGGCCGCTGGAATTCGAATACGACCGGCACGACCGGCTGATCACCGAGCACCAGGGCTGGGGCACCCTGCGTTATCGCTACGACGCCTGCGGCCGGCTCAAGCAGCTGCGCCTGCCGGACCACAGCACCCTCGACTACCACCACGCCCAGGGCGGGGCGCTGAGCGCCATCGACCTCAACGGCGCCCGGCTGACCACGCACGTCTTTGACGCCGGACGTGAACAACAGCGCCAGCAAGGCCAACTGCTCAGCCAGTACCAGTACGACGAGCAGGGCCGCCTGCAGGCCCACGCCCTCAGCCAGCAAGAACAGTCGCGGTACCACCGGCATTACCGCTACGCCGCCAACGGCAACCTGGCCCTCCTCAGCGACAGTCGCCACGGCCAGCGCCGTTATGACTACGATCTGCGAGACCGGCTGCTCGGCGTGCGCCATCCCCACGGCGAACCCCCGGAACACTTCAGCCACGACCCGGCCGGCAACCTGCTGATGCAGGACCGCCCCGGCCCGGCCCGCGTCCAGGGCAACCGCCTGCGGATGCACGGCGACCGCCATTACGACTACGACGCCTATGGCAACCTGATCCGCGAACGCCGCGGCAAGGCCCAGTGCCTCGTCAGCGAATACCGCTACGACTGCCAGCACCGGCTGATCGGCATGACCCGGCCCGACGGCCGTGGCGCCAGCTACCGCTACGACGCCTTCGGCCGGCGCATCGCGAAAACCGTCGACGGGCAGAGCACCGAATTCTTCTGGCAAGGCGACCAACTGATCGCCGAACGCGGCGGCCAGCATTACCGCAGCTACGTCTACGAACCCGGCAGCTGCCGCCCGCTGGCGCTGCTCGACGGCGAAGGCCCACGGAACGCCTGCCCGTTCTACTACCAACTCGACCACCTCGGCACCCCGCAGGAACTCACCGCCTACAGCGGCGAGATCGTCTGGTCGGCGCAATACCACGCCTACGGCAAACTCGCCCGGCTCAAGCAAGACAGCGAAGAACACCTCGAGCAACCGCTGCGCTTCCAGGGCCAATACTGCGACGCCGAGAGCGGCCTGCACTACAACCGCCATCGTTACTACACTCCGGACAACGGCCGCTACCTGACCCCGGACCCGAGCAAACTGGCCGGTGGGCTGAACGTCTACCAATACACCCCGAACCCGACGGGCTGGGTGGACCCGTTGGGGTTGAGTACCTGCCCCGGAGCGGAGGGGTGCAAGCCAGCGACGGGGGTGGAAGACCCGGCGGCGAAGGCGCGGGTGGATGAGGGTGAGCCTCAGCTGCCTGCATCGGAAAAGAAAAAGAGTTATCTGTATCGGGGAGACTCACGAGCGCCTTGGGAGATTTTTGATGGTGGCTTCGAACCTCTAGGGGATAGTACTGATCTGTACTTACATGCGATGGACAATAGGAGTCCTCCAAGTTTCTTCGTAAGCACTTCAACGTCAACAAAGGAAGCAATGAAGTTTGCGACGGGCTACGGATTTGAATCAGGGTATATGTATGTATTAAAAAGAGTTCCCGGCCTTGATGTAAATAAAGAGCTGGGGCTAATGTCTCCTCATCGACGCGAGGTTGAAATAGCCATTCCTGGGGGAATAGAAACTAAAGACATTATTGGTGCTACACCGGTAAATGCTGACGGTAGTTATGTTGGTTATTCCATACCAAACCCGAATAGAGAGTGAAGCATGACTACAAGAGAGATTTTTTTAATGGTTGATGGGGTCGTTGAGGCGGCTGTAGTCGACTGCGACAGACAAAAATCAACATTAACCTTCATAAGGTTGGATGGCTTTAGAAAAACGTATGCTGCACAGGATCTTTATGTTTGCTTGGGATTGGTGAGAGCCGAATTTCCAAATATAAAATTCTTATGCAAAGGAGCAAAACTCAATGTTCACCCGTCTCGCATGTCCTCGCAAATGTCCTGCGGGGTAGTTGCGTATGAACTTAAGTGGGGAAGGTCAAGTGAAGATGAAGACGTGGTAAATATTTTCGACTACGAAGAAAACGATATTACCAATGACATACAGGAGCAAAAAGATTTTTATCAGCGCTGGATAAAATCGTTAGTCGGGTAATTAGATCGTCAGGCTAGAGAGCATTTGTGGCAAGGGCGCTTGCTCCCGCCGGCCGGTCCGCGCTCGGGCGAAGCAGTCGTAAGGCCGGTGGATGCGGTGTGTCTGGAAGAATGGGATAGATCGTTCCCACGCTCTGCGTGGGAATGCTTCACTGGACGCTCCGCGTCCGCTTCGGCAGTGACGCAGAGCGTCACGGGCTGCATTCCCACGCAGAGCGTGGGAACGATCATTGGCAGATCTGACACCCAGTAATCAAAAAAGGGCAACTCTGAGGTTGCCCGTTTTGTTTATGGTGCCATCTGCACCCGCAATCGCCGTCCGATCACGTCCATTAAATCGCAGCCGTCGCGCAGCGGGATGGCGAGGACCCGGGCGAAGGAGTCGATCGATCGTTCCCACGCTGCGTGGGAATGCCTCACTGGACGCTCCGCGTCCGCTTTGGCAGTGACGCAGAGCGTCACGGGCTGCATTCCTACGCAGAGCGTGGGAACGATCATTGGCAGATCTGACACCCAGTAATCAAAAAAAGGGCGCCTCTGAGGTTAATGCCAGTCAGTTAAGGAATTTTTGGCTTCGCACATTCCCCCGTAGCAGCTGCCGAAGGCTGCGTTCGAGTGCGCAGCACTCGTAAAATGGCAAACTTCGTCCTTTCAGAAGGACCGCATATCGCTTATTTGCGACTGCTTTGCAGCCGGACGCAGCCTTCGGCAGCTGCTACAGCAATAGGGCAAGCCTGCTCCAGCAACAAACCGCTATCCTTGGCCTCACCTCCCTCCAAACGAGCGTTCCCATGCTTGAGGTGCAAGGCGTGTTCAAGAGCTATGCAACACCGCAAGGTCCGTTGGCGGTGTTGCAGGGTGTCGACTTGCAGCTGCAACACGGCACCAGCCTGGCGCTGATGGGCGAGTCGGGCAGTGGCAAGAGCACGTTGCTGCATCTGATTGCCGGGCTGGACAAGGTTGATCGCGGCAGCATCCGGATCGGCGAGCAGCGTCTCGATCAGATGAGCGAAGCGCAACTGGCGAACTGGCGCCGCACTGAGGTGGGCCTGGTGTTCCAGCAATTCAACCTGATCAGCAGCCTGCGGGTCGAAGACAACCTGGCCTTTCAGGCGCGCCTGGCCGGGCGTTATGAGCCGGTCTGGCAAGGGCAGTTGATCGAGCGGTTGGGGTTGGGCGACTTGCTCAGGCGTTACCCCGAACAACTTTCTGGCGGTCAGCAACAACGGGTGGCGCTGGGACGTGCACTGGCTTCGCGCCCCGGTTTGCTGCTGGCGGATGAACCCACCGGCAGCCTCGACGAAACCACCAGTGATGAAGTGCTGAAACTGCTCCTGGAGCTGCTCGACGACAGCCCGACCAGTCTGCTGATGGTCACCCACAGCCCAAGGGTCGCGGCCCGTCTGGCGCAAAGAGTGATGCTGCATAACGGGCGTCTGGCCGGCGTGGAGGGGCGCTGAGGTGCGGGTTTTTTATGGGACATTGCGCGCGCTGCTCAGTCACTGGCGGCAGCACCCGGTGCAGTTTTTCAGCGTGCTGACCGGTCTCTGGCTGGCCACCGGCCTGTTGACCGGCGTGCAAGCGCTGAACAGTCAGGCCCGCGAAAGTTACGCGCGGGCCAGCCAGTTGATTGGCGGCGAACCCCAGGCCAGCCTGACTGCGCCTAATGGCGCGAGCTTTTCCCAAGCCTTGTTCATCAGCCTGCGCCGCGCCGGTTGGCCGGTGTCGCCGGTGTTGCAGGCGCGCCTGACGCTCAAGGGGCATGAAGATCAACGTCTGCAATTGATGGGGATCGAGCCACTGTCGCTACCGGCCGGGTCTGCAGTGGCCGGGCAAGCGCTGCAGATGGCGCGGATTGTCGATTTCTTCAGCGCGCCGGGCAGCACCTGGATTGCTCCGCAAACCTTGCAGGTATTGGGTTATCGCGAAGGCGAACAACCGTTCGCCGCGAATGGGCAACGCTTGCCGCCGCTGCACAGCCAGGCCGACATGGCGCCCGGTGTACTGCTGGTGGATATCGGTTTCGCACAACAGGTGTTGGGCATGCCGCAGCAGCTCTCGCGCCTGCTGCTGCCCAAGGATTTCGCGGCGACGCAGCCGGTGCTGCCTGAAGACCTTGCCCGGCAGTTAGTGCTCAAACGCAGTGGCGAAGAAAACAACCTGTCGCGCCTCACCGAAAGCTTTCACCTGAACCTCGATGCCCTGGGCTTTTTGTCCTTCGTGGTGGGCCTGTTTATCGTGCATGCCGCCATCGGCCTGGCGCTGGAGCAACGCCGCGGATTGATGAGAACCCTGCGGGCCTGCGGAGTCAGTGCGCGCATGCTGATCTTCAGTCTGAGCATGGAGCTGGGTTGCCTGGCGTTGCTGGGCGGTATCGCCGGAGTTGCCAGCGGTTATCTGCTGGCCGGGATGCTGTTGCCGGATGTCGCTGCCAGCCTGCGCGGGTTGTATGGTGCCGAAGTGGCGGGGCAGTTGAGCCTGAGCCCGCTCTGGTGGTTGAGTGGTGTGGGGGTGAGTCTGCTCGGTGCGTTGCTGGCCGGCGCCAACAGTTTGCTGCGCGCGGCACGTTTGCCATTGCTCGCACTGGCCAACCCGCAAGCCTGGCACCAGGCCCATGCCCGCTGGCTGCGACGCCAGGGCTGGGTGGCGGCGATGGCCGGTGGGGTCGCGGTAGTGGCCTTGTTGCTGGGCGACAGTTTGACCAGCGGGTTTGTGCTGATGGCTTCTCTGTTCCTGGCGGCGGCATTGAGCTTGCCAGTGCTGCTCAATGCGCTGCTGAGTGGCGTACTCAGGCGCAATCGCTCGGTGCTGGGCCAGTGGTTTATTGCCGATTGCCGCCAGCAATTGCCGGCCTTGAGTCTGGCATTGATGGCGCTGTTGTTGGCGCTGGCCGCCAACATTGGCGCCGGCAGCATGACCGCAGGCTTTCGCCAGACCTTCAGTGACTGGCTCGAGCAACGTCTGACCGCCGAGCTGTACGTCAACCCACAAAGTCCGGGGCAGGCGCGTGAGATTCAGGCGTGGCTGGGCCAGCAGCCGCAGGTCTCTGCGCTATTGCCCAGCTGGCAGGTGTCGATCCAGTTGCAGGGCTGGCCCGCGGATTTGTATGGCGTCATCGATCACCCGACGTATCGCCAGCACTGGCCATTGCTGCAAGTGCTGGGGGACAAACCCTGGGATCAGTTGGCCACAGACGACACGCTGATGCTCAGTGAACAATTGGCCCGGCGACTGAAGGTGCAATTAGGCGATCGGCTGACGATTCCAACGCCGCAAGGCGAATGGTCGCCGCGCATCGTCGGGATTTATGCCGACTATGGCAATCCCAAAGGCCATTTACTGGTCAACGCTGAACACCTGCAGCGCTTTTGGCCGCAACTGGCGCCGAGTCGTTTCAACGTGCGCATCGACCCTGCGTCTGCGCCGTCGTTGGTGCGCGCTCTGCAAGCGCGCTTTGCGCTGGACGACAACCGCATCGTCGAGCAGACGCAACTCAAGGGTTGGTCCACGCAAGTGTTCGAACGCACCTTTGCTGCCACCGCAGCGCTCAACAGTTTGACGCTGGGGGTTGCTGGCGTTGCGTTGTTTATCAGCCTGCTGACCCAGAGCCAGAGTCGTCTCGGGCAACTGGCGCCGTTATGGGCCTTGGGCGTAACCCGGCGTCAATTGATGCTGCTCAACCTGGGGCAGACCTGGTTATTGGCGGTGTTGACCTTGCTGCTGGCGTTGCCATTGGGGATGGTGTTGGCGTGGTGCCTGAACGCGGTGATCAACGTTCAGGCGTTTGGCTGGCGTCTGCCGCTGCGGATCTTCCCGTTGCAACTGTTGCAATTGATGGCCCTGGCGCTGTTGGCGACGTTGTTGGCATCGGCCTGGCCGCTGTTCAAGCTCTACCGCACCCGACCGGCCGATCTGCTCAGGACCTTTGCCCGTGAAGATTAAGCAACTGCGGCTCGGTGTGCTGCTATTGGTGCTGTGGCAATTGAGCGGCTGCGATGACGCGACGCAAAAAAACACCGAAAGTTTTGCCGGGCTGGGCAATGAGGCGGCGGCATTTACGCCCGTGATTCCCGGTAGACCGTTCATCTTTCCGGCAGATCACGGGCCTCACGATGGCTTTCGCATCGAGTGGTGGTACGTCACCGCCAACCTCAAGGACGATCAGGGACGCCGTTTCGGTGCGCAATGGACCTTGTTTCGCAATGCGCTGAACGCCGCCCCCGATCAACCCGGTTGGGGCAACCAGACGATCTGGCTGGGCCACGCGGCGGTGACTTCGGCCAGTCAGCATCACGCGGCCGAACGCTACGCTCGCGGCGGCGTCGGGCAAGCCGGAGTCAGTGCTACGCCGTTCACTGCCTGGATCGATGACTGGAGTTTTGCCAGCCAGTCAGGCACCGAAAATCCCTTGGCCGACCTGCAACTGCATGCCCGTGGGCAAGGCTTCAGCTATCAACTGCGCCTGACGTCGAGCAAACCCCTGGTGCTGCAAGGCGAGCAGGGTTTCAGCAAAAAGTCCGAACAAGGCCAGGCGTCGTATTACTACAGCCAGCCGTTTTTTCAGGCTGCGGGCAGCCTTGAAATCGACGGCAACGCCTATCAGGTCAGTGGCCCGGCCTGGCTGGACCGCGAGTGGAGCAGTCAACCGTTGACCGCCAGCCAAACCGGTTGGGACTGGTTTTCCCTGCACCTGGATAACGGCGAGCAGGTCATGCTGTTTCGGGTGCGCGAAAAGGACGGAACCTCGTATTTGACCGGGACCTGGATATTTGCCGATGGTCATGCGCAGCCACTGCGCGGGGGTGAAATCAGCCTCACGCCGCTGGTCACCTCTGATGTCGCGGGGCGCAAGATGCCGACCCGTTGGTCGGTCAAGATTCCCGGCAAAGGTCTGGACATCACCACTGTCGCGCTGAATCCCAACGCCTGGATGGCGCTGCGGATTCCTTACTGGGAGGGGCCGGTGCAGTTGAGTGGCAGTCATGCCGGCAGCGGTTATCTGGAAATGACCGGGTATTGAGCACGAGGGTAGCTGCCTGACTGCCCATGGGCTCGACGCAATACGCTGACACAGTGCTTGTCAGAAATATTGTGACCAGATTTATTCAGATTTTGCTAACGGACAGATCGATCAGGTTCCATTAAAATCTACCCGTTCGCCCAGTGTAATGGCTCTTTACCGGTGCATGGATTGCCAGGCCAGTGCGCTGGGCGAACTCCCTTCTGATCGCTCAGCGACATTCAAGCGCACTCCAGATCCGGCGCGCTTGATCCCACTCACATCATGTTGATGACTGCACTGTCAGGCCAATGGCGGCAGATTCAGCGCGGCGCAGCACTCCAGGATCGAGCGCCGCTGGGTTTCGGCATACAGCGCCAGCTCATCGATGGTCGAACGGCCGAGGGCCTTCTCGAACTCTTGCTGGTTCGATTGTGAGGCGTAATGGCTTTGCGCGTCGTCACCGAGGTTGGACTGGAAAATGCCCGCCGCACTGACCGGCAAAAAGTCCTCGTATACCAGTGGCTCGAAACGAAGGTAGTGCCCACTGATCAAACCCTCCAACGTCGCCGGCTTCGACAGATCGCCTCCAGCGGCGAGGCCCTTTTCGGTGACGAAGTAGCGGAAGTACGCCAGGCCTTGTTGGCGCATTCCGGCGTAGGTGTCCGGGAATTCGCTGAAATGGGCTTGCAGCAGCGTGTTGTAGCGCTGAGCATTTTCTTCGTTGGGCAAATCCTTCAACTCATCGCGCGCGGCATTCAGCAAGCGGTCGTACAGCGCCCGGCCTGCCGGCGTCAGCGCCGCGCCGCGTTGTTCGATTTCGCCGAAACGGGCGCTGTGGCTGCCGCTGGCCTGGTCCTGATCGACGAAGGCGATAGCCTCTTCCAGCGCCTTGAAGCTGGTCTGGCGCAGCAGAATCGGGCACTCACGGCGTGGCGGGCCTTCGATCACGGCTTTGGGGGTAATGCCGTGTCCGGGCATTTGCGCCTGGACCACATCGATGTCCAGGGTGCGCGGGGTCAGGTGATTGATGTGCGGCCCTTTGAAGGCCACCACGTCGGCGACCAAACGGTGCTGAGCGCTCAGTCGCTGGTATTGCTCGGCAGTGACGGTTGCGCTGTGATGCCAGCGAAACGTCTCCAGCGCCTGTTTGACGAATTCATCGGCGTCTTGTTTGTTGAGCCCGCCCTGGGCTTGGGATTTGTCGATCAGGGTCAGCGCGGTTGGGGTGAAGATCGAGCGCTTGGCCAGGACCGACCGGGCAAACTCGCGCAGTTCGGGATTTTCAATGAGTTCCAGCCTGAGCAACGAGGTGAACACCCGAAACGGGCTGATCTGCAACGACGCCTCATGCACTGCGCGGAACGCGGTGGAGTGCACCGGCACCCCGGCGGGCGTCAGGTCGTAATAGCCGACTGGCTGCATGCCCATGACCGCAAACAAGCGGCTGAGGGTCGCCAGTTCCTGGGCGGTACCGACGCGGATAGCGCCATGGCGCTCCAGGTCCAGGCGTTCGATTTCACCGGTGGTGCGCAGCTGTTGTGCAACGCTGCTGTCGGTGCTCAGCACTTGGGCGTTGGTCTGCGTTACCAGTTCCATCAGCGCGCCGTACAGCGGCACCTCTTCTCGATACATGTCCGACATCGCCCGTGAAAAGCGTTGGCGGATCAGGTCAGGGCTGACGAAGCTCTGGATGCTCATAGACAGAATTCCCGGCGCAGTGAAATCGTGGGTTCAAGGAGGTTTTTCGTTGCCCGATTCTGTTCGGGGCAGGGGGGCACTGGCAAACGAAGTTTCTTCTGAACTTCATTCTGCAAATGACTGCACCCGCGATCCGCATTCCCCCCGTAGCAGCTGCCGAAGGCTGCGTTCGGTCTGGGCCGCATTCGGACGTAGCGGTCGTAAAATCAAGCACTGCGGTGTTACAGGTTAACCGTGGTTGCAGGATTTGCGACCGCTTCGCGGCCGAACGCAGCCTTCGGCAGCTGCTACGGTTCGCGTAACGGCTTAACTTACCGGCATTGGCACAAGCCCCCTCGCCACAAATTGACCACCGCGTATTGGCCAGCAAAACCGCTGCCGATGTCATGCCCAGAGCGCTCGCGGGTGCTTGCTCGAGGCGCTGACCGGTGATGGCTATTTGCCGTTCCCCTGATAGACTTTCAGCAAGCCCGCACGTAACAACCGGCGTCTCAGGATCCGTTCAGCAGCACAGAGGAGCTTTGGCCCCTATGCGACACACTGGAGGAAAGGGACTTTCACTGGCCAGGAGGCTGTACACCTCGCGAATGTTGGGCTTTGCCCTGGGCCTCCTTTGCGTGGGAGGCGCGATGTATCCGCTCAATCCTTCGCGCTGGGTGTGGGGGCTCATGCTGTTGAACGGCATTCTCTGGCCGCATCTGGGCTATCAATGGGCACGCCGGTCGAAAGTGCCTTACCACGCTGAACACCGCAATATACTGATCGACTCGTTTCTCGGCGGTTTCTGGGTCGCCGCCATGCACTTCAATCCCTTGCCCAGTGCGACCACGCTGTCGATGATGGCGATGAATAATGTCGCCATTGGCGGTATACGCTTTCTGCTGGCCGGTTGTGTCGCTCAGGTTTTGGGTATCGCCACCGCGCTGCTGATTTTTTCACCGGCATTCATTCCCCAAACCAGCCCTGTGCAGCTGTATGCCTGCTTACCGCTATTGATGCTTTACCCCTTGGTGCTGGGGTGGATCTGTTATCGGCAAGCCCACACGCTGGGGCGGCACAAGCGTGAGTTACTGGCGCTCAGCCGTACCGACAGTCTGACTGGCCTGCTGAACCACGGGGCCTGGAAGGACCAACTGGAAGTCGAGTTTCAGCGTTGTCAGCGCCAGCAGCAAGGCGGGGCCATCGCACTGATTGACATCGATCACTTCAAGGCCATCAATGACACTTACGGCCACGTCGCCGGAGACCTGGTGCTGCGTCAGTTGAGCAAAATTCTCAAGCAAAACCTGCGCGCCAGCGATCAGGCGGGGCGTTATGGTGGCGACGAGTTTTGCGTGATCCTGCCGGACGTGCCGCTGGCCAACGCCGCTCAGGCCATGGATGCCCTGCGTGATCGCTTCGCCTGCCTGGGCTATGAGCAAACCCCGGCGATGAAGGTCAGCCTGAGCATCGGCCTGGCCGCGTTCAACCCGGCGCACAGCGATGCAACCCTTTGGCTCAATGACGCCGACCAGGCGTTGTACGAAGCGAAAACCATGGGCCGTAATCGGGTCATTTGCCGAGCGTATGGCGCGCTGCACCAGGTCCTGCTCAACCCGGTGTGAGGCGGGTTGAATAAAGCGAGCGCTACGGTACGCGGTGAGCCTCAGGCAGCGACGGCTTGTCGCTGATGCGCCGCCAGACGCACGGCGCGGACCGAGTTGCCCGGCTGCAGTTGCAGGCGCTTGGCGGTGAGGCGATCGATCACCAGGTGGCTGCCCACCAGCCGCGCCTTGGCGGCAGTGATGCGGCAGTTCTCAAGGCGGCGGTTGTGGATCAGCCAGACCGGTGCTTCGTCGTCCGGTGTACCAATGACCAAGGTCAGCGGCTTGCTGTCGCGCACTGTGCGGATATCTGCGATTTGCGCCTCAATGACTGGCCCGCCGTCAAAGATGTCGATATAGCCCTGATGGGAAAAGCCTTCGGCCTGCAGAATGTTCAGCGCCCGCTCGGTGTTCTTGTGCGCCTTGCCGATCACCGCCTGCGCTTGCTCGCTGAGCAGGCAGGTGTAGAGCGGTTGACGCGGCATCAGCTCGGCGATGAAAGACTTGTTGCCCAGCCCGGACAAGTGATCGGCCTGGCTGAAATCCATCTTGAAGAAGTGCCGGCCCACGCTGTCCCAGAACGGCGAGCAGCCGTATTCGTCGGCGCTGCCGCGCATTTCGGCGATCAGTTTGTCGCCGAACAGGTGCGGGAATTCAGCGACGAACAACAGGCGCGAAATGGACAACAGCCGACCGTTGCTGCCCTTGCGCTGATCGGGCCGCAGGAACAGCGAGCAGACTTCCGATTGACCGGTCATTTCGTTGTTGAGAAACAGCGTCGGTATCTGCCGTTGGATGCCGAGCTCTGGAGACGAATTGACGGTCAAGCCAACCCGGTAGTTGTACCAGGGCTCCCGCAGGCCGACGGCGCCGGCCAGCGCGCTGACACCCACCACTTGCTGATCGTCGTCTTCAAGCACGAACAGGTAGTCCGCGTCGGCGCGCTCGACCTGTTCGGCAAAGGTCCGCTGTGCCCAGCGCAGACGATGGGCCAGGCGCTCCTTGTCGGCCGGCAGGGTAGTGAACCCCGGGCCGGCACGTTGGACCAGCTCCAGCAGCGCGGGCAGGTCGGTGATACGAGCCGGGCGTACGATCATGGTGCAGCTCCTTCGTCGCGCCGAGTCTGGCACGGTGGTGTGGCGCGGTTCAAAGCGCAATCAGCCGGACCTGGCTGCCTTCAGCAAGCTTCAAGACGGCGAGCATTTCTGCGTTCAGGCTGACCGGCTGGCCCGGGGTCCAGTCCAGCTCGACAACAATCGCCCGATAGTTTTCCAGTGAGTCATTGCTCACCAGGTATGCAGCACCGGGGCCAGCCTGCGGGCTGAGACGAGCACTCACCATCTGGCTGTGAGCGATGGAGCGAATGCTCGAGGTCCGGGCAAAAAGCGTGGGACCGCCGTCGAAAATATCGACGTAGTTGTTGGCTTCGAAACCCTCGCGCAGAAGTATGTCCATTGCGTCCTGGCCCGCCGGATGGGCCTGGCCGATGCAGTCCTGGGCGGCCTGCGAAAGCATGGGGACATAGATCGGGTATTGCGGCATCAGCTCGGCCAGAAAGGTCCGGCTCTTCAAACCGCAGAGGCGTTCGGCCTCGGCATAGGGCAGGTCGAAAAAATGCTTGCCAAGCGCATCCCAGAACGGGGATTCGTCGTCTTCATTGCTGTAACCGACGATCTCGCTAATGGTCACCTCGGCAAAGCGCCGGGAATGGGCGGCCATGAATAAAAGGCGCCCGCGTGAGCTCAACTCGGCGAAAGGCGTTTGCGCCAGCGTCGAATCAACATGAAAGCCACACAGCAAGGTCTGACCGTTCAGGTCATGACACAGCGACAGGGCCGGTACCTCGTGCTGGATGTTCAGTTCATGCGAGGTGCTGGTGAACATCCGGTTGCGCAAGCTGTAAAACGGCTCTGACAAACCAGTGGTCGCGACGATTTCCGAGCAGCCCATCAGACGCTCGTTGGTCGTGTCCTCCAGAACGAACAGGTAGCTTTGGTCACCATGGGTCTGGACATCGCTGGCGAACGAGGTGCTGGACGCGAGAATTTTTCCGTGCAGGCGCCGGGTGTCGTCCGGCAAGGACGTCACGCCCACCAGGCTGTCACGGGCAAGGCGTTGCAAACCGGGCAGGTCGGTTAACTTGACTGGACGTAAGACCAGCATGGATGCACTCCTGTATCAAAGGGTTCAGCGCCGCCTCGCCCGAGGGCGATGAACTTCGATGAACTTGACTATCACTGTCGGTTTCCACGCGTTTCAACGCCAGCCGCTGGAACACTCTGCGGCTGCGTACTTTTTTGCGCTCTTGCTGGCGCTTGGTAATGGTTGCCCGAGACCTGTCCTGGTCTCGGATAACGGCTGGATCCGTGTTAAAGAGCGTCGGGCACTATTTTTCCTCCAGCAAATGAGTGGTGAATTCGGCCCGCAGCGCATCAATGCCCTCCAGACGATCACCGGGATTGGGGGTGTGCAATGACAGACAGGCGATCAGCGCCTCAACCTGGGCCAGCGCCGGGACCAGCGTATCGAATGCCGATACCGACTCCACGGGAGAGCTGATTACCAGGTCGGCCATTTCACGTAGCGGTGAGGCGTAAATGTCGGTGAACAACACCACCCGGGCATGCCGGCTCTTGGCCGCACTGGCAACGCGCAGCGCCAGGGACTGATAGCGGCGATAGTCGAAGAGCAGCACGATGTCCTGACGTTGCACCTCGAACAGGCGCTCGGGAAGCTGAGCATTGTCTTCCAGGGCGAAGCAGCCGGAACGCAGCAGGCGCAGATGGTTGAGCAGGTAGTTGGCCAGAAAACTGCTGAAGCGTCCGCCAAAGCAATGCACTTGATGGCGCGGCTCGAGCAGCCATTCAACCAGAATTCGCACGTCCTCGGGCTGGGTCAGTGCCTGGGTTTCGAGCAGGGCGCGATGGCTGTCCATCAGATAATGGGTCCAGGCATCGCCTTGTTTGATCTCTGAGCGGGGTTGTAACAGGGCGCTGGGGGAGCGCAGGCGATCATCCATGTCGCTGAGCAAGGCTTCGTGGAAATCGGCATAACCGTTGAAGCCCAGCTTCTTGACCAGGCGCACGATGGTGGGATCACTGACGCCGGCGCGCTCCGCCAGGCGTGACATCGGGCCCAGCCCATTACGCGGATACTGGTCCAGCAATGCGCGAATGACCTTGCGCTCCGAGGGCGTCAGATCAAGGGCGGGATCTGTGATCAGTTCTCTGAGAGAGGGCATCCAGGCTCCTGCAGGATGGATGTGTCGCTTTTATTTCATAATCCGTTAAAACAGTATTTATGTAGCTTACGTTACATGTCTAGTGAATTTTTGTATGGGGCGAAAAGGCCCAAAATGGGGCGAAAGCCCTATCCGAAGGAGGCGGCGGACGTTTCGCTTTCTGTTGTGGGCCAGTTCCCTGAAGGCCCACGAAAACCCCACGAGAGTCCTCACTTGATTCGACAAATTGGGAAAGTGCCTGCGACAAGTGATACAAACGCCTGGACAGCGTATCGATTGCCATAAACCGAGTGATTTCCCTTGCAAGCCACCCGCCTGACCCTGATCTGCCACGCCCGAACCGTCGCACAGAAACTGGCGCGTTTTGCGTTGGACGAGTCCCTGGAAATGGATTGGCAAGCGGCGCGGGGCTCGCGAGCCGGGAGCTTTAAACGCTTGCCACAATTGCTCAGCGCGCCGGAGACCCGGGCCAGGCAAACCGCCGAGCTGTTTGGGGCCCGGATGCAGATCGTACCTGCGCTGCGTGATTACGATGTCGGCCGTTGGCAAGGTCTGCGGATCGATGATCTGCAAAAGAATGAACCCGAGGCACTCCAGGCCTGGCTGACCGATACCACCTGTGCGCCCCACGGTGGCGAGTCAGTGGCGCAACTGTGCGAGCGGGTGGCTGATTGGCTCCAGACGTTGCGCAACACGCCGGGGCACGTGTTAGCGATCACTCATCCGTTCGTCATTCGCGCGGCGATTGTTCATGTCATGCAGTGCCCGCCCGCGGCCTTTAATGTGATCGATGTCGAGCCGTTGTCGGCGACCGAGTTGCGGTTTAATGGTCGATGGCGGCTGCGTTTGCAGGAAAACGGCTCAGAGATGGAGACGATCACCCCATGAAGAAAATCCTGATCATCGGCATCGGTGCCGGTAACCCCGAATACATCACCGTTCAGGCCGTCAATGCGCTGAATCGGGTCGACGTGTTTTTCATCATGGACAAGGGCCAGAGCAAGGTAAAACTCACCGACCTGCGCCGTGACATCTGTGAGCGTTACATCACCGGTCACGACTATCGCTTCGTCGAAGCCCACAGCCCCGAACGCGTCCGTGGCGACGTGGACTACAGCGCAAGCGTCCATGATCTGAATCGCGACAAGCAGCAGACTTTCGAGCGGTTGATCACCGGTGAAATGCAGGACAACGAATGTGCAGCGTTTCTGGTGTGGGGCGATCCGGCGCTGTACGACAGCACCATCAGAATTTTGCAGGCGATCCTCGCGAGTGGCCGTTGCACCTTCGATTTCGAGGTCATCCCCGGCATCACCAGCGTCCAGGCGCTGGCGGCACAACATAAAGTGCCGTTGAACAGTATTGGCCGATCAGTCGAAATCACCACCGGGCGCAGGCTTGCTGCCGGGTTGGTCAGCGATGCCGATAGCGTCGTGGTGATGCTCGATGCCGAAGATGCCTATCGGCAGGTTGCCGATCAGGATCTGGATATCTATTGGGGCGCCTATCTGGGTACGCCGGACGAAATCCTGATTGCCGGCAAACTAAAGAATGTTGCCGACGAGATCGAGCGGGTGCGTAAAGCGGCGCGCCAGGCCAATGGCTGGATTATGGATACCTACTTGTTGCGCAAGCCTGAAGGTCCGCAGGACTGAAGGGCGCCCGGACTTGCCGGTGGCGGTCATGTCTTGGGGCCGACTGGCATTGCCCGGTGGCTGAACTATAAGAAGTACCAGGGAACGTTTCTGATGCGACGGACCCGCAGGCAGGCGGTGTATTCCTGACGCCGCTTAATCCAGCCCGAAACCCATCGCAGGTATCACCATGCAAACCCGTCTCGGATCCGCTCTCGCGCCGTTTCTGCTCGGTCTTTGCGCCGCTGCCATTCTGGGAGGCTGTGCCGGTTCCCAGGATCGATCCGCCGAAAACCGCCAGGCCTGTGTCAATGCCGGTTACAAGCCCGGCACCGACAGCTTCACTAACTGCATGATGCAATCGGACACCCAGCGCAGTAAGGCCACCGCGGACAGGCAAACCGACAAAAACCAGCCGCCTGACACCGAGGTGGCGGTCCCGATCCCGGCCCCGGTCTCGAAAGGTTGCCAGACCACCGAAAGCACCGAAGTCAAAGGTGCTGCAACGCAGGCGGGGCAGACCACCAGCACGCGTACCTCATCGGTGTGTGGCGGTCAGTGAAGAGACTGATCATCGCCAGGCCGATTTCTTCTGCGCCCCTACGTACCGCGGAGAGTCAGCCAGAGCTGGGGCCGACGTCGACCATTCAGCGCGCCGTCGAAGCCTTTATTCTGTTTAATCTTCTGGAGAACGGTTCATGGCTCGCGCATCAGAATTCATCGATATCCCGGCTTCGGCCGAACAGGTCTGGCGATTGATTGGCGGCTTCAATTCGCTGCCGGACTGGTTACCCTTCATCCCGAAAAGCGAACTCAGCGATGGCGGCCGCGTGCGCAGCCTGCAAACGCTGGACGGTCTGGTGATCGTCGAGCGCCTGGAGGCCTTCGACAATGCGGCGCGCTCCTACAGCTACTCGATCAGCCAGGCACCGTTTCCGGTCACTGATTACCTGGCCACATTGCGCGTCGAAAACCTGGAAAGCGGGCAGACCTCGCGAGTCACCTGGTCGGGCCGCTTCACACCGGTCGGCGTGAGCGACGAGGCGGCGGTGGAGCTGTTCACCGGCATCTACCGCGAGGGACTGTCGGCATTGCGGGCCAACTTTCCGGATTGAAGTGTGTTGTTTCAGATCGTTCCCACGCATGTCAGATCGTTCCCACGCTCCGCGTGGTAACGCATCCCGTGACGCTCTGCGTCGCAGCCGAAGGCGGACGCGGAGCGTCCATGGCGGCATTCCCACGCGGAGCGTGGGAACGATCAGAAAGCGGGCAGACCTCGCGAGTCACCTGGTCGGGCCGCTTCACACCGGTCGGCGTGAGCGACGAGGCGGCGGTGGAGCTGTTCACCGGCATCTACCGCGAGGGACTGTCGGC
>NZ_JBWKWW010000024.1:0-7586 GCF_059422425.1 Pseudomonas sp. GW821-FHT01E05
ACTGGAGAACCTTAGTGGCGTGGGGCAAGGCGCACAAGCGGGGCGATTCTGGGGGATTTGTAGGCAATGGCGCAAGGTGGTGTAGTCAGTGGATGACGCCGGAAAGTCGTTGGATCAAGTTGCTGTGGTTGGGGGGAGTTGTCGGGTGCGGCGGCGATTGGTGAAGCGCAGTGTGCGGTAAATAAACTTGAGAATCCTCTGGCCGGCCTCCCCACTTCAGGGAGGACCGGGTCATTAAGCGCGATCCTGAGGAGCGATCTTTCAGTCCACCCGCTCACCGCACAGGTCGAGGGCGAACCAGTGTTCCACTTCGGCCTGCTCCAGACCTGCGCCTAGCAGGGCGAACAGCTTGCCCAGCGCCGCCTCGCGGGTCATGCCGCCCGCGCAAACCAGGCCGCTGGCGAGGAGCTGGCTGCCGGCGGCATAGATGCCGAACTCGACATGGCCGTGCGGGCACTGGCTGATGGCCGCGAGCACCACGCCGCGCTCATGGGCTGCGTGCAGGACTGCCAGCAGTTCGGCGTTGTCCGAGGGACCGGTGCCGCTGCCGTAGCACTCCAGCAGCAGCGCGCGTACGCCGCTATCGAGCAGGGCCTGCACATGGCAAGCCTGGATGCCCGGGAAGAACGGCAGCACCGCGAGGTTCACCGGCTGGCGCGGCTGGAGGTAGTCCAGGACCAAAGGGATCGCATCGGCGCGTTCGCCATCACGTTGCCGTGGCAGCACGGTGAAGGCGTTAAAGGCATCGCTGCGCAGCTTGCTGACCCGCGCGCCGTGCATCAGCTCGCCACTGAAATACAGATGCACCCCGGGCGCGATGCCCGCTTCCAGGGCCTGCATGGCGCCACACAGGTTGGACCAGGCATCGCTGCCCTCGGCGCCAGCGGGCAGCATGGCGCCGGTCAGCACCACTGGCACCGGTAGGCCGAGCAGCAGGAAGCTCAGTGCGGCAGCGCTGTAGGCCAGGGTGTCGGTGCCGTGCAACAGTAGCACCGCGTCATGGCCGCCATTGGTCACCGCATCGACAATGACGTCACGCATGGCCAGCCAGTTGGCCTGGCTCATGTTGGCGCTATCGAGCAGCGGCAGCAGGTCGTGAAACTGCCAGTTCAGGGCCGACGCCTGGCTTCCCGGGTGCGCTCGCATACGCGCTTCGAAACCGCTACCAGGGGCCAGCCCTTGAGGAGTCTGCAGCATGCCGATGGTGCCGCCGGTATAGAGTACGAAAAGGTTTTTGACTGCGCTCATGCCGTAGTCCTTGGGAACTCGTGAGATGAAACAGGTGGGCCAGCATGCAGCGGATCGCTTTAGCGGATTCGGCCAGGGCCAGGGAGCACTGTTGTCTGATGCGACGATGCCACTCCCCCGCGCCAAGCGGGAAAGCGGCACCCTATGAAGCGTTGTTAAAGGGTTAGCGGCGGCTTTGCACCAGGCTCGCTACAGGTTGTTCTACGGGCGCCTCGGCGACCTGCCCGGCGGGCCAGGCGTCACGGTCGATGTCGAGGTCGGCGAACTTCGCCGAATCGAACACTGGGGTCTGGATCCCGGAGCGGCGCTGTTCGTCGTAGTCACGCATCAACCGCAGACCGACCTTGAACAGCAGGGCCAGTGCGATCAGGTTGACGAAGGCGAGGCAGGTCATGGTGATGTCGGCAAAAGCGAACACCGTAGACAGGTTCTGGATGGAGCCCCAGAGGATCAGCACCACCACCAGGACACGGTAGCCGATGAGTGCAATACGGCTGCGGCCGAACAGGTATTGCAGGCTGTTCTCGCCGAGGTAGTAGTTGTAGAGGATTGAGGTGAACACGAAGAGCGCCAGCGCCACGCTGACGAAGATCCGCCCCCAGTCACCAACCACTGCGGCCAGGGAGTTCTGGGTCAGGACGATGCCGTCACCCTCGAAGCCCGGGGTGTAGAAGCCCGAGAGCAGGATCAGCAGGGCGGTGCAGGTGCAGATGACAAAGGTGTCGAGGAACACGCTGAACGCCTGCACCACGCCTTGTGCCACCGGATGGCGCACGGCAGCCACGGCGGCGACGTTGGGTGCGCTACCGAGGCCCGCTTCGTTGGCGAATACGCCGCGCTTCACGCCCATCACGATGGCGCTGCCGATCAGGCCACCAAAGGCCGGGTCGAGGCCGAAGGCACTCTTTACGATGGTCACAAGCATGCCCGGTACATGGTCGAATTGCAGCACGATCACGTAGAGGGTCACTGCGATGTAGATCAGGGTCTTGACCGGCACCAGCAGGTCGGCCACTGCGGCAATGCGCTTGATGCCGCCAATGAACACCAGGCACAGCAGCGCGGCCAGGGCGATGCCGCTGTACTGTACGGGGAAGGCGAAGGCGTTTTCCAACGAGTGAGTCACTGCGTGGGATTGCAGGCCGTTGAAGGCGAAGCCGAAGGTCACCAGCAGCAGGGCCGCGAAGACCATGCCCAGCCAGCGCTGGCCGAGGCCGTGCTGGATGTAGTAGGCCGGGCCGCCACGGTAAAGGCCGTTGCCGTCACTGCGCTTGTAGAGTTGGGCCAGGGAACACTCGAAGAAGCTGCTGGACATGCCGACCAGCGCGGTCACCCACATCCAGAACACTGCGCCGGGGCCGCCCAGGGTCACGGCGATGCCAACGCCTGCAATATTGCCCGCACCGACACGGCCAGCGAGGCTGAGCATCAACGCCTGAAACGAGCTCAACTGGCCGGAGCTGCTGCGCAGGGAGTCCTTGAACACGCTGAACATATGGACGAAGTGACGGAACTGGACGAAGCGGGAGCGTAGGGTGAAGTAGCTGCCCAACCCGACGATAAGCACGATGAGCAGTTTCCCGGACAGGAAATCGTTAAGCGCTTCGAGCATGGAGGATTCCTCGATTCTTATTGTTCGAATATGGACTGCACGACAACAGTGCCGTGAGTGTGGCGAGCATGATGGGCCAGCGCCGACGGTCAGGCCATTTCGCAGGTTTGCTTGATCTGATGCTAGTTGATGCTATATTCGCGCAGCTCGCATCACTGGAGGCCGGCGCATGTCGAACAACCTGGGCACCAATCTCAAGCTGTTGTGCAGCCATTACCGCTCGATCGCCGAGGTTTGTCGCAAACTGGCGATCAACCGCGCGCAGTTCAACAAGTACCTTAGTGGCCAGAGCCAGCCGACTGCCTACAACCTCAGGCACATCGGAGATTTCTTCGGGGTCGAGGACTACGAACTGGGCCTGCCGCCTGAGCAGTTCTCCCGCCTCATCGGCGCGCGCAATACGGACAGCGCTTCGAGTCCGACCGATGACCCGCTCTACAGCCTGCTGCAACCACTGCGTGAGCACTCCAGTAGCCTATCGCGCTACTGCGGCTACTACTTTGAATACGCCAATTGCATGTCGGTGCCTGGCAGCATCCTGTTGTCGCTGGTGCATCTGCGCGAGGAGCGCGGCAACTTCCTGTTCGAGCGCCAGGAACGCCAAGAGCGCTCCAGCAGCACTGACGTGCAGGCGGAAGACTGGGTGCGCTGCCGCTACTTGGGCGCGGCGTTCCACCTGCAGGACCGCTTGTTCCTCATCGACTACGAGTCGCTGACCGTCAACGAGATGAGTCAGACCATTCTCATCCCCAGCTTCAAGAGCCGCATCACCCGCTTGAATGGCCTGAAGACCGGTGTCTCCAGCGGCGACCGGCGCACTCCGGCCTGCACCCGCGTGGTTTGGGAGTACCTGGGGCCGGAGATCAACCGGGTCAGCGCCTACCGCCAGGTGATGCTCTATCGTCCGGACGATGCGCGCATCGATGAGGACATCCGCCAGCGCCTGGCCGCCACGCCGGTGCGCAACGGTCTGTTCGAGATCGAGTGACAGTTCATTGGATACCCGCGTTCGCGGGGATGTGCGCAGGCACTGGCTACGCAACGCGCAGGAAGGGGAAAGGGGACACCCATTAGCCGGTCTCCAGTCAAGGCTCAAAGCCAACTCTCCCTGCAGTTGTTAACTGCAGGGTTGTCCCTCTCTCGCAACCTGCCCGGTTGAACCCGTCGTACCCGTTTTCTCGTCATTGGCTGCCACCGACTCGCTACTAAACGAAGGGGTGGCGGCTGTACGCAGGTTAGTCGACCGGGGAGTCACCATTACCGGCGCGCCGAAGCGCCCTGCGCACAGCCACCATCAAGTGCAGGCGATAGGGAAGCCTGACTGAGTGAAGCTAATGCAACTTGCCTAATTACCACGGGCTACTAAACCCGATCGCTGATGGGCAGCGACAGGAGAACCTTAGTGGCGTGGGGTAAGGCGCACAAGCGGGGCGATTCTGGGGGATGTGTACGCAATGGCGCATGGCGGTGTAGTCGGTGGATGGTGCCTGGAAAGTTGTTGGATCAAGTCGCTTGGTTGGCGATTTTGGTGGGGCGGCAATTTGTGACGCGCAGCGTCACGGGATGCATTCCTTTGCTGCGCATGGGAACGATCAGAGCGGTGGTGAACACTTTTCTACAGGCATAAAAAAGACCTCGCAATGCAAGGCCCTTCTTAATTTTGTTGCCACAACGTCAAGCCGGCTCAGTCAGTGGTACAGCCTTCTCCGGTGGTTTTATCGAACCAATGTAAACTGCAAGGATGGTGATCAATGCACCGCTGATTTGAAGCACAGAACTGGCTTTATTCAAGACGGCGACATCGATGAAGTAGGTGATCACCGGCTCCAGCAGCAGAATCAAGCCGGCCAAGCCCAAACTAATGGAGCCAATCGAACGGTTGACCAATAGCCAGCCAACAAACTGCACAAGCACGCCATAGATAATCAACATGAACAGCGTCTGTTGATCCGCAATAACCAGGCTTTCTCCATTCGCGACGGCGTAGCCCAGCAAAACGAGAGCCGCCCAAACACTCAGGTTTAGCATTTGGGCGATCTTGTCTCCACCGCCCTCCGGTAATTGGGTGTTGATCTTCAGAAAATACACGCAAATGGCATAAGCCAAGCCTGATAGCACGCCAAATACAACGCCTTTTATCCCTACCGTCGTGGTTATCTCGGGCAGCAACAACATATACAGCCCAACGAACGCCAAAGTGATCGATATCACAAAGTAGAACGAGGGCTTTTCCTTCAGTAGATAAAGTCCCAAGAGGGTCATAAAGAAGACTTGGCAATTGGTCAGAATCGAACCGATGCCCGGGCCGACGATATAAATACTCTGGTGCCAAAAAATCAAATCAACCGCTAAAAACACGCCCGCCAGCGCGGTGTATAACCTGGCCTTGCTATTTTGTAACTTTACCGGGATCTTGCGAAGTTTCAAGGACAGATAAAACAACACCGAGGCAAACAACATTCGATAAAATCCGGCGCCCCCCGCTCCGATATGGGCGAAGGCCACGGCCAAGGCAGAAAGGCTGAGCATCAAGCCACCCACCGTCAACTCAAGCACAGCCCTGTTGGTCGACATAGCGACTCCACTGATGGTTAGGCAACACCCTGATTCAGCCGCGCAGCATTAACGCTACGGGCACGCTAGATCTCTTCGGCGGCCAGATGCAGCCATTGCTGCACCGGCGGGTAAGCCAGCACCGCATCGACGTAGGCTTGCAGCGGCGCTGGCACGGCAATCCCGTAGCGACGAAAGCGAAAAACTACAGGGACAAACATTGCGTCCACAACCCCAAACTCACCGCAGAGGAATTTCGTGGAACCGCTCACCTTTCTTAAGTGGCTCCAGATATTGAAGATACGCTGAATTTCATCTTTCGTTTCAGTCGTCAAAACTTCTGGGGTGTCACCGGTGTTCAAACCAAACGACATCTGGGTACGTACATGAGTAAAGCCGGAATGCATTTCCGCCGCCGCGGACCGAGCCAGCGCTCTGATGTGTTGTTCTTGCGGCCACAAGTTTGCTTCAGGGTAGACACTCGCAATATGCTCAGAAATTGCCAGACTGTCGTTGATAACAATATCGTCCTGAAGCAGCGCCGGTACCTTTCCTGAAGGGGAGTACTTCAGAATGCGTTCGCGAGTATCTTTTTCTTCCAGTTTGATTTGAACGGTTTCAAACGAAACGTCAGCCGTCACAAGAACCAGCCACGCCCGAAATGACCAAGAGGACTTATTGAAATCCCCGATAACCAGTTTTGTCGGCATTATTTTCTCTAGCTTGCATTATGGAATGGGTGCTAAGTTTATTCGGCCATTTTTCGAACGTATTGCACAAAACTGGACAGGTCATGGAAGAGCGCCGGCGCGGAAAAAACTCCCCAAGAATCAATGAGGATTTCTCTCGGTTCTGGCGGATACCTGAGGGCGATTGCGAATTGCTGTCGGCTCGCTACAGTACCCAGTCATTTGGTCGGCATTCACATGAGCGCTATGCGATCGGCGTCATAAGCAGCGGCGTTGAAAAACTCTTCTATCGTGGCGCCCATCACTTGGGAACTGCCGGGAGCGTGGTCACTATCAGCCCTGGAGAGATACATGACGGCCTTCCCGCAAGCGACGAAGGCTGGATGTATCGGATGCTCTACATTGACCCGGCATGGCTTAATAACGTGGTCTTTCAGGACAGGTTCTCTTCCGAGCACATTCATCTTTTTCAACATGCGCTGACTCAAGACGAAGTGTTTGCCCAGTCGTTCTTGAATCACCATCAGATCATTGAGAAGTCCAACCCAAGCCTTGAGCGCGAGACCCTCCTGCTGGAGCTGGTCACACAGCTTTTTCAGAGGAATGGAGTGAACGTCAAGTCTTCAGATGCCGCTGAACGTGACGCGGTAAAACGCATCAAGAAGAAGCTGGAAGATGAGTTTGAAAAAAACATACCGCTGGAAGACCTCGCCAGGCTCGTTGATCTCGATCCTCTGTACATGATCCGGGTGTTCAAAAAGAACGTCGGCATCTCTCCCCACAGCTATCAAATCCAGAAAAGAATCGCCCACGTACAACACCTTCTACGCAGGGGCGCGAGTATTGCGGAAGCTTCTTTTAGTTGCGGATTTTTTGATCAGAGCCATATGACCAGAGCCTTCAAGAAGGTTGTCGGCGTGACGCCTGGCAGTTTTCGAAATAACCGTTAGCATTGGATTTTGTCTGCAACGTTGAAGGCGCCCCGTTTTTCGATGCTGGCCTGCAGAGTGGTGCAGTCATCTCGGGCGATCGCACTTGACTGCTTCTCACCCAGAGACGGAAATGGGTGTCCCCTTTGTTCTACTGACTGGCTCAGGGCGCGCCGAAGTCCCGCGCCAAACCCAAACCCCTTCAACTCTGGCGCGCCTGCGATTGACGCGGGCGCGCTTGCTCCACTTGTCTACACCTTCACCGAATGCTCGCGATCCATCATTTTTTCGACCAACAACAACCCCAACTCCATGAGGCTATAAATCGCCAGGGCGAGGTTGCGGTGTTTGCCCTCCAGATCTTCGGAAAGGTCCAGGGTCAGGGTGCTGGCCGAGCAGAAGGTTTCGTAGGTGTGGGCCATCAAGGCTTCGGGGTTGATGTCCGGGGCGACAGTGAAGAACTGGGGCGGACGCTCGTCGCTTGCGCGCGACTTGCCCGATGGCGGCGGGGTCAGGTAGTGATCGAGGGCCCGGTGCGCGGCTTGGTGGAGATTT
>NZ_JBWKWW010000025.1:0-6067 GCF_059422425.1 Pseudomonas sp. GW821-FHT01E05
AACGTCGCGTAAGGCGAGTTCAGCGTCATCGAGCGTTAGGGTGAAACAGGTGTAAACCTATTTCAGGACTAGACATGTTCCAAACGTGCAGGAAGCCGCTCCCCCCCGTCAGCCACCCGAAGCCTGTGCCATGCAGCGCTGATGGCGTTCATCGACCCGTTTGGCAAACCAGGCCGTGGTGAGTTTGCGGGTGATTTTCGGGCTTTGCAGAACGATACCTGGCAGTATCGCCCGTGGCAGTGGCTTGCCTTCGGCCTTTTCGGCCACAGCAAAGACTCGCTTGTAGAGTGTGCTGTCTTCGAATTCAAGACTATTGCCCTGCTCCAGCTGGCTTCTGATGGTCGGGTTACGCATGTCCAATTGCTTGCCCAGGGTTCGCACTGCCAACTCGGTCGTTCCGGGCATGATGGACCCAAAGGCAATCAGGTCGCCATCGAGTGCCAGCCCGATCCCCGAAGCGCGACTGACAGCGCTCTGGAAGGCGGCATTGCGGCTGGCGTACCAACCGGCATTGAAATCGGCGAAGCGGTACAGCGGTTTGGAGTAACTCACCGGATAACCCAGCAAATGTGCAATGCCGAAGTACATCCCGCCGCGACGGCTGAACACTTCGTGGCGAATCGAGCCGTCCACGGGATAGGGATAGGCTCGGGTCCGGGTTTCGGCAAACGCGATGCTGACTTGCATCGGCCCGGCGGTGTGCACCGGATTGAAGTTCCCGAAGAGGTTGCGCCCCATCGGCACCATACCAATGAAATCGTCGAAAATGGCGCTGAGATCCTTTTCGGTACGCGCAGCACTGAGCCGATCACTGTAACTCTTGCCGTTTGGCGAGCGAACCTGCAAAGCCGCGCTCACCAGTAGACTGGGGACATGCACCTTCGCCGCACGGCGGTCGATTTCATCTCGCGCAATTTTTCCCAGCCCCGGCACTGGCGGGTCAACCTGAAAAGTGGACTCCTGCTCGGTCACTGCCAGTACTGAACAGAGGTTTTCCGTGGTCGGGGCAATGCCTTGCGCCGCGAACGCGGCGTAGATGTCGGTGGCCCAACCCTCTCGATCAACCGTCTTCGCCGGTAACAGTCGAACAATCTTCGCCCTCACCTGCTCCGGTCGCGCAGGCGACTCCTGAGTGCGCTGGCTACCGCAACCGGCCAGCACCAGCAGTGTGGCGATACTCGCAATGAGTCGAATTGATCGCATGCTTCCTCGAATGATCGCGTTGGGCTGATGGAACGACTATGAACAAAGCCGGCGCGGATATCGACCCTTGAGTCGAGCCGCTGTTCAATGCCGGTCAGTCAAGTAGTTTGTGGCTCCGCACATTCCCCGTAGCAGCTGCCGAAGGCTGCGTTCGGCTCTGCTCCCTTAATCATCCGGGATTCACACGTTCCCTCACAAACCGCTTTTACCCAGCTGTCAGCTGCTCAACATAGGCGCACACTCTACGGCGTGAAATTGATCTCTATCGGAGGGCAACGACATGAAGCGCTGTGACGTTCTGATCATTGGGGCCGGCCCGACCGGTCTGGTTCTGGCGCTCTGGCTCAGCAAACTGGGGATCAAGGTGCGAATCCTCGACAAGACCGCTTTGCCAGGCACAACATCGCGAGCCCTGGCGGTCCAGGCGCGAACCCTCGAGCTCTACCGTCAGCTCGACCTCGCAGACGCCATTGTGCAACGCGGTCACACGGTGCCTGCGGCCAACCTCTGGGTCAAAGGCGAACCGGTTGCGCGTTTGCCGTTCGAGACTATTGGCAAGGATCTGACGCCTTATTCTTTCCTCGAAATGTACCCTCAGGACGAACACGAACAACTGCTGATCGAACGTCTGGAAATGTTCGGCGTTTCGGTAGAGCGCGAAACCGAACTGAAGAGCCTCGAGGAGGCCGACGGATACGTCACCGCGCACTTGATCAACGCTCAGGGGCAGGAAGAGACCTGCGAAGCCCGTTACCTGGCGGGTTGCGACGGCGCCCGTTCGACGGTGCGCAAAACCCTTAATACGGGTTTTCCCGGTGGCACCTATCAGCAGGTTTTCTACGTCGCCGATGTGGACGCAGCAGGTCCGCCGATCAACGGTGAACTGCACGTGGACCTCGACGAAGCAGACTTCCTCGCAATCTTCCCCCTGGCAGATGCAGGTCATGGACGTGCCCGGTTGATCGGGACGGTACGAGACGAGCGCGCCGAACACGCCGAGACGCTCAAGTTCGAGGACGTCAGCAGCCGGGCCATCGAGCATCTCAAGGTTCAAGTACTCAAGGTGAACTGGTTTTCCACCTATCGTGTGCATCACCGGGTGGCGGACCACTTCCGCAGCGGACGAACGTTCCTGCTGGGCGACGCCGCGCATGTCCACAGCCCCGCCGGCGGTCAGGGGATGAACACCGGGATTGGCGATGCGATCAATCTCGCCTGGAAACTCGCTGCCGTGCTGAAGGGCAGCGCTTCGGACACGCTGCTGGACAGTTATGAAACCGAGCGCATTGAATTTGCCCGACGACTGGTGGCAACCACCGATCGGGTGTTCAGCTTCGTCACCGCCGATGGGCCCATTGCCAATATTGTGCGGACACGCCTGGCACCGTTTCTGCTAGCCAAGGCCACTTCACTGGCAGCGGTACGCGAGTTTATGTTCCGCACGATTTCGCAGATCACCCTGAACTATCGAGCAATGCCCCTGAGCGCCGGCAGCGCCGGCGACGTTCATGGCGGTGATCGGTTGCCCTGGGCGCACGATGGCGATATCGACAATTTCAATACGCTGTCGGGGATGTCCTGGCAGGTCCATGTATACGGCCTTGCCAGCGACGCACTCGTTGCATGGTGCGCTGATCACTACATTGCGTTGCACATTTTCCCTTGGGGACCTGTCCATGAAGCCGCCGGCCTTGCGCGCGATGCGTTCTATCTGTTGCGGCCCGATACCTACGTGGCGCTCGCTGAACTGTCCAGCGACCCAACGGTTCTCGAGCGCTATTTCAGTGAGCGCGGGATCCGGCCCGGGCCTTAGTCATCATGGCGCAGACCTTGGCTGCAGCCACTTGCTGAACAGCCGGGTCACCGGTGGCATGAACACATAGACCACCAACAGCACGATGCTCAAGGTGATCAGCACGTTGCTCTGCACGTAACCGCCCAGCCACGGCTGCCGGACGAACAGTGGCGTCCACAACATCGGCACCAGAAAACTCAAGGGCAGGATCACCAGAAAGGTGACGCAGGCCTGCTTCCAGCGCGGTGGTGGAGCCTGCCCGTCAGCATCGACCGGCGTAAACCAGAATTCACGGTCGGCGTTGACCTCGGTCTGATCACCATCGGCCAGCATTGGCTGCGCTTCCGCTACCAGACGCTGACGATCTTCGGAGTCCAGCCAGTGCTGCAATTGCCCGGTCGTGGCGAAGCGCAACACACTGGTGAAGAGTGCCAGCCCACCGTTTTGCCCGCGCACCACATCGATTCCCAGATGCCCCGGGTAATTGCGGGCAATAGCGATAGTGCGGCGCAACCAGGCTTCATACTTCTCATCCTGGCCCTGTTTGACTCGGTGCCGCACCAGCAGCGTTACCACCCCGTCCGACGGTTCGATGTTCATGCCTGGCTCCTCCCGATCGTGAACGTGGATCAGCTTAGTCCAAGCCAGGAGACATCAGGCTTCAAATCCCGCTCAGCGCCAGATCCATCGCAAAGTAGCTGAAGATCAGGTCCGCACCCGCGCGCTTGATCGCGCCCAGGCTTTCTCGAACAATGCGTTCTTCATCTATTGCGCCAGCCGCGGCGGCGAATTTGATCATCGCGTATTCGCCACTCACCTGATAAGCCGCCAACGGTAGCCGCGAGGCCTCGCGAATATCGCGGATGATGTCCAGATAAGCGCCCGCTGGTTTGACCATCAAGGCGTCGGCGCCTTCTTGTTCATCCAGTAGCGACTCGCGCACCGCTTCGCGGCGATTCATCGGGTTCATTTGATAGCTTTTGCGGTCGCCCTTCAGCGCACTGCCGCCGGCTTCGCGGAACGGGCCGTAAAGCGCCGATGCGAATTTGGTCGAGTAGGCCATGATCGCCGTGTTACTGAAACCAGCCTCGTCGAGGGCACGACGGATGGCCTGGACCTGCCCGTCCATCGCCGCTGACGGTGCGATGACATCTGCGCCGGCTCGCGCGGCGGCGACCGCTTGCTTGCCCAGATTGATCAGTGTCTTGTCGTTATCGACCTCACCGCCGTGCATCACGCCGCAATGGCCGTGATCGGTGTACTCGCAAAAGCAGGTGTCCGACATGACGATCATGTCCGGCACGGCGTCCTTGCAGATGCTCGCCATGCGCGAAACCAGACCGCGCTCATTCCAGGTGTCGCTGCCCGCGCCATCCAGATGATGCGACACACCAAAGGTCATCACCGACTTGATACCTGCCCGCGCATAACGCTCGATTTCACCTGCCAGTTTCGACTCGGGAATGCGCATCACGCCGGGCATGCTTTTGATCGGGACAAAATCATCGATTTCCTCCTCGACGAAAATTGGCAGCACCAGATCATTGAGCGTGAATTCGGTTTCCTGGAACAGTCTGCGCAGGCTGGCGGAACGTCGCAGACGACGTGGACGTGCTTCTGGGAACTGGCTGGACATTGGTTTTCCTGAAGGTAGGCCAAGGGTGTAAACGAGACGAACGTCTAAAGGGATGAGAGCTTATGCCCGCATCCCGGAACGACACAAACGTCACTTCAGAAAGAGTTTGTTACAGATTTCGCAACAATGACGAGTGAGATCGTAGGGACGGTCTCGTGCTCATGCGCCGATACCCAGCGAAGCAATCCGTCCCTGCTGCAGGACAAAGCGGTAAGTGACCTCGACCGGGCTACCCGGAAAATTTCCGACGAGCCGGGCGCGCACCAGCGTAGTGCCTTTCTCTTGCGAGACGCTCAGAGGCTCGACGCTATATTGGTACTTGGCCTGTGCCGCTTGTTTCCAGGCTTTAATGGCTTCCAGTCCCTGATACACCTGCCCTTCATCGCGGACGTTGGCGTCGGTGGTGAAACAGCGTTCTAATGCAGTGGAATCTGTGGTTTTCTCGCCCGAAAAATAATCGGCAAGGGGTTCAGGCAGCACGATGCTCATCGTCTTTTCCTCGATTGCTCAGTGAAACCGCCGAGCAGCTGAATATTCGGCGGCGCCTTGACGTATGTCTAAAGCACTGACTTAGGGATTTCCAGCCCCCGCACAACCGCCGGCCGCGCCACAAATCGCTCCAGCACCCGTAACACGTTGGGATAGTCGTTGATTCCCACCAGATCCCCGGCCTCATAAAACCCGATCAAGTTGCGCACCCACGGGAACGTCGCGATGTCGGCGATGGTGTAGCGCTCGCCCATGATCCAGTTGCGGCCGGTCAGCCGCGCTTCAAGCACATTCAGCAAACGCCTGGTCTCTGCGACAAAACGATCGCGGGGGCGCTTGTCTTCGAAATCCTTGCCGGCGAACTTATTGAAGAAGCCGACCTGGCCGAACATCGGGCCGATCCCCCCCATCTGAAACATCAGCCACTGGATCGTCTCGTAGCGCGCTGCCGACTCCTGCGCCAGCAGTTGCCCGCTCTTGTCGGCCAGGTAGATCAGAATCGCCCCGGACTCGAACAGTGCCAGCGGTTGGTCGCCCGGGCCGTGAGGGTCAAGGATCGCCGGGATCTTGTTGTTAGGGTTGAGCGACATAAACTCGGGAGACAGTTGATCGTTGGTGTCAAAGCCCACACGGTGAGGCTCGTAAGGCAGACCGATTTCTTCAAGCATGATCGACACCTTGACGCCGTTAGGGGTCGGCAAGGAATAGAGCTGAATCCACTCAGGGTACCGGGCAGGCCATTTTCGGGTGATGGGAAAGGCAGAAAGATCAGTCATGGTGAACGTCCAGTGACGGTGTCGTTTGAGGATTGTCCGCTCGTGCCTGGTTATCACGGCGGGCTGATTATAGATGCAGCCATATTCGGCCAATGCCAGTCAGTTAAGGAATTTCAGGTTCAGCACTGTCCCCCGTAGCAGCTGCCGAAGGCTGCGTCCGGCGGCGAA
>NZ_JBWKWW010000026.1:0-5315 GCF_059422425.1 Pseudomonas sp. GW821-FHT01E05
ACCGGCGCATCGTTGGTGCCGGTGATCGTCACGTCCACCGTGGAACTCGAGAGCGCCCCGTACTGGTCCTGCATCTGGTAGTTGAGGGTCACGTGTTCGACCACGCCCTGCGCCAGATGATCAAAATCGGCTCCCGGGTTGAACTGCAGCTGGTTGCCCGCAACGCTGGCGCTGCCCTGGCCGATCGGCGCGCTGGCGCTGACCAAGGTGAACGCATGGCCGTCGTCGACATCAGTGTCGTTTGCCAGCACGTCAATCGTCAGGGTCTGGTTCTCTGTGCCGGCGGCCGTATCGGCCACCGCTACCGGCGCATCGTTGGTGCCGGTGATCGTCACGTCCACCGTGGAACTCGAGAGCGCCCCGTACTGGTCCTGCATCTGGTAGTTGAGGGTCACGTGTTCGACCACGCCCTGCGCCAGATGATCAAAATCGGCTCCCGGGTTGAACTGCAGCTGGTTGCCCGCAACGCTGGCGCTGCCCTGGCCGATCGGCGCGCTGGCGCTGACCAAGGTGAACGCATGGCCGTCGTCGACATCAGTGTCGTTTGCCAGCACGTCAATCGTCAGGGTCTGGTTCTCTGTGCCGGCGGCCGTATCGACCACAGCTACCGGCGCATCGTTGGTGCCGGTGATGGTCACCACCACGGTGCTGCTGGCGGGCGCGCCGTGCTCGTCGGTCATGTTGTAGCTGAGCGTGACACTGGCCGTGGCGCCTTGCGCCAGGTGGTCGAAATCGCTCCCCGGGTTGAACACCAGCTGGTTGCCCGCGACGCTGGCACTGCCCTGACCGATCGGCGCGCTGGCGCTGACCAAGGTGAACGCATGGCCGTCGTCGACATCAGTGTCGTTGGCCAGCACGTCAATCGTCAGGGTCTGGTTCTCTGTGCCGGCGGCCGTATCGGCCACCGCTACCGGCGCATCGTTGGTGCCGGTGATCGTCACATCCACCGTGGAACTCGAGAGCGCCCCGTACTGGTCCTGCATCTGGTAGTTGAGGGTCACGTGTTCGACCACGCCCTGCGCCAGATGATCAAAATCGGCTCCCGGGTTGAACTGCAGCTGGTTGCCCGCAACGCTGGCGCTGCCCTGGCCGATCGGCGCGCTGGCGCTGACCAAGGTGAACGCATGGCCGTCGTCGACATCAGTGTCGTTTGCCAGCACGTCAATCGTCAGGGTCTGGTTCTCTGTGCCGGCGGCCGTATCGACCACAGCTACCGGCGCATCGTTGGTGCCGGTGATCGTCACCACCACGGTGCTGCTGGCGGGCGCGCCGTGCTCGTCGGTCATGTTGTAGCTGAGCGTGACGCTGGCCGTGGCGCCTTGCGCCAGGTGGTCGAAATCGCTCCCCGGATTGAACACCAGCTGGTTGCCCGCGACGCTGGCCGTGCCCTGGCCGATCGGCGCGCTGGCGCTGACCAAGGTGAACGCGTGGCCGTCGTCGACATCGGTGTCGTTGGCCAGCACGTCAATCGTCAGGGTCTGGTTCTCTGTGCCGGCGGCTGTATCGACCACCGCTACCGGCGCATCGTTGGTGCCGGTGATCGTCACCACCACGGTGCTGCTGGCGGGCGCGCCGTGCTCGTCGGTCATGTTGTAGCTGAGCGTGACGCTGGCCGTGGCGCCTTGCGCCAGGTGGTCGAAGTCGGCTCCTGGGTTGAACTGTAGCTGGTTGCCCGCGACGCTGGCGCTGCCCTGGCCGATCGGCGCGCTGGCGCTGACCAAGGTGAACGCGTGGCCGTCGTCGACATCGGTGTCGTTGGCCAGCACGTCGATCGTCAGGGTCTGGTTCTCTGTACCGGCGGCCGCATCGGCCACCGCTACCGGCGCGTCGTTGGTGCCGGTGATCGTCACCACCACGGTGCTGCTGGCGGGCGCGCCGTGCTCGTCGGTCATGTTGTAGCTGAGCGTGACGCTAGCCGTGGCGCCTTGCGCCAGGTGGTCGAAGTCGGCCCCCGGGTTGAACACCAGCTGGTTGCCGACCACGCTGGCGCTGCCCTGGCCGATCGGCGCGCTGGCGCTGACCAAGGTGAACGCATGGCCGTCGTCGACATCAGTGTCGTTGGCCAGCACGTCAATCGTCAGGGTCTGGTTTTCCGTACCGGCGGCTGTATCGACCACCGCTACCGGCGCATCGTTGGTGCCGGTGATCGTCACCACCACGGTGCTGCTGGCGGGCGCGCCGTGCTCGTCGGTCATGTTGTAGCTGAGCGTGACACTGGCCGTGGCGCCTTGCGCCAGGTGGTCAAAATCGCTCCCCGGGTTGAACACCAGCTGGTTGCCGACCACGCTGGCCGTGCCCTTGTTTGCCGGCGCACTGACCGAGTTCAGCGTCAACAGGTGGCCGTCATCGACATCGGTGTCATTGGCCAGCACGTCGATCGTCAGGGTCTGGTTTTCCGTGCCGGCGGCCGTATCAACCACCGCTACCGGCGCATCGTTGGTGCCGGTGATGGTGACGTCCACCGTGGAACTCGAGAGCGCCCCGTACTGGTCCTGCATCTGGTAACTGAGGGTCACGTGTTCGACCACGCCTTGCGCCAGATGGTCGAAATCGCTCCCCGGGTTGAACACCAGCTGGTTGCCCGCGACGCTGGCACTGCCCTGACCGATCGGCGCGCTGGCGCTGACCAAGGTGAACGCGTGGCCGTCGTCGACGTCGGTGTCGTTGGCCAGCACGTCGATCGTCAGGGTCTGGTTCTCCGTGCCGGCGGCCGTATCGACCACCGCTACCGGCGCATCGTTGGTGCCGGTGATGGTCACATCCACGCTGCTGGTCGAGAGTGCCCCGTACTGATCCTGCATCTGATAGCTGAGGGTCACGTGCTCGACCACGCCCTGCGCCAGGTGGTCGAAGTCGCTCCCCGGGTTGAACTGCAGCTGGTTGCCGACCACGCTGGCCGTGCCCTTGTTTGCCGGCGCACTCGCCGCGTTCAGCGTGAACAGGTGGCCGTCGTCGACATCGGTGTCGTTGGCCAGCACGTCGAGGGTGAGGGTCTGGTTTTCCGTGCCGACGGCCGCATCGGCCACCGCCACCGGCGCGTCGTTGGTGCCGGTGATGGTCACCACTACGGTGCTGCTGGCGGGCGCTCCATGCTCGTCGGTCATGTTGTAGCTGAGCATGACGCTGGCCGTGGCGCCCTGCGCCAGATGGTCGAAATCGCTCCCCGGGTTGAACACCAGCTGGTTGCCGACCACGCTGGCCGTGCCCTTGTTCGCCGGCGCACTGACCGAGTTCAGCGTGAACACATGACCGTCATCGACATCGGTGTCATTGGCCAGCACGTCGATCGTCAGGGTCTGGTTTTCCGTGCCGGCGGCCACATCGGCCACCGCCACCGGCGCATCGTTGGTGCCGGTGATGGTCACATCCACGCTGCTGGTCGAGAGTGCCCCGTACTGATCCTGCATCTGATAGTTGAGCGTCACGTGCTCGACCGCACCTTGCGCCAGGTGATCGAAATCGGCTCCCGGGTTGAACTGTAGCTGGTTGCCCGCGACGCTGGCACTGCCCTGACCGATCGGCGCGCTGGCGCTGACCAAGGTGAACGCGTGGCCGTCGTCGACGTCGGTGTCATTGGCCAGCACGTCAATCGTCAGGGGCTGGTTTTCCGTGCCGGCAGCCGCATCGGCCACCGCCACCGGCGCGTCATTGGTGCCGGTGATGGTCACCACTACGGTGCTGCTGGCGGGCGCGCCGTACTCGTCGGTCATGTTGTAGCTGAGCGTGACGCTGGCCGTGGCGCCCTGCGCCAGATGGTCGAAATCGCTCCCCGGGTTGAACACCAGTTGGTTGCCCGCAACGCTGGCACTGCCTTGGCCGATCGGCGCGCTGGCGCTGACCAAGGTGAACGCGTGGCCGTCGTCGACATCGGTGTCGTTGGCCAGCACGTCAATCATGAGGGTCTGGTTCTCTGTACCGGCAGCCGCATCGGCCACCGCTACCGGCGCGTCGTTGGTGCCGGTGATGGTCACCACCACGGTGCTGCTGGCGGGCGCGCCGTGCTCGTCGGTCATGTTGTAGCTGAGCGTCACGTGTTCGACCACGCCCTGCGCCAGGTGGTCGAAGTCGGCCCCTGGGTTGAACTGTAGCTGGTTGCCGACCACGCTGGCACTGCCCTGGCCGATCGGCGCGCTGGCGCTGACCAAGGTGAACAGGTGGCCGTCGTCGACATCGGTGTCATTGGCCAGCACGTCGATCGTCAGGGTCTGGTTCTCCGTGCCGGCGGCCACATCGACCACCGCCACCGGCGCATCGTTGGTGCCGGTGATCGTCACGTCCACCGTGGAGCTCGAGAGCGCCCCATACTGATCCTGCATCTGATAGCTGAGCGTCACGTGCTCGACCACGCCTTGCGCCAGGTGGTCGAAGTCGGCCCCCGGGTTGAACTGCAGCTGGTTGCCCGCGACGCTGGCGCTGCCCTGACCGATCGGCGCGCTGGCGCTGACCAAGGTGAACAGGTGGCCGTCATCGACATCGGTGTCATTGGCCAGCACGTCGAGGGTGAGGGTCTGGTTTTCCGTGCCGGCGGCCGTATCGGCCACCGCCACCGGCGCGTCGTTGGTGCCGGTGATCGTCACGTCCACCGTGGAACTCGAGAGTGCCCCGTACTGGTCCTGCATCTGATAGTTGAGCGTCACGTGCTCGACCACGCCTTGCGCCAGATGATCGAAGTCGCTCCCCGGGTTGAACACCAGTTGGTTGCCGACCACGCTGGCACTGCCCTGACCGATCGGCGCGCCGGCGCTGACCAAGGTGAACAGGTGGCCGTCGTCGACGTCGGTATCGTTGGCCAGCACGTCGATCGTCAGGGTCTGGTTTTCCGTGCCGGCAGCCGTATCGGCCACCGCCACCGGCGCATCGTTGGTGCCGGTGATCGTCACATCCACCGTGGAGCTCGAGAGCGCCCCATACTGATCCTGCATCTGGTAGCTGAGCGTCACGTGCTCGACCACGCCTTGCGCCAGGTGGTCGAAATCGCTCCCCGGGTTGAACTGCAGCTGGTTGCCGACCACGCTGGCTGTGCCCTTGTTTGCCGGTGCACTGACCGCGTTCAGCGTGAACAGGTGGCCGTCATCGATGTCGGTGTCATTGGCCAGCACGTCGATCGTCAGGGTCTGGTTTTCCGTACCGGCAGCCGTATCGGCCACCGCTACCGGCGCATCGTTGGTGCCGGTGATCGTCACGTCCACCGTGGAACTCGAGAGTGCCCCGTACTGATCCTGCATCTGGTAGCTGAGCGTCACGTGCTCGACCACGCCCTGCGCCAGGTGATCGAAATCGCTCCCCGGGTTGAACACCAGCTGGTTGCCGACCAC
>NZ_JBWKWW010000027.1:1862-3578 GCF_059422425.1 Pseudomonas sp. GW821-FHT01E05
TGTGTTAAAGCTTAGAAATGAGCATTCCATCGAACGATGGTGAATGTTGATTTCTAGTCTTTGATTAGATCGTTCTTTAAAAATTTGGGTATGTGATAGAAAGATAGACTGAACACTACTTTCACTGGTAGTGGATCAGGCTAAGGTAAAATTTGTGAGTAATTGCGAATTTTCGGCGAATGTCGTCTTCACAGTATAACCAGATTGCTTGGGGTTATATGGTCAAGTGAAGAAGCGCATACGGTGGATGCCTTGGCAGTCAGAGGCGATGAAAGACGTGGTAGCCTGCGAAAAGCTTCGGGGAGTCGGCAAACAGACTGTGATCCGGAGATGTCTGAATGGGGGAACCCAGCCATCATAAGATGGTTATCTTGTACTGAATACATAGGTGCAAGAGGCGAACCAGGGGAACTGAAACATCTAAGTACCCTGAGGAAAAGAAATCAACCGAGATTCCCTTAGTAGTGGCGAGCGAACGGGGACTAGCCCTTAAGTGGCTTTGAGATTAGCGGAACGCTCTGGAAAGTGCGGCCATAGTGGGTGATAGCCCTGTACGCGAAAATCTCTTGGTCATGAAATCGAGTAGGACGGGGCACGAGAAACCTTGTCTGAATATGGGGGGACCATCCTCCAAGGCTAAATACTACTGACTGACCGATAGTGAACTAGTACCGTGAGGGAAAGGCGAAAAGAACCCCGGAGAGGGGAGTGAAATAGATCCTGAAACCGTATGCGTACAAGCAGTGGGAGCCCACTTTGTTGGGTGACTGCGTACCTTTTGTATAATGGGTCAGCGACTTATTTTCAGTGGCGAGCTTAACCGAATAGGGGAGGCGTAGCGAAAGCGAGTCTTAATAGGGCGTCTAGTCGCTGGGAATAGACCCGAAACCGGGCGATCTATCCATGGGCAGGTTGAAGGTTGGGTAACACTAACTGGAGGACCGAACCGACTACCGTTGAAAAGTTAGCGGATGACCTGTGGATCGGAGTGAAAGGCTAATCAAGCTCGGAGATAGCTGGTTCTCCTCGAAAGCTATTTAGGTAGCGCCTCATGTATCACTGTAGGGGGTAGAGCACTGTTTCGGCTAGGGGGTCATCCCGACTTACCAAACCGATGCAAACTCCGAATACCTACAAGTGCCGAGCATGGGAGACACACGGCGGGTGCTAACGTCCGTCGTGAAAAGGGAAACAACCCAGACCGTCAGCTAAGGTCCCAAAGTTATGGTTAAGTGGGAAACGATGTGGGAAGGCTTAGACAGCTAGGAGGTTGGCTTAGAAGCAGCCACCCTTTAAAGAAAGCGTAATAGCTCACTAGTCGAGTCGGCCTGCGCGGAAGATGTAACGGGGCTCAAACCATACACCGAAGCTACGGGTATCACTTAGGTGATGCGGTAGAGGAGCGTTCTGTAAGCCTGTGAAGGTGAGTTGAGAAGCTTGCTGGAGGTATCAGAAGTGCGAATGCTGACATGAGTAACGACAATGGGTGTGAAAAACACCCACGCCGAAAGACCAAGGTTTCCTGCGCAACGTTAATCGACGCAGGGTTAGTCGGTCCCTAAGGCGAGGCTGAAAAGCGTAGTCGATGGAAAACAGGTTAATATTCCTGTACTTCTGGTTATTGCGATGGAGGGACGGAGAAGGCTAGGCCAGCTTGGCGTTGGTTGTCCAAGTTTAAGGTGGTAGGCTGGACTCTTAGGTAAATCCGGGAGTCCA
>NZ_JBWKWW010000027.1:3675-5277 GCF_059422425.1 Pseudomonas sp. GW821-FHT01E05
ATCTTTTAGATGACGAAGTGGTTGATGCCATGCTTCCAAGAAAAGCTTCTAAGCTTCAGGTAACCAGGAACCGTACCCCAAACCGACACAGGTGGTTGGGTAGAGAATACCAAGGCGCTTGAGAGAACTCGGGTGAAGGAACTAGGCAAAATGGCACCGTAACTTCGGGAGAAGGTGCGCCGGTGAGGGTGAAGGACTTGCTCCGTAAGCCCATGCCGGTCGAAGATACCAGGCCGCTGCGACTGTTTATTAAAAACACAGCACTCTGCAAACACGAAAGTGGACGTATAGGGTGTGACGCCTGCCCGGTGCCGGAAGGTTAATTGATGGGGTTAGCTAACGCGAAGCTCTTGATCGAAGCCCCGGTAAACGGCGGCCGTAACTATAACGGTCCTAAGGTAGCGAAATTCCTTGTCGGGTAAGTTCCGACCTGCACGAATGGCGTAACGATGGCGGCGCTGTCTCCACCCGAGACTCAGTGAAATTGAAATCGCTGTGAAGATGCAGTGTATCCGCGGCTAGACGGAAAGACCCCGTGAACCTTTACTATAGCTTTGCACTGGACTTTGAATTTGCTTGTGTAGGATAGGTGGGAGGCTTTGAAGCGTGGACGCCAGTCTGCGTGGAGCCATCCTTGAAATACCACCCTGGCAACTTTGAGGTTCTAACTCAGGTCCGTTATCCGGATCGAGGACAGTGTATGGTGGGTAGTTTGACTGGGGCGGTCTCCTCCTAAAGAGTAACGGAGGAGTACGAAGGTGCGCTCAGACCGGTCGGAAATCGGTCGTAGAGTATAAAGGCAAAAGCGCGCTTGACTGCGAGACAGACACGTCGAGCAGGTACGAAAGTAGGTCTTAGTGATCCGGTGGTTCTGTATGGAAGGGCCATCGCTCAACGGATAAAAGGTACTCCGGGGATAACAGGCTGATACCGCCCAAGAGTTCATATCGACGGCGGTGTTTGGCACCTCGATGTCGGCTCATCACATCCTGGGGCTGAAGCCGGTCCCAAGGGTATGGCTGTTCGCCATTTAAAGTGGTACGCGAGCTGGGTTTAGAACGTCGTGAGACAGTTCGGTCCCTATCTGCCGTGGACGTTTGAGATTTGAGAGGGGCTGCTCCTAGTACGAGAGGACCGGAGTGGACGAACCTCTGGTGTTCCGGTTGTCACGCCAGTGGCATTGCCGGGTAGCTATGTTCGGAATAGATAACCGCTGAAAGCATCTAAGCGGGAAACTAGCCTCAAGATGAGATCTCACTGGAACCTTGAGTTCCCTGAAGGGCCGTCGAAGACTACGACGTTGATAGGTTGGGTGTGTAAGCGCTGTGAGGCGTTGAGCTAACCAATACTAATTGCCCGTGAGGCTTGACCATATAACACCCAAGCAATTTGTTGACTCGAGAGAGCGCCAGATTGCGGTGTGTGAAGACGAAACGAACCGAAAGTTCGAGAGACTTGCAAAACACCGAAGCTATCACATACCCAATTTGCTGAAGCGCGGCCAACAGGCCACGACTCGGTACCCGAATTTCTTGACGACCATAGAGCATTGGAACCACCTGATCCCATCCCGAACTCAGCAGTGAAACGATGCATCGCCGA
>NZ_JBWKWW010000028.1:0-2978 GCF_059422425.1 Pseudomonas sp. GW821-FHT01E05
CCCGGGTTGAACACCAGCTGGTTGCCGACCACGCTGGCCGTGCCCTTGTTTGCCGGCGCACTGACCGAGTTCAGCGTGAACAGGTGGCCGTCGTCGACATCGGTGTCGTTGGCCAGCACGTTGAGGGTCAGGGTCTGGTTCTCTGTACCGGCAGCCGTATCGGCCACCGCCACCGGCGCATCGTTGGTGCCGGTGATGGTCACATCCACCGTGGAACTCGAGAGCGCCCCGTACTGGTCCTGCATCTGGTAGTTGAGGGTCACGTGTTCGACCACGCCCTGCGCCAGGTGGTCGAAGTCGCTCCCCGGGTTGAACACCAGCTGGTTGCCGACCACGCTGGCCGTGCCCTTGTTCGCCGGCGCACTGACCGAGTTCAGCGTGAACAGGTGGCCGTCATCGACATCGGTGTCGTTGGCCAGCACGTTGACGGTCAGGGTCTGGTTCTCTGTACCGGCAGTCGTATCGGCCACCGCTACCGGCGCGTCGTTGGTGCCGGTGATGGTCACGTCCACCGTGGAACTCGAGAGTGCCCCGTACTGATCCTGCATCTGATAGTTGAGCGTCACGTGTTCGACCACGCCTTGCGCCAGGTGGTCGAAATCGCTCCCCGGGTTGAACTGCAGCTGGTTGCCGACCACGCTGGCCGTGCCCTTGTTTGCCGGCGCACTCGCCGCGTTCAGCGTGAACAGGTGGCCGTCATCGACATCGGTGTCGTTGGCCAGCACGTCGATCGTCAGGGTCTGGTTCTCTGTACCGGCGGCCGTATCGGCCACCGCCACCGGCGCATCGTTGGTGCCGGTGATGGTCACATCCACGCTGCTGGTCGAGAGTGCCCCATACTGGTCCTGCATCTGGTAGTTGAGCGTGACGTGCTCGACCACGCCTTGCGCCAGGTGGTCGAAGTCGCTCCCTGGGTTGAACACCAGCTGGTTGCCGACCACGCTGGCCGTGCCCTTGCTCGCTGGCGCACTCGCCGCGTTCAGCGTGAACAGGTGGCCGTCATCGACATCGGTATCGTTGGCCAGCACGTCGATCGTCAGGGTCTGGTTTTCCGTGCCGGCAGCCGTATCGGCCACCGCTACCGGCGCATCGTTGGTGCCGGTGATCGTCACATCCACCGTGGAACTCGAGAGCGCCCCGTACTGATCCTGCATCTGGTAGCTGAGCGTCACGTGCTCGACCACGCCCTGTGCCAGGTGGTCGAAGTCGCTCCCCGGGTTGAACACCAGCTGGTTGCCGACCACGCTGGCCGTACCCTTGTGCGCCGGCGCACTGACCGCGTTCAGCGTGAACAGGTGGCCGTCATCGATGTCGGTGTCATTGGCCAGCACGTTGAGGGTCAGCATCTGGTTCTCTGTACCGGCAGCCGTATCGGCCACCGCTACCGGCGCATCGTTGGTGCCGGTGATGGTCACGTCCACCGTGGAACTCGAGAGTGCCCCGTACTGATCCTGCATCTGGTAGCTGAGCGTCACGTGCTCGACCACGCCTTGCGCCAGGTGGTCGAAATCGGCCCCCGGGTTGAACACCAGCTGGTTGCCGACTACGCTGGCCGTGCCCTTGTTCGCCGGCGCACTGACCGAGTTCAGCGTGAATAGGTGGCCGTCATCGACATCGGTGTCATTGGCCAGCACGTTGACGGTCAGGGCCTGGTTCTCTGTACCGGCAGCCACATCGGCCACCGCCACCGGCGCATCGTTGGTGCCGGTGATCGTCACATCCACGCTGCTGGTCGAGAGTGCCCCGTACTGATCCTGCATCTGGTAGTTGAGCGTCACGTGCTCGACCACGCCCTGCGCCAGGTGGTCGAAGTCGGCCCCCGGGTTGAACACCAGCTGGTTGCCGACCACGCTGGCCGTGCCCTTGTTTGCCGGCGCACTGACCGAGTTCAGCGTGAACAGGTGGCCGTCATCGACATCGGTGTCATTGGCCAGCACGTCAATCATGAGGGTCTGGTTTTCCGTGCCGGCAGCCGTATCGGCCACCGCCACCGGCGCATCGTTGGTGCCGGTGATCGTGACGTCCACCGTGGAACTCGAGAGCGCCCCGTACTGGTCCTGCATCTGGTAGTTGAGGGTCACGTGCTCGACCACGCCTTGCGCCAGATGGTCGAAATCGCTCCCCGGGTTGAACACCAGCTGGTTGCCGACCACGCTGGCCGTGCCCTTGTTTGCCGGCGCACTCGCCGCGTTCAGCGTGAACAGGTGGCCGTCGTCGACATCGGTGTCGTTGGCCAGCACGTCGATCGTCAGGGTCTGGTTTTCCGTGCCGGCGGCCGCATCGGCCACCGCCACCGGCGCGTCGTTGGTGCCGGTGATGGTCACCACCACGGTGCTGCTGGCGGGCGCGCCATGCTCGTCGGTCATGTTGTAGCTGAGCGTGACGCTGGCCGTGGCGCCCTGCGCCAGATGGTCGAAATCGGCCCCTGGGTTGAACTGCAGCTGGTTGCCGACCACGCTGGCACTGCCCTGGCCGATCGGCGCGCTGGCGCTGACCAAGGTGAACGCGTGGCCGTCGTCGACGTCGGTATCGTTGGCCAGCACGTCGAGGGTCAGGGTCTGGTTCTCTGTACCGGCAGCCACATCGGCCACCGCCACCGGCGCATCGTTGGTGCCGGTGATCGTGACGTCCACCGTGGAACTCGAGAGCGCCCCGTACTGATCCTGCATCTGGTAGTTGAGCGTTACGTGCTCGACCACGCCTTGCGCCAGGTGGTCGAAGTCGCTCCCTGGGTTGAACACCAGCTGGTTGCCGACCACGCTGGCCGTGCCCTTGTTTGCCGGCGCACTGACCGAGTTCAGCGTGAACTGGTGGCCGTCATCGACATCGGTGTCGTTGGCCAGCACGTTGAGGGTCAGGGTCTGGTTTTCCGTGCCGGCGGCCACATCGGCCACCGCCACTGGCGCGTCATTGGTGCCGGTGATGGTCACGTCCACGCTACTGGTCGAGAGCGCCCCAAACTGATCCTGCATCTGGTA
>NZ_JBWKWW010000029.1:0-613 GCF_059422425.1 Pseudomonas sp. GW821-FHT01E05
CGCCGCACCGTCGCTCCCACATTTGATCTTCATCTGCCTGTCACCAATCGGTTGTGATCACCATGAATACTTCGACGCTCAAAGCACATATGGAAATTCCCCAGCCGGTTCGCAAAAGCCGCCTGAGCAATCCCGGCTGGTTTCTGGTCAGCCCCTCGGTGGCGCTGTTACTGCTGTGGATGATCGTGCCGTTGGGCATGACCCTGTACTTTTCGCTGATCCGCTACAGCCTGCTCTACCCTGGTGAAAACCAGTTCGTGGGGCTGGAGAACTTCACCTACTTCCTGAGCGATTCGGGCTTCCTGCCCGGCGCCACCAATACCCTGTTGCTGGTCGGCAGCGTGCTGCTGATCAGCGTGGTACTGGGGGTGTTGATCAGCGCCTTGCTGGAGGCCAGCGAGTTTCTCGGGCGCGGCATCGTCCGCGTACTGCTGATCTCACCGTTTTTCATCATGCCCACCGTGGGTGCGTTGATCTGGAAGAACCTGATTTTCCATCCGGTGTCGGGGATTCTCGCCTACGTCTGGAAGCTGTTCGGCGCGCAACCGGTGGACTGGCTGGCGCACTACCCGCTGCTGTCGATCATCATCATTGTCTCCTGGCAATGGCTGCC